>JAJYUA010000016.1 GCA_021792755.1 Pseudomonadota bacterium
TTATCCCGGGAAACCGGTCTCGCTGAAGATTTTCCGGTCGGCGCGCGGGAAGGATCCGCGCGCCATGTTTGTATCTGCCTGGGCCGCAGGAAGCAAGGCGCCAGTGAAGTGCACGGCTCCTCACGGACCGTGCGAGTGAAGGTATGACAGAAAGTTTCGCACAGCTCTTCGAGCAGAGTCTCGCCAATCAACGCATCCGCCCCGGCATGATCCTCACCGGGCTGGTCGTGGACGTCACCCCCGACGTGGTGGTCGTCAACGTGGGCCTGAAGTCCGAGGCGGTCATTCCCCTCGAGCAGTTCAAGAACGAGCGCGGGGAGGTCGAGGTCAAGGCCGGCGACGAGGTCGAGGTCGCCCTCGATTCCGTGGAGGATGGCACCGGCGAGACGCGTCTGTCGCGCGAGAAGGCCAAGCGCGCGCGCACCTGGACGCGGCTCGAGGACGCATTTAACAAGTCGGAGATCGTCAACGGCGTCATCACCGGCCGCGTCAAGGGCGGCTTCACCGTGGAGATCGACAACGTGCGCGCGTTCCTCCCCGGGTCGCTCGTCGATGTGCGCCCGGTGCGTGATACCGCCTATCTCGAGGGCAAGCCGCTCGAGTTCAAGGTCATCAAGCTCGATCAGAAGCGCAACAATGTCGTGGTCTCGCGCCGCGCCGTGGTCGAGCAGGAATTCTCCGCCGAGCGCAACGCGCTGCTCGAGAATCTTCAGGAAGGCGCGGTCGTGCGCGGTACGGTCAAGAACCTGACCGACTACGGCGCGTTCGTCGATCTCGGCGGCATCGACGGCCTGTTGCACATCACCGATATGGCATGGAAGCGCGTCAAGCACCCCTCCGAGGTCGTCAAGGTGGGTGATGAGATCGAGGTGAGGATCCTGAAATTCGACCGCGAGCGCTCTCGCGTGAGCCTCGGGCTGAAGCAGCTCGGCGCCGATCCCTGGGAGAACATCGCCCGGCGCTATCCGGCGCACACCCGCGTGTTCGGCAAGGTCACCAACATTGCCGACTACGGCGCGTTCGTGGAGATCGAGGACGGCGTCGAGGGCCTGGTGCACGTCTCGGAGATGGACTGGACCAACAAGAACGTCAATCCCGCCAAGGTCGTGCACACCGGCCAGGAAGTGGAGGTCATGGTGCTCGATGTCGACGAGGACCGCCGCCGTATCTCCCTGGGGCTCAAGCAGTGCCAGGCCAATCCGTGGAAGGAGTTCGCCGAGAACTACAACCGCGGCGATCACGTGAGCGGCCAGATCAAGTCGATCACCGACTTCGGCATCTTCATCGGTCTTCAGGGCAACATCGACGGCCTGGTGCACCTGTCCGATATCTCCTGGGACATGCCCGGCGAGGAGGCCGTACGGAGCTTTCAGAAGGGCCAGCAGGTCGAGGCCATGGTGCTGTCGATCGACCCGGAGCGCGAGCGCATCAGCTTGGGCATCAAGCAGCTCGCCAAGGATCCGTTCTCGAGCTACATCGCCGAGAATCCCAAGGGCACCATCGTCAGGGGAATGGTCAAGGAAGTCGATGCCCGCGGCGCGGTCATCGATCTCGGCAACGGCATCGAAGGCCAGCTGCGCGCCTCCGAGCTCGGCCGCGACCGGGTCGAGGACGCGCGCGCGGTGCTCAAGGTGGGCGAGGAGATCGAGGCGAAGTTCACCGGCGTGGATCGCAAGTCGCGCACCATCTCGCTGTCGATCAAGGCCAAAGAGGCCCATGAGGAGGCCGAGGCGGTGCAGAGCTATCGCTCGACAGAGTCGGCATCCAGCGGAACGAGCCTTGGCGATCTGCTCAAAGAGCACATCGGGGATCGTGGCTGAGCTTCTTCAGGCCCGCGGCCGGGAAGACGGAGGAGACCTCTGAGGCCCGCTTGCACAAAGATGAAAGTGCACCGGGGAAGCCCCGGGTAACCCTCGACGCCGCCGCTTTCCCTCGGGAAAGCGGCGGTGTATCCCACATGACATGACCAAGTCCGAGCTCATCGAAATCATTGCGGCCAAGCAGAAGCATCTGCCGGCCAAGGATGTCGAGCTGGCGCTCAAACAGATCCTCGAGGTCATGAGCGATGCCCTGGCGCAGGGCGAGCGCATCGAGATCCGCGGTTTCGGCAGCTTCAGCCTGCATTTCCGCCCCCCCCGCCAGGGGCGCAACCCCAAGACCGGGGAGGCCGTGGCGCTTTCCGGCAAGCACGTCCCGCATTTCAAGGCGGGCAAGGACTTGCGCGAGCGGGTCAACGAAGGGGCGGGCCAACCGATACGGGGCTGAGCCGCAGAGCGGTTCCTTCGCCCGCCCCCGCCGATTCGGCCCGTCCTCCTCCGCGCGCCGCCTGGGGCGCTGTCGCCGTTCACACGCGCCGGCTCGCGCATGGTCGCGCGCATTGCACTGCGCTCCGTCGCGTCGCCGAGCGGCGCGGGCTCGGCCCATTGCCCGTGCCGGGCGCGGTGGTGTGCTGCCTCATGCCGAGGGAGCGCCCGCAGGCGATGGGCGCCATTGCTGCCCAGGCGTACCGAGGCTCGGTCCGTGTTCACCCCCTCCGTGCGTGCATGCGCGGCATCCTGCCGCCGACCCGACAGGGGCCGAGCGGGCGAACGCCGCAAGGGCTGCGCTTGGCGCATAATCCGAAAGTGATCGAGCTGCCCGCCTACCTGCTCGCGCTCTCCTTCGCGGCGATCGGCCTTGCTGCCTGGCTCCTCGGCCGGCTCACCGGGACCCGGCGCACCGTGCGCCTGCCGCGTGATTACTACATCGGCCTCGATCATCTCATCAACGACCGCTTCGACCATGCGGTGGAGGTGTTCGCGCGCATGGCCGAAACCGGCGATGCGGCGGAGATCCAGTTCGCTCTGGGGAGCCTGTTTCGGCGGCGCGGAGAAGTCGATCGGGCGATCGCCATTCACACGCGCCTGAGCGAGCAGGGGGCGGCCGCGCTGCGCGACAAAGCCGCCTTCGCGCTGGCGCTGGATTACCTCGGCGCGGGCCTGATGGACCGGGCCGAGCGGCTGTTCGAGGAGCTGTCCGCCTCGAGAGAGTACCGCAACGCCGCGCTCGATCACCTGCTGCGCATCTACGAGGCCCAGGGCGACTGGGCCAACGCGCTGAAGACTCTGCATGCCCTGCCGGCACACGTGCAGTCCGAGCGGTGCCGGGTGGCGGCGCATTATCTGTGCGAGCTCGCCGAGCAGGCGCTCACACAGGGGGACACCGCCCGGGCGGGCGCGCTGCTGCGCCAGGCGCGCACCCATCAGGAGGATTTGCCGCGGGCCGACGTGCTCGCCGGGCGCGTCGCCGAGCTCACCGGCGATCTGCACGGCGCGCTCACGCTCTATCTGAGGGTGCTGGAGGAGTCCCCCGACCTCGCGATCGAGATCATCCCGCGCGTGCTCGCGCTCTGGGGGGAGCGCCCGCAGGACGAGGTGCTGGGCGAGTTGTGGACGCGCCTGCGGCGCGCGGATTCCATCAGCCCGAGGCAGCTGGCGTGGCTGCTGGCCACGGCGCTGCCGCCCGCGCAGTTGATGAGGCTGCCGGACCTTGCGCTCGATGCCGACGCCGGCTCGGCCGCGGAAGCGAGGTCGCTGGCCGTGCTGCTGAATCGCATCGGGGACACCGGTGGGCGCTACCTGTGCGAGGACTGCGGCCTGCACAGCGTGGGCTGGTACTGGCGTTGTCCGAAGTGCCGCGCCTGGGACAGCATGCGTCCGGCGGTGTTCAAGTGGGCCGCAAAACCGGGGGCGCTGGCGATCGGCTAAAGGGCCTGTCGGTGAGGGAAAACGCCGGCCCTGCGCCGTGCCGATTGCGCGGCGGGCGCGGAAATCCGCTGGCGAAGCGGCCCCTTGTGCGCGCTACACTAAGACCATACCTCATTCAGGAGAGTGCGATGCGCAGCCCGACGAAATCCATCATCCGAACCGCCGTGTTCCCGGTTGCGGGCCGTGGCACGCGCTTCCTGCCCGCCACCAAGGCAAGTCCGAAGGAGATGCTGCCGGTGGTCGACAAGCCGCTCATTCAGTACGCGGTGGAAGAGGCCCTCGCCGCCGGGGCGACTCGCCTGGTGTTCATCACCGGGGCGTCCAAGCGCGCCATCGAGGACCACTTCGACTCCGACCAGGAGCTCGAGCAACTGCTGCAGCGTCAGGGCAAGAGCATGCTGCTCAACCAGCTGCGCAGCGTGCTGCCATCGTATGCATCCTGCATCTATATCCGCCAGGCGGCGCCGCTGGGGTTGGGACACGCGGTGTTGTGCGCGCAGCCGGCCGTGGGCTCGGAGCCGTTCTTCGTCCATCTCGCCGATGACCTGATCCGCAGCGACGTTGCATGCCTGAAGCAGATGGCCGACGTGTACGAGGCGAAGCGCGCCACCGTGCTTGGCGTGCAGGTCGTGCCGCACCAGGACACGGATAAATATGGCATCGTGGCGGTCGAGGCGGACAAATCCGCCACGAGCCGGGTGCGCAGCATCGTCGAGAAGCCCAAGCCTGCCGTGGCCCCTTCCAACCTGGGCGTGGTGGGGCGCTACGTGCTCGCGCCCTCGATATTCGAGCACCTGGAGAAAATCGGACAGGGCGCGGGCGGCGAGATCCAGCTCACCGACGGCATCGCGGCGCTCATGCGCGAGGAGGCGGTGTACGCCTACCGCTTCGAGGGCAAGCGCTATGATTGCGGCAGCAAGCTCGGCTACCTTCAGGCCACCGTGGAGTACGCCCTGGGCCATCCGGAGCTCGGCAAGGAGTTCCGCCGGTATCTGCACGGCTTGCAGGGCGTGGGGTCGAAGTCCGCGCCGGAGCGCTCAACGAACGGCGCCGGCCGGGCGGCTGGCAAAGGCAATGGCCAGGGTGGCGGCGCGGACGTTCCAGCCTCTGGCTCGGGGCGTCGCCGCCGGGGCGAGCGATCCTCGCAGGCCGCCTCCACCTGAGAGCTGAAGCCTGAGGAAGATCGGGCGTCTGTGATCGCGCCGCCACCTAGGCAGCCTGTGGAAGGGGGTTCGACGGCGCGGTGCGCCCCACGATGTGCGCCAGTGTGTTGATGCTGTCGACCAGGCGGTCGCAGATCGTGAGCAACTCTCCGGACGGCCCCTCGGCGCGCTCACTCTCCAGGGTGCGCGCCAATTGCCGCTGCAAGGCGCGGATCGGCGGCAGCTCGAGCGGTGCGCGCCGTGCGAGCAGGGCTGCGGCCACTTCCCGCAGGGCCGCCGCGCTTTCGAGCGTGAATGCCTCGAGGGGCGCGCCGCCGGGTGTGCCGCCGCGGGCAGTGATCAGCGCCTCGAGAGTCATGATGGCGCGCGCCAGGCGGTTGCCGTTGGTGAGCAAAGACTGGGCGAGCTCGGCGAGCGGCGCTGGCGTGGCCGGCTCGGCGAGCAGGCGCTTCACCGACGCCTCCGCATTGATTCGCGCGACGCGCGCGCCCTGGCGAGCTTCGTGCCGCGCCGGCGCGCCGCCTTCGGCCATCGAGGCGAGGTAGGCCGCATACGCCTGCAGCGAACGCGCCAGCATCTCCCGCGCGCGTCCCTTCTCCCAGGTCGGCCAGAGCCCGTAGGCGGTGAGCGCGACGACGCTGCCCAGGACGGTGTCGGTCAATCGGGCGATCACGGTCGGCTCCGGTGCCTCCCCGGCGAACGCCAGCAGCAGCACCACCATGCCGGTGAGGCAAGCGACGGCCACAGCGTAGTGCACGTCGCCGAAGTACCGGAACCCGGCGCACAACAGCGTGAGCACCGCCAAGCGGACCCAGGCGTCGGGCGGTAGCACGTGGATCAGCGCGGTGGTGAGCAACAGGCCCAATATGGTGCCGGCCATGCGCAGCACCCCGTAGTTGAGCGTCGCGGCGTAGTCGGCGCGCAGCACGATCGCAACGGTCATTGGCAGCCAGTAACCGTGCTCGACCGGTAACACGCGCCCGAGCCACAGCGCGAACGTGAAGCACACGGCGCTGCGCACGGCGTGGCGAAACGCGGCCGAGCGGGGCGTGAGGCTGGCGAAGAGGAGCGCGAGCGCCGACTGTGGCCGCAATGCGCGCGGCAGCTGCAGGTCTTCGAGCGCGGCGCGGCGCGCCCCTTGCGCCTCGGCGCGGCCGGCATTGCGCACCGCTGCGGCGAGCTGCCCGGAGAGTGCCTGGAAGTGCCGCCAGGCCGCCTCGGGCAGCGTGCGTTCGCGATCGGCCGCGAGACGCTCGGCGCCTTGCAGTGCCGCAAGCCTTGCTGCCATCGCCCCGCCCGGATCGGCGCCGGAGAGGGTGGTCGCGGCTACCGCATCGAGCAGCGCGGCACTCTCAGCGCGCACGAGCGGCCCGACGACGGCCCCTGGATCCTCGGCGGTGAGCGCGGTCAGCTCCAGGCGGATACGCTCGGCGAGCTCGAGCATCACGCCGAAATAATCCATCACCGGCCCGCGCGCCCGATGCGGCCCGAGGAGCGTGTGCTGCAGGGTGGTCATGCCCTCGGTGAGCTCGAGCGCCGTTCCGCTGTCGTGCGCCCGAGCCCGTGCCATGGCGGCGAGCCCCCGGTACACCGCCGCGAGCGCCGCGCGCTCGGGGCCATAGCGCTGCAGCGGCCACGCGGCGATCGAAAGCACGGTCAACAGCAGTCCGCCCGCGGTGACCTCCGCGGTCAGTTGCAGGGCGGCCGCGAGCGTGGGTGCCGGCAACGCGGTGGCGATGACGAGCAACATCATCGCGACCATGCCCACCCGGGCGATGGCATCGCCGAAGACCACGAGCAGCGCTCCGGCGAAGCTGATGGCGAGCGCCGCGAGGAGCAACGCAGGCAGGTGATGGTTGAGTGTAAGGCCCACGAAGGTTGCCACTCCGCCGGCCGCCGACACCGCAAGCAGGCGTGAGAGGCGCAGGCGGTATGGTCCCGGCTGATCGGAGTACATGGTGACCACCGCTCCGATCGCGGCGGCGATCCCGGCCAGCACCCGGCCGGTGCCGATACCCCATGCCAGCGGCAGCACCACGGCGGCGGTGTTGCGCAGCAGCACGAGCCAGGGCAGCTGTGCGGGCCTGGTCTGCAGGAGCGTCGTCAGAACATTCTGGCGCAGAGTGTTACCGGCAGCCGGCATCGTGGTCTCCGATCAAGCTACGCGCGCGCAGCGCCGATTATGGCAGATGGATTGCCACTCCGGGCTGCGCCGCCCGGACGGTTGGCGAGGCTGAGCCGTCCGCCGTGCGCGTCGATGATCTCGCGGCACAGGGTAAGAGCGAGTCCCGTGCCGGTGGCCTGGGTGGAGAAGAAGGGCAGCAGCGCATCGCGCAGCGCCTGCTCGCCGAGGCCGACACCACGGTCGGCCCCCTCGATCAGAAAACCCTGCGCGCGCTTGGACGCTCACGGTGCCAGCCGCGGGCGGCGCGCCGGACTCGGCTGCATTTTTCAGCAAGTTGATCATGACTTGCTCGAGCCGCCCGACATCGAAGGCGGCCTGCCGCTGCGGCACCGGCTGCTCGATTCAAAACGGCGCGGCGGCGGCGTCCGGTCCTGGCAGGGTGGGGAGTCGATCACCCGCCCGTCGACGATGTGGATGTTGCGCTGCGCGCCGGGCACGTTCCGGGTCGTGAGTGACGAGCACGATGGTGGTGCCCCTGTCGTTGATCTTCTCCAGCAGGTCCATGATCTGGCGCGCCATGAGCGAGTCGAGGTTGCCCGTGGGCTCATCCGCCCGTATCAGCGCCGGATCGCCGGCAATCGCGCGCGCGATGGCGACGCGCTGCTGCTGGCCGCCGCAGAGCTGCGCGCGCAGATGCCTCATGCGTGAGCCGAGGCCGACGGGCTCGAGGGCGCTTTCGATGCGCTTGCGCCGCTTTCACGGCGTCCAGATTCGCCCGCTGCCGGTGGGTGAGCAGCCATTGCTGTCGGTCAATCTTCTCCCGCGCGAGGTTGGCGTCCATGCTCTGCAGCGTGGCGAGCTCGTGCGGAGAGGTGACGGTTGCCAGCTCCAGGCACCGCAGTGACACGACGCGACCGGACTCGCTCCAAGCGCCGATCCGCCCAGCGAGACCGAGGAGCAAGGCGAGCCCCCCGCCGCCGCGAGTGCAATGGGGCGGCGGCGGTACCAGGCAGGACGCGCAGCGGCGAGAGTGTCTTGCGCATTGGTGCTGCGGATCGCCGTCGGAGTGGATGGCTTGCGCGGGTCGGGGCTGGCTGGTTTGAGATTGAGAATGCTCATGATGTTTGGCCGGACTAGGGCCCGTGTCGTGCCAGCGTATGTGTTTCGGTATAACTATTTGAAATACAAGGGCAATGATCCGCCGCTCGATCCGCGCCGATGCCCGGAGGAGTGTCCGGCGAGCAGACGGCGGACAGAGGGCGGACGTCTGCAGGCCTGTGCGGATCTGGCGACAGCCCGGCAAGCGCCTACGGTTTTTCCGAAGTCGCGCACGGAGCCGAATGGGCATATCCTGCTAAGCGATCTACGAAGGGGGGCGGAGGCGGTCCACGGACGGTTGTTCCAGTGTGAGCGCCGCGTTTTGTGCATCGAGCCACCCCGAGGAGTATCTATGGCCAGCCGTCGTTCCGACTCCAATCGCACCACTCCGGCTTCTGCCCGGACGCCTGCTTCGACACCGACCCAGGTGACCAGCGCAACGCCAACCCGCGCAGCCGTCTCGGCGCCGCCTCAGGCGGCCGGGGTAACGCCGGCGCAAACACCCGCCAAGAGCCCGGTCAAGAGCCCCTCGAGGGCTGTCTCCGGTCGCACGCCCCAGGCAAAGGCCGCCCCCGCCCCGCACAGCGTGGTGTCGGATGATGTGCGGCGGGCCATGATCGCCGAGGCGGCCTACTTCCACGCCGAGCGGCGCAACTTCGTGCCGGGCGCGGAGGTGGAGGACTGGCTGGCCGCCGAGGCGGAAGTCGATGCGCTGCTGAGGGCCGGCGGGGGCACACGGCAGTAAGCGAAGGGCGGCCATCCGGCGCGGTTGGCTTTCCGCAAGAAATCCCGGCGTTCTCGTGCCTGCCTGGGAGGCACGGAAGGAGTGGCTCGCGACCGCTTATGCCACGTTGTCGCTCGGTCGATACCGGAGGCTTTGGGTGAGACGGATGTGGTGACCAAGGCGGATCTTCAGCTGGCGAAAGCAGAGCTCCAGGCCGATATTGGGGCGACCCGGTCGGAACTGCGGGCGACGAGGTCGGACCTGCAAGCGCGGATCCAGGAGACGAGATCGGACCTTCAAGGGCAGATCCAGCAGACGAGGTCGGATCTGCAAGCGCAGATCCAGGAGACGAGGTCGGATCTGCAAGCGCAGATCCAGGGTCTACGTGCCGATTTTTGGGATCAAAAGACCGACCTGCGCATCGTGAAGTGGATGGTCGGGGTCGTCATTGCGTGGCTCATGGCCGTCCGTTTATTGCCGTTCGTTGTCCGGTTGCCGTAGTGCGGCGGATGACGCAACGCCGTGCCGGCGAGCGTCGCAGTTCCAACCGCCCGCCGGATTGACCCCCTCGACAAGGGGAATTGCCGTTTGACCCGGGATCGGGCGCCGGGCCTGATTACAGCAGCACTTTCGCCAGCCGCTTGCGATAGTCCGATACGAGCTCCGGCCGGTCGGCCGCCAGGTCGAGCGTTGACAGGAACGTACGGCGGGCCGCTTCTCCCTGCTCCTTCCGGTCCTTCTTGATCACCTCGAGCAGCTCCTCGAGTGCCGCTTCGAGCTTCCGGTCCGCGATGTAGCGCTGGGCGAGCTCCATGCGCCCCGTCAGGTCGAAGGGATTGGCCGCCACGCGGGCACGGAGCGATTGCAAGTCGGGCAAGGCAGCGATGCTGCGCAGGCTGGTGAGGCGCAGATCCAGGGCGCGCCAGCGTGCCTCGGCCTGTGTGCCGGCACTGGCGCTGGACAGTGTGCGCTGGGCTTCCGCGAGCTGCTGCGCATCGGGTGGCGTGGGCAGCCTGTTCAGCAGCACATCGGCGAGATCGAGCTTGGCCGCCTCGTTCTGCGCCTCCAGCGTGAGAGCCGCGCGCAGCGCGGTCAGGGCCCCGTCCAGATCGCCGTTGTCGATCAGCTGCATCGCCTTGCGCCGCTCGGTCTCGCCCGGTCCGGGCAGCAGTCGGTCGAGGAATTGCCGCACCTGGCCTTCGGGCAGGGCCCCGACGAAGCCGTCCACCGGCGCTCCATCGACGAAGGCCAGTACGTAGGGGATGCTGCGCACCATGAACTGCTGTGAGAGCTCGGGATTTGCGTCGGAATTGACCTTGACCAGCTTGAAGCGCCCGCCATAGCTCTGCTCCACGCGCTCGAGGACGGGCCCGAGCGCCCGGCAGGGCCCGCACCACTCTGCCCAGAAATCCACCAGCACCGGCTTCTGCCGGGAGGGCTCGATGACTTCACGCTCAAAAGTGGACAGGTTCGCTTCTATCATGTCCCACGTGCTCCGCGGCCCGATACCGGCATCTTGGGGGCGCCGGCCGCGGTGTTCAATGGGTGTCGTGAGCGGGGCAGTGCGCGGAGTATACTGGGCGGCAATGTCGCGTGCCGGCGAGAAAATGCGCGCGTTCGCGGCGTCGGTTCCATCGCGCAGGTGTGTTTCTGCAAGCGCCGCGATCCGTTTCATGGACGCGCGCGGGGGTTGTTGGCTGATGCTCAACAGGGCGCTCGGATTGACGATTGAGGATCTGTACCGGCGCGAGGGACTGACGCGTCTCGATGAGGCGTTTCTGGAGTTTCTGGGCTCGGCTGACGCCGACCTCAAGCGCCGTCTGCTGGAAGGGCGCAGCGCGCCGCAGATTCTCGACCCAGGGGGGGTCTCGGCGCTGATGCTGGCGCTCGCCCCACATCTGGAGGACTTTCTCGCGCAAGTGTTCGACATCCGTGCCGAGGCGCGCCGGCTTGCCGCCGGCCATCACGCGCTGGCGCCGCTCTACGCCTGCAAGCGCCAGTTCGTTCAGCGCCGGGCCATGAGGAAGTTCACGCCGGCAGAGGCGGAAAGCTTCGACGGCGAGGCGCTGGAGGCGCAGCTTCTGCCGTGGTTGGGAGGGGTGTTCGATGAGGTGGCATTCGCCAACTCCGTCGCCCGTTGGGAGGAGGCGCCCGAGGCGCATCGCGAGGCGCTCGATCTGGCGCTGCGCTATGCCGCCTGGGCGGCGTTGACGGTGGCGGGCAGGCGCCGTCATCACACAAGCGTGCTGTTCAAGGCGCCCGGGAAGCTCGATGCGCAGCGCCTCGTGCCGCTCGATGCGCAGGTATCGGCTGCAACGCGCGGCTTGCGGGCGCCGCCCGAGCACCTGCGGCGGCGCGATGGATTTGCGCTGACCGACGGCGGCACCGATCTGAAGGGCGCGCTCGATGAGGCGCACTACTGCATCTGGTGCCACAACCAGGGCAAGGACTCGTGCTCCCATGGCTTTGCCGGCAAGGACGGCAAAGAAGCCGCAGCCGGCGTGCAGGGGTTTCGCCGGGATCTTTTCGGCCTGCCGCTTACGGGCTGTCCACTCGAGGAGCGCATCTCCGAGTTCCAGCAGTTGAAGGCCCAGGGCCTGCCGCTGGCGGCGCTTGCGGTGATTACGGTGGACAACCCGATGGCGGCGGCGACCGGCCACCGCATCTGCAACGACTGCATGCGCAGCTGCATCTACCAGAAGCAGCAGCCCGTTGACATCCCGCAGTGCGAGACGCGCACGCTGCGCGATGTGCTTGCGCTGCCCTACGGGTTTGAGCTCTACAGCCTTTTGACGCGTTGGAACCCCATGGATCTGCGCCGGCCGTACCCCAAGGCGCCTACGGGGCGCAGGGTGCTGGTGGTGGGCATGGGACCGGCGGGGTTCACGCTGGCGCATCACCTGCTCAATGACGGGCACACCGTGGTCGGCATCGATGGCCTGAAGATCGAGCCGCTGCCGGCCGGGCTGTGCGGCATCGACAGCACCGGGACCCGCGGGCAATTCCAACCCATCCGCGACGCGCGCGAGCTCGAGGAGCGGCTCGAGGACAGAGTGATGGCAGGCTTCGGCGGCGTGGCCGAATACGGCATCACCGTCCGGTGGGACAAGAACTTCCTGAAGCTGATCCGGCTGATGCTCGAGCGGCGGCGCGAGTTCGCGCTGTTCGGCGGCGTGCGCTTCGGCGGAACGATCACCCCGGAGGACGCCTTCGCGCTCGGCTTCGATCACGTGGCGCTGGCGGTCGGCGCGGGCCGTCCCACGGTGCTCGATCTGCCGAACGGGCTGGCCCGCGGAGTGCGCACCGCCTCGGACTTCCTCATGGCGCTGCAGCTGACAGGGGCTGCCAAGCGCGACTCGATCGCGAACCTCGAGATCCGCCTGCCGGTGGTGGTGATCGGCGGCGGCCTGACGGCGATCGATGCGGCGACCGAGGCGCTCGCCTATTACCCGGTGCAGGTGGAGAAATTCCTGCAGCGCTACGAGACGCTGGTTGCTGAGCGTGGCGCGGCCACCGTGCGTGCAACCTGGAACGTCGAGGAACTCGAGACCGCGGAGACGTTTCTGTCACACGCCCGCGCGATCCGAGTCGAGCGGCAGGCCGCCTCGCGTGAGCGCCGGGAGGTCCGTTTGCGCGAGCTGATCGAGCAGTGGGGAGGCGTGACCATCGCGTACCGCAAGCGCCTCCTCGAGAGCCCGGCCTACACCGTGAACCACGAGGAGGTGGCCAAAGCGCTGGAGGAGGGGGTGTGCTTCGCCGAGGCTCTCGATCCGCGCGCGGTGGAGGTCGATGCCCACGGTCATGCCGCGGCATTGCGTCTGGCGGTGATGCGGCGGGACGAGGCGGGGGCCTGGAGCCCGTGCGGCGAACGGGTGTTGCCCGCAGCCACGATACTCGTCGCCGCAGGCACACAGCCGAACACGGTGTTTGCGCGCGAGGAGGAGCAATCCCTGCCGATCGTGCAGCGCTACTTCCGCCCCTGCGACGAAGAGGGTGAGCCGGCCACCGCCGAGCGCGCCAACCCCAAGCCGCGGCGGCCGCGCGTGCTGCTGCAAAGACGGGCCGACGGGCGCTTCCTCAGCTATTTCGGCGACGCGCACCCGTCCTATTTCGGCAGCGTCGTGAAGGCGATGGCGAGCGCAAAGCAGGGCTACCCGACGCTGAGCCGCGTGCTCGAGCGCACCGGACCGGCTTCGACGCTCGACGATGCGGCCTTTCTCGGGCGGTTGCACGAGGGGCTGCGGGCCCGGGTCGAGGCGGTCTACCGCCTGGCGCCCAGCATCGTCGAGGTGGTGGTGCGCGCGCCGTTCGCGGCGCGCCGTTTCTCTCCCGGGCAGTTCTATCGCCTGCAGAACTTCGAAACCCTCGCGCCGCGCACCGCAGACACCACACTCGCCATGGAGGGCCTCGCGCTCACCGGGGCTTCCGTCGACCCCGAGCGCGGGCTCATCTCGACCATCGCGCTCGAGATGGGCGGCTCCTCCGATCTGTGCGCCTCTCTTTGCCCGGGCGAGCCGGTCGTCCTCATGGGTCCCACCGGGGCTCCCACCGACATTCCCGCGGGGGTCACCGTAGCGCTGCTCGGCGGCGGGCTCGGCAATGCGGTGCTGTTCTCGATCGGCGCGGCGCTGCGCGCCGCGGGCTCGAGGGTGCTGTATTTCGCGGCCTACCGCACGCGCACCGACCGCTACAAGGTGAGCCAGATCGAGAAGGCCGCCGACGTGGTGGTGTGGTGCTGCGAGGAGTCTCCGGGGTTCGAGGCCCGCCGGCCGCAGGATCGCAGTTTCGTCGGCAACGTCATCGATGCTGTGGTGGCGTACGCCTGCGGCGCGCTCGGCCCGGCCGCCATCGATCTCGAGGACGTCGACCGCATCATCGCGATCGGCTCGCAACGCATGATGGCGGCCGTCGCCCGGGCTCGCTCGCAGCAGCTGCGCCCGTACCTCAAGCCGCATCACGTGGCGATCGGGTCGATCAACTCGCCGATGCAGTGCATGATGAAGGAGATCTGCGGCAGCTGCCTGCAGCCGCTCACCGACCCTGCCACCGGCGGGACGGTCTACGTTTTTTCCTGCTTCAACCAGGATCTGCCGCTCGATCGGGTCGATTTCGACTCGCTCGAGGCGCGTCTCCGGCAGAACTCGACATGCGAGAAGCTCACCCGGCAGTGGATCGACCGCTGCCTGTGGCAGCTCGGGGCTCGCCCCGCGGCAGGCTCAGGCGAGGGTATCGCCGAGAGAATCGCGGATGACGCCCGTTAGGGGTGGCGCGCCTCGCGGGCCGGTAGCTGCACGGCGACGCGACCCTCTCCAGGCAGAAAGCGCACCTCGCCGCCGTGGCTGCGCGCCACCTGACGCACGATGGCGAGCCCCAGTCCGGAGCCGGGGGTTTGCGGGTTCAGCCGGTGGAAGCGCTCGAAGATGGATTCCTCCTGGCCGGCCGGCACGCCCGGACCCTCGTCGGTGACCTCGATCGTGATCACCCCGCAGTCGGATGGCGGAGCAAGGATGCGCGCGGATACAGCGCCTTGGCCGTGCACGAGCGCGTTGTCGAGCAGGTTGCGGACCATGTCGCGAAGGTCTTCCGCCCGACCGCGCAGGCGCACGACGTCCGGGACGTCGACCTCAAGCGACCGTCCCTGCGCCTCCACCAGAGGCAGCACCTGCGCCGCCGCCTCACGGACCAGCCGTGACAGGTTGACAGTCGGCAGTTCGGCGCCCTGGCGCTCGTGCGCCAGGGACTCCTTGCGGGCGAGGTCGATGAGTTGATCGACGAGGCGCCCCATCTGGGCGAGCTCGTGCTCGACGGCCGGCCAGTCGGTCGTGCCGGTGAGGCGCGCGCGCTGCAGCCGCAGGTTGAGCACCGCTAGCGGAGTGCGCAGCTCATGTGCCGCATCGGCCGTGAGGCGCCGCTCGACGGCGTAGGCGCGCGACAGCCGCTCCAGCGCACCGTTGACGGCTTCGACCAGCGGTTGGATTTCCCGCGGCAGGCCGCCTGCGGAAATGCGCAGGTCCGGCCGGCGCGGCCCGACGCGGGCCGCCTCACTCGAGGCGCGCTCGATGGGTCGCAGGCTCCAGCCGACGATGACCCAGATCAGGGCGAGGGCGAGCACGGCGAAGACGATGAGCACCGAGATATGCTCCGAGTCCTCCTCGAACAGGCTGTCGACCAGCGTGGCGCGGCTCATGTCCCGCCGAGCCACGACCACGGTGTTCCCGCCCGGGGCGCGGGCCGCGACGATCGGTTGCTTGTCGGTTCCCACTCCGATGAACTCCACCGGGCCGACCGCTCCACGGGCGTCCACCGGAATGTAAGGCAGAGGATGCGGGAGGTTGGCCGACCAGGTGCGCGGCCGGTGATCGGGTCCGAACACGGTGAACGTGAATTGCCGCGAGGGATCGGCGTAGACCCGCCGCCAGTCGGTGTGCAGGCGCACCGCGAGCGCGCCGTCTGGGGCGAAGCGTAGGGCGTCGATCAGCTCGCGAGCCTGATTTTGCAGCGTTCGCGCGTGCAACCCTTCGAGGGTGTCGTGCACCTCGAAGCGGTACTCGGCGAAGGAGGCGGCCAGCCCGAGCGTGAACAGCGCGAACATCACCCCGAGCAGGCGCAGCCGCAGGCTGTGCGGGCGGCTCATGTGCGCTCGGTCTCCACCAGACGATAGCCGATGCCCCACTTGGTCTCGATGGCGAGTCGCGCTTCGGCGCCTGCGAGCTTGCGCCGCAGGCGCGAGACCGCCGCCTCGAGCGCATTGGCGCTACCGGCATCCTCGAGCGCATACAAGCGGTCCTCGAGCCGATCCTTGGTGATCACCTGCCCGGGAACACGCATCAGCTCCTCGAGCAATGCCGCTTCGCGGCGGGTCAGATCGAGCGGCTTGCCGGACGCCGAGGCCTGCCGCGTGACGGTGTCGAACATGATGCCGCCGAGCGAGTAGCCGGTCTCGCGCCGGCTGCCGGCGCGGCGCAGCACGGCGCGCAGTCGCGCCTCGAGCTCGAGCAGGTTGAAGGGCTTGATGATGTAGTCGTCGGCGCCGGAGTTCAGGCCCCGCAGCCGATCCTCGATGCTGTCACGCGCCGTCACGATGATTGCGGGCAGCTCGGAGTGCAGCTCGCGCAGGGACTCCAGCAACTGCATCCCATCGATATCGGGCAGCCCCAGGTCGAGCACGACCGCATCCATCCGGGCGATGCGGGCGGCCGAAAGCGCCTGCTCGGCGCGGGCGACCGCGTCTACGGCAAAGCCGCGCTCGCGCAGGTGATCGGCGATCATCTCACGGATCGCCTGGTGGTCTTCGACCAGCAACACTCTCATCGATCGGTCCGGCGTCCTCACCTTCTCGCGCAGGCTTGATATTATTCCCCATCCGTGAGGAGCCGTTGACCGGACCGTGCCGGCGGCCCCATGACGCTGTCCTCGGCTGCGCGCCAGTGCGGGGAATTCGGCCCGGCGCCCACGTTGATCGCATGAGGTGAGCTTTCGGCGGTCCGATCCCCCCAGGGTCGCTCGTGCGCCGCCGGCGCGGCTCACCTGCGTGCCGGCACGGTGAGGCTCGTCAGGACTTGGTCAGCAATGCGTGCCAGGATGACCGCGCCGCCTCGGGGGTCGTCCGGCGCCTGCTGGGTCTTTATCACTCGCTCAGGAGAGACAGACTACTGATGTCTCGGATTGGAGATTGCGGCCCGAGAGCGGCCCGCTGGTTGGGCGCCGGCCCGTGGGCGCGGCTGGCGGGACGATCCGCCGGCAAATCCGTGGCCAGGGCGGCCGGATGGGCCGTCGCGGCACTGCTTGGGGGCTGCGCGACATACCACGCGCTGCCGCTCGCGCAGGTACCGAATCTGTCGCCACGGCTGTCCGTGTTGCGCACCGAGGTGCCCGCGCTTGGCGCCGGCGCCGCGGCGCGGCGAATCGACCTTGGCAAGCCCCTGTCCATCGATGACATCGGCATGCTTGCGGTGCTCAATGACCCGGCGCTGCGCTCCGAGCGCGGGTACCTGGGCCTCGCCCGGGCCGGCCTGCTGCAGGCATCCCTGCTGCCGAACCCCTCGGCCAATCTGAGCTTCGAGGCGTTCGTCGGGGGGATCGGTACCTCCGCCTGGGCGGCCTCTCTCACGGAGGACGTAAGAGCCATCCTCACGTATCACACCCGCGTCAAATCGGCCCGTTTCGCGCTCGGGCAGGTGAATGCCGATCTGCTGTGGCGGGAGTGGCAGGTGGCACAGCAGGCACGGGTCCTGGCGCTCGGCCTGTACTGGGAGGGCCGGTCGATCGTGCTCGCCCGCCGGCAAGCGAAGCTCTTGGATCAGGAGGTGCGCGCGGTCCGCTCGGCCACCAAAGCCCGCGTCCTGGGTCTGGCCGCGCTCGCGCCGCTGCTCGCCGCCCAGTCCTCGGCGGAACAATTCCTGGCCGCCGCCGCTCTCACGCAGCAGCAGGGCTGGCAGCAGCTCGATGCCTTGCTCGGACTGACTCCGAGGGTACGTTTTGCCATTGCCGCGCCCGTGCTGCCGCCGACGCCCTCGTCCCTCGAGCCCCTGATCGCTCGCCTGCCTGAGCGCCGTCCCGACTTGGTGGCGCTCAGGTTGGGCTACCGCTCGGCGAACGAGAACGTGCGCACGGCGATCATCGGGCAGTTCCCCGCCTTCTCGCTGGGCGGCATCTGGGAGGACGACAACGGCAACGTGCGCAACGCGGGCCCCATCGGGAATTTCGCCGTGCCGATCTTCGACCGCAACCAAGGTCACATCGCCGCCGCCCGCGCCACGCGCCGCCTGCTGCACGAGCAGTACCAGTCGCGGCTCGATCAGGCGGCGGGCGCGGCCCTGGGCCTGGCGGCGCGGATCGACCGGCTCGACCGCGACGTCAGCCGAGCGCGACGCGAGGCGCGTGCGGCCGAGTCCTTCTCGAGAGCCGCCCGAACGGCCTATTCCGAGGACAATCTGGATTCACGCTCCCTCGTCGACTACGAGACGACCGCGCTGCAGCGCCGGATCGAGGCGAATATGCTCGAGCTGTCCCTCGGCGAGGCTCGCATCGCACTCACGGTCGATCTAGGGCTCGGGTTGCCGCGCGCCCGCGTTGCCCTGCCCGCACATTCGAGGACACTTGCAGAATGAGCCGAGCCGCCGCTTGTGCCGCTGGTATTGCGATCAGCCTCACCACGCTCTTGGCGCCTGCGTGCGCCAAGAGCGTGAGCGCATTGGCACCGAGCGTGTTGGTCACGCTGACGCGGGTCAAGGAGGGCGCCCTGCCGCACGAGGTGATCGGCTACGGCACCGTGGGGCCGAGCAGCGCCGGCCGCAAGACCGTGATGGCGCCGGTGTCGGCTGTCGTTGGCAACGTGTACGTGCGTCTCGGCGAGGCGGTATCGCGGGGCGCGCCGCTCGTTCGCCTGACGCCGAGCCCACAGACGGCCGCTTCCTATGCACAGGCGCAGTCCGCCCTCATCGTCGCCCGACACCTGGTGGCGAGCACCCGCAAGCTCGTCGCCGAGCATCTGGCGACCGCCCAGCAGCTCGCCAACGCCGAGAAGTCGCTGACCGATGCGCGCTCGCAGCTTCGGGCCTTTCAGTCGCTCGGGGCTTCCGGCTCGAACATCGTGCGCGCTCCGTTCTCGGCGATCGTGACCGCACTCACGGCGAGCCCCGGTGCGATCGTCGTCCAGGGAACACCGCTACTCGATCTGGCCGCGCCCCGCGCGCTGGTGCTGACCGTCGGGGTCGTGCCGGCTCAGGCGGGGGAAATCAACGCCGAGGATCCGGCCCGCGTCACCTTGATCGGCGGGCATCAGCCCGTGGCCGGGCGGGTGCTGCTGCGCGGGGAGGTGGCCCAGTCCGGCTCCGGCCTGGTACCGATCGAGATCGCGCTGCCGCCGGGAAAATTCCTGCCGGGCGAGATGGCCGAGGCGGCCATCACGACGCGTGAGGTCCGGGGTTACGTGGTGCCGCACGAGGCGATTCTCGTCAATAGCAGCGGCGCCACGTATGTCGTTCAAGCCGTCGATCGCGTTGCGCACAAAGTGCTCGTGCACATCATCGATTCCCACGGTGACCAGAACGTCATCTCCGGCGCGCTCGATGCGCGTGCACCGCTGGTGTTGACCGGCAATCACCAGCTCAGCGACGGCATGCGGATCCGGCTCGCCGATCCGGGCCCGCACGGAGCGAGGCGGTGACCTTTACCGATTGGGTCGAGCGTCACCGTCGCTCGCTTCTGACGGTTGCGTTCGCGCTTGCGCTCGCGGGCGTCTTTGCGGCGATCACCCTTCCGGTGGGGCTCTTCCCGGTCACGAGCTTCCCGCGCATCCGCATCGAGGTGAGCACCAGCGCGATGCCGCCGAAGCAGATGCTGATCGATGTGACCGAGCCGCTCGAGCGCGTGGCGCGAGCGGTCCCAGGGGCAGAGGACGTCAGCTCGACCACGTCGCGGGGATCCGCGCAGATCTACGTCGATTTCCCGTGGGGCTACGACATGAAGGAGGCACTGCTCGCCGTCGACGCGGCCTTCGCCCAGGAGCTGCCGTCCCTGCCGAAGGGCACGACGTACATCGTGATCCAGATGAGCCCGGACATCCTGATGCCGTTCGTGTCGTACTCTCTGACCTCGAACAAGGTCTCGTACGCGGCGCTCAGGCGGTTGGCGAAGTATCAGATCGTGCCGCTCCTCACCGGCATCCCGGGCATCCGCCGGGTGGGCGTGTTGGGCGGGAATACTCCGGAGGTGCAGGTCACGGTCAATCCGGGCGAGCTCTCGGCCTACGGCCTGACGCTCGCGCAGGTGTCCCGCGCCCTTGCGCAGACCAACGTCATTCGCGCGGTCGGCCGGTTGCAGGACAACGACCTGCTGTACCTGGCGATCAGCGACAACGCGTTCACTTCGATCGATTCGGTCCGCAACGTCGCACTGCGAGTGGGCCGGGCCGGCGTGGTCCGCCTCGGCGACATCGCCAAGGTCAGCATGGGGGCGGTGCCGAGGTGGCTGATAGTCGATGACAACGGCCACCCGGGTGTCAATATCAACGTCTATCAGCAAAGCTCCGCCGACTCCCTGAAGCTCGCCGACGAAGTCAAGCAGAAGCTGGCGGCCTTCATGAAGACCCAGCCGCGGTCCATCCACCTCGACAAGTGGTATGACCAGACGCAGCTCGTGCGCTCCTCGGTTGCCGCGCTCGAGGAGGCGATCCTGATCGGTCTGGTGTTCGCCGCAATGGTGCTGTTCGCGTTTCTGCGCAGCTGGCGGGTGACGCTGGTGGCGATGATCGTGGTGCCGCTGTCGGTGCTGATCACGGTGCTGCTGCTGTCGCTGCTCGGCATGACTTTCAATATCATGACGCTGGGCGGCATCGCCGCGGCGATCGGACTGCTGATCGATGATGTGATCGTCATGGTCGAGCACATCGCCCGCCGCGCGGGGCTGCCCCACATCGTGAACCCGCACGCCACGGTGCTCGAGGCGGCCAAGCAGTTCTTCGGACCGCTGCTCGGCTCGAGCCTGGCGACCACCATCATCTTCATCCCGCTGGCGTTTCTCTCGGGCGTCACCGGAGCGTTCTTCAAGTTCCTTTCCCTCACCGTGGCCTCGGCGCTCATCATTTCGCTGCTGCTGACGGCCTTCACCGTGCCGCTGCTCGCTCGCAGCCTCATCGACTTCAGGACCTTCAAGGATCCCGCTCACGGCCGGGAGACCTGGTTCGTGCGCGCGCACGGACGGCTCCTCGGCAGGCTCTTCGATCGGCCGCTGTGGCTGCTGCCGGGAGTGGCGGTGCTGCTGCTCATCGGCATTTTTGCCTATGCCCATGTGGGCACCGGCTTCATGCCGCGGATGGACGAGGGCGGCTTCGTGCTCAACTACCACACCAAGCCCGGCACCTCCCTCATCGAGTCGAACCGGGAGCTGCTCGAGATCGAGGCGATCCTGAAGAGCGATCCGTATGTCGTCAGCTTCTCGCGGCGCACCGGCGCCGGGCTGGGCGGTGATCTGAACGCCACCTATGAGGGGGATTTTTTCGTGCGGCTCATCTCCCCGGCGAAGCGGCCGGATATCTGGGCCGTGATGGAGGAGATCTCGCGCAAGATCACCGCACAGGTGCCCGGTGTCCACTTCGACACCGCGCAGCTGATGAGCGACATGATCGGCGATCTGGTCGGGCGGCCGCAGCCCGTGGTGGTCACCCTCACCGCCAAGAATCCCGCGGTGCTGCCCGCGGTCGCGAAGCGCGTGGCCGCGGCCATCGCCCAGGTGCCCGACATCCAGCCGACGTCGGTCAACAGCGGGGTGAGGCCCGCGGGCGATGCTCTCGAGATCCGCGTCAACCGCGCAGCGGCGGCGATGGAGGGCGTGACGGCTCAGGAGGTGGCGAGCCAGCTGCATCACTACCTCTACGGCGCGGTCGTGACCCGATACCTCGGCGCCGTCCGCCCGGTCGGCGTGCGGCTCTGGCTCGACCCGCCGCGCAAGAGAATCTATCGCGACGAGCTCGGCAATCTGCCGATCCGCTCCCCGACCGGGCGGATCATGCGCCTTGCCACCGTGGCTCGGGTGAGGTTCGTCGCCGGGCAGCCCGAGCTCACCCGCAACAACCTCGCGCAGATCGTGCCCGTGACCGCGCGAATCAGCGGCGGACACAGCCTCGGCGGGGCGATCACAGAGGTGAAAAAAGTCCTTGCCCGGCCTGGACTGATACCCCCGGGGGTGTATTACAGCCTCGGTGGACAGTACAAGCAGGAGCAGGCCGCGGTGCACGGCATGATCAGGGTATTCGCCGCGGCGTTGGTCGCGGAATTCATCCTGCTGCTGTTCCTGTACGAGCGCTTCTCGCTGCCCGTCATCGTCATCGCGAGCTCGGTGTTCTCGACGGGCGCGGTGTTCATCGGCCTGTGGCTCACCGGCGTCGAGCTCAACATCACGGCCATGATGGGCATGGTCATGATCGTCGGCATCTCCACCGAGATGGCGATCTTCCTCATCTCCGAATACCAGGAGCTCGAGAGGACGATGTCGGCGCGGGAAGCGATCCACCAGGCCGCCCGCAACCGGCTGCGCCCGATCACCATGAGCACGCTCGCCATGATCCTGGCGCTGCTGCCGCTCGGGGCGGCGATCAGCGGCTCGGGGGACCAGATGCTGCAGCCGCTCGCCATCGCCATCATCGCCGGCGCGCTTCTGGAGCTGCCGCTGGTGCTGCTTGCCATGCCGGTGATCATCGGGCTCACCACTCACCGCGCGGCGGTGCCCGCGCGCGACTGATCGTCCGCGGCGTCGTGAGCGGCCTGCGCTAGGCGCTCCAGAGCCCGCTCGTGCGACGGGCAAGGCCATCGGCCTCGAGCTTCAGCAGGTGTGCGAGCAGGGAGCGCTCGGCGAGCGCATGACGCTGCGCGGGCACGTCGTCGTAGACTCTTGAGACCAGGGAAGGGAGGTCCCACGGTGTTGCTTCCCGCAGCGCCGCGAGCACTTTGGCTTCACGCCGCAGGCGGTGGCGAATCAGGGCGCGCACGGCCTCGCGGGGCTGCGGCATCAGGGTGCCGTGCCCAGGCGCGAGGTACCGCAGGTCTTCCCCGAGCAGGCGCTCGAGGGAGGCAAGATAGGCGCTCATGTCGCCGTCGGGCGGATCGATGAGCACCGTGGAGCCCTGGATCACGTGATCGCCCGTGAACAGCAGCCGCTCTTCCTCGAGCAGGTAACAAAGGTGATTGGAGGCGTGTCCCGGGGTGTGGATCACGCGCAGCGTCATGTCCTCCCCCACCCTCAGGCGATCCCCGTCCTCGGGCTGCAGGCCGGGTTGGAAGGAGGTATCCTGCCCGCGCGCCCGCGCGCTCATGCGCCCGATCAGCTCGGCGCCCGTGGCCGATTGCAGCGCGAGCGCGCCGGGTGAGTGATCCGGGTGAGTGTGCGTGACCAGGATGCGTTCGATGCGGCCCGGTGCGGCGGCGAGCAGCGCCCGCAGGTGTCGCTCGCCGGCCGGTCCGGGGTCCACGACCGCCCAGCGGTCCCCTCTCCCGAGCAGATAGCTGTTGGTCCCCGGGCCGGTCATGACGCCGGGGTTGGCGCAGGTGAGCCGCCAGACCTTTTCCGTCAGCCTCACCGGCTCTTCGGGCCGGATCGGGATGCTCTGCGCGGACTCGCTCATCACTCTGGAGAATTCCGCTGCGCGGCCGCCTGCCTGCGCAGGCCGCCTCAGCCCGTCAGGGCGGGATAGTCGGTGTAGCCGGCCGGTCCGCCGCCGTAGAACAGCTCCGGCCTCGGGTCGTTGAGCGGCGCGCCGCTGCGGAAACGCTCCACGAGATCCGGATTGGCGATGAAGAGCTTGCCGAAGGCGACCGCGTCCGCCTCACCGCGGTCGAGCAGGCACTGGGCGCTCGACCGCGTCAGTTTCTCGTTGGCGATGAATACCCCGCCGAAGGCGGCCTTGAGCCGCGGGCCGATGCGCCCGTCCTGCGCGTGCTCGCGCGCGAACAGGAACGCGATCCTGCGCCGGGACAGCTCCCGCGCCACGTGGCCGAAGGTCGCCTCGCGGTCGGAGTCGCCCATGGAGTGCGAATCGCCCCGCGGCGCCAGATGCACCCCGACTCGTCCGGGCCCCCAGATGCCGATCGCCGCATCGGTCGCCTCGAGCAGCAGCCGGGCGCGGTTTTCCACCGACCCGCCGTAGTCGTCATCCCGGCGGTTGGCGCGGTCCTGCAGGAACTGGTCGAGCAGGTAGCCGTTGGCGCCGTGCAGCTCGACCCCGTCGAAGCCGGCGCGCTCGGCATTCTGCGCCCCGCGGGCAAAGGCGGCGATGATCCCCGGGATCTCCTCGCGCTCAAGCGCGCGCGGCACGACGTAAGGCGTCTTGGGCCTGATCAGGCTCACATGGCCTTCGGGCGCAATGGCGCTCGGGGCCACGGGAAGCGCGCCGTCGAGGAACACGGGGTGCGACACCCTGCCGACGTGCCAAAGCTGCAGGAAGATCCGCCCGCCCGCCTCGTGGACCGCGCCGGTCACCTGACGCCAGCCCGCCACTTGCTCATCCGACCAGATGCCCGGTGTGTCGGCATAACCCACGCCCATCGGGGTCACCACGGTGGCCTCCGAGATGATGAGGCCCGCCGAGGCCCTCTGGCGATAGTACTCGGCCATCAACTCGTTGGGCACGCGCCGGCCACCGGCCCGGGAGCGCGTCAGCGGCGCCATGACGATGCGGTTGGGGAGCGTGAGCTCGCCCACGGCGAGCGGATCGAACAGGGAGGGCATACCGGTTTGTGGAAGCTTCAGCGTGGAATTCCCGTATTGAACCACGGGGGGTCAGGCGCTGCAAAATTCCTCGTGAAGCACGCCGAGCACACGTGTGACGAGGCCCGGAGTCAGCGAGTAGTACACCGTCTGAGACCGTCGATCCGTGCGCACGACCCCGGCTTTTCGCAGCACCGCGAGATGCTGCGAAAGCGCCGATTGACTGAGCGGCACGCGCTCGTTGAGCTGTCCCACCGAGAGAGGTCCGGGCACCAGATGACACAGGATCATCAAGCGCTGCTCATTGGCAAGCGCCCGCAGCACGCCTGCCGCCTGGACGCAATGCGGCTGCATCTCCAGGGCGGCTCGCTCGAGCGCGCCCGAAGGGGAGGCCTCGTGTCGGCGGCCCATGTACGTGGCGAACTCGCGGTGGGTGCTCACGTGCCGAGTGTAATTCATGCGCCAGAAAATTACTACTTGCTAATTTAGAAACTACTAATATACTTTGCCATACACCCTCACGCCGCATTCCGTCCGGCGCCGCTCGGGAGGCCGCTTATGTCGATCGACCGCATTGTCTTCGCTTTCGCCGGGACCGTGGTGCTCGCGGGCACCTTGCTCGGCTGGATCGCCAATCCCTGGTGGCTGCTGCTGCCGCTGTTCGTGGGCGCCAACATGCTGCAGGCGGCCTTCACCGGCTGGTGTCCGCTCGCGATGTTGCTGAAGCGCCTCGGGGTCAAGCCGGGCGCCGCGTTCTGAGCCGGGCCGCGCAAGGCAGGCGACACATGGCTCAGGTCAGATTCAGGCTGGCGGCCGCGCTGGCGGCCGGGGTGCTCGCAGGATGCGGTGCGCGGCCCGCGCCGCCGCCGCCCCGGGCCGAGGCGCCGTTGGCGTCGGTGCTCCTTGCGCCGCAACCGATTGCCGCGGAACGGCTTTTCGACGGCGTGGTGCAGGCCGTCAACCGGGCGACGATGGTCGCTCAGACTTCCGGTCGGGTCGCGGCCGTCTATCGCGATGTCGACGATGTCGTGCCCGCCGGCGCGTTGCTCATGCGCTTGCGCGCGACCATGCAACGGGCGGCTCTACTGAAGGCGCAGGCCGCCCTGCGCGCCGCCAGCGCCCGCGCCAGGGAGGCGCAAACCCGCTTCAGACGCATTCTCGACATGTACGATCAGCGGGTCGTGCCGAAGGCGGACTTCGACCGGGTGAGGGCCGAGCGGGACGCCGCGGTCGCCCGGATGCATGCGGCCCGCGCCGCGCTCGAGAGCGCCGCCGAGGGCGTCGACTATACCGAGATCCGCGCCCCGTACGCGGCCGTCATCCTCGAGCGTCTGGTGCAGGTCGGGGAGGCGGTGGCGCCGGGCACGCCGCTGGTGAAGGTGGCGTCACTGAAGGACCTGCGGGTCGTCGTGAGCATTCCCCAGTCGCTTGCCGCCACGGTGCGCCGGGCGGGCAAGGCGGTGGTGTATGTCGGCGGCCGTCGCATCAGCGCGCTGCGGGTGACGGTGTTTCCCGCGGCATCCGCGCTGTCGAACACGTTTCGCGTCCGCCTGGCGTTGCCGGCCGGCATCCGCGGGCTGTATCCCGGCA
This sequence comes from Pseudomonadota bacterium, assembly GCA_021792755.1. Lineage (GTDB taxonomy): Bacteria > Pseudomonadota > Gammaproteobacteria > Steroidobacterales > Steroidobacteraceae > 13-2-20CM-66-19. Next base: position 25,648 of record JAJYUA010000016.1, read on the forward strand.
TGCTCGTGCGCACGGCATTCCTGACCGGCGTGCATCGGCGGCTGCTGGTGCCCAGTGGCGCCGTCGTGAGGCGCAGCGCGGTCACCGCAGTCTATCTCGTTCAGCCGAACGGCAACGTGCTCATGCAGCAGGTGCGCCTCGGAGAGCGTCGCGGCAATCGCATCGAGGTGCTCTCGGGCCTGATGGCGGGCGATCGTGTGGCGCTCGATCCTCTCGCGGCCATGCAGCGTCTCGAGCCCTTCCCGGCCATGTCAGGAACGGTGCGATGAGCGCCCTTGTCTCGCCTGCCCCGGCCGGGGGCCGCGCATGAGCGAGAAGCTCGGCTTCAGCGGGCGCCTGGCGAGCCGCTTCCTGCACAACCAGATCACCCCGCTGCTCGCGATTCTCGCGGTGGGCTTGGGGCTGTTTGCGCTCGCCGTCACCCCGCGCCAGGAAGACCCCGACATCAATGTCACGTTCGCCAACGTGTTCGTTCCCTTTCCCGGGGCCTCCTCGCGGCAGGTGGAGCGCCAGGTCACCGCGCCTCTCGAGCAGGTGCTCGACTCGATCCGCGGTATCAAGCACATCTACTCCGTGTCGCGCCCAGGGCTCGCCGTCCTGACAGTGCAGTACAAAGTCGGCCAGCCGCGCACCACCGCCATCGTGCGCCTGTACAACGCCATCTATTCGCATCGCGACCTGTGGCCGCCCAACTCCGGCATCCTGAGGCCGCTCGTACGGCCCATGGGCATCGATGATGTCCCCTTCATGACGCTGACGCTGTGGACGACCGATCGCAGCCGCGGCTCCTACCAGCTCGGGGAGGTGGCGCGCGCCATCGAGACTCAGCTGCAGCGCGTACCCGGCACGCGCAAGGTCTCCACGATCGGGGCGCCCGAGAGCCTGGTGCGCGTGCGCCTCGATCCGGGCAAGCTCGCCGCCTACGGACTCGCCGCCGGTGACATCGAGCGCTCGCTCCGGGCGGCCAACCTCGCGCTGCAGGCCGGCTCGCTCATCGGGGACGATCGGGTGGTGCCGGTGCAGGCCGGCCAGTTCCTCGCCAGCCGCGACGAGGTGGCCAACCTCGTGGTGGGCGTGCATGAGGGACGGCCCGTATATCTGGCCGACCTCGCCGAGGTGTCCTTTCAGCCCGATGCGCCGCATTCGTACGTGTGGTTCGGCACCGGCCCGGGTGCCGCCCGCCGCAGGCTGCCCGAGGTGAGCTACGCGCCCGCCGTCACCATCGCCATCGCCAAGAAGACGGGCACGAACGCGAGCACCATCGCCGATGAGGTGCTGCGGCGCCTGCACCAGCTGAGCGGCACGTATATTCCCGCGGGAGTACACGTCACCGTCACGCGCAACTACGGGCACAGTGCCGACGAGAAGGCGATGAAGCTCATCGAGAAGCTCATCGAAGCCACCCTCTCGGTCGTCCTGCTCGTCTTTCTCACCATGGGCCGGCGTGAGGCGGCGGTGGTGGGCACGGCGGTCGGCGTCACCCTGATGGCGACGCTGTTCGCCTCGTGGGCGTGGGGATTCACCATCAACCGGGTGTCGCTGTTCGCGCTGATCTTCTCGATCGGCATCCTGGTCGACGATGCGATCGTGGTGGTCGAGAACGTCCACCGGCACATGCGCCTCGGTGGCGGCACGTTGAGCGACATCATTCCAGTGGCGGTCGATGAGGTGGGCGGACCGACCATTCTAGCCACCTTCACGGTGATCGCCGCGCTCATGCCCATGGCCTTCGTCGGCGGAATGATGGGGCCCTACATGAGTCCCATTCCGATCAACGCCAGCTCCGGCATGCTGATCTCGCTCGCCGTGGCGCTGATGTTCACTCCCTGGCTGTGTCGCAAGCTCCTCGCGCACAGCCACATTCCCGCCACCGAGCATGCCGCGCCGCCGCCCCTGCTCAGGTTGTTCCAGCGCCTGGTGGGGCCGTTTCTCGCCGGCGCCAAGGGCCGCACGCGGCGCCGCTGGCTCTTTGGGGCGATCGTGGCGGCCATTTCGCTGGCGATAGGCCTGGTGATCGTCAAGGCGGTGGTGCTGAAGATGCTGCCCTTCGACAACATGTCGGAGTTCGAGGTGGTGGTCGAGATGCCGGTCGGCACCACCGTCGAGACCACCGCCCGCGTGCTCGATGCGCTCGCGCAAGTCATCGCGCGAGTGCCGCAGGTGAGCGACTACCAGGTCTATGCGGGCACGCATGCGCCCGTCAATTTCAACGGCCTGGTGCGCCAGTACTACCTGCGCCGGGGTCCGCGATACGGGGAGATCGCCGTGCAGCTCATACCGAAGGACGAGCGCAGCCGCCAGAGTCATGCGATCGCCCTCGCCGTGCGGCCCGCACTGGCCGCGCTCGCCCGCAGATACGGTGCGTCCCTGCAGGTGGTCGAGGTGCCCCCCGGACCGCCGGTGCTTGCGCCCATCGTGGCGGAGATCTTCGGCCCGAGCTACGCCGTGCAGCGCCGGCTCGCGCTGCAGATCCGCAAGGTGTTCGACACCACGCCCAATGTCGTCGATACCGACGATACCGTCGAGGCGCATGCCCGGCGCCTGCTCATCGCTGTCGATCGGCAGAAGGCCGCGCTTCTCGGCGTCTCTCAGGCGCAGATCGCGCGCACGCTCTCGATGGGGCTGCGCGGATATGACGCCACCTACGTGCACATCGGCCGGGAGCGGCAGCTGATTCCGGTGAGGCTCGAGCTCTCTCCGGCCAACCAGGCGAGGATCGGCACAGTACTCTCGCTGCGGGTGCGCGCCTCGGATGGGGCACTCGTGCCGCTCTCGCAGCTCGTGCGGGTGCGCAAAAGCACATGGGATGGCGCGATTTATCAGAAGGATCTCATGCCGGTAACCTATGTGACGGGGGACATGGCAGGACCGCTCGACAGTCCCCTGTACGGCATGTTCGACATCTCCGCCCGGCTGCGCCGGTTGAAAGTCGCCGGGCAGACCCTCGAGCAACGCTTCATCAGCGTACCGTCCAACCCGAACCGTTTCGCGCTCAAGTGGAGCGGCGAATGGCAGGTCACCTACGAGACCTTCCGTGACATGGGGATCGCCTATGGCGCGGGGCTCGCGCTGATCTACCTGCTGATCGTGGCGCAGTTCGGCTCGTACGTGGTGCCGTTCATCATCATGGCGCCGATCCCGCTCACCATCATCGGGGTGATGCCCGGGCACGCGCTGCTCGGCGATCAGTTCACCGCCACCTCGATGATCGGCATGATCGCGCTCGCCGGCATCATCGTGCGCAATTCCATCCTGCTGGTCGATTTCGTCGACGGCGCGGTGCGCGCCGGCTATCCGCTCGAGGATGCGGTGGTGCGGGCGGGGGCGATCCGCGCCAAGCCCATCGTCCTTACCGCGGTGGCCGCGATGCTGGGCGCGCTGTTCATCCTGTCCGACCCGATCTTCACCGGTCTGGCGGTCTCGCTGCTGTTCGGCATCTTCGTCTCGACGCTCCTCACGCTCGTCGTGATTCCGATCCTCTATTACGTCTATCTGAAGCGCAAAGAGGCGCGCGCGGTACACGCCCGAGGCGGCGGCTCATGAGCGACGGGCGCGCCATGCCGGCATGCGATCGGGTGACTTGCCTGCGGGCGCTTCTTTGCCGGGGGTTGTCATGGCACACGTAGTCATCATCGGTGCGGGCCTGGGAGGCGTCCCCTGCGCCTACCAGATGCGCAAGCGTCTCGGCAAGGCGCATCATGTGACGCTCATCGGCTCCTCGTCGTATTTCGAGTTCACCCCGTCCAATCCCTGGGTGGCCGTCGGCTGGCGGGACCGGGCTCAGACCCGGGTGAGCCTGCGCGAGCCGCTCACCGCCAAGGGTATCGACTGGATCGAGACCCCTGTGGTCGCGATCGATGCGCAGGGCAGCACGCTCAGGCTCGGTGACCAACGCACCCTGGCCTACGACTATCTGGTGATCGCCACGGGGCCGAAGCTCGCCTTCGAGGAGGTGCCGGGCCTGGGACCGGACGGGCACACCCAGTCGGTGTGCACCCAGGAGCACGCCGTGCGGGCTTGGGAAAAATACCAGCAGTTCCTGCAGCAGCCGGGGCCGGTCGTGGTCGGGGCGGCGCAGGGGGCGAGCTGTTTCGGGCCGGCGTACGAGTTCGCGATGATCCTCGATGCGGATCTTCGCAAACGCAAGCTTCGCGACCGTGTGCCGATCACCTTCGTCACCAGCGAGCCGTACATCGGGCACCTGGGCCTCGGCGGGGTGGGCGACAGCCGGGGGCTGATGGAATCGGTGCTGCGCCAGCGCCACATCAAGTGGATCACGAACGCCAAGGTGGGCGCCGTCGGCGAGGACTCGATGATCGTGATCGAGCACGAGGAGGACGGCCAGCCGAAGAAGGAGCACGAGCTCGGCTTTCGCTTCGCGATGGTGCTGCCGGCGTTCAAGGGCGTCGATGCGGTGGCCGCAGTCCCGGGGCTGTGCAACCCGCGCGGCTTCGTGCTGATCGATGAGCATCAGCGCTCGAAGGAGTATGCCAACATCTTCTCGGCCGGCGTGTGCGTGGCCATTGCGCCCGTGGAGGCGACCCCGGTGCCGACCGGAGCGCCCAAGACCGGCTACATGATCGAGTCGATGGTGACGGCGATCTGCGAGAACATCGCCGCCGAGCTCGCCGGCCGGCCGGCGACGGCGCGCGCGACCTGGAACGCGGTGTGCCTCGCCGACTTCGGCGACACCGGCGCGGCGTTCGTGGCGCTGCCGCAGATCCCGCCGCGCAATGTCACCTGGACCAAGGTGGGCAAATGGGTGCACTTGGGCAAGATTGCCTTCGAGAAGTACTTCCTGCACAAGGTGCGCACCGGATCGATCACGCCGCTGTACGAGAAATACATGCTCAAGCGGCTCGGCATCGGTTCCCTGAAGAGCAGGGGAACATGAGCGCGCTGCGCGCACCGCGGATCGCTGCGGCGCTGCTGCTGGCGGCGGCAGGGCCGGCCTTCCCCGAGACGCTGAGGCAGGCGTGGCGGCTCGCCATCGCTCACAACCCGGCATTGGCCGCAGCGCAGGCGGATGTGCAGGGGGCGAGAGACCGGGAGCGTGCCGCGCGCGATGCCCGCTGGCCGAGCGTGAGCGCCACCGCCGGCTACACACACCTCGGTCAGTCGCCGGAACTGGACGTGGTGACGCCGGCGCTCGCGTTCCGCTCGGGGCCGATCTTCAAGAACAACCAGTATGTCAGCGGCACGGTGCAGATGAGGATACCCCTGTACAGCGGCGGGGCAATCAGGGCGGGAATCAGCGCGGCGCGGGCAGGGTTCGCCGGGGCGGCCGCGCAGGAGCGGGCGGCGCTCGCGGACCTGAAGCTGCAGGTGGCGGACGCTTACGTGGGAGTGCTGCGCTCGCAGCGCCGGCTGGCGGTGGCGAAGGCGGCCGTCAGCAGTCTGCGCGCGCACCTGCGCGACGTGCGGGCGATGTACGGGCGCCAACTGGTGGCCAAGAGCGATCTGCTCGCGGCCGAGGTGGCGCTCGCCAATGCCCGGGAGACAAAGGTGGACGCCGCCAATGCCGTGCAGATCTCGCGGGCGGTCTTCAACCGCCTGCTCGGAGAGCCGCTCGGGCGCGTGCCGCAGCTCGCCGACGCGCTGCCGCCGTATCCGGTCGACGGGCTGCCGCTCGCCTCGCTGCTCAGGCGGGCGCTCGCCTCGCGCCCGGAGCTCGAGGCGCTCGCCTCGCGCGTCGGCTCGCTCGCCTCGCGCGCCCGCGCGAAGACCGCCAGCCGTCTGCCGCAGCTTGCGGCCGTGGGCGGCTTCACGCACTTCGACAACCAGATCCTCAATCGCGAGAATTTCTCGATGGTGGGCGTCGGGCTCACCTGGAGGCTGTTCGACGGCGGGCGGGCGGCGAGCGAAGCCGATGCGCTGCGCGCCGAGAGCCGCGCGGCCGGCAGGCGGCTCGAGGATCTGCGCTCGCGCATCGAGCTTCAGGTGCGCACCGACTGGCTGGCGCTCGCCGCGGCGCGGGCGAAAGTGGCCGCCTCGCGCGCCGCGACCGCGCAGGCTGCGGAGAATCTGCGCATCTCGCGCCAGCTGTACGGGGCGGGCCTTGCCTCCAACACGCAGGTCCTCGAGGCGGTCAGTCTGAGCACGAGGGCCGCGGACGATCACGGCGATGCGGTGCTCGATGAGGCGCTCGCGAAGGTGACGCTCGCGTACGCGGTGGGGGCGCTGTGAGAGGCGGCTAGCGGCTAGTAGCGCGACAGACAAGTATCGCAACGTTCCGGGTAGAGCGGAGTCGGTGTTGACCGTTCCTGGTCGATGTCAATTGCTGTGCCGACGTTGCGAAATTACTGGGTCGTCGCGCTAGCCGAGCTTCAGCAGCTGGGCGATGAGCGCGTCGGTGTTGATCGGCTCGCCGGAGAGCGCCATGGCAAGCAGCTCGCCGCCGAGCAGCGGCAGGGTGAGCAGCACATCGGGTCGCGTGCGGGCGATGCGGCCGGTGTTGCGGGTGTCGGCGACCGCGGCGACGGTGCGCACGGTCGGGTTCATCTCCTTGGCCGCCAGCACGACGAAGGCGTTGTACGAGTCGTCCTCGCTCAGCGCGAGCACGGCGCGCGCCTGGGAGATGTCGGCGTGCTGCAGGACTTCGGCGTCGCTGCCATCGCCGACGATGAGGTCCTCCGGCTGGGGCTCGGCATCCCCCGGCTTCTCGGAGCGGATGACGGTGACGGGGAGTCCGCGGGCCGACAGCGCCCGGGCGGTGTCGAGCGCGAGCGGACCGTCGCCCACGACGATGATGTGCGAGGCGCGCTTCATCTTTTTTCTCCTTCCCGGCTGCAGCAGGTTCATCAGCCGCTTGTCGATCAACGGGCCGGCGATCGCCGGCAGCGCCGTGGCGAACACAGCCAGGCCGAGCACGATCAGCGAGATCGTGAACAGCCGGGCGGTGGGGGTCACCGGCGTGATGTCCCCGTATCCCACCGTCGACATGGTCTCGACGGCGTAATACAACGCGTTGACGAGATTGCGGATCGGCGGGTTGTAGCCCGCGCCGAGGGCGAGCGACCCGAGGGTGCCGTAGCCCAGGGTGAACAGCAGCCCGGTGAGGGCGAACAGCGTCGCCGTGGCGAGGCTGGTGCGCGTGAAGCTGCCGCGGGCGGCGAGCAGCAACAGCAGTTGCGCGATGCCGAAGGCCTCGAGCGGTCGTGAGGCCCTCGAGAGCGGCGAGAACTCCAGCGACACCATCGCGAGCGTCAGCAGGAAGGCCAGCACCCAGGCGAGCCGCGAGCGCCACAGCATCCCGACGGCGACGAGCACCAGCAGCACACCGATGACCACATGCGATACGGCGCCGATCTGCACGATGGCGAGGCCGCTGGCGAGCGATGCGCTGCCGGTCCACGCCGCGAGCAGCGGCCGCAGCGTGCCGAAGGCGAGCAGCATGTGCAGCAGTCCCTGCGCGCCGACCAGGACGGCGAGGGGAACATGCGGAAACCATGCGCGTGTGTGCAGGAAGCGCGCGGTGCGGCGGCGTGCCGTCTGCCACCTCACGCGCAGGGTCGTGGCGACTCGCACGCGATGCGCGTCCTGCAGTGGCTCAGCAATCCCCTGCGCGGCAAAAGCCGGAGCCGCACCCGCCGCCCCCGCAGCCGGGGGCCTCGCACGGCTCGGCGGAGGAGGTGGCGAGGAAGCCGGCGGAGATCAGTTTCTCGACGGGCGAGGCCGGGTCCGTCGCGCCGGCGCAGAGCCCGGCGCGCTCGCACAGCTCGCCCCAGGAGGCGAGTCTTTCGGCCATGCCGTGCCTCACCTCGACCACGCGGCCGTTGGCCGGGCAGCGATATTCATACGTCGGCAAGGTAGTGCTCCAGGGCGCGAACGTTACGCGGGCGGCATACACGGAGAAGGTGTGACTATAGCAGGAACAGGCCGCGCCGGCCGGCCATCGCCCGCTGTCGGCGCGCCAGCCGGCAGAGCCGCTTGCGACGGAGCGGTGCGCCGCTGCGACCGGTCCGCAGGCCGATGCTGGCCAGCGGCGGCCGGTTCGGATACCGTTACGAAAATCTCTGGACAAGATTCGTGCCACCGGCTCATCCGGGCGGCGCGCGAAAGCGAGACAACATGATGAAAGCCGCCGCCTTATCCCGAGTCGCCGCCTGCTTGGTGCTGGCGAGCCCCCTGGCGCTCGCGGCACGGGCCGGGGCCCAGCGGGAGAACAGCCGGGGCCGCACGCTGTTGCCGATGCCGGTGAGCAGCGCGATTCACTTTCGCTCGATCGGGCCGGCGATCGCCGGCGGGCGGGTGACCGCCGTCGCCGGGGTGCAGGGCGACCCGGATGTCTATTACGTCGGCGCGGCGGATGGCGGGGTGTTTCGCACCGAAGATGGCGGCATGACCTGGAAGGCGCTCTTTCAGCACCAGCCGGTGGCCTCGATCGGGGCGATGGCGGTCGATCCGCGCAACCCCGATGTGGTGTGGATCGGCACCGGCGAAGCCAATATCCGCAATGACATCTCCTACGGGGACGGCGTCTACGAATCGACCGACAGCGGAACGCACTGGCGCCACCTCGGCCTTGCCGCGACGATGCAGATCTCGAGCATTCTGATCGATCCACGCCATCCGGACACCGTGTTGGTCGGCGCCATGGGCAATCCCTGGAAGAACAGCACCGAGCGGGGCGTGTACCGCACGGCCAACGGCGGGGCGAGCTGGCAGCGCGTGCTTTACGTGGGCCCGGATGTGGGCATCTCGGACATGGCGATGGACCCGCACAACCCCGACATCGTGTACGCCGCGACGTACCGATTCCGCCGCACGGCCTGGCACTATTCCGACGGCGGCCGCCAGGACGCGATCTACAAGTCGATCGACGGCGGGTTGACCTGGAAGCGCCTCTCGGGGCATGGGCTGCCGACCGGGGCGGTGGGGCGTATCGGACTCGCGGTCGCCCCGAGCGCTGCGAACGTGGTGTACGCGGTGATCGGCAGCCCCCGGGGCGTGCTGTGGCGCTCGGAAGATTCGGGCGCGAACTGGACCCTGGTGAGCAAGGACCAGAGGATCGATTCGCGGCCGTTTTATTTCTCGCACATCGCGGCCGATCCGAAGAACCCCGATCACCTGTTCGCGCTCTCGGAGTTCCTGCTCACCTCCACGGACGGCGGCCGTCACTGGCACAAGATCGCCAAGAGCATTCATGTCGACAACCACGCGATCTGGGTCGATCCGAGCGGCAGCGGGCGCATCATCGAGGGCAACGACGGCGGGGTGGCGCTGTCGCTCGATAACGGCAAGCACTGGGCGTTCCTCGACAACATCGCGATCGAGCAGTTCTATCACCTCGCCGTCGGCGGAGGGCTCTTCTACCAGGTGTGCGGCGGGCTGCAGGACAACAATTCCTGGTGCGGGCCGGGCGTGAGCAAGGACCCGGTCGGCATCTCCAGCCGGGCCTGGTATGGCTTCAACGGTGATGACGGCATCTACGGCATGCCGGCGCCGGATGATCCGAACCTGATCTACAACGAGGGACAGAACGGAGCCTATTTCATATACGACCGCTCCGAGGAGCAGTTGCACGACATCCAGCCGTATCCGCGCGATGACAATGGGCGGGGCGCCGATGGGGCGCGCTATCGCTTCGCGTGGGAGGCGGCCTTCGCGGTATCGCCGAGCAACCCCAAGGTGCTCTATGCCGGCGCCAACGTGGTGTTCAAGAGCAGCAACCGCGGCCGTACCTGGGCGGTGATCAGCCCTGACCTGACGCGCAACGACAGGGCATTGCAGGGACCCTCGGGCGGCCCCGTGATCCAGGACAACTCCGGCGCCGAGTATTACGACACGATCCTCACCATCGCCCCGGCCCGCTCCGATCCGCGGGTCATCTGGGTCGGGACGGACGACGGATTGGTGCAGCTGACGCGCGACGGCGGCAAGCACTGGATCAACGTCACGGGAAACATACCGCACCTGCCGGCCGCAGGAAGGATTGAGTCGATCGAGGTCTCGCCGACCGATCCGGGCAGCGTGCTGATCGCGGTCGACCGGCACTTCAGCGGCGACTTCCGGCCCTACCTGTACCGCACCGATGATTTCGGCGCCCGTTGGACCTCGATCAGCGGCAATTTGCCGCGCGATGTCTATGCGCACGTGGTGCTGCGCGATCCGCGCAATCCCGACCTGTACTACGCGGGCCTGGAGAACGGCCTGTACGTGTCCTGGGATGCGGGCCGCAAGTGGTACAAGTTCGGTCTCGGCCTGCCGGATGCGGCGGTGTACGACCTCGCGCTGCAGTCGCGCACGGATTCCCTGGCCGTGGCCACGCACGGCAGGGGCGTGTGGATCCTCGATGACCTCAGGCCGTTCCAGCAATGGACTGCCCGGGTCGCGCGCACCCGGCTCACGCTGTTCAAGCCCGTGGAGGCGGTGCGCTTCTGGCCGTTCCAGCAGACCGAATCGATGGGCGATGCGGTTTTCTACGGACAGAACCCCCGCTACGGCGCGGACATCAGCTACTACCTGGCGCACGCGGCCAGGCAGCCCGGTGAGCTCATCATCACCAACGCCGGCGGCAGGGTGGTGCGCACCTACGAGGGACTGCACAAGGGCAAGGCGGCGGTGATGACCCCGCAGGCGGGCGGCGGCGCGCCGGCGGTCAAGGGGAAGGTGCCCTGGGTGCCCGGGGAGGCGGGCCTGCACCGGATCTATTGGAACCTGCGAGCGCAAGGCCCGGTGCGCTGGACCTCGGCGCCGCAGTACAACCGCGGCCCGCACAACGGCGCGCTGCTGCCGCCGGGGACCTACACCGCGACCCTCAAGATCGGCGGCGACAGCGCATCACAGACCTTCACCGTGGTGAATGACCCGGCATCGACCGGCACGCTGGCCGCCATGACCGAGCGCTATCACGTGACCGAGGCGGTGCTGCACGAGCTCTCGCGGATCGATGTGGCGCTGAACCGTCTGCATGCGCTTGCCGTGCAGCTGAAGGGCCTGAGGACGGCCGTGAAGGGCCTGCCCGAGCAAAGCGAGGCCGATGCCGCGATCGGCAAGCTCGCCCGGGCCCGCCATGCCATCCTCATGCGCCTGACGAGCAACGCCGGCTCCTCGGAGGCGACGCTCAGGGTGCCGGACCGCATCCACGAGAAGCTGCTCGCGCTCGAGGGTCTGCTGTGGGGCTCGGACGAGCCGGTCGATGCGGCGACCCTGCACGAGCAGGTTGTTTATCGGCGCGAGTATCGCAGCGCGATCGACGCGTACGATCGGTTCCTGAGCACGAGCGTCGCCGACTTCAATCAGGCCATGTCCGGCTACGGCCTGACGGGGGTGGTGACGGGCAAGGCGCTCAGGCCAGAGTGACCCCGGGGGCGGCAGCCGTGGCGCGCTTCATCCCGCGTTTAGCACGGCTTGCCGCAGGCACCGCTCTTCTCGGGCCGTCGGTCCGCGGCCGCGTGGCATACTTCAGCGATTACGGCAGGCCGATCCGCAAGGCCGCCGAAGAAAAACCGATGGAGGCTCCATCCATGAAGCGCTTTCTGACTCTCTCCTGCCTGGGGCTCGCGGCCTTCGGGCTCTGTGGGGCGTACGCCGGGATCATTCCCGAGCCGAACGCCGCTGCGCTGCCCTACGCCACCCAAAGCAACCCCGAGACACTGGTGGTCGACGCCAGCACCGCCGGGCGGGGGTTTGCGACCTCGACGATGCACATACCGGTGAGGCCGGGCCCGTTCACGTTCGTGTATCCGGAGTGGATCCCGGGCTATCACTCGCCGTCCGGTCCGCTTGCCGATATCTCGCAGCTGAAGGTCAGCGCAAACGGCACGCCGCTCGCCTGGCGTCGCGACAAGGTGGACATGTACGCCTTCCACGTGGACGTGCCTCATGGCGTCGATTCGATCAAGGTGCAGTTCACCGTCCTGTTGAACGGGGGGCAAAGCGTCGGCGGGAACGTCATGTCGACACCCAACGTCGCGGTGATCAGCTGGACCCGGATGTTCTTCTATCAGAACGATATCAACTATCACCATTACTACATCAAGCCGAGCATCATCCTGCCGAAGGGCTGGGGCTATGGCACGGCGCTTACGACGGTGAGCCGCGTGGGCCAGCGCGTGAACTTCGCCGAGGAGCCGCTCACCTATGTGGGTGACTCGCCGCTCGACATGGGACGTTACTATAAGAAGGTGCTGCTGTGGCATCAGGGCAATGCCCATCAGTGGCTCGACATGTTCGCCGATGCGCCGCAGGATCTCGATGTGCCGGCCAAGATCCTCGATGCGTACAAGAACATGACGCCCGAGGCGCTGGCGCTGTACGGCTCGCGTCACTGGTATAACTATCACGCGCTGCTCACGCTGTCGAACAAGATCGGGTTCGAGGGCATCGAGCACCACCAGTCGAGCGACAACCGCGCGCCGGCCACCTTCATGACGAATCCGAAGTGGCAGCTCGTCGCCGGCGACCTGATCACCCATGAGTTCTCGCACTCCTGGAACGGCAAGTACCGCCGGCCGTGGGATCTCACCACGGACAACTACCAGATCCCGCAGCGCACCGACCTGCTGTGGGTGTACGAGGGCATGAACCAGTATCTGGGCGACCTGCTCTCGTTCCGTTGCGGCATCCGCAAGCCGAGCGAGTACCCGCAGTACCTGGCGGTGCTCTACAGCCAGATGGCGCACGAGCCGGGCCGTGATACCACTCCGTTGATCGACCTCACCACCGGGGCGCCGTATTACTACATGACGGCGAACGGGCAATACCCCTCGATCCGCCGCACGGCCGGGGATTTCTACACCGAGGGGGAGCTGCTGTGGCTCGATGTCGACACCATCATCCGCGCCAAGACGCACGACAGGAAGTCGCTCGATACCTTCCTGCACCTGTACTCGGAGCCGAAGCTCACCGGGCCGATCACCAAGACGTACACCCGCGCGGAAATCGAGCATCTGCTGAACGAGGTGGTGCCGTACAACTGGCATGCGTTCTTCCAGCGCCACGTGTACGAGGTCGCCAAGCTCCCGCCGACCGGCGAAATCAAGCGCGCCGGCTGGCGCCTGGTGTACAACTCCAAGCCCAATCCGTTCGTCGTTGCGGATGAGCAGATGTTCCACGTGAACTCCCAATGGCTGACCTATGGCTTTGACATCGGTCGGGGCGGGAAGCTGACCGACGTGCGCGAGTGGTCGCCTGCGTGGAAGGCGGCGATGGCGCCGGGGATGAAGATCGAGTCGGTGGACGGCCAGCGCTACACGCCGGCCGCGCTGAAGTACGTGATGGTGCAGGCCGAGCACACCCGCCAGCCCACCACCTTCATCGTCTCGAAGGACGGCTGGTTCCACACGATCGAGGTGAGCTACTTCGGCGGTCCGCGTTATCCGCACTTGGTGCGCATCCCCGGCACCGTGAACCTGCTCGCGAAGATCATGGCGCCGCACGCCAAGCACTAGCCTCATCGCCCGAGAGGCTTCCGGGCCCCGGCGCAGGTTGCGCGCCGGGGCTGCTCTGTCAGCGTCCGGCCCGGCGCTGCAGCTCCTGCAGCTGCTCCTTCGCCGGGCCGGGGGGAGCGCGCTGCGAGGGGAAGATGATGCGCGCCCCGCGCCGGTAGCTCCAATAGGCCTCCGCCCAGTCGATGAGAACGACGAGGCGGTTGCGGAATCCGATCAGGAAATACACGTGGGCCGTGAGCCAGACCCACCAGGCAAGCAGACCCGAGAGACGAAGGCGGCCGAAATCCGCCACCGCCGCCATCCGTCCGATGGTGGCGAGCGAGCCGTCGTGCCGGTAGCGAAACGGCCCGATCGGGCGGCTCGCCAGCGTCGCGCGGATCGCCCGGGCGCAGTAGCGTCCCATCTGCTTCGCGGCCGGTGCGATCGCGGGAATCGTGCCGCTTTCCTCCGGCAGGCAGGCCAGGTCGCCGGCGACGAACACCTCGGGGTGGCCGAAAACCGAAAGTCCGGCGCTGACGCGTACCCGGCCGGCCTGATCCGTGCCCACACCGAGCGTCTTGCCGACCGGTGAGGCGGCAACGCCGGCGGCCCACAGCACCGTCCGCGCCGCGATCGAGTCCTGGCCGATGCGCGCGCCGCGATCATCGAGATGGGTAACGGGCAGGCCCGTGCGCACGATGACCCCGAGCCGCTCGAGCTGTTGCCGTGCTTTGATCGAGAGCGAATCCGGGAATGCCGGCAGGACCCGGGGGCCCGCTTCGACCAGCAGGACTTTCGCCGTGGCCGGATCGATACGGCGGAACTCGCGTTTCAGCGTGTGGCGGGCGATCTCGGCAAGCGTGCCGGCGAGCTCGACGCCCGTGGCGCCGGCGCCGACGATCAGGAAGGTGAGCCATGCCTCCCGCTCCCCGGCGTCCTCGGCGGCTTCGGCGCGCTCGAAGGCGGTGAGGATGCGCGCCCGGATGGCGAGCGCATCCTCGAGCGTCTTCAGTCCCGGCGCGTCTTGAGCCCACTCATCGTGACCGAAGTAGGCATGAGTGCTCCCGGTGGCCACGATCAGGTAATCGTAGCGATGCGAAACCCCGTCGATGTCGACCTGCCGCGCCTGCAAGTCGACCGAGCGGGCCTCGCCGAGCAGGACCGTGACGTTCGGCTGGTCGCGCAGGATGTGCCTCAGGGGCGCCGCAATCGACGGCGATGCCAGTCCGGCGGTGGCGACCTGATAGAGCAGCGGCTGAAAGGTATGGTGGTTGTAGCGGTCGATGAGCACGACGTCTGCCTCGACGCCGTGCAGGCCGCGAACCGCCGACAGGCCGGCAAAGCCGCCGCCGATGACGAGAACCTTCGGTCGCGAGGAGGTCATGTGTCGATGTCCGCACGCCCGTACCGCTTGGGCGGCCACAATGGGCAGCCCGTGGCCGGTTTGTCAATCAGATGTGGCGGAGCCTCGCGAGCGGGCTTGGAAGTGTCTCACGCCGGCAGCAGCGGCGGGACGCCCCCCCCCGGGGAGACGGCTGATCGATCAGGGAGGCTCCGCGACCGGCGGGGGATCGGCGGCGTCCGGGTTCACCACCCCGAAGTGCGCGGGCGTGTAGGCGTAGAACAGGCGCACCTTCTCACGGCGCAGCAGGTCGAGCAGCTTGTTCGCCTCCTCCTCGGTCACGAGGAATTCCACCTCGACGGTGAGCGTGCCGGCGAGCTCGAAAAAGCGCGCCTCGTGCAACATATGATGGCGACCGAAGCCGGCCATGGCCTTGAAGGCCGAGCCGCCACGGATGCCGAGGCCGTTGCCCTGTTCGAGCAGCCACTCCCACACGAGCTTGCCGTGATGGCGCTGGCTCTCGTGTACGTAGAAGCGGAAGAATGAGCCCTGCATGAGCGATTCCATTGCCGGAGAGTTATAGCCTGCAGCCAGTGTATGCGGGCTGCGGCACACGTTCAATCGACATACCGCGCCGGAGCGGGCGCTGCGAGTCTGCCGCGTCAACGGCGGCCAGGCAGAGGGGGCGGCGATTGGCCCGCCGAGGCGGCACACGCGCCTGGTGCGCGCCGGCCGATCGAAGTAAGCTCGAAAAGCGCTTCTGCCGAGCCGAAGACCCTGAAATCCTGATGGAAAAGAAAGAGCTGCGTGCCGCCGCCTCGCTTGCCTCCGTGTTCTCGGTGCGCTTGCTGGGCCTGTTCATGATCTACCCGGTGTTCGCCACTCTTGCGCGGCATCTACCCGGGGCGAGTCCCTACACCATCGGGCTTGCGCTCGGCATCTACGGCTTGACGCAGGGCCTGTTGCAGATGCCCTTCGGACTGCTCTCGGACCGTCTTGGCCGCAAGAGGATGATCGTCTTCGGCCTCGTGCTGTTCGGCCTCGGCAGCGCCGTGGCGGCGAGCGTCCACACCATGGACGGGATGATCTGGGGCCGGGCCCTTCAGGGCTCGGGCGCCGTGGGCTCGGTGATCCTGGCGACGGTGGCGGATCTGACCTCCGAGGACAATCGTACCAAGGCCATGGCCCTGGTCGGCATGACGATCGGCCTGTCCTTCCTGGTGGCCCTTATCGCGGGGCCCGTGGTCGCAGGGTGGGTCGGCATGAGCGGCATCTTCTGGCTGATGGCGGGGTTGGCCGGGGTCGGCATCGCGGTCACGCTGCTGCTCGTGCCCACGCCGCCGCGCCTCGGCGTGCATCGCGATGCCGAAGCGGTGCCGGCAATGATCGGCTCGAGTCTGAGAAACCGGCAGCTGCTGCGGCTCGACTTCGGCATTTTCGCCCTGCACGCCATGCTCACCGCGAGCTTTCTGGTGGTGCCGGTGCTGTTCGCTGCCACGCTCGGCATGAAGGCCCGTACCGACTGGGTGGTGTACCTGCCGGTGCTGCTGATCTCCGTGGCCGTCATGGTGCCGGCGATCATCGTGGCGGAGCGCTTGCGGCGCATGAAGACTGTGCTCGTGGCCGCGGTGGCGGCGCTCGCGGCGAGTCAGTTCATGCTGGCCGCCGGCGGCGGGGACAAGTGGGTGCTCCTTTCGGCGGTGACGCTGTTTTTCTCGGCGTTCAACGTGATGGAGGCGAGCCTGCCGTCGCTCGTCACCCAGATCGCCCCGGCGACCTGCAAGGGCACGGCCACGGGCGTGTATTCGAGCTCGCAGTTCCTCGGCATCTTCGTCGGCGGCGTGGTGGGCGGCTGGGTGCACCAGCGCCTCGGCGCCGCCGCCGTCTTCGAGGCCGCCGGCGCGCTCGCGCTGCTGTGGCTGCTGGTCGCGGCCACCATGCGCCGCCCGAGCTATCTCACCACGCGGCTCGTGCGAATCGGCTCGGGCGCGGATGCCGGCCGGCTTTCCGCGCGGCTGTTGCAGGTTCCCGGCGTGGCCGAGGCCGTCGTGGTTCCGGAGGAGGGTGTCGCCTATCTCAAAGTGGACTCGAAGCGCTTCGACAAGCAGCAGGCCGAGACGGTCGCCGGCGGCGCCGCCGTGCCGGTGTGAGACGCAGCCAAGTCGGGTGGATCCGCTTGCGCGCTTCGGCGCATGACCGATTGCAGAGCACCGTCGGGGAGCGGTAGGCTTCAGGCGGACCGCCCGCCCGGCGGACGGTGAAAGAGGGGCGATGAGATATCGTGTCTGGTGCGCCATTGCGATCCTGGCGCTGGCGCGGGCCGGTGCCGCCCGGGCGGGCGAGTGCGATGGGGTATCCTTCCCCGATCACATCACCGTGCAGGGGCAGGACCTTACGCTGAACGGCTTGGGGCTGCGCAAGGCCACCTGGTTCGGGATCAAGGTGTACGTTGGGGCGCTTTATCTGAAGCATCCCTCGAGGAATGCCGCGGCCATCCTGAACACCGAGGAGCCGAGCGAGATCGTGCTGCAGTTCGTCCGCAGCGTCAGCGCCGGGGAGCTGCGAGGCGCCTGGCGCGACGGTTTTGCCCACAGCGCCCCGGGGGAGCTCGCACGGCTGCGCAGCCGTATCGAGCAGGTCAACGGCTGGATGAAGGGCGTGAAGTCCGGCGAGCGCATGGTCTTCGTGCGCATCCCGGGACAGGGGATCCGATACTTTCTCGACGGAACGCTCGAGGGCACGATCAAGGGTGAGGACTTCGCGAAAGCCTTCCTGGGGATCTGGCTGGGTCCGAACCCCCCGGGCCGGCGGCTGAAGGCCGGCTTGCTCGGGGGCAAATGCGAGTAGCACGGAACGTGGCCGCAGAGGCGGATTTTTCCGGCACGCCGCGAAAATTCGCTCCAGGGCGCCTTGCGGCCGTGACAGCGCCGTGCGGTTTGGCAATGATGCGCGCTAGCCCCGGTACTCGCAGCCGCTGGTGCAGGTTTCCCGGATCATGATGCGGCTGAGTGCCGGCAGCCGCGGCTTGAGCCGCTCCCAGACCCACCGGGCCAAGTGCTCGCTGGTCGGGTTCTCGAGCCCCGGCACCTCGTTGAGGTAGCGGTGGTCGAGTGCCTCGTGCAGGGGGGCGAAGGCGACCTTCAGCGCCGAGAAGTCGCACACCCAGCCGAGGACCGGGTCGACCGGACCGGCGACGTGAACGCCGATGCGAAACGAGTGTCCGTGCAGGCGGGCGCACTTGTGGTCGGGCGGAACATTTGGCAGGCGGTGGGCGGCCTCGATGCGGAATTCCTTGAAGATCTCCATGCCCGACACTGTACCGGATCACCGGGCGGCGAACGAGGTGGGCCCGGGGAAGGATTTGGCCCCAGGGGGTGTCGCGCTTGCCGTAGCCTATTGGCGAGCGCAGGGCGGACCTCACGTCGCGCCCCGCGCCGGCGGCGAGCAAAAGGCGCGGCGTGTGCACGGCGTTCGCCCTACTCGGCGGCGGGCACTCTGCCGTGCCCAGGGACGTGCTTCAGGGGCGTGCCAAGACGAAGTTCATGACTAGGACCACCCGCTTGCGGCCACTGCTGCTGATCGCCACGGTCTTCTGGATCTACGTGGCGCTCTCCGACGTGCTGTACGCGAACCGGATGCAGGCCAGCCTCACCGCCATGCATGTGGGGCATCTGTTCGCCCCGTGGCGGGCGCGACTGCTGCAGCACCTGTTTCTCTATCCGGCGCTGCTCGCGTGCCTGTGGGCCTCGCTCAGCCTCGGCTGGCAGCCGATTCTTCGCCGCCTGCCCCTTCAGATCCTGCTCGGAGCGGGCTTTGCGGCGCTCGGGGAGCCGAGCCTGTGGCTCGGACTTTCTGCGCTGATCGGCTTCCATCAGGCCACGTACGCGTTTTTGAGCGGACTTCGCCCCGGTACGCCGCTTTCCATCGTCCCGGCGCTGCAGATCTGGGTGGCAAGCTCCACGAGCTTCCTGCTCACCTACGGCTTTGGATTGGCGCTGGTGACGGGGTTCGAGGTCTACCGCCGGCTGCGCGATACACAGATTCGCTCCGCAGCCCTCGAGCGCGCGCTCTCGGCGGCGCACCTGGCGGCGCTGCGGATGCAGCTTTCGCCGCACTCGCTGTTCAACCTGCTCAATACCATCCATGGCCAGATCGACTGGGACCCGTCCGCTGCGCGCAGCATGATCGTGCAGCTGGCGGACCTGCTTCGCCGCCTGCTGCACGCCGGGGAGCGAGAGTTCTCACGCCTGTCCGAAGAGCTGCAGTTTGCGCGGCTGTATCTGACGCTGCAGCAGCGGCGTTTCTCCGACCGGCTGACGGTGCTCGTGCCGGAGCCCGAGGGGCTGCCCGCGGCCTGGGTGCCGAGCCTCATCCTGCAGCCGCTCATCGAGAACGCGGTGGTGCACGGCCTTGCCAGCCACCCGGGCGAGGTCGAGATCCGTGTGGAGGCGGGTGCTTCGCAGGAATGGCTGTGGCTGCGGGTCTGCAACACCATGACGGCCGGGCAGCCGGAGCGTGGCGAGGGCATCGGCCTGAAAAACGTGCGCGAGCGGCTCTCGATCCAGTTCGGCGAGCGGGCTTCTTTCGAGGCGGCACCCACCACCGACGGCAGGTGGCTCGCACAGATCCGCCTGCCCCTTCTCTGCGATGTCGTCGAGCCCGTGCGCCAGGAGGCCGGGCAGTTGCAGCGGGCGCAGCGTGCTGTGGAGCGGCCCGAGCCGGGCGGGCGGGCGGGAAGCCTCGCGATGCTGGAGAAGCTCCGTGCGGGCTGAGACGGACGCGCCGTGCGAGGCATCGCGGACCCTGCGGCGCACCTCGGTGCTCTCGCTGGGGGTGCTGACCGGCGTCAACCTGCTCAATTACCTTGACCGGTACGTGGTCTCGGCGCTCTTGCCGGCGTTGAAGCGCGCGCCCATGAGGCTCGATGACCTGCAGCTCGGTACGCTGATGAGCGGTTTTCTCATCGTGTACCTGCTGGCGGCGCCGATTTTCGGCCGTCTGGGCGATCGTGGCTCGCGCACCCGTCCGATCGCCATCGGGGTCTTCCTCTGGAGCTTGGCCACGGGGCTCTCGGGCCTGGCGCGCAACTACCTGCAGTTGCTCGGGGCCCGCGCCGCGGTGGGCATCGGCGAGGCGGCCTACGGCACCATCGCGCCTGCGCTGCTCGCCGATTACTTCGCGCCACGCACCCGTGGGCGGGCGTTCGCCGTGTTCAACATGGCGATCCCGGTGGGCGCGGCGCTCGGCTACATCGTCGGCGGCATCGTCCTGGCGCATTACGGCTGGCGTGCGGCGTTCTACGTGGCGGGAATCCCCGGGGCGCTGCTTGCAGTGTGGATCTGGCGTCTGCCCGATCCGCCGCGCGGCTGCGCAGACACCGATGAGGTCTCGGTCGCCGCGGGCGCCGGCGCGGCACTGGCCGTGAAGCCGGGCTCTTGGACCGTTTATCCTCGGTTGCTGCGCCAGCGCCCCTACCTGCTCACCGTGCTGGGCTACGCGGCCTACACCTTCGCCCTCGGCGGCCTGGCGTTCTGGATGCCGACGTTCCTCGAGCAGGTGCGAGGCGTGCCGACCGTTCAGGCCACCGCTGGGTTCGGCGCGATCATCATCGTCACCGGGTTCGTCGGCACTTTCGCCGGAGGATGGCTGGGGGACTGGTGGCTGAAGCTCTCCCCCCAGGCCTACCTCTGGATGTCGGGTTGGGCCACGCTGCTCGCGGTGCCGGCGGCCTATCTGGCGCTCGCCTCGGGCAGGCCCGAGGTGTTCTACACCGCGCTCGTCGTGGCCGAGCTGCTGCTGTTCATGTCCACCGGTCCGATCAACACGGCGATCGTCAACCTGGTCACCCCCGCGCAGAGAGCCTGCGCCGTGGCGCTCAGCATCTTCGTCATCCACGCACTGGGAGATGTCATTTCCCCGTCGATCATCGGCGGCGTATCGGACGTGACCTCGCTTGGCGCGGCGGTCATGGTCGTGCCGTTCGCGGTCGCGGTTGGCGGGATGCTGTGGCTGCTCGCCGCGAGAGCCGATGCCAAAGCCCTCGCCGGGCGCGGCGCTGCGGCGTAGGAACGCGGATGAACTTCAGCGGGCGACGAAAGCCCGCTCGATGAGGTAATCGCCGGCCTCGCCAATGTGCGGCGAGATCTTGAAGCCGCGCGCATCGAGCAGGGCGCAGGTGTCGGTGAGCATCGCGGGGCTGCCGCACACCATGGCCCGGTCTGCGGCCGGCTCGAGGGGCGGAAGCCCCAGGTCGTAGGAGAGCCTTGCGGACTCGATGAGGGTGGTGAGGCGGCCGCGATTGGCGTGCGGCTCGCGCGTCACGGCCGGGTAGTACAGCAGTTGCTTGCGCACGCACTCGCCCAGGAACTCATGGGATTTGAGCTCCTCGATGCGGTGCTTCACCACGGCGCTCTCGCGCGCCCAGCGCACCCCGTGCACGAACACCACCCGCTCGAAGCGCTCGTAGGTCTCGGGGTCCTTGATCACGCTCATGAACGGCGCCGCGCCGGTGCCGGTGCAAAGCAGGTACAGACGCTTGCCGGGCTTCAGATCGTGCAGCACCAGAGTGCCGGTGGGCTTGCGGCTCACCAGCACCTCGTCGCCCTCGCGGATGTGCTGCAGGCGCGAGGTGAGCGGACCGTCGGGCACCTTGATGCTGAGGAATTCCAGGTGCTCCTCGTGGTTGGCGCTGGCGATGCTGTAGGCGCGCAGCAGCGGGCGGCAGTCCACGTGCAGCCCCACCATCACGAATTGCCCGTTCTCGAAGCGCAATCCCGCATCCCGTGTCGTGGTGAATGTGAACTGCGTGTCGGTCCAGTGCCTGACCGTGAGAACGCGCTCGCTGCCGAATGCCGCCAAGAGGATGCACCTGTATCCGGGAATTTCCAGGGCGCGCATTGTAGCGGGGCGAGGCGGTCGCAGAAGCGCTTTTGCGCTATTCCCTCATAATCCTGCGGCATATGAGAATTGCCGCATCTGCGCAGCGGCGGCGCGGGAAGCGCGATCGATCGGCTGATATCATCGAGCCGGCGGCGCATTGTGCGCGCTTCGATCAGCAGGGGGACTCATGGGGGAGCCGGACACTTCGGGCGGTCTGCGGGGCCGCACGCTGTTCATCACGGGGGCGAGCCGGGGCATCGGCCTGGCGATCGCGCTGCGGGCGGCGCGCGACGGGGCGAACGTGGCGGTGGCGGCCAAGACCACCGAGCCGCACCCGAAGCTGCCCGGCACCATCCACACCGCCGCTGCACAGATCGAGGCGGCGGGGGGCAAGGCGCTGCCGATCGCGGTGGACGTGCGGGACGAGGAGCAGGTCAGATCCGCCATCGAGCGAACGGCGCAGGTCTTCGGCGGGATCGATATTCTGGTGAACAACGCCAGCGCGATCAGCCTGACGCCGACGGCCTCGACGGACATGCACCGGTTCGATCTGATGCACGGCGTCAATGCGCGCGGCACGCTGCTGTGCTCGAAGCTGTGCCTGCCGTTTCTGGAGCGCGCCGCCAATCCGCATATCCTGGTGCTGGCGCCGCCATGCACGCTCGAGCCGCGCTGGTTCGCGCCTCATTTGCCGTACTCGCTGGCGAAGTTCGGCATGAGCCTGTGTGTGCTCGGGCTCTCCGGGGAGCTGCGGGCCCGGGGCATCGCGGTGAACGCGCTCTGGCCCCGCACCCTCATCGGCACCGCGGCCCTGCGGGTCGCCCTGCAGGGCGCGCCTGCCGAGGCGCTGCGCCGCGTGCGCTCGCCGCAGATCGTCGCGGATGCCGCGTATGCCATCCTCAGGCGCGACAGCCGAAGCTTCTCGGGCAACTTCTGCATCGATGAGCAGGTGCTCAGGGAGGAGGGTGTCGCCGACTTCTCCCCCTACCGCGATCCCTCGGTGCGGGAGGAGGATCTGCTGACGGACCTGTTCGTCTAACCGATCCGGTGTCCGAGCTCGATGCCGGCGAGCTCGTAGCCTCTCCTGAAGTCGCGGATGTGGCGCGCCATCCAGGTGCGCGCCGACTCGGGGTCCTTACGGCCGACCGCCTCCAGAATCCGCCGCTGGGCGGTGGCGATGCGCGAGCGCGCCTGATGCACCTGGTCGATCATGTCGCGCAGCGAGGGCTCGAGCAGGTTGATGAGCGGCTCCTGCACCAGGGCGAAGACCTGATTGTGGGTGGCCCCGCCCAGGCCGCGGAAGAACTCCGCAGCGTGATGCACGGCCCTCTCGGTGCCGGCGTTGTCTTCATCGAAGCGCGCGCGCGCCGCCGCGAGCCGCTCGAGATCCGCCTCGGTCCGCTCGCGGGCCGCGATCTGCGCGATCGGCGGCTCGTAGTGCGTCAGCGCCTCCCACACCTCGAAGAAGGTCACATCGTGCAGCGCCAGGGCGCGGCTGACGTCCTTGGCGACCTCCCGATGCCGGGGGCGGCTCACCGTCATGAGTTTCGAGCCCGGACGGCGCTCGAGCAGGCCGTTGCTTTCCAGCTCGCGCAGCGCTTCGCGCACCGTCGAGCGGTTGACCCCGAGCTGGCGCGCGAGCTCGGTTTCCGGCGGCAGCCGCTCGCCCTCGCGCAGCGCCCTGCTGAGGATGCGCTCGGTGATGGCGGCGGCGACCTTCCGATAGGCCGGCGCGAGCGGGATCTGCTCGAACTGGACGCTCATCATCTGACGGATCCCCTCACGCGGCGCTCTCGAAGAGCTCCCGCCCGATCAACATGCGGCGGATCTCCTGCGTGCCGGCGCCGATCTCGTACAGCTTCGCATCGCGCAGCAGCCGTCCGGCCGGGTAATCGTTGATGTAGCCGTTGCCGCCGAGCGTCTGGATGGCCTCGAGCGAGACGCGCGTGGCATTTTGCGCCGCGAACAGGATGCAGGCGGCGGCATCGCGCCGTCTCACCTGACCCGCATCGCAGGCGCGCGCGACGGCATGCACGAAGGCGCGCGAGGCGCTGAGCGCGGTGTACATGTCGGCGATCTTGGCCTGCATCAGCTCGAACGTCCCTATGGGCTGCCCGAACTGCTTGCGCTCGCGCACATAGGGCAGGGCGAGGTCGAGCGCCGCCGCCATCAGGCCGAGAGGCCCTCCGGCGAGCACCACCCGCTCGTAGTCGAGGCCGCTCATCAACACGCCCACTCCGCCGTTCTCGGCTCCCAGGCGGTTGGCCTCCGGGACGCTGCAGTTCTCGAACACGAGCTCGCAGGTGCTCGAGCCGCGCATGCCGAGCTTGTCGAGCTTCTGCGCGCTGGAAAAGCCGGGCAAGTCCCGCTCCACGATGAAGGCGCTGATGCCGCGCGGGCCCGCGGCAGGGTTGGTTTTGCCGTACACGACGAGCACGTCCGCATCCGGGCCGTTGGTGATCCACATCTTGCGTCCGTTCAGAACGTAGTGCCCGCCGCGCTTCTCTGCCCGCAGCTGCATGGAGGTCACGTCCGAGCCGGCCTGCGGCTCGGACATGGCGAGCGCGCCGACGTGCTCGCCGCTGACGAGCCGCGGAAGGTACCGATCACGCTGCTCGTCGGTGCCGTTGAGGCGCAGCTGGTTGACGCAGAGGTTGGAATGCGCCCCGTAGGAAAGTCCCACGGCGCCCGAGGCGCGCGAGATCTCCTCCATCGCGACCACGTGCGCCAGGTAGCCGAGGCCGGCGCCGCCCCAGCGCTCCGGCACGGTGATGCCGAGCAGGCCGAGCTGGCCGAGCTCGGGCCAGAGTGTGCGCGGAAACTCGTTGCTGCGGTCGATGCGGTCGGCGAGCGGGGCGATGCGCTCGGCGGCGAACCGGCGCACCAGCCGGCGGATTTCCTCGGTGGCCTCATCGAGGCCAAAGCCGCTCTCGATCGAGTCATGGACGCTCATGAGCTTGTCTTCCATAAAGGTACAATTGTATGATTGTCTGACAATCCTGCTCTGGTGACAAGTCCATGCCCCGCATCGCCACCCGGCTCGACACCCGCTCCCAGGACTTCATGGACAATGAGCGTGCCATGCGCGCCCTGGTGGATGAGCTGAAGGGCACGGTCGAGCGCGCCGCGCAAGGCGGGACGGCGGCGGCGGTGAGCCGGCACCGCGCCGCCGGCAAGCTCACGGCGCGCGAGCGCGTGCAGACACTGCTGGACACCGGCAGCCCCTTCCTCGAGCTCTCGCAGCTCGCCGCCCACGAGCTCTACGGCGGGGGCATCGCCTGCGGCGGAATCGTGACCGGCATCGGCCGGGTGAGCGGCCGGGAGTGCGTCATCGTCGCCAACGATCCCACGGTGAAGGGCGGCGCGTATTATCCGTTGACCGTCAAGAAGCACCTGCGCGCCCAGGAGATCGCGCGCGAGAACCGGCTCCCGTGCCTGTATCTGGTGGAAAGCGGCGGCGCGTTCCTGCCGGCGCAGGACGAGGTGTTCCCCGACCGGGAGCATTTCGGCCGCATCTTCTACAATCAGGCGACGCTGTCGGCGCTCGCAGTGGCGCAGATCGCCGTGGTGCACGGCTCATGCACGGCCGGCGGGGCGTACGTGCCCGCGATGGCGGACGAGAACGTCATCGTGCGCAATCAGGGCCGAGTGTTTCTCGGCGGACCGCCGCTGGTGAAGGCGGCCACCGGCGAGGACATCGACGCCGAGTCCCTCGGCGGCGCCGACGTGCACTGCCGGCAATCCGGTGTCTGCGACCACTATGCCGAGAACGACACGCACGCGCTCGCGATCGCGCGGCGCATCGTTGCGCGGCTGCGGCCGGGCCCGAACACCGACCCGCCGCTCGCTGCGCGGGAGCCGCACTACGATCCGCGCGAGCTGTACGGCGCCGTGCCGACCAGCCTGCGCAAACCCTACGATGTGCGCGAGGTGATTGCGCGCCTGGTCGACGACTCGGTGATGGAGGAATTCAAGCAGCTCTACGGCACGACGCTGGTGTGCGGCTTCGCGCACCTGTCCGGTTACCCGGTCGGCATCCTGGCCAACAACGGCATCCTGTTCTCCGAAAGCGCGCTGAAGGGCGCGCACTTCATCGAGCTGTGCGCGCGCGAGCACATTCCGCTGCTGTTCCTGCAGAACATCACCGGGTTCATGGTGGGGGCCAAGGCCGAGGCCGGCGGCATCGCCCGGGACGGGGCCAAGCTGGTGGCGGCGGTCGCGTGCGCGCGGGTTGCGAAGATTACGGTCATCATCGGCGGCAGCTACGGGGCCGGTAATTACGCGATGTGCGGCCGGGCGTACTCGCCGCGTTTCCTCTTTCAGTGGCCCAACGCCCGCACCTCCGTCATGGGTGGCGAGCAGGCCGCGGGCGTGCTCGCCACCGTCAAGCGCAGCCAGATCGAGGCGGGCGGCGGCAGCTGGCCGGCCGAGGAGGAGCAAGCCTTCAAGCAGCCGATCCGCGAGCAGTACGAGCGCCAAGGACACCCGTACTACGCTTCGGCCCGCCTCTGGGACGACGGGGTGATCGACCCGCTTCAGACGCGGCGGATTCTGGGGCTGGCTCTCGCCGCGGTGCGCAACGCACCGGACGAGCAGACCCGCTTCGGCCTCTTTCGGATGTAGGGGCGATGATCCAACGCCTCCTCGTGGCCAATCGCGGCGAGATCGCCTGTCGCATCCTGCGCACCGCGCGGCGGATGGGCATCCACACGATCGCGGTGTATTCCGATGCCGATGGCGGAGCGCGCCACGTGCGCGAGGCCGACGAGGCCGTGCGCATCGGCCCGCCGCCGGCGGCCGGGAGTTATCTTGACATCGAGGCCATCCTGAGCGCCGCGCGCGCGACGGCGGCCGAGGCGATTCACCCGGGCTACGGATTCCTGTCGGAAAACGCCCGTTTCGCGCGGGCCTGCGCGGATGCGGGATTGATTTTCGTGGGCCCGGCGCCTGCGGCCATCGAGGCCATGGGCGTCAAGAGCCTCGCCAAGGCCCGGGTGCGCGCCCTCGGCGTGCCGGTGCTGCCCGGCTACGAGGGCGAGCGGCAGGACATCGAGTACCTCGAAGCCCAGGCGCTCTCGGCGGGCCTGCCGCTCATCGTCAAGCCGGCCGCCGGCGGGGGCGGCAAGGGCATGCACGTGGTGCGCTGCCGGGAGGAGGTGCGCGAGGCGCTGGTGTCGGCGCGGCGCCAGGCCGAGAGCAGCTTCGGCGAGGGCACGCTGCTGCTCGAGCGTTACCTTCCCGAGCCGCGCCACATCGAGGTGCAGGTGTTCGCCGACCAGCATGGCAACTGCGTTCACCTCGCCGATCGCGACTGCTCGGTGCAGCGGCGCCATCAGAAGCTGATCGAGGAGGCCCCCGCTCCGGGGCTGGCCGATGCGCTGCGCGAGCGGCTGCGCCGGTCGGCGATCGAAGTGGCGCGCGACATCCGCTACACGGGCGCCGGCACGGTGGAGTTCCTGTTCGATGGGCGCGAGTTTTACTTCCTGGAGATGAACACGCGGCTTCAGGTCGAGCACACCGTCACCGAGGCGGTGACCGGCCTCGACCTGGTGGAATGGCAGTTGCGCATCGCCGCCGGAGAGCCCCTGCCGCTCGCGCAGTCGCAGATCCGAATCAGCGGGCACGCCATCGAGGCGAGGGTGTGCGCCGAGGACCCGTGGCGGGAGTTCCTGCCGAGCGCCGGCGTTTTGCGACTGGCCGAGTGGCCGCGGGGCGAGGGATTGCGTGTGGATGCGGGCTTCGACGAAGGCGACATCGTGCCGGCGGCCTATGACTCGCTGCTCGGCAAGGTGATCGCCTGGGCGCCACAGCGGCAGCGCGCGGCACACCTGCTGGCGCAGGCCTTGGAGCGGACGTGCCTCGCGGGCGTGCACACCAACGAGCGCTGGCTCGCCCGGATCCTGCGCTCGAGAGTGTTTCTCGAGGCCCGTCACAGTGTGGCGTTGCTCGGCCGGCAGGGCGAGGAGTTTTCCGCTGCGGTGCAGGCGGATGGCGAAGTCATGGTGCTCGCGGCGCTCGCTGCGCAGGGCGGGGCGGTCCGGCGATCCAACCCCTGGACCCTGGCCGATGGCTTCTCTCCGAATCTGCCGGCGGAGGTGCTCGTCATCTTGGCGACGGGCGGATGCGAGCACAAGGTCACGCTGCAGTTCGAGCAGGGCGCGCCGCGTTCGGCGATCGTCGCAGCGCAGGATCGGGAGCGCTCGGGCTGCCGCATGGAGTTGGCCGGTGTCAGGCTGGAGGACGGCGCAGTCTGTGCGCAGATCGAGGGGCGTTGGCGGCAGGCGCGGGTTTTGCGCGACGGCTCGCGCCTGCACCTCTGGGCGGGCGGGGCGCATCACGAGCTCGTGATCGAGGATCCGCGCATCCGCGAGTTTGCCGCCACCGCCGCGACCGGAGGCCTGAGGACCCCGCTGCCCGGGGTCGTGTCCGCGGTGGCGGTCGAGGCCGGACAGAGGGTGAGCGCGGGCGAGCTGCTGATGGTCATCGAGGCGATGAAGATGGAGCACAGCATCACCGCTCCTTTCGACGGCGTCGTCGAGGCCGTTCATTTCTCGCGGGGCGATCGTGTGCCGGAGGACAGCGAGCTGCTGTCGCTGTCGCGGAGCGAAGACAGCCCATGTTGAATTTAGCCTCCGTTCAGCGTCCCTGGGAAACAATGCCGGCATCCGGATGTCAGGGGAGCGCAGTGGTACCATGAACAAGTCGTTGCTGGTGGGTATGGCCCTCGGCGGGGCCGCCGCCGTCGCCACCGGCGCCTTCGCCGGCTATAAGCTCGGCTCGCATGACCCGCAAAGCGGTGCGCAAGGCGCGGCGAGTGCCCGATTGCAAGCGAGCGAGAGCGGCGCGCCTCGGGGCCGCCAGCGGCCGAAACCGACGGCTCTGCAGTATGCCCGGGTGGTGCAGGTGATTCCGCTGACGCGCCAGATCGTCACCCCCACGCGGGAATGCCATGACGTGACGGTCACGCGGGTGCGCCCGGCGAGCGACACTCACCAGATCATCGGCAGCATCGCAGGCGCGCTGATCGGCGGGTTGGTCGGCAATCAGATCGGCGGCGGCACGGGCAAGGACATCGCGACAGCCGCCGGCGTGGCCGCCGGCGGCTATGCCGGCAACCGGATCGAGAAGCGCATCCAGGACAGCAACACGTACACGACCACCGAGCCCGTCTGCCGGACCGTCTACCGCAAGACTCTCGAGCCCGATGGCTACCGGGTGCGCTATCGGCTGAACGGCCGGCAAGGCACCGTGCGCATGACCCACGACCCTGGGCGGCGGATCCCGGTGCGCAACGGGCTGCTCGAGTTCAGCGCCGGCCAGAGCACCTGAGTCAGGCCCGAGTGCTGCGGGCGGCTCGCCTCTTGCCCCGGGAGGGCGCCTTGGAGACGTGGGGGGAGTCGAGGTCGAAGAATCGCCAGGGCCGCCGGGCCCACGGCCCGGCGTAATCCACCCCGATGCGCGGGCTTTGTCCGATGCGCACCGGGGGGGCGGGCGGGCCCCGCTCGATCCACAGCGCGCTCTCGCAAAGATCCGCCCCGTTGAGTCTGCGGTCGATATCCATCGCCCGGCACAGCAGCCCCGGTCCGCAGGCGCGCTGCAGGATGCCGGTCACAGGCTCGGCGGCCCGCAGCAGCACCGCGTGCGGCACCCCCTCGGCCGCCGTCACCACGTTGAGGCAGTGCCAGAAGCCGTAGATGAAATAGACATATGCGTGGCCGGCGGGACCGAACATGACCTCGGTGCGCGCGGTGCGGCCGCGGGAGGAATGCGCGGCGCGGTCCTCGGGCCCCTGATACGCCTCGGTCTCGACGATCCGGCCGATGCGCACCCCGCGGCCGCTCCCATGCACCAGGTGCATCCCGAGCAGCTCGCGGGCCACGGTCAGGGTGTCCTGCATGTAGAAATCGCGGGCAAGCTTGCGGCAGGCGGCCATGGATTGCGATGGTACAACGTCGCGCCCATGGTCCGCGCCGCACCGTCCCGGCCGGGAGAGCGGCGCGGGCGCACTGCGAGCGGCGGGCACGGCATCCTGCCTGAGTCCGGCCTCGCGCACGGCCGCGGCACGCGATCGGCAGTCCGCCTCGCGCCTGCCAACGCGGGGCCTCAGCCCTCGGTATCGAGGACCATCCGCACCAGCTGGGCAAAGGAGGACGCGCCCATCTTTTCCATGACCCGCGCGCGATGGATCTCTACCGTGCGCTGGCTCACCCCCAGGTCCGCGGCCACCACCTTGTTGGGCTTGCCGCGGGTGATCAGGGCCAGCACCTCGTGCTCGCGCGGGGTGAGGGAGGTGAGCCGGTCCCGGATGCGGTCCTTTTCCTTCAACTCCTGGCGCGTGCGGTGGTCTCCCTCGAGCGCCCGCTGCACCCGATCGAGCAGATCCTGGTCGCGGAAGGGCTTCTGCAGGAAGTCGAATGCTCCGTGCTGCATGGCTTCGACGGCCATCGGGATATCGCCGTGGCCGGTAATGAAGATGACCGGGATCGTGGCGCCGCGCACGTTCAGCATCTGCTGCAGCTCGAGCCCGCTCATGCCCGGCATGCGCACATCGAGCACCACGCAGCCCGGGTGCCTGGGATCGTAGCCGGCGAGGAATTCCTGGGCACTGCTGTAGGCGGTCGCGGGCAGTCCCACGGACTTCAGCAGCAGCCGCAGCGAGGCACGCACCGCCTCGTCGTCATCGACGACGAAAACCGTCGATTGGGGTTCTCTGGGCTTTTCCATGGGCGGATTACCGGTGCGCCGGGGCGAGCCGGCGGCGCTCTGGGTGGGGTTGTCGGAAAGGCATGGACATGGGTTGCTTGCCTGCGAGAGTATGTTGCCGGCAAGCCATGCGGCGCGCTAGGTATTTTCCGCAACGGGTCACATGGCGGCATGCGGCAGGCAAAAACCACGCTTTTTTGCCGGCCGCTGCGCTCGGCCGGGCACGAGCTGCGCAGCCGGCGCTTTCTGAGGGTCCGGTTGACAGTCCGGAGGCTGCAATGGATACAGAAGCGGTACGCACACGTCTGTTGAAGCGCCGAGAGGAGCTGCAAACGCGGGCAAGCAGCGCCCGGGCGGATCTGCGCCATGAATCAGACCCGCTGAGCGCGGATTTCGCCGAGCAGGTGACCCAGCGTGAGACCGACGAGGTGCTGGGGGCGATCTCCGAGTCGGCGCGCGAGGAGCTCAGGCGGATCCAGGCCGCCCTGAGACGGCTCGATGAGGGCGTCTATACCACTTGCTCGGTGTGCGGCGAGCCGATCGAGGAGGGCCGGCTCGCGGCCGTTCCCTACACCGACCGCTGCCGCACCTGCGCCAAGGGGTGAGCGGGGAGAGCGCGCGAGCGATCGCACGGGGCGAGTCGCACGCCCCCGGGGCGGGGGCCGCGCGGTTTCGCGCAGCAGCGATGGCGAAGCGAAATGGACGCCTCGGGGCTTGCAAGGAGGAGGGTCGGCGCAGTGCAATGCCCGCTGCGATGTGCCTTAAGGGGCGCAGGAGCCCGCTCACCGTATGACTCATCCGAAACCTTCCGGCGTCATCACCCTCACCACGGACTTCGGTCATCAGGGGCCGTTTGTCGGGGTGATGAAAGGGCGCATCCTCGGCCGCTTTCCGCAGGCGCAACTGGTGGATCTCACGCACGAGATTCTGGTGCACTGGCCGGCCGAGGCCGGCTTCTGGCTCTCGAGGTCGTTCGATTACTTCCCGCCCGGCACGGTGCACGTGGCCGTGGTGGACCCGGGCGTGGGTACTTCGCGGGATATCCTCGTGGTGAGCGCGGCGGGCCATCTGTTCACCGCCCCGGACAATGGCCTGCTGGCCCCCATCGTGGCCCGCCACCCCGAGACCGAGATCGTGCGGCTGCGCGCCGAAGGCCTGGCCCTTCTCAAGATTCAGCACGCCAGCGCCACCTTTCACGGCCGGGATATCTTCGCGCCCATCGCGGCCGAGCTCGCCTCGGGGCGCTGCCGCCTGTACGAGCTCGGCGAGCCGGCGCAAGCGCACTCCCTGGTACCGGCCTGGGTCGAGGAGCCGCTTGCCGAGCCGGGCGCCGTGACCGGTCTCGTCATCAGCATCGACCACTTCGGCAATCTGATCACCACTATCGAGGCTCCCCTCCTCGAGCGCCTGCGGCTGCCGCTGGTCCATGCGGGCCACCACACCATGCCGCTGCTGCGCACGTACGGGGAGGCCCGCCCGGGTCAGTACCTCGCCCTGGTCAATTCCTTCGGGGTGGTGGAGATCGCCCGAGCCGAGCAGAGCGCCGCCGAAGGCTTAGGTCTCGGCCGGGGTGCGCCGGTCATCGTGAGGGACAGGATGAACTAACCCCTTGCGCCTCTTGCTCCGCGGCCGAATTTCATTATAGTTCGCTGTCTTGCTGCATGCCGAGTTCGCACTACTATATTGATTTGACTCAGGATTTGCACCGCTAGATGTCGGAACGAGACACCGAGAGCTTCGAACTCGACGAGGAATTCCTTGGCGGGGCCTCCGAGGAGAGCGCCGACTATGACCGGCTGCTCGATCGGGTGGACAAGCGCCGCAATATTCCGGTCAAGCGCGGCAAGGCTGCGTGGAGCCGGCTCGAGGAAGTCCTGGCGGACAAGAAGCTCGAGAAGGATCTTCGCGATTTCGACGAAGAGCTTTAGCGCTTCACCCAAGCGCAGAGCCGATTCGATCGACGTAAGAGCAGGGCGACCGAAACCCGGTACCGCCAAGGGGTCTGCTCGACCTCGAGAGTCTGATCCGGCCGCCCCGCCGGCCGGCCAGGAATACCCGTGACCCGCACCGTTTCCGAGTGGATCGTCCTGAAGTTCGGGGGGACCAGCGTCTCCTCGCTCGCCAACTGGCGCAACATCGCCCGGGTGACCGCCGAGCGCGCGCGCGAGGGCGCGCGGGTGCTCATCGTGCATTCCGCCGTGAGCGGCATCACCGATCGGCTGGAGAAACTGCTTGATGCGGCCCGCGGCCAGAGGCACGAGGAGCAACTGCGCTTCATCGAGGAGCGCCACGTGCGTCTCGCCGCAGAGCTTCTCATCCCCTTGGGCGAGCTCTGCGAGCGCCAGCTCGCCGAGCTCAGGCAGATCGCAGCCGGTGTCGCCCTCATCGGGGAGGTGAGCGATCGCACCCGGGCGCGCGTCATGGCCTGCGGAGAGCTGATGGCCACCGATCTCGGTGCGCGCTTCCTGCGCTCCCAAGGTCTGCAGGCGCAGTGGGCCGATGCACGCACCATGTTGAGCGCCGAGGAACGCACCAGCGCCTCTGCGAAGGCGAGCGTGCTCTCGGCGGTGTGCAATTTCGCACCCGATCGCCTACTCGAGCAGCGCCTGCGCGCGATGGCCCCGATCGTGGTGACACAGGGGTTCATCGCCAGCGACGCCGACGGCAACACCGTGTTGCTCGGGCGCGGCGGCTCGGACACCTCCGGGGCGTACTTCGCCGCGAAGCTGCGCGCGCAGCGGCTGGAGATCTGGACCGACGTGCCGGGACTGTTCAGCGCCAACCCGCGCTCGACGCCCACGGCGCGGCTGCTGCGCGCGTTGCACTACGACGAGGCGCAGGAGATCGCCACCAGCGGCGCGAAGGTGCTGCACCCGCGCTGCATCCTCCCGGTGCGCCAGTACGGCATCCCGCTGCACGTGTACGCCACGCAGGCCCCTGAGCTCGAGGGCACGGTCCTCTCCGCCGAGGGCGATGATACGGCGCAGGTCAAGGCGGTGTGCACCAAGAAGGGCATCACGCTGGTCTCGCTCGAGAGCCCCGGCATGTGGCACCAGGTGGGCTTTCTCGCCGACGCCTTCCAGGTGTTCAAGCGCCACGGCATGTCGATCGACCTGGTCTCGACCTCCGAGACCAACGTCACCGTGTCGCTCGACCCGGCCGCCAACACCCTGGATGCGGCCTTGCTCAACGCCCTGGTGAGCGATCTGTCGCGCCTGTGCCGCGTGCAGCTGATCGGCCCCTGTGCCTCGGTGAGCCTGGTCGGGCGCAACATCCGCGCGATCCTGCACCAGCTGGGCGGAGCGTTCGAGTTCTTCGAGGAGCAGAAGATCTACCTGGTGAGCCAGGCGGCCAACGATCTCAATTTCACGTTCGTGGTCGACGAAGCCCAAGGCGACCGGCTCGTCGATCAGTTGCACGAGCTGCTGATTCGGCCGGTGGGGGGCGATCGCGTGCTCGGGCCGACCTGGGAGCAGCTGTTCGCCGGAACACGGCCCGCCGCTGTGCCGCCCTCGACGTGGTGGCGCGAGCATCGCGAGCCGCTGTTCGCGGCGCTTGGAAAGCGCGACTGCGCGTTCGTCTACCACCTGGACAGCGTGCGTGCGCGGGCGCGGGCGCTGCGCTCGATGGGCTCGGTGGCGCGCGTGCATTACGCCATGAAGGCCAACCCGCATCCCGAGCTGCTGCGTGCCGTCAGGCAGGAGGGCATCGAGCTGGAGTGTGTCTCGCGCGGCGAGCTCGAGCGCGTGCTCGAGTTGTTCGCAGACATCGACCCGCGCCGCGTGCTCTACACGCCCAATTTCGCATCGCGCGAGGAATACCGTTGGGCGCTCGAGCGCGGCGTGCAGCTCACGGTCGATAACCTGCACGTGCTCGAGTGGGAGGATCTGCTGCGGGGCCAGGAGATCTTCGTGCGGGTCGACACCGGCGTGGGCGCCGGCCACCACCATCACGTCCGCACGGCCGGCGCGCATGCCAAGTTCGGGGTGCCGGTCGCGGACCTCGAGCGCTTCGCGCGCGAAGCGCAGCGCCGCGGGGCGCGCATCGTCGGCCTGCAGGCGCACGTGGGCAGCGGAATCTTCGATGTGACGACATGGGAGCACACCGCGCGCCAGCTCGCCGGGCTCGCCCGCCTCCTCGGTGAGGTGCGCGTCATCGACATCGGCGGGGGCCTTGGCGTGCCGGAACGGAGCGAGCAACGCGAGCTCGATCTTGGCAAGCTCGACACGCTGCTCGCCGCCGTGCGGGCCGAGCATCCACAGCTCGAGGTCTGGATGGAGCCCGGGCGGTATATCTCGGCACCCGCAGGCGTGCTGCTTGCCCGTGTCACCCAGATCAAGACCAAAGGGCAGGTGCGCTACG
The DNA here is from genome assembly GCA_021792755.1 of Pseudomonadota bacterium. Taxonomy (GTDB): domain Bacteria; phylum Pseudomonadota; class Gammaproteobacteria; order Steroidobacterales; family Steroidobacteraceae; genus 13-2-20CM-66-19. The sequence goes on from JAJYUA010000016.1 coordinate 60,307, forward strand.
TGGGCGTGGCGACCGGCATGAACTCTTTGATCCGGCCGGCGCTCTATGGGGCATACCATGAGATCGTCAACCTCACCCGCCTCGCAGAGCCGGCGAGCGAGGTGGTCAATGTCGTCGGACCGATCTGCGAAAGCGCCGACGTGCTCGGCCACGATCGTCTCCTGCCGCCGACGCTCGAGGGGGATGTGCTGCTCATCGCCAACGCCGGGGCGTATGGGCGCGCCATGAGCTCGCACTACAACCTGCGCGACCCGGCCGAGGAGATCGTTCTCTGAAGCGCGGGAGCCGACGCGGGGCGCGGAGAAGAACCTCCGGCGGCAAGAGCCGCCTCCCGAAACGCCCCTGGCGCAGGCGGCTTCTCGGGGCGGGCCTCGCCGCCGCGCTCGTCGCGTTTCTCGCCTTCACCGGCTATGCGCTGTATCTGAACAGGCTGGTCACGAGCCGGTTCGAGGCGCTGCACTGGACGCTCCCGGCGCGTGTGTACGCCGCTCCGATGCAGCTGTACGCGGGACTGCCGCTTACCGAGGTGCAGCTCGAGCATGAACTGGGGCGCCTCTCCTACCGCCGGGTGGCGCGGCTGCAGGGGCCCGGAACCTATCGCGCCGGGACCTCAGCAGTCGATGTGATGCTGCGGCCCGCCCGGTTCGCCGACCGCGCCCGCGGGGCGATGCTGCTCAAGGTGGCCTTCGGCCCGGCCGGCATCGAGGGCGTGCGCGATGGGGCGGGGCGGCAGGTGCCGGTGATCCGTCTCGATCCGCTGCTCATCGGCAGCATCTTCCCGCGCGACGGGGTGGATCGCATCGTCGTCAGCCCGAAGCAGGTCCCGCCGCTGCTGCCGGCGGCGCTGAAAGCGGTCGAGGACCGCACCTTCGATACCAACTGGGGCATCGATCCGACGGCCATCCTGCGCTCTGCGTGGATCGATCTGCTTGCCCATCGCTACCAGGAGGGCGCGAGCACCCTGACACAACAGCTGGTGCGCAGCTACTTTCTCAACGACCGGCGGACCCTGTGGCGCAAGCTGCGCGAGGCCGTCATGGCGGTCTCGCTGACCATGCACTTCAGCAAGGCCTCCATCATGAACGCCTATCTCAACGAGATTTTCCTCGGCCAGGACGGCAGCCGCTCCATTCACGGCTTCGGGCTCGCGAGCGAGTTCTACTTCGGCGAGCCGCTCGCGGAGCTCGATCTGCCGCAGATCGCGACTCTGGTGGCCATCGTGCGCGGACCGACGTATTACAACCCGCGCCGCCACCCGCATCGTGCGTTGGCGCGGCGCGACAGGGTGCTGCGCATCCTCGCCCGCCAAGGTATCGTCACCCCGGGACGGGCCGAGGCGGCCATCCGTCAGCCGCTCGGCGTGACACCTCTCGCCGTGGGCGCGTACTACCCGGCCTATATGGACCTGGTGCGCCAGACGCTCAAGCGCGACTACCCGGAGCGGGAGCTGACGGAGGCGGGCTTGAGGATCTACACCAGCCTCGATCCGAGGGTGCAGCAGATCGCCCAGCACGCGCTCGATGCGCAGCTGCACGGCCTCGATCGCTGGCACCACCGCCGTCACGAGCGGTTGCAGGGAGCGGTGGTGGTCACCTCGCCCCAGACGGGCGACGTGCTGGCGCTCGTCGGCGGGCGCGATGCCGATTACGACGGCTTCAACCGCGCGCTCTATGCGCGCCGCTCCATCGGCTCGACGGTCAAGCCGTTCATCTATCTCACGGCGCTCGAGACAGGCGATTACGACCCGGCCACCATCATCGAGGACGAGCCGGTCGCCGTCACACTGGGCGCGGGCCGGTACTGGCGCCCGAGGGATTACACGCGCGTCGACCTCGGGCCGGTGCCCCTGGTGCGCGCGCTCGCCGACTCGCTGAATGACGCCACGGTGAGGCTCGGCATGGGGATCGGCCTTCCCAAGGTGGCCGACACGCTCAGGCGATTCGGCCTCACCGAGCGGATCGAGGAGGTGCCGGCGATGCTCCTCGGAGCCAGCGATCTGTCGCCGTTCGAGCTGGCACAGCTGTACAACGGGCTGGCCGACGGAGGCTTCCGCACGCCGCTGCGGGCGGTGCAGGCCGTGGTGAGCGCCGGCGGCAAGCCGTTGAAGGCGTTCCCGGTGCGGGTAACGCAGGTGGCTCCGCCCGCCGATGTCTATGAAGTCACCACCATGATGGAGCAGGTGCTGCAGCACGGAACGGGCACTCCGGCGCTCGCCATCCTGCCGCCGGGCCTTACGACCGCGGGCAAGACCGGCACTTCCCAGAACGACCGGGACAGCTGGTTCGCGGGGTTCTCGGGCAGCGACCTGGTGGTCGTGTGGGTCGGATACGATCACGATCAGCCGACCGGCCTCACCGGCTCGATGGGGGCATTGCCGGTCTGGGCACACATCATGGCCTCGATCGGCACTGTGCCGCTCAGCATGCCGCCGCCGCAGAGTCTGACCGACACGTGGATCGATTTTGCAACGGGGCTGCAGACGACTCCGGCTTGTGACGGGGACAGCGCGGTCGAGGTCGCCGTGCCGCAGGGCACGCAGCTGCCCGAGATGGGGGGCTGCGGCCTGGGTGAAGGTCTTCTATGAATCGAAACATTCGCAACGCCCTGGCGGTGGTCGCGCTGATGACGGCGGCCGTGCTGTCGGGGTGCACCGTCTACGGTCCGCCCCTGGCCACCGGCCCCGCTGGGCCGCAGCCGGCATCGGCCCGGCGGGGGCTGATTCAGCAGCCGCCCGCCGCGGCGTCGCCGCCGCACTCGACGCCCGCTCCCGCCGCGCCGCCGCCCGCTGCGCGCCATGTCCAGCTGAGCGCGCCCGCCGCGGCGCTGGTGAGCATGGCGCAGGCGCAGGAGCGCAGCGGCAACTTCGGGCTTGCGGCGCAGACTCTGGAGCGGGCGCTGTCGATCGAGCCGCGCAACCCCCTGGTGTGGATGGCGCTCGGCAAGGAGCGACTCGCGGCCGGTAATCCTGCCCAGGCCTACGGCATGGCGCGCAAGGCGTTGTATCTTGCCGGCGGCGCCCCGGACGTGCAGGCCTTCGCCTGGGGCCTGATCGCCGCGGCGCTGCGCGCCGAGGGGCGCAATCAGGCCGCGGTGGCCGCCGAGCGCAAGGCGGCCGAGCTCTTTCCCCCGTGAGTGACCGCCGGTGCCGCAAAGGGCAATGACATGGCAACCCGGAGCAAGTCGCGTAAGACTCCTCGCAGCGGCGCAGCAGGCACGTCGGCCGCGCTGGTGAGTGCGCTGCACTAGATCTATCTGGCAGGCCTCGGCGCGGCCAGCCGGGCCCGCAGCGGCGCCCCCGGGCTTTTCGAGGAACTCGTCGCCGAGGGGGGCGCGCGTTCAGGCCGAGACCGGCACCGCCGCCGCGCGGGCGTTTCAGGCGATCGTCGGGGACGCCCAGGCCAAGGTGAGCGCGCGGGTCGGGCAGGTGCGCGGCCAGGCGGCCGATGCGCTCAACACCAACATCGAGCGGCTGGCGCCTCGCCGGGCCGCGAAGCGTGCCGCGCGGCGCAAGCCCGCCGGATCGCCGATGTCCGCCCCCTGAGGCGGGATGCTGACCCTCGAGCCCGCCCTGGCCGGGGGCGGCTCGCGCCGGCGGGCAGGCGCGGGCAAGCTTGCCATCGCGCTCGCCGGCGGCGGGCCGCTTGGCACGTTCTACGAGATCGGCGCGCTGCACGCGATCGGGGAGGCAATCATCGGGGGCGCGCTTACCGGGCGGCCGGCCGGTGCCGCGGCCGCCGAGGCGCGTTGAGCGGGGGAGCTAGGGAGCCGCGCAGGCGGACTCGGCGAGCGCCCGGCCGAGCGCCGCGTGCAGCCTCGCAGGCAGGCTGCGGCGCAGATCGGCAAACAGCGCCATCTCTTCGCGGTGATGGTGGTGCTCGAGGAGGTGCTTGAGCGTGCGCTCCCGGTCGAGCAGGCCGATCAACATGCCGGCGGGCGCTCCGTCGTGCCGCGCGCGGGTGAGCCACTCGTCCACCTTCTCCAGGTACAGCCGCACGCGCCGGTGCTCGGCGCGGTAAAGCTCCGCCGTCCAGCGCTGATGCCCCGCCGCCGGCACGTGCGCCGGGTCGAGCACGAATCGTTCCTCGATTTCCATGTGGCGATAGAGCCGCTCGCGGTAGCCGTCGAGCAGTCCGGCAGCCGTCGGCCAGTCGCGGTCGAGCAGCGCTTCTTGATGGTACGCGAACAGCCGTGTCAGCTCTGCGTGCTCGTCGGTGAGCGCGGCGAAGGGGTCGGCGACTGCGTCCATGGAGGCAGAGTAGCCATGGGGGGCGGGCGGCGCCTTGATGGCGGTCAATCAGCGACTCCCTCGCGGTCGTCGCAGATCTCGATGATCCCCGAGCGCACGCGGACCGGGAAGCTGTGCACCGGCGCGTGCGCCGGGGCTTTGCGCACTTCGCCGGTGCGCACGCAGAACTCGGCGAGGTGGCGCGGGCAGACGATGTGATCGCCCTCGAGCCAGCCGGTCGAGAGCGGACTGCCGTAGTGCGAGCACACGTCCTCGATGGCGAAGTACTCCCCGTCCAGGTTGAATATCGCAACGTCCGTGCCGTTGACTGCGAGCACCGTCCATTCGCGGCTGGCGAGATCGCCAACGCGGCCCGCTTCGAACCACTGCGGCATCGGTCGTTCTCTGCGTGCAAGGCAAGCCCCTTGAGGGCCCGCCGGTATTCTAGGGACGGACGGGGCAGGCGGTGTTGCGGTTTGTCAAGTGAGCGCCACGATCGGCATGGGTGCCCGGGCGGGTTGCCCCGGCACGCCGCAACCGCATCCCCGTGGGCGCGCGCTTCGGCTGCTGCCGTGCGGCGTCCGCGGAAAATCGGCTCGGGCGGCCGCGTTTCCCCGACGCGGTGTTGTGTGTCGCAAACAGCTCCGCCATGAGCTTCAAGCCTCCAGCGTGATGCTGACCGGGCAGTGATCGCTGCCCATGACATCGGCATGGATCTCGGCGGCCTTGACGGCTTTGCGAAGGCTTGCCGAGACCAGCACGTAATCGATTCTCCACCCGACGTTGCGCGCGCGGGAGTTGGCGAAGTGGCTCCACCAGGTGTAGTGGCCATTGCCCTGCTTGAACAGTCGCAACGTGTCGACGAAGCCCGCGTCGATGAAGCGCTGGAAGCCCTCGCGCTCCTCGTCCGTGAAGCCCTTCTTGCCGCGGTTTGGTCCGGGGTTGGCGAGGTCGAGCTCGGTGTGCGCGACGTTCAGATCGCCGCAGAACACCACCGGCTTTGTCTTCTCGAGCTGCTTGCAGTGGGCGAGGCAGGCCGGGTCCCAGTGCTCGTGCCGCAGCTCGAGCCGGCTCAAGTCGTCTTTGGCGTTCGGTGTGTAGACGGTGACGAGGTGAAACTTGGGGAATTCGGCGCTGATCACCCGTCCCTCGTCCAGGCTGTCGCGGCCCTCGCCGTCGGTGAATCTGTACTTGCCGGCGATCGGCGCCGAGAAGCCGTTGACGACCGAGAGCGGCTCGATGCGCGAGAACACGGCTGTGCCCGAATAACCCTTCTTGACCGCCGAGTTCCAGTACTCGCGATAGCCATGTCCGTTGAGGTCGATATCGGCCTGGCCGCGCTCGGCCTTGGTCTCCTGCAGGCACAGGATGTCGGGCCGGTGCGTCTTGATGAAGCTCTGTAGCGTGCCCTTCTTGGTGACGGAGCGGATGCCGTTGACGTTCCAGGAATAGATTTTCATCAGCGAGAGCCCTTGCGCGCCCGGACGGCGGGTTCAGGAACGGATTTGCCTGCGGGCCGCAAGCCTGCGGCTCGCTGGTGAAATGTACCGACCGGAAGACCCGGTCTCAAGTGCCATCAAAAAGCGCCGGATCCGGGCATCGTGCCCGGCTCGGTGCTTCACGCTGGCAGGGGGCTGAAGGCGCCGGAGCACTCAGGCGCCGGGGACCGGCCAGACCTTCACGCCGGGCTTGCCCTGCATGCGCTGCCAGACCTCCGACAGCCCGAGCAGCGGGATGCCGAGGTAGCCGCGCATCACGAGCTTGCGGCCGCCGTCGATGAGGCGCAGCTCGCAGTCGTACACCCGGCCCGTGCGCGGATCGAGGATGTTCCCGCCGACATACTTGCCTTGCCGGTAGCGCAGGTGGCGCATCAGTACCAGGCCGTCGATGAGCTGGTTCTTGCGGCTGCCGCTGCAGTGGGTACAGCGCGCGGCGCGGTTGTCCGCCGGCGAGAGCGGCTCGATGCGTCCGTAGTACAGGCCGTTCTGCTCATAGATCGCGACCAATCCGACCGGCTTGCCCGAGCGGTCGAGCGGCGACCACAGTCCCACGGGAGTCGACCAGCCACGGTTCGCCGCGCTCGCCGGCACGGCGGGCAGCGCCAGCAGCAGCGCCAGCAGGGCGAGGGCCCGCAGGGCGAGCCGCGCGGCGCAATGGCCGTGCGCACGGCCGGGCACGGGACGATGGAGGAGGCTGTTCACGACAGGCATGGCCTGCGCATCGTACCGGGGCAGGTGCCGCGCCAGGAAGTGAATGAATCTCAAATTTTCTTGTCCGGCGGCGCCGGATCAATCGATGAACGTCGTGATACGGCGACGTCGCGGGGCTTCGGCGGGACTGGCCTGCGAGCAAGGTGGGAATCGAAGGCCGAGTGATTGCCCGAGGCAGCAGCCTTTCGCAGGCGCCTTTGCCGGCAAGAGCGCTTACGCGCCGCGCAGGGTGACGATGGTCTTGCCATAGGGGGTGAGCGAGAGGTGCGCGAGCTTCAGGTGCTGCACGGCGAACGGGATGCCGATGAGGGTCACGGCCAGCACCAGCGCGAGGATCAAGTGCCCAAGGGCGAGCCACAGGCCGCCGAAGAGGATCCAGACGATGTTGCCGAGCAAAGAGAGCACCTTGCCGGCTTCGCCGCCGCCCGGCTTGTCGACGATGTCCCTGCCGAACGGCCAGAACGAAAAAGTCCCGATGCGAAACGCGGCGACGGCGTAGGGGATGCCGATGATGGTCAAGGCCGCCAGGATGCCCGCCAGCCACCAGCCGAGCCCCATGGCGAAGCCGCCGAAGACGAACCAGACGAGATTGCCGAGCAGGCGCATGGCGCTTCCCCCTGAGAGGCTCCGCGGCCGGATCCTACGCCCGGCGCCGATCTTTGTCTCTCGGCCTTTGACAGATCCGCGCTCAACACCTTGCGGGCGCCGGCATCGGGCCGGCCGTGTGTCCCTGAAAGGGCGTGTGTCGCGCCCTCAGCGCTCGATCACCACATCGGTCAGCGGGCGGCTGCAGCAGGTGAGGATGTAGCCGAGGTCGATGTGGCGCGCCAGCAGGCCGCCCTGCTGGCGCATGTCGACCCGGCCGGCAAGCAGCTTCGCACGGCATCTGCCGCAGGTGCCGTCCCGGCAGTTGCTCGGCAGCGGCACGCCCGCGGCCTCGCCTGCCTCGAGGAGGGTCTGGCCGGGGCGGCATTCGACGGTGCATCCCGAGATGCTGAAGGTGACCGTCGTGGCGGGCATGTCCGCACTTTGGTGCCCGCCGCCTCGCTGTGTCAACCCGCCGTCGGGGGAACCGGAACTGGACGGGCCGCAAGGTGAATGCGCTGAGGCCCGCCGCGGGCCGTGCAGGGGACCGGCGCCAGCGGCTATCCTTAGGAACGATGAACGACATCATCGAGATTTGCGGCGTCTCAAAGACGTACGCCTCCGGTTTCACGGCCCTCAAGGGCGTCGACCTCGCCGTTCGCCGCGGCGAGATCTTCGCCCTTCTCGGACCGAATGGAGCGGGCAAGACCACGCTCATCAGCATCGTCTGCGGCATCGTGCGGCCGAGCTCCGGCCGGGTGAGGGTCGATGGGCACGACATCGTGAGCGGCTGGCGCAAGACGCGCTCGCTGATCGGGCTGGTGCCGCAGGAGCTCACCACCGATGCGTTCGAGTCGGTGTGGAATACGGTGTCGTTCACACGCGGCCTGTTCGGCTTGCGCGCCAATCCGGCGCACCTCGAGCAGGTATTGCGGGCGTTGTCTCTTTGGGACAAGAGGCACAGCCGGATCATGACGCTCTCGGGCGGGATGAAGCGCCGTCTGCTCATCGCCAAGGCGCTCGCGCACGAGCCGCGGATTCTGTTTCTGGACGAGCCGACCGCGGGTGTGGACGTTGATCTGCGGCACGACATGTGGCAGCTCGTGAGCCGCCTGCGCGGCGAGGGGGTGACGGTCATCCTCACCACCCACTACATCGAGGAGGCCGAGGAGATGGCCGATCGAGTAGGCGTGATCAACAACGGCGAGCTCGTGCTGGTGCGGGAGAAGTCGGATCTCATGCGCGAGTTCGGCACCAAGAGGCTGTCGCTGCGGCTGCGGCGCCCTCTTGCCGAGGTGCCCGAGGCGCTGTCGGCCTGGCGGCTCGAGCTCTCCGGCGACGGCGGCGAGCTTACCTACCTCTACGACGCCCAGGATGCGGGCGAGGGGGTTGCCGGCTTCCTCGATCGGGTGCGCGATGCCGGCATCGAGTTCACCGACCTCGGCACGACGGAGAGCTCGCTCGAGGACATCTTCGTGAGTCTGGTGAGGCAGCGACAATGAATCTCGAGGCGATCGGCGCGATCTACAAGTACGAGATGGTCCGCGCCCGGCGCACGGTGACGCAGACCATCGTCTCGCCCGTGATCTCCACCGCGCTCTACTTTGTCGTGTTCGGCGCGGCGATCGGCTCACGCATCCAGAGCGTGGCAGGAGTGGGATACGGCTCGTTCATCGTGCCCGGGCTGCTGATGCTGTCGCTTCTCGGCCAGAGCATCTCCAATGCCTCCTTCGGCATCTACTTTCCGCGTTTCACGGGCACGATCTACGAGATCCTCTCGGCACCGGTCTCGCCGGTGGAGATCGTGCTCGGATACGCCGGCGCCGCGGCGACCAAATCGGTCATTCTCGGGGCGATCATCCTGCTGACCGCCGGCCTGTTCGTGCCGCTGCACTTCCTGCACCCGGTGTGGATGGTGGCGTTCCTCGTCCTCACCGCGGTGACCTTCAGCCTGGTCGGATTCATCATCGGTATCTGGGCCGACGGCTTCGAGAAGCTGCAGATCGTGCCGCTGCTCATCGTCACTCCCCTGACGTTCCTCGGCGGCAGCTTCTACTCGATCGACATGTTGCCGCGGCCCTGGCGCACGGTGGCGCTTTTCGATCCGGTGGTGTACCTGATCAGCGGCTTTCGCTGGAGCTTCTACGGGATCGCCGACGTGAATGTCGGAGTGAGCCTCGCCATGACCGCGGCGTTTCTCGCGGTCTCGCTCGCCATCGTCTGGTGGATCTTCCGCACCGGCTATCGGTTGAAGACCTGAGCGGGGGGCTGGCGCTTTACGGGCTGAGCTCGCGGGCGGCCAGCGCGAGGACCTTCGACACGTAGGCGGCGAACGAGCGCCAGACCTCCACGTGAAAGCTGCGCTCGCCGCTGCGCCAGAGGACGATTTCCGCCTTGGCGAGCACGGTGCGGGTGCACATGCCCACGGGGAAGGCGTGCGCATCGAGATCGAGCGGGCAGCCGCAGTTGAGCACTACTGCGGCTTGGGGGCCGCTGACCTCGAGCGCGCACTGGCGGTGACTGACATCGACGAGGCAGTGGGCCCGGCCGGCCAGCGCCTCGCGCAGCAACTCGGTCAGCTCGATGAGCTGCTGTTGCGGAGCGAGCAGCAGCCGCTCATCGGGTCCCAGCCACAGCGCCGAGCGGTCCGACTGCGAGACGGCGCGGCAGGCCGCCTCGGTAAACGGCAGCCCGAGCGCCGCCAGGGCCGCCGCCAGGGCATCGGAGCCGCCGCGCAGCAGCAGACGCGTCAGCGGAGGAAGGGGGCGCACGAGTGGACTGGCCGCAACGTACGGCGCCTGGCGGGCGGCGGATAGATCACGCATTCTGGCGGCTCCCCTTCGGGTCGTAGAACACCGGCGAGACCACTTGAACGGGCAGGTTACCGTTGGCCGCCGGTACGTACAGGGTCTGCCCCATGCGCTTGCGGCCTGCACGCACGAGTGCCAACGCGATGGACCGGCCCAGCGTCGCGCTGTAGTAAGAGGATGTCACGTGGCCGATGGGACGGGTGGGCGGCGTGGCTCTCGCATCCGGCAGGATCTGCGCGCCTTCCTCGAGCACGACATGCGGCTCGGCGCTGAGCAGGCCCACCAGCTGCTTGCGATCGGGGGAGCGCATGGCCGGCCGCTCGAGTGCGCGCTTGCCGAGGAAGTCGGGTTTGCGAGTGCCGATCGCCCAGGCGAGCCCGGCATCATCCGGCGTTACCGTGCCGTCGGTGTCCTGACCGACGATGATGTAGCCCTTCTCGGCGCGCAGCACGTGCATGGCCTCGGTGCCATAGGGGGCGATGCCGTGCGGCTGGCCGGCTTCATACACCGCCTCCCACACGGCCGAGCCGAAATCCGCCGGAACGTTGATCTCGAATCCGAGCTCGCCCGTGAAGCTCACGCGAAAGAGCCGCATCGGCACGCCGCAGATCCGTCCCGGCGCCACGCTCATGTGCGGCAGGGCGGCCGCCGACAGATCCGCATCCTGCACCAAACCCTCGAGCACGTGACGGGCGCTCGGTCCCTGCACGGCAATCACCGCCCACTGTTCCGTGGTGGAGGTCAGCCACACGCCGAGATCCCGCCATTCGGTCTGCAGGTAATCTTCCATCATGGCGAGTACGCGGGCCGCGCCGCCGGTGGTCGTCGTGACGTGAAATCGATCCTCGGCGATGCGAGCGACGATGCCGTCGTCGTATATGAAGCCATCGTCGCGCAGCAGGATGCCGTAACGGCAGCGCCCGACGGCGAGGCTCGTCCAGCCGTTGGTATACAGCCGGTTCATGAACGTCACGGCATCCTTGCCGACGACCTCGATCTTGCCGAGGGTCGAGGCGTCGAACAAGCCGCAGCCCGAGCGTACGGCCCGGCACTCGCGGGTCACGGCTGCGTGCATGCTCTCGCCGTTGCGGGGAAAGTAACGGGCGCGCTTCCAGAGGCCGACGTCCTCGAACACCGCTGCCTTGCGCACCGCCCAGTCGTGGATCGGCGTCGTGCGAACCGGATCGAACAGCTCCCCGCGCGAGTAGCCGGCGAAGCTGCCGAAGGTCACCGGCGTGTAGGGCATGCGGAAGGTCGTGAGTCCCACCTCCGGGATGGCCTTGCCCATCTGGCGCGCGACGATGCCGAGCGCGTTGAGATTGGAGGTCTTGCCCTGATCGGTCGCCATGCCGGTGGTGGTATAGCGCTTGACGTGCTCGATCGAGCGGAAGCCTTCGCGGGCCGCGAGCGAGAGATCCCGCGAGGTGACGTCGTTTTGCCAGTCGACGAAGGCCTTGGCGGCGGGGCGACCGGCGGGCTGGGGCAGCTGTCCCGGAGCGGCTGCGCCATCGGTCTCAAGGAGCCGGGGCGCGCTGATGACGGTGCCGACGGCCAGACCTGCGTCCCGGGCGGCCAGGGCCCCGGCGCTCTGCCCGTCGCGGCGCGCGGCGTCGGCGGAGAATATGCCGCGGCATGCGCCGGCGCAGCGCGCCTTCTCCGGCGATTGCCCGGGCAGGAAGGCCTGCAGCGCCTCGTTCCAGTGAAGCGTGCCGCGCGACTGGGAAAACAGGTGAACGCTCGGGGTGTGGCCGCCGGACATCAGCACCAGGTCGCACACGATGCGCTCGGCCGCCGCCTCGGGCCGCCCTTGCGCATCGAGCTTCTGGATACGGATGCTCTTGACGCGCAGCCGGCCGCTCGTGCCGATAACGGTGGTTGCGGTGTGCACGGGCAGTCCGGCCCGGCGCGCCGCCTCGGCAAGCTCCCCCGAGGCCTGTGGGCGCACATCGATGATGGCCGCAACGGTCGCACCCGCCCGATGCAGATCGAGCGCCGAGCGGTACGCCTCGTCGCTCGCGGTGACCAGCACCGCGCGTCTGCCGGCGAGGACGCCGTAGCGATTGAGATAGGAGCGGGCCGCCCCGGCCAGCATGATGCCGGGCCGGTCGTTGCCGGGAAACACCAGCGGACGCTCGATCGCACCGGTGGCGAGGACCACCTGTCTGGCGCGGACCTGCCATTGCCGCTCGCGCGGCTGGCGTGGATCGGGCTGCGCCAGGTGCTCGGTGAGGCGCTGCTCGAGCCCGAGCAGGTTATGGGGAAAGTAACCGAAGGCCGTGGTGCGCGTGAGCACGGTGACCCGCGGGTGGGTCATCAGCCCCTGGATGGTGCGCGCGAGCCATTCCCCCTCCCCGAGCGCCTCGCCCGGCTCCTGCTCGGACAGCAGCGAGCCGCCGAGCTGCGGCTGCTCCTCGCAGAGGATGACCCTCGCGCCGCTCTCGGCGGCGGCGTGCGCGGCGGCGAGCCCGGCCGGTCCGGCACCCACGACCAGCACGTCACAGTGGGCAAACCGGTTGCAGTAGCTGTCCGGGTCGGGCTGCGCGGGGGCCCGGCCCAGGCCGGCCGCGGCGCGGATCCTCGGCTCATAAAGCCACTGCCAGGCGCGCCGCGGCCACATGAAGGTTTTGTAGTAAAAGCCGGCCGGGATGAACGGGGAAAGCAGGCTGTTCACGGCGCCCACATCGAGCTGCAGGCTCGGCCAGCGGTTCTGGCTCTGTGCCGCGAGCCCCTCGTACAGCTCGACCTCGGTGGCGCGCAGATTGGGCGTCACCCGGGCGGCGTCGCGCCGGATCTGCACCAGGGCGTTGGGCTCTTCGGGGCCGGCGCTGAGCACGCCGCGGGGACGGTGGTACTTGAACGAGCGGCCGACCAGGTGCACGCCGTTGGCGAGCAGCGCCGAGGCGAGCGTGTCGCCCTCGAAGCCGCTCAACTCGCGCCCATCGAAGGTGAATCGCACGGTTCGCGAGCGGTTGATCCGGCCGCCGGAGGCGGTGCGTAGCGCGTGGCTCATGCGGTGGCCTTTCTCGGCTGCGCCGGTGGCTGCTCGCCGACCTTGTAGGTGGCGAGGAATTGGTCCGAGGTCGTGTCGCGCAGAGCGTTGAAGAAGCGGCCGCAGCCGTGCACGTGCCGCCAGCGCTCGGCGTGCACGCCCTTGATGTTGTCACGGCGGTAAAGGTATTCGGCCCACTGCTGGTCGGAACACTCGGCGGGATTGCCGGGACGGGCGATGTGGGCCTGTCCGCCGTGCACGAACTCGAGCTCCGGGCGCTCGCCGCAGTAGGGGCAGTTGATCAGCAGCATCGAATGCTCCTCGTCCCTCAGTGTGCGACCGCCGCGGCGGCCGCCTCGTCGATCAGGTTGCCGTCGCGGAAGCGCTCGATGGTGAAGGGGGCGTTGATCGGGTGGGGGGCATCGTGGGCGATGGTCCAGGCGAGCAGGTGAGCCGCCCCCGGGGTGGCCTTGAACCCGCCGGTGCCCCAGCCGCAATTGACATACAGCCCCGGCACGGGGGTCTTGGCGATGATGGGCGAGCGGTCCGGTGTCACGTCGACGATGCCGCCCCAGCAGCGCAGCATGCGCAGGCGCCTGAGCGTCGGGAACAGCTCGCAGATCGCCTCGAGCGCGTGGCGGCTGATGTGCAGCCCGCCGCGCTGCGTATACGAGGTGTAGGCGTCCGTGCCGGCGCCGATCACCATCTCGCCCTTGTCCGACTGGCTGATGTAGGCGTGGATGGTGTTGGACATCACCACGCAGGGGAAGATGGACTTGACCGGCTCGGAAACCAGCGCCTGCAGCGGGTAGCTCTCGATCGGCAGATCGACTCCCGCCATCCTCATGATGACGCTGCTGTGCCCGGCGGCCGAGACCCCGATCTTCGGTGCGCGGATCACGCCGCGGGTGGTGTTGACGGCGCAGGCGGCGCCGCCGGCATCACGCTCGATGCCGAGCACCTCGCAGTTCTCGATGATGTCGACGCCGAGGGCATCGGCCGCCCGGGCAAAGCCCCAGGCCACCGCATCGTGGCGGGCGGTGCCGCCGCGCCTCTGGAACGCGGCGCCGAGCACCGGGTAGCGGATGTCGTCGATCTTCAACAGCGGGCAGCGGGCGCGCGCTTCCTCCGGCGTCAGCCATTCGTTATCGACGCCGTTGGCGCGATTGGCGTGCACGTGCCGTTGGGATACCTGGACGTCGTGAACGGTGTGAGCGAGCATCATGACGCCGCGCTGGGAAAACATCACGTTGTAGTTGAGAACCTGCGAGAGGCTTTCCCACAGCTGCACCGAGTGGTCGTAGAGCGCGGCGCTCTCGTCGAACAGGTAGTTCGAGCGGATGATGGTGGTGTTGCGCCCGGTGTTCCCGCCGCCGATCCAGCCCTTTTCCAGCACCGCGACCCGGGTGAGGCCGTGCTCCTTCGCCAGGTAGAAGGCCGCCCCGAGGCCGTGGCCTCCGCCGCCGACGATGATGGCGTCGTAGGCGGCCTTGGGCTCGGCCTGGCGCCACTGAGGCTGCCAGCCGCGCTGCCCGGTGAGGCCCCGCCGGATAAGCGACAGGCCGGAGAAGCGTTGCATGGTCGGGTCCTTCGATGGCGATGAGGTGGGGCTGCGGGGCATGATGCCGCCTGCAGGCGCCGTTCACGAGCACGCGCGCGCCGGGGCGCTTGTATGGGAGCGACATGCCTGTTGCGGCGGGCGCGAGCCGCGGGCAAGCGGGGGTTTGCTGCGCGGTGTCCCGCCCTGCGCCTCGAGCCGGCCGGCGCCTGCCCGGACGGTTCTGGGCAAGTCGATGCCGCAAATCAGCCAGCCCGTGCCGCGCCGCAGCGCTCATACTATCCATCCCCAGCGCCCATGCGGCACGTCATTTCACGTGGGAGTCCCCATGGACGAGCAGTCGGTCCAGGTTTCCCGGTCGCGTCGTTCGAGCGGTCGCGAGGCCAAGAGAGCCGCGCGCACCGCGCGCAGCCACATCACCGTTCCCTATGTCACGCGCAAGATCCCCTGCTACGAGGTGCTCGGCAGCGAAGGGCTGGAGCTGCTCGAGCACAACGCGGACACCATCCTCGAGGAGATCGGCATCGACTTCCGGGACGACCCGGAGACGCTCGAGATCCTGCGCGATGCGGGCGCCGACGTGCAGGGCGAGCGGGTGCGCTTCCCGCGAGGCATGTGCCGCACCATCGTGCAGCGCAGCGCTCCGCGGGAATTCACGCAGCATGCGCGCAATCCGGCGCGCAGCACGGTGATCGGCGGCGCCCGGACGGTGTTCGCACCCGCCTATGGGTCGCCCTTCATCCGCAGCCTGGACGAGGGCCGCCGCTATGCGCGCATCGAGGATTTCCGCAATTTCGTGAAGCTCGCGTACCTGTCGCCGTGGCTGCACCACTCGGGGGGCACGATCTGCGAGCCTGTCGACCTGCCGGTCAACAAGCGGCACTTCGATATGGTCTACAGCCACATGAAGTACAGCGACAAGCCCTACATGGGCTCGGTCACGGCGGCCGAGCGGGCGCAGGATACGGTCGAGATGACCCGGATCCTGTTCGGGGAGCAGTTTCTCGATCCGGCCACGGGCAAGCCCAAGACCTGTGTCATCAGCCTGATCAACGCCAATTCCCCGATGACCTGGGATGCGACGATGCTCGGTGCGCTGAAGACCTACGCGCGCGCCAACCAGGCGACCATCCTCACCCCCTTCATCCTGGCCGGCGCCATGTCGCCGGTCACGGTGGCCGGCACGGTCGCCCAGACCCTGGCCGAGGCGCTCGCCGGGATGACGGTCGCGCAGCTCGTCAACCCCGGCGCGCCCGTCGTGCTCGGCAGCTTCGCTTCCTCTCTTTCGATGCAGTCAGGGGCGCCCACCTTCGGCACGCCGGAGCCGGCGCTGGTGCTGTATGTCATGGCCGCGCTGGCGCGTCGTCTGGGGGTGCCGTTCCGCTCGGGCGGAGCGCTCTGCGCCTCGAAGATCCCCGATGGCCAGGCCGCGTTCGAGTCGGCCAACACGCTGCTGCCTACCTGCCTCGGGGGGGTCAACTTCGTGCTGCACACCGCCGGCTGGCTCGAGGGGGGCCTCGCCATGGGATACGAGAAGTTCGTCATGGACGCCGACCAGGCGGGCATGATGCACACGTTCCTGCAGGGCGTCGATCTCAGCGAGAACGGCCAGGCCATGGACGCCATCCGCGAAGTCGGTCCCGGCCGGCACTTTCTCGGCTGCGCCCATACCCAGGCGAACTTCGAGTCGGCGTTCTACCGCTCGCCGCTTGCCGACAACAACAGCTTCGAGCAGTGGGAGTCGGAGGGCTCGGCCGACATCGTCAGGCGCGCCAACGCGCTCTGGAAGAGACAGCTCGCCGAGTACGAGGCGCCGCCGCTCGATGCGGCGGTCGATGAGGCCCTGCTCGATTACATGAGCCGCCGCAAGGCGTCCTTTCCGGACTCGAACGTCTAGGTGCCGATATGTCCGCCATTACCGCTGAAGCCCCCGCCGTCCGTGCGCAACAAGGCGCGGCCGCGGCGTCCGCCGTGACCCAGCCGCCGCTTTACATCCTGACCACGGCCTGTCCGGACACCACCGGGATCGTGGCGGCGATCGCGGGGTTTCTCGCCGAGCACAACGCCACGATCACCGAGGCGCAGCACCATAACGATCCGGACGGCCGCACCTCGTTCATGCGCACGGTGTT
>JAJYUA010000017.1 GCA_021792755.1 Pseudomonadota bacterium
CTCGCCCGACCGCTTGGCCGGGCTGCCTGCAGGCGCCCGGCCGTCGGTCGGCTGCGGCACTGTGGACTACGAGGGCAACCGTGCCACTTCAAGCCGCATTACCCACTCGGAATTCGATAGAGCCGGAACACTCGGCGAAGGAGCGGCGCGGTCTGTTGAGCCCATCGTCACCGAGACGGCTGGAAAACCCTGCGCAGACCCCGGGCGAGTATCGGGGGCAGGAGGTCGGCAGCCAATTTGCGCATTCGCTGACCCGGCGTGAGCCTGAAATCGGCCTCGCCCCTGGCGCGAAACAACGTCGAATGTCCTCCCGTGATCTCTTCAGCCGGCCTGCCGTTGGTGTAGTAATACAACGCAAGCGATTTTCGAGTCATGCCTTCCGGGCATTGCAAAGGATCGGGATGACCGTGATACGTGAAATCCGTCGTGCTGAAAATCATCACGCGATTGAACAACGGCAGCACCTTCGCTTCGGCCCCGGTCATCTGCCGATTCCAAAGCTCCAGATGACCGCCGTACTCCTCACGCCAGTTCTTGTTGAGATACACCAGCATGTTCAGGCGCCGGTCCAGACCGTACTGCCGGTGCCTGTTGAAGTCCGCATGCACCCCCAGCTTGCCTCCACGCACGATCTGATGCAGGCCACCGCCTTCGAAGCCGGGATCGGGAATGAGGTGCTCGATTCCGGTGACGGCGCTCAAGAACTCCAGGAACGTCTTCGAGTTCAGGTGGTAAAGCAACAGCCGCGTCGCCGGCCCGAAGGCGGCCTCGGCCGTGGAAGCGAGCTTGATTTCCTCCCCGTTGTCGAATTTCTGCCAGTCGATCTGCCCGGGCGCCGGAAACTCGCCAAGCACATCATCCACAACCGCCGGATCAAAGAAGTCGTCGATGACGAGATGCGGAAACGGCGTTGCGGCCAGGTATGACGACCGTGCGGACTGTGCCAGCTCGTGCATGCGGGCCAGCGGCAGGAAATGTCCGATCGTCAGCTGCTTTGTTGAGAGCATTGTTTTTCAGCGACAGATCAAGTTGCGCCCGGATATTGTCGCACAAATCGCGTTGCCGCTCGATGACGGTCACTGCAGGGCGGGAATGATTCTTGCCGTCGGGCGATGGCGCGCATGCCCCCTCCCCCCGGATGGCATTGAAATTTTAGCAGGTTCTTGCGCGACGACAAATCGTCTGCTTGACCTTATCTCGGCGTCCCGCGGATCTGTCGCGCGCAGGGGGTCGTCCGCACGGCGCGCCCGGGTCCGGCGGGTGTGACGGACGTCACGGTCCAGTCTGAATCGGTGCTGCTACCGCCGTCGCCGGGGAACGCCTAATCGGCGACCGCCGCCGCAATCCTGGGCGCAACACGCAGCGCGTTCGCCGCGATGGTGAGGCTGGGGTTGATCGCGCCGCTGCGCGGCATGAACGAGGCGTCCACCACGAACAGATTGCGCAAGCCGTGCGCCTTGCAGTCGGGGTCGAGAACGCTGCTGCCGGGGTCGTCGCCAAACCGGCAGGTTCCGCAAGGGTGCCCATAATTCATCGACAGCGCCGGCGAGAGGCGCGCCAGACGCCAGGGCCTGATCGCCGCGGCAAATTCATCGCGCAGCGCATCGGCGCGGCGGCGCAGATCATCGGTCATCGTGTAAGTGAAGCGCGCGCCGTCGGCCTGTTCCGGGTCGAGGGTGACTCTGTTATCGGGATTGGGATCGTCTTCCGTCATCGCCGCGAACAGCCCGGCGTTGCCGAACAGTACCGCTCCCAGATGAGAGGGAACCTTCGCCAGCATCGAGAGCAGCCGCTCGCTGCGGACCCCACGGCTGCGCATGAGGCTCTTCAGATGCGCCGCTATGGCGCCTCGCCCGATTTCGATGCCCATGCTCTGCACAGAGCCGAGCCGCTCGCCCTCGAGAAGATAGAAATCCCTGATCGAGAGGGCCTTCTTCTGCTTGCCGTGCTGATCGTACCGGTGAGGCGCCCAGAGCGCGAGAAGGTCCGCGGTATGGAACATCAGATTGCGGCCGACCTGGTCGGAGCGGTTTGCCAGTCCGGTCGGCCAGGCTGGGCTCGCGGAGCGCAGCAGGATCAAGGGCGAGCGCAAGGCGCCCGCGCAGAGCACCACCACCCGGCCGCGAATGAAAGTCTCCTTTCCGTCGCAGATCGCTCGCACGCCCTGCACACTGCTCGCCCTCGCCTCCAGCGATTGAACGTCGCAGTTCTGCAGCAGCCGGCAGTTCCCGCGACGCAGAGCATCCTCGAGGCACACTGACCATGCGTCGGACTTGCAATTTCTGGGGCAAACCCTGCCGATGCATTCCTCGCATTCCTCGTCATAGCGTATTCCCACGTGCAGGACTTCGGGTCGCATGCCTTTGCGCCGCATGCTCTCCATGAGGGCCCGGTCCCATTCGCTCAGCCTGCGCATCGCCGCATCCGAGGCCATCTGCACGCGGTAGAGTACCTCCGCCGCCTCGTAGTACGGCAGGAACTGCTCGTACGAGACCGGCCACGCCGGCAGAGTGCGGGCGGGCGTTGTGAGCGCCTGAAAATCCGTCGGCGCCATGCGCTCGAGAGCGGCGGCAAAATGGATGGACGATCCGCCAACGGCACAGCCGATGGCCGCAAAGACGCTCGCGTAGGTACCGTCGCTCCTGCGCTCGCTCATCGGCAATGGCCACCAGCCGCGCTCGATCCGTGCCGCGGGCGCCGTGCTCTGCTCCCAGTCCCCGGCCGCCGTGACCCGCCTGCCCTTCTCAAGGACCACCACCTCCAGCCCCCTCAGGGCGAGCGCATGGGCCACGGTCGAGCCACCGATTCCGCTGCCGATCACGATGACGTCCCAGGTCTTTGATCCGTCGATCAGATCGGCAGACACGGGGCACCGCCGCCGATACCGGCTACGGGAGGAGCGAGTTCACTGGGCAGTCGTGCCGGCATGGAAACGCGTCGCACGAGAATCCTCAATAATTTCAATGGAATTCTCTACATAGTTAAGAACGCCCGCAAGTGGCGGGCGGCCAAGAGCCCGGCAGCCGGCCGCGTACTTTAACGCCGATGCCCTCGACCCGCGGACGAACAGCCGATTCAGAAGCGCTGGTGGCGGAGCTCATCGGCCGCGGCGCACGGCCGCCTGAGGCAACCGCACTCGCTCGCCTCGCCGTCCCCGGATCACCGGCGCCGGCCCGGACGACCGCCCATTCTTCGCCACCTCGGGAGCCCCGTTGCTCCCCGCCGCCACTCGGTGTCGATGCGTCGATCCTCCCCGCTTCCCCTCCCCTGTACCGGCCGCCCACGCCGCGGGCGTGATCAGGCTCACTCACAATCTGACAATATTCTGCCGGAAATCGTCGGAATCCGGCGACAAACATGTGTTGCAGCTGTCGCCTGTTGACGACCCGTTGTGGACTGTGAAGCAACGCGATATTTTGCGCGTTGTCTCTGTGCTATAAGAATCGCGCTGCACGAGGCAAACCCGCCGCGAGGCGGGGACGCAAAGCCTCCGGTCTCGAATCCACGGCTCGAGATAGCGGGGTTGCCGATGAGCTTCCGGCGGCGACGTCGGACTTGTCGTCTACCGTTATCCGATGATCCGAGGGCGTTGAATCCGGGCCGATTGCACTCTGGGCTCAAGAGTTCGCGTTCACGATCGAGGGGAGACGGATGTCGCGCAATCACCTGAAGACGAGCACATGTGTACTGTGCGCAGTCATTTTCAGCGTAACGGCGGGCTGTGGGGGAAGCGGGCCCTCGATGATCCGCCCGTCCTCGTCCGCCACCTCCATAGCCGGCTCCTCCTCCACAGGCTCGTCCTCCACAGGCTCGTCCAGCGGCACTGCAGCGCCGTCGATCAGCGGCACACCCTCGACGAAAGCCCAGGTCGGCCTGCCGTATGCATTCACGCCTACGGTGCAGAATTCCTCAGGTCAATCGCTGAGCTTCAGCATCCAGAACAGGCCGGCCTGGGCGAGCTTCAGCAGCACGAACGGCACGCTTTCGGGAACACCGACGGCTTCGGATGTCGGCACCGACAGCAACATCCTCATCAGCGTGAGCAACTCGCAGAAATCGGCCGCACTGCCGTCGTTTGCCATTGCGGTGGCGGCTGCGCCCAACTGCACGAGTCATTCGAGCGCCGCACCGTCGGGCACACCCGCATCGCTGGTTTTCGGCTTTCCCAGCGGGTTTGCGGGCGCGCAAAGCAGTTTCACCATCGGTCCAGATGCCGCCTCATTCAGCGGCTCCACCATTGAAGTCACCAACGGAGCGGTGGGCCAGCACGAGGCCGGCGCCGCCTGGTACAATACGAAGGTCAACATCCAGTCGTTTACCACCGACTTCACCTTCCGCATCACGCCCGGCGGATACGGCATGACCTTCGTCATCCAGAACGATCCGCGCGGCACCTCGGCACACGCCGATGCCAATGGCATCGGGTATTTCACCTACACGTACAATAATCCGGACAACGCCATCGCCGACAGCATCGGGATCGCTTTCAATGGGACGCCAAACGGCAGCAACTACACCGTCGAGGCCAACCCAAGCTTGACGGGCCTTTATATTGACGGCGGGCAATTCATAGACAACGGGATCTCGCCCGTACTTGATCTGACTCCACAGGGCATAGACCTGCAGAGCGGTGATGTGATGGACGCGCACATCACCTACGATGGCGCCACGCTGACCATGGTGCTGACCGACACGAGTACGGGAGCGCAGGCCCGATTCAGCTGGCCGGTCGACATTCCCGCGATCGTCGGCGGCGACACCGCTTATGTCGGCTTCGGCGCCGGCACCATCCCGGCGGTCGCTCAGACGATCAACTCCTGGAGCTGGTGGCAAGGCATCGACCCGACACTGCCGGCTCCGACCTTTTGCGCCGCCGCGGGCTCTTACACGAGCCCGCAGACCGTCGCGATCAGCGGTCCCGTCGGCGCCGCACTCTACTACACGACGGACGGCAAGCCGCCCACCACCGCATCGACCCCCTATACCAGCCCGATCACGGTGAGCTCGACTGACTACGTGCAGGCGGTCGCGGTGGAGCCCGGTTATACCGACAGCCCGGTTGCCGGCGCGGACTACTCGATCGGAAGCTCCGGGACGCCGCCGGTGGACTTTCCGAACGGCTTTACGAACGCGGCCAATCTTTTCTCGACGGTAGGAACGGCAACGATCGATGGGCCGGATATCGAGCTGACCGACTCGGACAGCGCCGAAGTATCGGAGGTCGGGGCCGCTTGGTATGTCGTGCCCGTGAACATTCAGAACTTCAGCGCATCGTTCACGATGCAATTTGCGCGCGCATCGGGCTACGGAATGGCATTCGTCATACAGAACCAGAACGCGCCGGGCACCGATACCAGCAGCACGCAGGTGAGCGGTGGCCCATACGACCTGGGATTGCCGATCGGCGGCCTCGGCTACCAGAACACGCTGGCAAGCGTCGCGGTCAAGTTCGATTCGACCACGAGCCCGGGAAACACGACCGGGCTTTACACGGACGGCGCGCCGCCCACGGACACATCGCCGCAGGAGCCGATCACAGGCATAACGCTCAACAGCGGCGACCCGATCAATGTCACCTTGACCTACAATGGCACGACGCTGTCGATGTCGATGAAGGACACCGTCACGGGCGGCACGTACTCGACGAGCTGGCCGATCGACATTCCGGCGACAGTCGGCGGCGACACCGCGTACATCGGCTTCACCGGATCCACCAACTGGAACCAGGACACGATCTACAAGCTCTCCGCGCTGACGTTCCAGAATTGAGGCGGTTGTTCGCAGCACTGCCGCAATCGCTCGCTACCTCGCCGCCCCGAGCGCGGCAAGGTGTCGCGTGAGGCGCCTGGCGGTGAATTGCGCGCCGAAGGCGAATCGGGCGAGGGGGCCGAAGCTGTTCGCCGAGGCGAGACCGACGAAATAGA
Organism: Pseudomonadota bacterium; assembly: GCA_021792755.1. Taxonomy (GTDB): domain Bacteria; phylum Pseudomonadota; class Gammaproteobacteria; order Steroidobacterales; family Steroidobacteraceae; genus 13-2-20CM-66-19. Next base: position 5,925 of record JAJYUA010000017.1, read on the forward strand.
GTCCCGGCACCGAGGACTCGAAATTCCGGCTCAATGCGGGCGCGCCGTCAACCGTGCGAATGGCGCTTCTCAGCCCCTGGTCCAGGAATGCGAGGCGCTCCGCCAGCGCTTTGTAGCCCGTTGCCGCCACTACGTGGTCGACGGCCATGGCCTGCGCTGCGGTACTCGCCCGGGCGAGGAGCAGTTCGGGCTTTCGCCCATGTGCCAGGCTCAGTCCCTTGATCGTGGCGCCCAGTTGAATCGGAATTTTCCCCTCCACCCGGTCTTTCATGAACCACCCGGGGGCGGGTCCCAGGTGCCGCTGCACCACCCGCACGCGCAACCGGGCGGGCATGGCGTGAAAGAGCAGCGGAGCGTCCGTGCACAGCCGCGAGCGCCATCCGAGCCCGAGGCCGGAGCGGGGGACACACACGCGGCTCACGAGACTGCGCGGCTCGTGCGACGGCGCATGAAAGCCGATCGACGGGCGCCGCGCGATCAGCCTGACGTCCACGTCCGCTTCATGCATCAGCGCGGCAAGATCGACGGCGGAAGCGCCGCCACCGATGATCGCGACCGTTTGGCCCTTGAAACGAGCCGCATCGCTGTGCATCGAGCTGTGGCTGACCAGCCCCGGGGGATATCCGCGCAGCACGGGCGGGACGTACGAGAAATGCGATATGCCGGCCGCGACGATCAGGCGGCTCGCGCGCAGTGTTTCCCCGGCACCGGTGGTGAGGGCAAAGCCCCCGCGCAGCCGCTTGACCGCGGTCACATGCTGCCGCTCCAGCTGCGGGGCGTACCGGCGCTGAAACTCCAGGCCGTAGGCGACGAAGGTTTCCAATCGTACCGGCTCACCGACGTCCGCATACGCGATACCCTCTTCCCGGCAGTATCTGCCCAGCGTGAATTCATCATCGGGGTCGCAGATATTGGAGGCAAAGCCCTCTGACTTCAGCAGCATGCCTGCCGGCATCTGCTCCCGCCAGCTCTGCATGGGCTGCCCGAAGATGCGAAAGGGAATACCGCGCCCTCTCAGGTGGGCGGCGATTGACAAACCGTAGGGACCTGCGCCGATGATGGCTATTGGCAGCTCAGTCGCGTGCACTCGCTCTGCCCTCTTGTAATCGTCTCGAGCAATCGATCCAATCAACCGCAGCCGGCGGCGCTGCCCGGGGCCACAGACCTTCGGTGGCCGTCAGACTTTGCGCCAGCCCGGCCCGCTTCCGACAGGCGCGCCGTCGAGGGCCCTCGGGCGCTCCGAAGCCGACGCCAGCTGCATGAAAGCCTCGAGACTCGGCACGGGATCGCGCTTGCTTCCGCGCAGGCGATGATACAGCCGCGCGAGCAGCCGGCGCTCGGCCCAGGAGTCGCGCAGCAGCTCGCGGATGACGGCCGGCTCGGTCCAGGGGATATCGTGGTGGCAATTCGCAAGGTGCGGGCTGTCCGGATTCCATGCGAGCGCTTGCGGGAACAGGGCTATCATATCGGCGGTAATCGGCGCATCACGCTGCGCGCCGCCGGAAGCGCCCAGCTTGGCACAGAGCATTCCGATGAGATCCCCCTGCCCGGGCAGGACCAAATGACCCAGTTGGGTGCAGCGGGGATTGAGCTCGATCAGATGCGCCCTGCCGGTGCCCGCCTCGATGACATAATCCAGGCCGAAGAAGCCTGAGAGCCCCAGCTCAGCGGCCAAGCTGACCGCTGCGCGGGTCATTTCCTCGTCCTTGCAGAGCTGGACGATGGTGCAGGCACCCGTCGAGCCCTGGGTGCACACCGCTCTTACGCTGACTGCGCCGAGAACCTCACCCCGCCAGCAGGCGACCATGACATTCGCCGGCTCACCCGGAACGAACGTCTGCAGCGAGACGGACCGACCCAGTCGCTGCGCACCTTGCCAGAACGCGAGCGGATCACCGTTGATCACGCGATGTTTCCAAGCCACACTGAAGGACTGGGCGCGGGTAAATCGTCGCCAGGTGGCCACCGCGTGCTCCGCCGAGCCCACGAATTCCACACCCCGCCCGCCCCAGGTACCGTCGAACTTCATGACTGCCGGGCCGGGGTCATTCTCGAACCACGAGCGGATCTGCGACGGCTCGCCGACGAGGCGGGTCTGCGGCACCCGCAAACCCAGCGATCGGGCGGTCTCCATGAGCTTGCTGCGGCTGCGTACGGTGGGGAAATGCCGCGAGGCGCCCAACGATGCCTCGATCAGGGCGCGCCAGCGCGGCGCCCGCTCATACAGGTCATGCAGCTGCCACACAGCCCGATCATCGCAGGGAAGGACAATCCGCGGGCGCACCTCTTCAATCGTGGCTGCAAGCTGTGCCGTGGTGTCGCGAGTCGCATACCGGTAGAGTCGCTGCAATCCGGAAACGTGAGTCAGCACGTGGCCCTGAGGGCAAAGTGCGAACACTTCACAGCCATGCGAGACGAGCCGCACCGCCACGCGCGCCGCAATCGGCCACGGCGTGGTTGCAACGACTAAGACAGCAACCGCTCGTTGCGACACAGACAGCTTACGGCGGTCCTATGCCGCGGGGCGTCCGGGCGGTATCGAGCGGGTCGCTACAAGACCCGGCGAGGCCTGCGCGAGCCCCGGGCACTCCCCCCCTTCCCCGCCCCGTGCGGGCGGTGCCGTGTGCAGCCTCGCCGCCACCGCCCGCCGATCCCCGCTCACCATGCCGGGCACCGATCCGAATCGACGCCGGGGCGTGGGATTCACAGGACCGCAACTTGGAGATTCCGGTAATTTGAAGGTCATCACGGCGCTCGAAGACGGTCGGTTCAGCCCTGTGCCTGCAGTGCATTATACTGCGCGGCCGCCGCGGCGCGGACGCATAATCGGCAGGGGGGGCGCAATCGCGGCCGGTGTCCGCCCGCTGCGATTGGGGCAGCAAGGCGCCGGCAGGTCGTCCGCGGGGCGCCGGGCCTTGGAAGAGTGCCGCTTCATTGATAAAGTGAGACGCAGTCGCTATTCGGTTACCCGTGATCAACGAGCTGACCAGCGGGCGAGACGCCTCCCCGGGGGCGGCGCAACAGCCTCCCAGCCGGGCGGAGCGTCACGGCTCGGAAGCGGGGAGGGTTGAGTCCGTGCCCGGCACTCTCGGGATCGTCGTCATTGGCAGAAATGAGGGCGAGCGCCTGAAGCGCTGCCTCGAGTCCGTCCATGGGCTGATGAGCTGGACCGTATACGTCGATTCGGGGTCCGTCGACGAGTCCGTTGCAACGAGCCTTGCCCGCGGCGCGAGCGTGGTGGAGCTCGATCCGAAGATTCCGTTTACCGCCGCGCGGGCGAGGAATGCCGGCTTTCGCAAGCTGCTCGAGCTGCATCCGGACCTCGAATACGTCTTCTTTGTAGACGGAGATTGTGAGGTCGTTCCCGGCTGGTTGACGGCTGCCATAGACTTCCTGGAGCGGCATCCACAAACCGCGGCGGTCTGGGGACGGCGGCGCGAGCGATATCCAGAGAGGTCCGTCTACAACCTCCTTTGCGATATGGAGTGGAGCTCGTTTCCCCTGGGAGAAACGACCGCGTGCGGCGGGGATGCGGTAATGCGCGTCGATGCCTTTCGCCAGGCGAACGGCTTCCATCCGGGATTGATTTGCGGAGAGGAGCCCGAGCTGTGCGTCCGGCTGCGCAGAGCGGGCTGGCGGATCTGGCACATCGACTCGGAGATGACCCTGCACGATGCCGCTCTGTATCGATTCTCCCAGTGGTGGACGCGCATGACCCGCGGTGGGTACGCTTATGCTCAGGGCGCTCACCTGCACGGCAGGCCGCCCGAGCGGCACTGGGTGCGCGAATCGCGGCGCACATGGCTCTGGGGCCTGTGCATACCGCTCATCGCTCTGTGCGGCGCTCTGCTGACCGGTCCCTGGGCCCTGTTGACCCTGCTCGTCTACCCCCTGCAGGTGATCCGGCTCGCCACGAAGAACGGACGGCCGACGGCGCGCCACTGGCTGCACGCCGGCGCCCTGGTCTTGAGCAAGTTCCCCGAAACGCTCGGCCAGATCAAATTCAATTGGGACCGGGTACGGGGAGTCGGATCGCTCATCATCGAATACAAGTAAGATTTCCGTTGAAGATCGCCTCTCCCATCAACGACTACCCCAAAGTCAGTCACCGCTTCCTCGGCCGCCAAATCCAGGCATTGCAACGGCAGGGACCGGCGGTGAAACGTACGGCGCTGCGCGTATGGGATCAGCCGCCGCGCCGCCCACCTCGCGGACGCCTGCCGAATCCCCCCCGGCTGCGCGTTTGCGCCATCGAGCGAGTGCATGCTCACTTCGGCGCCAATTCGCCGCAAGCGGCCCTGCCCGTGCATGCCCATGGCGGAGCACCGCACAGCTTCACCGTGCACGGACCCGCAGAGTTCATGAGGCCGGCGGGTCTCATGGCGAAAATTCGCAAGGCCACCCCCCTCATTTATGTTTGATAACATTCGCGGCGACCTCAAGGCCCATGGCGGCGATTGGGCGGCACAGGGCTTCTGGGCTCTTCTCATCTACCGCTTCGGGCGCTGGCGATACCGGGTCCGGCCTGCACCCCTGCGCAAGTGTCTTTCGCTTGTATACAGGCTTCTGTTCAAGCTCGTCCAGATCGTCACGGGAATCGAGCTGCCCTGCGAGGTCGAGATCGGGCGAAATTTCATCATCGATCACTTCGGAGGCATCGTGATCAGCGGCTACGCCAAGTTCGGCGACAACTGCCGCATTCGCAATGGCGTCGTCGTCGGTCTTCAGCGTGTAGACGATCCGGGAGCGCCGACTGTGGGAGATAACGTGGATATCGGCACCGGAGCGAAGCTCCTCGGGCACATCAGGATTGGCAACAACGTGCTGATCGGCGCAAACGCGGTCGTCATCACCAACGTACCCGATGGCTCGATCGCAGTAGGCGTACCCGCCGTGATCAAGCCGAGGCGGACCTGAGGCTGGCGCGGCAATGAGCGCCATCATCCTCGCCTTGCTGTGCGTGCTGTTGCTGATTCCGTGCATGGTCTTGCTCGTGGAGGTGGCGGCAGCGTGCCTGAGCGGCGATATCCCGCCGATGGCCGGCGCAAATCGACCACGACGCATCGCCGTCTTGATCCCCGCGCATGACGAAGAGACCACGATTGCCGGCACCCTCAAATCGATCGCTGCGCAACTGGGACCCTGCGACCGCCTGTTGGTCGTGGCCGACAATTGCTCGGACCAGACGGAGAAGATCGCGCACGGCGAAGGCGCGGAAGTGATAGCGCGGCACAACAGGCAGCTTCGCGGCAAGGGATATGCCCTGGATTACGGAGTACGCCACCTCGAGAAGGACGCCCCCGATGTCCTCATCATCATCGACGCCGATTGCCTGGTGCAATCGGGATCCATCGCAATGCTCGCTGCCGCGGCCCAGGCCTCGGGGCGCCCGGTCCAATCCCTCTATCGGATGCGTGCGCCCGAAGGCGCCGCGCTGAGGATGCGCATTGCCGAGTTTGCATGGCTCATAAAGAACCACGTGAGACCGCTCGGGCTTCGCCGCATGGGGTTCCCCTGTCAGCTCATGGGCACCGGCATGGCCTTCCCCTGGGCCTGCATCCGCACGGCGCCCCTGGCCACGGGCCACATCGTCGAGGACCTGAAACTCGGCCTTGAGCTCGCCCGGCGCGGCTGCCCGCCCCTGTTCTGCGCCCACGCCGCGGTCAGCAGCAGCTTCCCGACGTCGATCGACGCCGTTCGCAGCCAGCGCACGCGATGGGAACACGGACACTTGCGCTCAATCCTCGTCGAAGTGCCGAGATTGCTGCTCGAATCAACCAGCCGCCACGACTTGGCCCTCGGTGCGATGGCTCTCGACCTTTGCGTACCGCCGCTCGCCCTGCTGGGTATGTTGATTGCGGGCAGTTGGACCGTGTCCGTGCCGCTCGCGATGCTCGCGCGCGAACCCCTGCCATTCTCGATCGCAACGGCGTCGATGCTATTCTTCGCCGCCGCCGTCATGCTGTCCTGGCAATGCTTCGGCCGCCGAACGATCTCGGGCAAAGACCTCGCCCTGGCGTCGATTTACGCCGTCTGCAAGATACCACTTTACCTGCGATTCCTTGTCAAGCCGCAATCGAAATGGGTTCGCTCGAAACGCTAGCCTCCGTCAAACTGCATGCGCAACGTGAATGTCACGGTCATCATCGTCAGCTATCGATCGGCGCCGCTCACGATCGAGAGCCTGCGATCGGTAGATGCGGACCGCTCGGCCGCGAGTATCGCCATCCGCCTGATCGTGGTTGATAACGCCTCCGGCGACTACCCGCATCTCTTGCAGGCCATCGAGGAGAACGGCTGGGGATCGTGGGTGACGCCGATCCTCGCGCCCACAAACGGTGGATTCGCGTATGGCAACAACCTCGGCATTCGCAAGGCGTTCGAGGACGATGCGCCCGATTACATCCATCTGCTCAATCCCGACGCCCAGGTGAGACCTGGCGCCATCCAGACGTTGGTGAGCTTCCTGGAAGCGCACCCGACCGTGGGGATCGCCGGCAGCAGCTTCGAGAATCTCGACGGCAGCGACTGGCCTATCGCCTTTCGATTTCCGTCGATCGCGAGCGAGCTCTGCGGCGCCCTGCAGATTGGGGTCATATCGCGGCTGCTCGACAGATGGGAGGTGGCACGGCACATGAGCCGGGCGCAGCAGCCCGTGGACTGGATTTGCGGCGCCTCGATGATGATCCGATCGAGGGTGTTTGATGCGATCGGAGGGCTCGATGAAAACTACTTCCTGTACTTCGAGGAGACCGACTTCTGCCGCAGAGCCCTTGCCGCCGGCTTCCCCACCTGGTACGTGCCGGAGAGCCGCGTGATGCATATCATCGGCCACAGCACCGGAGTGACGGAGCGCACGAGCCGTCCCAGGCGCCTGCCGGCGTACTGGTTCGAATCCAGACGCCGGTACTTTGCCGTCGCCTTCGGGATCCGGCGCGCGATTCTCATTGATCTGCTCGTCGTTCTCGCCTACCCCGTCGGCTTGCTCAAACGTGTCGCGCTCGGTCGGGCCGCAACCGCTATTCCGCATTTCTTTCGTGATTTCCTCAGGCACAGCGTGCTGCGGCCCCGCAATCGCCTCGTTCCGGCCGTTCGCGGACTTTCTCCCCGAAACCCATAAGGGCATTGCACCGCAGCATTGCCGGCGAGCAGGCAGCTGCCGTCGGGACTCGCCGCCTCTCGGGTGAACACCCCTCGATGATGCATTCCGGTCCGGCCATGACCGCCGCCGAGGACACAGGGCGGAGAATCGAGAGAATGGGCCGTCGCCAAGCGTTTACCGGAATCCGCGCCACCGACGTGCGCTCGCCGGCGATTTGCCCACACAATCCTGACCTCTGCTAACGCCACACACAAGTATCGCAGCGCTGCGGGCAAAGCGGGGTCGGCGCCGACGCCTCCCGGTCGATGGCAACTGCCGTGCGGACATTGCGCAATTGCCGTGTCGTAGCAGCAGTGCATCGCCTCAGTCCGGGTGCCGTGCGCCGCCCCCCTTCGCCGGCTCTGCCGCCGCGCAAGAGCTCACACAACCCACCGGCCTTGCGCCCGGGCGCATCGCTCTGAAATGAGCTGCACCGTGAGCAGCACACGACCAGGGCAGCCGCCTCGGCAAGATCCGCCATCACCAAGGCGCAGAGGACTGCGCAAGCCGGCACCGGACGGGCATGGCGCTCGCGCCCGCTCAGCTGCGCCCCCGGGCTTTCATTGCCAAGACATCGATCGGCGTCTCACGGTCCGCTTCCCTCTGCCGCGGACTTCCCGGACTGCGGACCGTCGTGCTGATGTGGTAACATTTTGTGCAAGTACACAATATTGCTGAATTTCCCTGAAAGCCGACCGAGATCCTTACGCCGACCGTAACTCACCGCCCGCGCCGTCCGGCCGTGGGTGATGGCCGGCGGAGACAGTGACTTGCACGAAATTGCCATCGTCGGAACCGGATATGTCGCCGACCTCTACATGCGGTCGCTCCAGTCATTTCCCGAAATCAGGGTTGCCGCGGCGTTCGACATCGACGCCGAGCGCCTGCGCGCATTCTGCACGTATTGGCGAGTGCCTGCTGCGAACAGCCTCGATGAATTGCTGGATGCCCGCTATCGCGCAGTCAGTCTCATCTTGAACCTGACCAATCCGGAGTCTCATCATCAGGTCAGCATGCGCTGCCTTCAAGCCGGCAAACACGTCTATTCCGAAAAGCCACTCGCATTGGACATGGACGCCGCCTACGCTTTGCATGCGCTGGCGAAAAAGCAAGACCTCCTCTTGGCATCCGCGCCATGCAGCCTGCTTGGCGAGACGGCCCAAACGCTCTGGCTGGCGCTACGCGAGAACAGGATCGGCAAACCCCATCTGGTCTACGCCGAACTCGACGACGGCTACGTTGCGCAAGCGCCATACCGCCACTGGCAAAGCGAATCCGGCGCCCCCTGGCCCTATCGCAATGAGTTCTCCATCGGCTGTACTCTGGAGCACGCCGGCTACTACCTCACCTGGCTGATCGCCATGTTCGGCCCGGTTCAAAAAGTCATCGCCGCCTCGGCCAACCTTCTGCAGGACAAAATTGGCGACGGCTCCCGCACCGCACCGGATTTTTCCTGTGCGACATTGTTTTTCGCGTCCAACGTCGTTGCAAGACTGACTTGCAGTATCATTGCCCCGCACAACCACAAAATTCTGGTCGTCGGCGAAAAGGGCTCGCTTGAAGTCGGCGAATGCTGGGACAACAACGCCGCAGTCCGGTTGCGACGGCGCTATGCGATCAGACGCAAGCTCGTCAACAGCCCCATCGCCAAGCGCGTGCGTATTATCGGCCCGACTCAGCAGAAAGTGCGGCGCAGGGGCGCGGCAGCCATGAATTTCGCACTTGGTCCGGCCGAGTTGCTCGCAGCCTCGGCAGAGCACAGACAGCCCCGATTGAATTCACATTTGGCGCTCCACCTCAATGAAATCACACTGGCCATTCAGAATGCCGAGGATATCTCGGGCGTCAGCATCATGCAGACCGGTTGCCCGCCCATCGAGCCAATGCCATGGGCGCGGGCCGGCTGAAGAACAGCCGATCCGGCCAAGACAATCGCTCTGAAGATGCTTCGATTCGGTCTAGTGGGCACCGGCCTGATGGCGGCGACGATCCTGCCCGCCTTTGATGACACTTCCGAGGTGGAAGTGGTCGCCGTCGCGTCACATTCCCGCCAAAGAAGCCGCCAATTCGCCCAAGCCTTCGGTATCGCCAATGCCCACGACAGCCTGCAGACGATGCTCGAGGACAAATCCATCGACGCAATCTACATTGCCAATCGGACGGTCGACCACGCACGAACATCCATCGCCGCGTTGACCGCGGGCAAGGCCGTCCTGTGCGAGAAGCCGTTCGCCGTCACCGCGCAAGAAGGAGAGAAGGTCCTGCTGGCGGCGCGTCAATCCCGCCGGCTATTCATGGAGGCGATCTGGACACACATGCTCCCGTCCCACCGGCGCTTTGTCGAGCTGGCGAGCGCGCCGGAGCTCGGCCAGCCGCTGCACTTGTATTGCGACTTCGGCTATCCCACCACCGCCGCCGCCCTTCCGCGCCTGTTCGCCGCGCAAGGGGGGGGCGCTCTGCTCGATCGGGGAGGCTACCTCATTTCCCTCGCCTTGAAGCTGCTCGGACCGGTGAGCAACGTCGATGCCGCGCTCTTGATGGGCGACGCAGGAGTGGACCTGCATGCCTCGCTACAGCTTCTTCACCAACGCGGAGGCCACTCCCAGCTGTCAATGTCGCTTGTGACGCTGATGTCCAACTGCGCTGTTGCCGCGTGCTCGGAAGGCACGCTGCGGCTGGCGGCACCATTGTTGGGCAGCGAAGCGATTGCGGTGAAAAGAGCGGCTCCGGCACCGACGCATCCGGCGCCCGGCACGACGACGAGCCGCAGGCAACGGATGACGTTGCGCCTGCGAAGATCGAGGATGTTGCGCCGGCTGAGACTCGCCTTGTCGGCGAACAGGACGGAATATCACTCTTACGGCGCCAATCCCTATGCTCCCATGCTGCGACATTTTCGTGATCTAGTGCTGAGTGGCTCACTGGAAAGCGAGGTGTTGCCGCCGGCATTGTCGCTCGACACCATTCGTATCATCGACCTGGGGCGCGCCGCAGGCAAGAGGCTCGGTTGATCCGCCGGAACTCATCATGAGAATAGGCTACCTGATGAACACCTACCCGATGACGAGCACGACCTTCATCCGCAGGGAGATCGAGGCGCTCGAGACATTGGGGCTTGAGGTCGTTCGTTATGCCGGCCGAAGATGGTCGGAGCAGCTCGTGGATCCCCTCGACATCGAGGAGGCGGGTCGCACCAACTATCTACTGACCGGCAACGCGACCGGGCTCTTTGCGGCTCTCGTCAAAGAGGTCCTGGTCAACCCGCTCGGATTGGCCCGCGGTATCGCGACCTGCATCAGGCTTGCCCGATGTGGCGGCGGCGCGATTGTCAAGAATGCCGCGTACCTGATCCAGGCGGTATATCTGCGTCAACGGGCCAAGACCGATGGCATTCGACACCTGCATGTGCATTTTTCCACCAACGCATCGGCCATCGCATTGCTCAGTCGCATTTGCGGCGGCGTGGGTTACAGCTTCACCGCTCACGGCCCGGACGAATTCGTGGATGCGGGGCGCTGCGCCTTGGAGCTGAAGATCAAGAACGCCGCTTTCGTCGTGGCCATTTCCAATTTTTGCAGGGCGCAGCTCATTTTGCTCACGAGCATGAAGCACTGGGAGAAGATCCGCGTCATCCGCTGCGGTTTGATGTTGGATGAATTTCGGCTCGACACGCACCCGGGCAGCGACAGCGCAACAATCGTGTGCGTCGGGCGGCTTTGCCCGCAGAAGGGGCAACTGCTCATCCCGAGAGCGGTCGCAGCGCTCAAGGGGGAGTTTCCGGGGCTCAAGGTGATCCTGATCGGCGGCGGCGAAAGCCATCGCGAGATCGAGGCGGAGATCGCCAGATTCGCGGTTGAGGATTTCATCGAGTTAAGGGGCTGGAAGGCCAACGACGAAGTGCGCAACACCATCGGCGGCTGCCGAGCGCTGCTGCTGCCGAGCCTTGCGGAAGGTCTGCCAATCGTAATAATGGAGGCTCTCGCTCTGCAGCGGCCGGTCATCTCCACCTATATCGCCGGCATCCCCGAACTCCTCGACGAGCAGTGCGGTTGGATCATCCCCGCTGCGTCGCCGCAGGCGCTTGAGGCGGCGCTGCGCAGCGCATTGAGGGCGGATGCGGTCGTTCTCGAGCGGATGGGCAGGGTGGGCCGGGCGCGCGTGGAAGCGATGCACGACCTCAGGGGCTCGGTGAGCTCGCTCTACGCCTGCCTTGTGCCGGCGGCAGAGATGGGAATCACGCCATTGCGCCGGGCGCCTCAAGGATAGCCGGCAGGAAATCCGTCAGGTAGGCGGCCGGGCGGCGCCAATTTCCGCCGCGAGCGTCCTCGCGCGCACGATCTTCTGCAGGTGCGCGCAGAATGCGCCGCGCTGATCGGTCCACGTCTATGAGCTCTGCTGCCGGGTAAGGACCACTTCAGGCGGTTGCGGCAGGCGAGGCGCGAACAACTCCTCGCTCAGAACGCTCTCCAGTACCTGCCTGGGACCGCTGCGGCTGAAGGTGTGATCGGCACTGTCTATGATGCGGATGCGGCAGCCCTCACCCAGTCGCTTGACCATCGATCCGGCCTCAATTTTCAGCAGCTCGATGCCGGGCTCGTCCCGCGCAAAGACGAACACCACGCGCACGCCGCGTGCAACGATGCCTTGCAGCTCTCGTGCGAGGTCGCGGCGAAGACCGATCCCGAGCGACCGGGCGCAGTCGCGCAGCCACGACTCGAGCGCGAGCAACGGTCGCTGGTAGTAGATCTTGACGATGCGCCAGACGTTCACCCGGCCCGTCAGAAATCTCCTCCATGCGGCCGCGGAGAAGATCCTCTCGCGGTAAATCACCGGGTTGCGAACGACCTCCGCCAGTTGCAACCCCTCGAGGCTCATGCCTTCCTCCCAGTAGTAGTTCTGTGGGTTGACCATGAGCAGACGATCGAGCGGCAGTCCCGCGGCCGCGGCGCGCAGCGCATGATAGGCCCCCGAGCAAAGGCCCCCGAGCGTGACCTCGCGGATCCGGTAGCGCGAGCGCATGAATTCGACCGCCGCGCGGATGTCCTCGAGCGCATCGGGTGGAAACACCTGATTGTCGGGCCGGCCCCGCCGGGCGTCGCTGTCGCCCAGGCCCGCCAGATCCAGTCGCAGCACGTAATAGCCGCTGCGCGCCCAACGCCGGGCCAGGGAGACGTACATGCGGCTTGCGCCGATGTGATAGTCCGCTCCGACGTTAAGAAGGATCACCGCGCGGCGGCGAGGCTCGTCCTGGCGCGGCTCGGTGACGATGCCGAAAAGGAGACTATCGGCATCCATGACCACCGGGCGCTCCCTGAGCAAGGCGCGCGGCGAGTCATCGTGGCCCGGCAGCAGCAGCTGCCCCTCGGTCGAGGGGTCGCCGGCGACATCACCTGTTGCGAGGCCGCTCGTTCCCCTCGCGTCGGTACGGGACACGCAATGCCTCGAAAGCCACTCGCGCGTTGCCTGCAGCATTTCCCTCGCCGGTTTCGCGAACTGCGGCGCCGTCATCAGCATCTCGACAAACCCCGACAGCACCCGATACTCGGTGGGCACGCCGCTCGCCCGTGCTGCCGCGGCCCAGTCGCGTGCCACGGGCAAGTCGCTGCGGTCGATCACCAGCAGGCTCGCGAGGCCTGCAAGGTCCGTCACCGATCCGTCGGTCCGCGGCAGGCTCGAGAGGGTCGCGTCCGAGAGAGGATAGCCATTCACCTCCATGGCACGCCGATTCGAGGCAGAGGATCGACTGCTCGGCTGGCGCGCCGACAAGGCAGCCTCGGCGGCGCAAGCCGCCAGTTCCAGGGTGCGGACCTCCCGCAAATAGCGGCGGCCGCTCAACACGGGAGCGACGAGCGCCAGTGCGTGCGCCTCGCACTGTCTGGCCGCCCGGATCGCGAGCAGCGCCCCGAGCCTGAACCCCATCAGGCATACGCGGCTGACGCCGGTGCGCCGGCGCAACTCCGCGACCGCGTGGGCAATGTCCTGCGTCCAGACCTCGATCTGATCGGCATTCGGGTCGATATCGTCCGAATCACCGGTGCCCAGATAATCGAAGCGAAGGGCCGGGATGCCCAGATCGGCGGTAGCCGCGGCGAAGGCGCGCAGGCTCCTGTGGCCGCACAATGCCTCGTAGCCGAAGGGCTTGCACAGAACAGCCCCCCACTGCGAGCAGGGGACCTGCGAGGACCGGTGCAGCCACCCGAACAAGCCGCGCTCTCCGGACCGAAAATAAAGTGGCATCTGGGAGCCGGCGGCCGCGGCAACCGCCCCCTCGATGGCATTGGCGTTCATTCTTTCGCAGATCTTAGCGGAGTCGCCGCCTGGCGACAGCACTGCTTTCCGTACCGCATCAAGCCGGCACGAACACCTCCACGTACGAGACAATGTGTCCCTCGCGTTCCTCGATGAGATCGACCAGCTGAGTCGGGACACTCAGCCCCGTGATCCGCGAGTGAATGTCCGCCCGCCAGTGCACCGCTGCCTTCGACCCATCGATGACGATTGACACAATCTCGTAGTGCGCGAAGCGGAAGGCCTTGACGAGCACCGTCAGCCAGGACCGTATCTCGCCGCTCCCCCGTGCAGCGATGGCAATCGGCTTGCCGTCGCTGGAGCCGGAGATTTTGAACACCGCCTCGGCGCAGAACAGGTCGCAAAGCCGCTCAAGCCCCCCCGCCGCCCGGGCGGCGTAGAGCTCCCGCAGAACCCCTTCGAAGCGGGCCCGCTGCTCGGTCAGGAAATCGGGCGTTTGCACCATGGCAATGCTCTCAGTGCATCAGGGCCCGTATATCCGTGCCCATCGCGCCATAGGCCGTACGGGCCTGTGGGATCACCCCGCCGAGTCCGTAAAACAAGTGGACCATGCCGGGGTGGCAGCGGTGGCTCACCCTCACCCCTGCCCGTCCGAGACGCTCGGCATATCGCTCCCCTTCGTCTCGTAGCGGGTCGCACTCAGCCGTATGGATGCAGGTCGGCGGCAACCCCTCGAGGGTAGGAGCGCGAAGCGGAGAGACCCTGGGATCGGCCGGATCCGCGCACGGGCCGAGGTAATGGGCGAGATCATGGGCGAGAGTCTCCCGATCGAGCAGATAGCCGGCCGCAAAAGCGCGCCGCGATTCGGTCTCGGCGGCGTAGTCGAGAATCGGACAAAGCAGGAACTGAAACGTGAGCTTGACAGAGCCTTCCGCCTGGATCGCCCGACAGGCGACCGCCGCCAGAGTGGCGCCGGCGGAATCGCCGCAGATGCCCAGTCTGCCCGGATCGATACCGAGCTCCACCGCATGAGCGGCCGTCCACCGCGTCGCCGCGCACGCATCCTCGAGCGCCGCCGGGAAGCGGGCCTCGGGGGCGAGCCGGTAGTCCACCGACACGAGACGGGCGCCGCTCGCGTTGGCGAGCGAGCGGCAGATGCCATCATGAGTGTCGAGGCTCCCGGCCACCAGACCTCCGCCGTGAAAGTAGACGAGTCCCGGAAGAACGGAACGGTCAGCGTCGCGCGGCGTGTATATCCTCGTGCGAAGCGTTCCTCCGGGCCCGCCAATCTCCCGCTCCGCCACGCTCGCGACCCTCTCCGGCTCGCCTCCAAGGCTCAAGAGCTGCTCCAGAGATGCTCGGCGCTGTCCGATGTCGAGCGAGCCGATGCTGCGCGGCGTCGCGGCGGCCAGCCTGTCGAGAAATCGCCTGACGTGCGCATCAAGGGGCATCGCGGCGCGCCGCTCTACAGGCCGAGCGCGAGCTTGGTCGAGGTCGGCCAGCGCAATGGATCCAGGCCGTGGATGCAGAAGAGCGCCACCACGATCCGGTCCATCCCGAAGGCGACGCAGCCGGTATGCGCCGCCTCCCCGCGCGTATCGCGCAGATCCCAGGCGAGACCGAAATGATCGCGGTGATAGTTGAAGCTCATGCATGCGGTCGGGGTCGCGCCGCCGCGGTACGGCACCAGCAGCTCGAACTTCAGCGACTGCTGTCGCTGGCTCACGGCCATCACCTGACCGACGCGTCCGAAGAACGGATCGCTCGCCACATCGATCTGACAGGGCAGCCCGAGCTCCTGCGCGAGAGCCCGGGCGCGGGCCATCCATTGATCGCGGAAGGTCTGAATCGCCTCGGGCGAGCCGATGCGCACGAACTCTCGCATGCGGAAGGACTGCAGCCGATCGAGCGAGCGCGAGGGCTCGTGCCGGAAGCAGTCCGCGGCGACGTCGAAGATCCAGCCGTCCTCGGGCAGCGGCCCCCGGGCGGCTGCAAGCGGGTAGAGCGGATAGCAGGCGGCCGGCGAGAGCACGAGGTCGGAAGCCGCGAGCGAGCCCGTCCAGTCCCCGCCCGACTCATGAGCGTCCGCCGCCGCCCGGATCTGCGCCTCGCTGCCGTGCAGCGCGCAGACGCAGCCGAGAAGGTTCGGAAAGCTCTTGAGGTATCCGGACCTCTCGAGCTGTGCGCGGCTCATGACGGGTGGAAAACGCAGCACCTCCGCGCGCGGATCGCACTCGCGCGTGAGCAGCTCATCGAGACGATGCAGCACGTCCTGGTAGAGCGCGCTGCGGGCATAGACACCGTCGACTCCGAGGAGTTGAAACAAGGCGCGTCGCACGGGCGCCTCGGGATCGTCCGCGCGGCTCGCTTCGCTTGGCGCCGCGGTCTGCGCCAGGGCGGCGGCCGACTTCGGTTCGGCAGACATCGATCGACCCCCTCGGACTCAATCGCTCACTCGGGCGGCAACCGGCACCACCAGGGACGTGCCGGCGATACTCGCGAGAATGCGGTCGTTGTTGATCATCAGAGGCGATGAGAGCACATCGCGCAGGTGCCGCTCGACGCTGAACTCGCCATCGCAGCGGTAGCCCGCCAGGCCGCAAACCCGCAGCGCGGTGAGCACCGTGGCCACGGCGAGCTCGGAGGCCTCGACCTTGGTGAGCGTGATCTGCGCCTGGAAGTCGAGCGCGCCGAGCGCGGCCGGATCATCCATGCGGCTCTCGTAGGCGCGCACCGAGTTGGCCAGCAGGCCGCGCAGGGTTGCCAGCGTCGACAGCGCCTTGGCGAGCTGCGCCGCCCCCGGTGGCAGCTGTCCGCCGCTCTTGCGCGAGGTCTGGCGCACGAAGGCCTGCGCGCGCGCCGTGGCGCCCGCGGCAATCCCCGCCCACACCGCTCCCCAGAGGAGGTGGGCGAACGGCACCATGGTACGCGCGTGGATCGACTCGTACGGCTCCGGCAGGATCTGCTCGCGTGTGCCGCTCGCGCGCAGGGTGTACCCCTCGCTGCAGGTGCCTCGCATGCCGAGCGTGTTCCAGCCCTGAATCGGCGTGAGGTCGTAATCCTCCTTGAGAAAGGCGATCAGCACTTGATCGGAAGGCGCGGCATCGGCTGACCTGCGGGCGGTCGTCACGATCCCGTCGGCCGCTGCGCCGTAGGAAATCACGCTCGCCTGACGCTGCAGGCTGATCCGCTCATCGCGGTATTCGACCGCAGCCTCGCTCGAGCGGACATTGCCCCCGCCCTGCCCCTCCGTCGTGGAGGAAGCGAGCAGCAGCTGCTCGCTAGACAGGCGCCGCAGCAGCCTCTCGAGGGCGCCGCCCTGCGCGTGTCGCACCAGACAGGCCACCTTCACCTGGTGCATCGCGAAGATCATGCCGGTGGAGGAGCATGCCCGAGCCAGTCGGTAGCAGACATCGGACACTTCGCTCACCGAAGCCCCTTCGCCCCCGAGAGTGCGCGGCACGAGCATGCCGAGAAGCCGGTGCTCCTTGATGGCCGCGAACGCCTCCGCCGGAAACCGTGATGCGGCGTCGACCTCGGCCGCATGCTGGGCGGCGACGTCGGCGGCAGCCGCGGCCCTGTCGAGCAGGGTTGCCTCAACAATCCCGCAACACTGACCGGCGGCGGGCAAGGCGGATGAGTCGTTCACGTTAATGGCTCCCCATCCGGCGTGGCCGGACCCCGTGGGATGACATGCGCATTTCTTAAGTAGAGACTCCGCTCTAGGTTTTAGTTCTGTTCGGAGCATAGTATAGGCGCATCGCAGCCTGCCGGACCGGGATTGCCGTCACGGAGCTTCCACAGCCCATGCCGCTCACGATCGAACACCGCGGCACACCCCGGCGCGCCACCGACAGCGCGATCGTGGTCGCGCTCGTGAACAATATGCCCGATCCGGCCCTCGAGGCAACGGAAAGCCAGTTCTGCGGCCTGCTTGCCGCGGCGGCCGGCGCGCGCGAGGTGCGCCTGCGCCTGGTCTGCCTGACCGAGGTGCTGCGGGAGCCCGAGACGCGCGCGCGCATGGCGGGACGCTACTTCACGCTCGAGAGGGCACTGGCCGACCCGCCGGATGCGCTGATCGTCACCGGCCTCGAGCCACGGGCGCCGGCCCTGGAGGATGAGCCGTATTGGAGCCGGATGTGCCAACTGCTCGAGTGGGCACAGCGGCATACCGCCTCGAGCATCTGGTCCTGCCTCGCGGCGCATCTGGCCGCGCAAGCTCTGCACGGGGTCCGCCGCCATCGCCTGCCCGAGAAGCGCTTCGGGGTCTTCGCCCACGCTCATCTGGCCGGACATCGATTGCTGCAGGACGTCGGGCACCCACTCCTGACACCCCACTCCCGCTGGAACGACCTGCCCATTGAGCCGCTGCGCGCCGCCGGATTCGAGATCCTCAGCGCCTCGCCCGAAAGCGGCGCGGACCTCTTCGTCCACGCCGGCCGCAGCCTGTTGGTAGGATTTCAGGGCCACCCGGAGTACGAGGAGACGACGCTCCTCAAGGAATACCGCCGCGACGTCGGCCGCTTCCTGCGAGGGGAGCAGACTGTCTGGCCCGGATTGCCTCAGGCATACTTCGCACAGGACGCATGGGTTCCCCTGACAGCCTTTCGGGAACGCGCAGAGCGGCGGCGGGATCCGGCTCTCATGGCGGAATTCCCGACCGAGGCGCTCGTGAAGGCGGTGCACGCCCGCTGGCGCCCCGCGGCGATTGCGATCTACCGAAATTGGCTCGGCGTGCTGGCGGAAATGAGAGGCCGGCGCCGGGCGAGCATTTCCGTACCGGTACGATGGTGTGGAGCATGAGTACCAGCGAAGCCGACGCAGATTGCACCGCACTCCGTACGCCCCGCGAGCGGCTGCTCGCCCTCGTGAGGCAGATCCTCGGCGCGCCCGCCGCGAGCCGGCCGCTGCCGATCGATGTGCGCCTCTCGGAGCTCGGCATCAGCTCGATCAAGATGGTGAGCCTGATGCTCGCCATCGAGGCGGAGTTCAACCTCACCATCCCTCAGCAAGCGATCACCCCGGAGAACTTCCAATCGATCGCCTCCATGGAGGCGATGCTCGAGAGCATCACTCGCCTCACCTAGGCACGAGCGCCGGTCGGCACGCGCTTGCGGCCCTGTGTGTTCTGTCTAACTGCCCGCGCCGCGCGCCGCTTCGAGCCCCGCTACGAGTTCCTCGACATCCTCGAGCGATGTCTCCCCGTGCGTCGCGCAGATGCGGACCACCTCCCGTCCGACGTACGTTGTGACCGCGACCCACGCTCGGCCAGAGGCGAGGACCCTGCGGGCGATCTCCCGGACGGGCGCCGAGCCCTGCGGCGGCACCACGCACAGCACGGCCAGCCTTGAGTCATTGGCGACCGACCAGCCGAGGACGATGAGTCTTTCCTTGATCCGCTCGATCACCGCCACCGCGCGCTCGAGGTGCGCGGCATAGCCGCTCCACCCGGCCGCGGCGAGCGACAGGAACAGCCTCAAGCCCATGAAGCGCCGCGACCATTGCAGGGTGTTCAGGTACGGATCGATGCTCGAGGCGGTGGATGGCATGAAATCGGCGCCCACCTGGAAGGCATCGCTCAGGACTTTCGGATGCCGGGTGATCAACATGCCGCAGCCCATGGTCGTGGCGAGCCACTTGTGCGCATCGATCGTCACCGAGTCGGCGAGCTCGATGCCCGCGAGCTCCCCGCGCAGCCGCTCGGAGCACAGCGCCGCCCCGCCCCATGCGGCGTCGACGTGGTACCAGAGCGCATGCTCGCTTGCGATGTCCGCGCAGGCTGAGAGCGGATCGACCATGCCCGCCCCCGTGGTGCCGGCCGTTGCCGAGATCAGGATCGGGACCACGCCCCGCCGGCGATCCTGCAGCACCGCCTCGGCCAGCCCCTTCACATCCATGCGCCCCAGGCTGTCGGTGCCGATGAGCCGCAGCGCCTGCCTGCCGATGCCCGCCTGGTGCGCGATCTTGTGCCAGGCGGGCTGGCATTCCCGCGAGGTGTACATCGCGACGGGACCGGCGAAAGCGCGCACGCCTTCGGTGGCGAATCCCCGCTGCGCACGGGTGAGCGCGCACACGAGCGCCGTGTAGTTCGCCTCGGAGCCGCTCGTCGTGAAATGTCCGGCCGCCTGCGCGGGAAGCCCCGCGCGCTGCGCGAGCGCGCCGATGACATGCGCCTCGATCGCAACCGGCGCGGGCGAGGAGCCGGAGCTCGCCAGCTGCGGGTTGAAGCTGCCCGAGATGCGGTCGGCGCACTGGGACGGGAAGGTCGGCGCGGGATTGAACAGGCCGAAGTAGCGCGGATGCGTCATGTGCACCGTGCCGTGCTCCAGGCAGCCGATGGCCCAGTCGATCAGCTCCTCGATGGGCCGAGGCGCCGCGAAATCGAAAGCGGCGAGCTCCCGGCGCAGCTTGTCCTGGTCGATGTCCGGCGTCACCGGACCTCGCAGCAGCCGCTCGGCGGCATCCGCGAGGGCGCGGGTGAGATAATCGTCGAGCCGCTCTCGAGCCTCCCGCCCGGGAAAGAGCGCCGGCGGGGGGGCGGTGAGCGCATCGCCGGCCACGGTCCGGCCTCAGCGTCCAACCGCGGCGTCGAGCGCCTGGTCGAGGTCTGCGAGGATGTCATCGATATGCTCGATACCGACGCTGAGTCTCAATGTCTCCGGCCCGATGCCGGCCAGGCGCTGCTCCTCGGCGGACATCTGCCGGTGCGTCGTGGAGGCCGGATGGCAGGCGAGCGACTTGGCGTCCCCGAGGTTCACCAGGCGCTTGAAGAGCTTGAGCGCGTCGTAGAAGCGCGTGCCGGCGTCAAATCCCCCGCGGATGGCGAAGGTGAGCAGCGAGCAGGTCCGGCCGCCGAGGTACTTCTGCACGAGAGGGAAGTAAGGGCTCTCGGGAAAGCCGGCGTAGCTCACCGAGGCGACCCGCGGGTCATCACGCAGGAACTCCGCCACACGACGAGCGTTCTCGACGTGGCGCCCCATCCTCAGCCCGACCGTCTCGATCCCCTGCAACAGCAGGAAGGCGCTGAGCGGCGAGAGCACCGAGCCCATGGTGCGCTGGAAGACGCTGCGCGTGCGGCCGAGGTAGGCGGTCGGTCCGTAATGCTCGCTGTAGACGAGGCCGTGGTAGGACTCATCGGGCTGCGTCAGCATCGGATAGCGCGCCGCATGGCGCTCCCAGGCAAACCGGCCGCTGTCGATGATCACCCCTCCCATCGTGGTGCCGTGGCCGCCCAGAAACTTCGTGAGCGAGTGGATCACGACGTCCGCGCCGTGATCGATCGGACGAACGAGGATCGGCGTCGGCACGGTGTTGTCCACGATCAGGGGCACTCCCGCGCGGTGCGCCACCTCGGCCAGCGCCTCGATGTCGCAGACGTTGCCGGCGGGATTGCCGACCATCTCGCAGAACACCGCCCGGGTGTCCGCGTCGATCAGCGCCGCGAGCGATTCGGGACGATCGTCCCGGGCGAAGCGCGTGCGGATGCCGAGCTTCGGCAGGATGTGGGCAAACAGCGTGTGCGTCGTTCCGTAGAGCTGCGGCACCGAGACGATGTTGCGGCCGGCCTCCGTCACCGTGAGCACGCTGTAGTGCAGCGCCGCCTGGCCGGAACTCACGCAGAGCGCATCCATCCCGCCCTCGAGCAGCGCCATGCGCTTCTCGAGCACCGCGACCGTGGGATTGGCGATGCGCGTATAGCGGAAGCCGTCCACCTCCAGGTCGAAGAGCGCCGCGCCGTGCTCGGCGCTGTCGAAGGAGTACGCCACGGTCTGGTAGATCGGCACGGCCACCGACTTGGTAGCCGGGTCCGCATCGAAGCCCCCGTGCAGGGCGATGGTCTCGGGTCGCATGGTTCCCTCAGGCTGTGTTGCCGGCATCCACGGTCAGGGTGATGCCCGTGATGTTGTGCGCCGCCTCGCTCAACAGGTACTCGACCGCGCCCGCGACGTCGGCGGGCTCGGCCATGCGGCGCAGGGCGCTGCGGCGGGCGATCTGCTCGCGCCCGCTCTCGCCGAGCTCACGGGTCATCACCGTGTCCACGAAGCCCGGCGCGACGGCATTCACCGTGATACCGAGCGGACCGACCTCGCGCGCCAACGAGCGCGTGAAGCCCTCGAGCGAGGCCTTGGTGGCCGAGTAAGCGGACAAGGCTCTGAAGCCGTTCGCGGCCACGATGCTGGTGATGTTGACGATGCGCCCGGCGCCGGCGCTCATCATCGAGCGCACGACGTACTTGGTGAGGATGATCGGGGCCAGCGTGTTCAGGCGCACCAGCGACTCGATGTCCGGATCGCGCATCGTGGCGAGCAGCCCGCCGATGCCGAGACCGGCGTTGTTGACGAGCCCGTAGAGCGGGCCTGCTTGCCGGCGCAGCTCACGCACCAGCTCTTTGAGCTCGGCGGTGTTCGAGAGGTCGAAAGCCCGAAACACAAGCCGCTGCGGGTGCGCCGCAATCAGCGCCCGCAGCTCATCTGACTCGGACCGCGCGATCGCGATCACGCGATAGCCGCCGGCAGCGAGCCTCGAGGCGATGGCGAGCCCGAGGCCCCGGCTTGCGCCCGTGACCAGCACGTTACGCATTGCCCGGGCCTTCCTGAGCCTCGGCCCCGCTCTCGCGGGGCCTGAGGCCGCCACGCTTGCGCGTCTCCTCATGGATCGCCCCCGGCGATGGGCTCGAGCGCACCAGCTTGCCGGAGGCCGACACCTCGAGGGAGGGAACGATGCGGATGAGCGCAGGAACCTTGTGCGCGGCAAGCGAGGAGCGGCATGTCCCGAGGATCTCCTCGCGGATGCGCTGCTCGCAGATCGGTTCCCCGGCCCCGCCGGCCGGCGGCTTGGTGAGCACGACGTCCGCCGCCACGACCGAGCCGGTGATGGGGTTGCGCCGAGCCTTGACCAGGGACATGCGCACGGCCGGATGGGAGTTGATCACGGCCTCGACTTCCTCGGGATGAACCTTGAAGCCTCCGACGTTGATGACGCCGCCGCTGCGTCCCAGGAAGTAATAGCGCCCGCCACGCACCTCCAGCCGATCTCCCAGATCGACGAAGCCTTCGGCGTCCTTCAGGGCAGGAGCATCCTCGCCGAGATAGCCCGAGGCGTTCCCGGGGGACTTGATCCGCAACGTGCCGCGGCTCACGTCGATCTCGACCCCTTCATCCGACAACCCGACGAGCGAGGCCGGAAAGCCCGCCAGCCCGTCGCGCACCTCGAACCCCACCCCCGCCTCCGTGGAGGCGAATGCGTGGGCGACGACGGCATCCGGCAAGGCCTCGCGCAGCGCGTCGAGAATCCCCTGATCGGCGATCTCGCCGGACAAGCGGACATAGCGGGGCGAGAGGCGCCCGAGCGCCCCGCTCATCAACGCCTTCCGCCAATGCGAGGGGGTACCCGAGAGGTGGGTGACCCCTGCCGCGGCCGCCCGAGCGAGAAACGCCGCGGTCGGCTCACCGGGGCTCGAGAAGACCATGGAGCCGCCGCAAACGGCCCGCAGGAAGATCTGCAGGCCCCCATAGCGGCGGATGTCGTAGAAGGTGCTCCAGACAGGGGATGCGGCTACCTCCGCTTCAGGGCGCGCAAAGGCGCTCACGAGGCTCGCCAGGGTGTGCGCCACCAGCTTCGGCGCGCCCGTCGTGCCGGAGGTCAGCAGCACCCACTGCGTCTCGCACGTCGCTTGACGTGTCAAGCCGGCCCGCTGCGGCTCGGGAGTCGCCGGCACATGGAGCACGCAGCCGACACCGGCCGGTGGCTCCTCCCCTGTGTGCCCGCCGATCCAGGTATCCGCCTGCACAGTGCGGATCACGTGCGCGCGGTGCTGCGGCGCGAGGTCCGGCGAGCACAGCACCATCCGCCCCGCCACCCCGTCGAGCTCGATGAGAAGGACGGCCGCCGTCAGCTGATCGCGCACGCCCACCACCACCGATCGTCCACGCAGCGTCTCCAGGCGCCCGCTCAGGCACGATCGGCTCGAGAGCTCGGCGAGTGCAACGGTCCGCGAAGCAGCGAGCAGCCCGCCGGCGGAGCGCGCCGCGACCTGGGCAAGCGATTCGCGCGCACTCATAAAGGTTATGTCGCAGACTTCTCGTACATTCTGACGAAATCACCGAAGGTCACCGGGAAGGCGTCCGCCGTGTCGAATGGGTCGTAGCCCAGGACATCCTCGAGTCGCGCCGCGATGAGCGCGAAGCTCAGGGAATCGAGGCCGCTCTCGAGCAGCTTCAAGTCATCCGTGAGGGGGGCAAGCTGGCGCCGCTGCTCGCGGGCGACATCCTCAAACAGCGTCGCGATGGTCGATCTCACCTGCATGGTCCCGACTTCCTCTTGCGAAGCGTGCCCAAATGGCACTGACTATGTTATATGAAGTGCTCATCGCACGGTCTTCGACAAACCCCACGTCTCGGCAGAGTGCCCGCAGAAAGAGGTCGATCGATCCCCCCCGGCGGGGCGTGGATTGCGCAGCAGCTGCCGTTGCCGCAGCGTCCCCCGGCGCCCGGCCGCTTGGATCGCCATTGCGGCCGTCAGGCTGCCTGCATGACGCCTCTACGGGCTGCGCCGGCCCTCGGGCGCAGCGCGCCGCCGCTCGGTTGCCCCATAGGTCGAGTAGCCGTAGTGGGTGTAATAGCCGTCCCCCCCCGTGAAATGCGCATCGTTGAGCACCAGGCCATACACCCGGGACTTCTCGAGCAGCGCGATGGCATCGAGCAGCGCCTGGCGGGGGGTCCTGCCGGCTCGCGCCACCATGAGGATCTGTGCCGGAATCTGCTTCAGCGCCCGCGCCTCGCTCGAGACAAGGAGCGGCGCCGAGTCAAGCAGCACCATCCGCCGCGGATAGCGCCCGGTGAGCCGGGCGCAGATCTGCGCCATGCGTGTACTGGCAATCAGCTCCGCCGCCCCCTCGGCGGCCTTGCCGGCGGGCAACAGCTCGAGCCCAGGCACATTCGTCCCGACAACAAGCGATTCCACGTCGATCGTCTCGTCGCCGAGCGCATCCATCAGTCCCGGCTCATCCTGCACACCGAAGGTGCGACTGAGATGGGCCTTCGGCACGTCGGCGTCGATCAGAAGCACGGAGACGTCGCGCTCGCGCGCGATGCTCAGCGCCAGATTCAGTGCGGTGAAGGTCTTCCCCTCCGCCGGCAAGGCGCTGGTGACCAGCATGAGACGGGCGTCGGCGTGGGCCCCTACCGCGAGGGCCTTCTGGATGAGCGGCCGCTTGATCTCGCGGTAACAGTCCGCGAACCGGGGCTCCTCGCCCGTTTCGGGCAGCTCACCCTGGGCGCGCAACTGATCGATATCGATCTCGATGCGGCGGTGCCGCTCCGGCAGGCCCGCCACATCCGACTTGCGCGTATCGCTCAGCTCTTGCGGCCCGGTGCAGCCGCCGGCGCCGGTGGCCTGCCGCGCCTTGTCCAGGGCATTCTGGATGATGCTCATGTGTGTACCGCCGGCGTGACGTGCGTACCGCCCAATCTGACCCCCATGTGACTCAGGATCACGACCGCAATGAACGCCGCGAGGAGACTGGCGAACGCGAACGCGAAGCGTCTCACCTCCCGGCGGGAGACGGCCGTGGTACGCGTTGGAAACGCAGAGCCGACCACGGCGACCACCGGAATTCCGGTCAGCCGCTTCAGGGTGGCCGGGGAGTCGACGACCGGACGCAGCCGATTGAGCTGGTAACCCAGGGCGCCTCCGGCGCCGAGCGCCAGCATCAGGACGAAGGTCAGGAACTTACCGCGATGCGGCCAGACGGGCGCGTAGCTCGCCGCTGGCGGCTGCACGAGCTCGAAGCGCACGGCGCCGTCGTTGCCGGCCTTCTCGCCGAGCCGCGCCTTGTCATAGCTTGCGAGCAGGGCCGCATACTGTTTTTTGTTGATGGCGTAATCGCGGCTCAGCTGCGAGTACTGCGCCTCGAGCTTCGGGGTCTTGTCGAGCAGCCGCTGCAGCTCCTGCGCCTTGCGCTGGTGTTGGACGAGCTCCGTGCGCAGATCCGCGACGGTGACATCCACCTTGTCGAGGGCGAGCTCGGTGCTCTGGTAGACCGGGTTGGCGCTCGCGCCGCTCAGCGCCGCCGCGCTCGCATCCCCGCGCTTCAGGGCCGCGATCTCCTCGGCCCATCGGTGCTTGAGCGCCGCGAGCTCCTTGCGCGCGGCGATGACCCCCGGGTATTGATTGGTGTACTTGAGCAGCAGCCGATTGAGGCGCGTGCGCACCTGCTCGATCTGGGAAAGCGTGTTGCCGCCGGCCAGGACGACGCCGTTCGGTCCGACGACGGGCATCGCGTCGGCCGAGGAGATGGCGACGTTGCCATGCAGCTCACGCTCGAGCTCTTTTCGCTGGCTTTCGGCCACCACCAGCTTCGTTTTGAGGTTCTCGATCGCCCGGTTCTCGGCCACGAGCTGATCGAAGTAGCCGCCCTGCTCGGTCGGCAGCAGCCCGAAGTGCTCCGTCTTGAACGCCGCAAGGCGATCTTCGGCCGTCTGCAGGCGGTTCTCGTAGTCGGCGATCTGGGCCTTGAGGAACTGTTGTGCGTGCTCGGACCCCTTCTTGCTGCCGCCGAGCGTTTCGTTGATGAGAGTGCTCGTCAGCACTTGCACGAGCCGCAGGGCGCGGGCTCGATTGACGTCCTCGTAGCTGATCCCGTAAGTGGTGCCGCCCTGCTCGTCGTTGTCGACCGTGAGCTCGATCCGATTCCTCAATGCATCGAGCAGCGCCTGCCGGCGCTCCGGACCGATGCCGCTCTTCGGCAGCGCGCCCACCCGTTCGGCGATCTGACTGAGCTGCGGGCCGGCAAGCAGCGCCTGGCGCACGTAGTTCAACTCCACGCTCACGTCCTGATTGGTCGCCAGACCCTGCAGGACCGGCTTGAGCGCCGTGCGGGTATCCACCAGGACCTTCGCTTGGGCCTCGTAACGGTCCGGCAGGGAAAAGACGATGAGCCAACCGACGAGCGCGATCACGGCAGCCACCGCGAGCGCAAGCCAGCGGAAGCGCCACACGCCGCGCGCCTGCTCCAGAATCGGGTCGAGCCAGGGACTCATGGAAGCTCAGCGCCGGCTTTCCGGCGGCGCCGGCGCGGCGTCGGGCTCAACGGGCGGGTTGCGGGGCATGTCCTCATCAAAGCTCTTTGCGTTCATGGCGGCGACGGCTTCTTGATTCTTGGCCGGTCCCGGGCTGGCACCGAGTCATGATAGCGCCGAATTCGCCACGGTACAGCTTGCCGCGCCATTCGTCCGACGTTAAGTCCGGTCGTGGATCCGGCCACGCACGCCTTCGCCCTCGGCGAAGCCGGCGGCGGGCGGCGGCCGGGACGCTGCTCATTGCCGGCAATGACCCCCGCCGCAATCGAGCAGAGTGCCGACGTTTTTTACACTCCAACTCGCCGTTGCGGACAACCCACTGATTCTTAAGTATGGCATGATACATGCTGTGCATTGTGCAAAGGTGCCTGAGCCCTGGGGTGTTGCGGGCAGCGGCGCTCAATCGTCCTGATGTGCGGCGTGCCCGGCTGTCGATGCGGACAAATGAACTGACAGAATCGGCCGGCCGCGAGACGGCTCCGGCCCCTCATGAGGGATCCGATGTGAGCGCCCATGCCGCGGGCAAGGCAGCGTGCGTGCACCGGTTCGATGACTTCGGACTGGAAGACTTCCTGCCCGTGGCGGCCCGCTTCGGCGCGGACCGCTTCGGCTATGTGGTCACGCCCAACGTCGATCACCTGATCCGCTGTCACGAGGACGGCCATTTCCGCTCGCTTTGTGCGGCGGCGGACTTCACGCTGCTCGACAGCCGCTTCGCGGCGAGGTTGCTGCGGCTGCTCAGAGGCTTGAGGCTGCCGGTGTGCACGGGCTCGGACCTCACGGCCGCTCTGTTCGCGCGCATCATCCGTCCCGTCGACCGGATCGTGCTGGTCGGCGGCAGCGGCGAGCAGGCCGAGCAGATCGCCTGCACCTACGGGTTGCGGGATGTTCGCCACCACAACCCTCCGATGGGCTTCATTCGTGACCCGCAGTCCGTACACGCCTGTCTCGCCTTCATCGAGCAGGCGAGCCCCTTTCGCTTCTGCTTTCTCGCGGTCGGCTCGCCCCAGCAGGAGCTGATCGCGGGACTGCTACGCCAGCGCGCAGCGGCCCGTGGCCTGGCGCTGTGCGTCGGCGCCTCTCTCGATTTCCTCACGGGCCACGAACGGCGCGCCCCGCGCTGGCTGCAGCTTCTCTCGCTCGAGTGGCTGTACCGGCTGGCGCAGAACCCGCGGCGGCTGTGGATACGGTATCTGGTGCGCGGCCCGCGCATCTTCGGCTACCTGCGCCGGGCCGAGGTCGTCTTGCGCAAGTCCGCCCCGTCGTCGCCGGATCCGATGAGCCGGTAAGCGGGGCCAATCGCGGCTGACCGGCCGCCGGCAGCCGCTCATCGCCCCCAACCCCTGCCCTGCTCGGGCCGAAGATCGGCTTGCCGAGCGAGGCTGAAGCGCAATCCGTCACGTTATGTCAACTAGGCTGTCATGCCCGCGACATCTGCAGGCTCGATGATCGCGCCGCCCGAAAGGGGATTTCTTCCGGTCTGTTGCAGAAGCCGCCGTGCCGCCAAACCTCGATCCCGGGGGAGCTGGAAATTGTGCGCTGCGCCCCCGTCGCCAAGCCCCTGCTCGCGCCGCCAACAAATTTGTCTCCGGGCACCGACATCGCGCGCACAGTCTGTGTTATACTGAGTCTCAAGCGCAGATGAAGTGCAACTCGGGAACAGAAAAAACATCCCGCGGACGCTTCCTCAAGCGCCAAGCCATTGAATCGGAAGCACCCGGACCGCCCGCTGCCCCGAAGCGGTGTGGGGTCCCAAGAAGGCCCGAAATTTGCGCCACGGGGTAGAAGAATGCCAACCAAGCTCCTCGATGCATCCAAGCGACGATTGCTCTTGACACAGGGAGCGTCGTAGGCGGCGCGCCAAGGCGCGCTCCGACTGTCGGGATAGAGCACGAACATTGCAGACGGCCTCGGGGCCGCGAAGCGAAAGGCGTCATGTCGACGGCTGTTGAGTCGCTTACACACCGGCGGGTCAGGCTCGGGAATGTCGAGCCGGCCCTGTTGGCCTTGCTCAAGCAAATCGAGCCGCTCATCGTCGTGCTCTCGCTCTTCGGCTGCGAGTTCCTCTACGGCAACCGCCTGACGCCCGACTTCGGCGCGCTCGCGCTGCTCGCCTTCATCGTCTCCAGCCAGATCTTCAACCGCCCCGGCGCATGCATGACGGCCTCCTTCGGCCAGTTGGATCTGCGCAAGAGCCACTCTCGGCTGCTCGTGCAGTGGGCCGCGGTGGTCGCCGTGCTGCTGCTCGCGGGCTTCGCGTTCAAGGTGACCGATCTCTTCTCGCGCAAGGTGTTTCTCACCTGGTTCGCGGTGACGCCCCTCGCCCTCTCGGCGGCGCGCGCGCTGCGGGAGAGGGCACGCCGGTGGGCCTCTCACGGCGCGGCGGCGCCCCGCCACATCATCATCGGCGTCAACGATGTCGGCGTCGAGCTCTCGCGCCGCCTGCCGCCGGCCGGCTTCCTCGGCTACTTCGACTTTCGCAGCGCCGATCGCATCTCACAGCTTCTCGATCGGGAAAAGCTCGTGGGACACTGCAAGGATGTGGCGACCTACGTGCGTCAACACGGCGTCAAGGTGGTCTACATCGCCCTGCCGCTCGCCAACGTGCCGCGCATTGGCGAGCTCATCAACACCCTGCGCGACACGACCGCCTCGGTCTATTTCGTGCCCGATGCATTCGCGTTCGACCTCATCCAGGGGCGGATCGTGGAGATCAACGGCATGCCGGCGCTCTCGGTATGCGAGACGCCGCTGCACGGCATGGAGGCGGTATTCAAGCGCTCGATGGACATCGTGCTCGCAGGGCTCGGGCTTGTATTGCTCTCGCCGTTCCTGCTGCTCATCGCGGCGGCCGTCAGGCTCACCTCCCGGGGGCCGGCGCTCTTTCGCCAGCGCCGCTACGGCCTCGATGGCGAGGAGATCCTCGTCTACAAGTTCCGCTCCATGCGCGTCTGCGAGGACGGCCCGGTGGTGACGCAGGCGCACAAGGGCGATCCGCGCATCACTCCGATCGGCGCGTTCCTGCGCAGGACCTCTCTCGATGAGCTGCCGCAGCTGATCAACGTGCTGCAGGGCAAGATGAGCCTCGTCGGCCCGCGCCCGCATGCCGTTGCGCACAACGAGCAATACCGCAAGCTCATCGACGGCTACATGATCCGCCACAAAGTGCGCCCGGGAATCACCGGTCTTGCGCAGGTGAACGGGCTGCGCGGAGAGACCCGGACGCTCGAGAAGATGTGCGAGCGCGTGCGCTACGATCTCGAGTACCTTAGAAACTGGTCGCCCTGGCTCGATATCAGGATCCTTTTCAAGACGATCGGCGTCGTGATCCGCGACCGAAACAACGCCTATTGACCCGTCTGCGCGGAGAAGTTGCGGCGCCACGCGTGTTATGATGTCCTCTTTGACTCGTCTGCTCGACCTTCTCCATGGAGCCTGACCCGCAATATGGCCTGAAGGCGTGGGTGCGGGCGCTCGAGCGCACCGCCCCCATCGAGCGCAATCCGGGCCGCACGCTGCCGGCCCTGATCGAAGAGCTGGCGGACCGGCGAGGGTCGGCGCCGGCGCTCATCGGGCGCGACGCATTCCTCACGTACCGCTCGCTCGCCGAGACCGCCAACCGCTACGCGCGCTGGGCCGTTGCGCAGGGTCTTCGGGCGGGCGATACGGTGTGCCTGCTGCTGCAGAACTGCCCCGACTACCTCGCCATCTGGCTGGGGCTCACGCGCGCGGGACTCACCGTCTCACTCCTCAACACCCACCTGCAGGGGCATTCGCTCGCGCACTGCATCCGCATCGTCTCGCCCCGGGCGCTCATCGTCGGGGCGGCACTCGCGCAGGCCCTCGAGTCCGCCCGCCCCTGCATCGGCGCCGTGCCGTGCTGGATGCACGGGGCCGGCGAGGGGGCGCTGCCGCGGGTGGACCAGGCGATCGAGGCGCTGCCGGGGCAGCCGCTCGCGCCGCAGGAGTGCCCGCCGCCCACACTCGCGGACCGGGCGCTCTACATCTACACCTCGGGGACCACGGGCCTGCCGAAGGCCGCCGTGGTGAGTCATTACCGCGTGATGCAGTGGACGCATTGGTTCGCGGGGTTGATGGACATCGGCCCGAGTGACCGCATGTACGACTGTCTACCGATGTACCACAGCGTCGGCGGCATCGTGGCGGCCGGTGCGACGCTCGTGGGCGCAGGAGCCGTGGTGGTGCGGGAGCGCTTCTCCGCCAGCCGCTTCTGGCAGGATGTCCGCGAGGAGCGCTGCACGCTCTTTCAGTACATCGGGGAGCTTTGCCGCTATCTGCTCGCCCAGCCACCGACGGATCTCGAGCGCGGGCACCGGTTGCGTCTCGCCTGCGGCAACGGCCTGCGCGAGCCGGTCTGGAGCGCCTTCCGCAGCCGCTTTCGCATTGCGCAGATTCTCGAGTACTACGCGGCCACGGAGGGCAACTTTTCGCTGTACAACTGCGAGGGTCGGCCCGGCTCGATCGGGCGCATCCCGCCCTTCCTCTCGCACCGCTACCCGGTCGCCCTCGTGCGCTCGGACCCCGACACCGGGCTGCCCGTGCGCGATGCCGCGGGCCGGTGCGTGCGCTGCGCACCCGGGCAGACCGGGGAGGCGATTGGCCAGATCCTGGAGGATCGCCACCGTCCGGCCACGCGATTCGAGGGGTACGCCGACCCCGAGGCGACCCGCGCCAAAATCCTGCGCGATGTATTTGCTGCAGGCGATGCCTGGTATCGCACGGGCGATCTCATGACGCGCGACGAGCAGGGTTTCTTCTACTTCGTCGACCGCATCGGCGACACGTTCCGCTGGAAGGGCGAGAACGTTTCCACGACGGAGGTGGCCTGCCTGCTCGCCACCTGCGGCGGCGTGCAGGAGGCCGCAGTCTACGGTGTCAGCGTGCCCAACGCGGAGGGACGCGCGGCAATGGCGGCCTTGGTGGTGGCAGACGGCTTCGACCTCGTGACGTTTCGCCGCGAGGCCGCCGAGCGGCTGCCCGAGTACGCACGCCCCCTGTTCCTGCGTCTCCTGCCGGCTCTCGAGATGACGGGCACCTTCAAGCTGAAGAAGCAGGAATTGATCGGCGAAGGATACGACCCCTCACGCACCCGCGACGCGCTTTACTTCGACGATGCCGGCGTGGGCGGCTACGTCAGGCTCGATGGGCCGCTCTTTGAGCGGCTGTGGCGCGCTGCCGCGGGCGGACACCAAAGAGGCCCCGATGGGCGTCGAGCGGCTGGGTGATCTGGGTGGTCGATACGGCCGGGGATCTGTGTGCGGCAGGCCCGAGCCGCTGAATGGGGAGCTCCAAGAACCGGCCCGTGCTGAATCGTGGGCCGGGCGCAGGCCGTCCCGCGACTGACCCGGCCCGGGCCGCAGCGGCGCGTGCTGCTACAATGGGCGCTTCGGCCTCCAGGCCCTCAGGCAGCCTCACCGTGAAAGCACCTTTGATCGCCGGACTGATTCTCATCGGCGGCGGGATCTTCCTCATCGCGCATCCCCCGCATTACGCAAGCGAGCACCACGTACTGAAATTCGGCGGACTGACGGCGAGCGTGCGCCAGGAGCGCCCGCTGCCGCGCTGGGTGGGCGGCACGGTGCTCGGCGCCGGACTGGTGCTGCTCTCGGTGGCACTGCTGAAGCGCTAGAATCGCCCTCCGCTGCGCAAACCCGGAGAGAGCATCATGGCGATACGCGAGCAGTTGGTCGAATACCGCGAGGGGCAGGCCCTCCTCGAGGGCTTCTTCTGTCACGACGACTCCCGGCCGGGGCCGCAGCCCGCGGTCCTCATCAGCCACGCCTGGGGCGGGCGCGATGAGTTCGTCGAGCGCAAGGCGCGCCGGCTCGCCTGGCACGGCTATGCGGCTTTCGCACTCGACATGTTCGGCAAGGGCAAGCGCGGCGCCACCAACGAGGAGTGCGCGGCCCTCATCAGCCCCTTCATGCAGGATCGCGCCCTGCTCGCCCGCCGCATCGGCGCGGCGCTCGAGACGCTGAAGGCACTGCCGCAGATCGACTCGCGGCGCATCGCCGCCATGGGCTTTTGCTTCGGCGGACTTTGCGTGCTCGACCTCGCGCGCGGTGGCGCCGACGTGCGCGGCGTCGCCGCCTTTCACGGCCTGCTCAAGCCGAGCGGTCTGCCCGCGAGCAAGATCGGCGCCAAGGTGCTGATCCTGCACGGCTACGCCGATCCGATGGCCCCGCCCGAGGACGTGCTCGCGATCGCGAAGGAGCTCACCGCCGCCGGCGCGGACTGGCAGCTGCACGCCTACGGCAACACCGTGCACGCCTTCACCCACCCCCAGGCCAACGACCGCGCGAACGGCCTGCAATACAACGAGGCGGCCGACCGGCGCTCCTGGCACTCGCTGATGCAGTTCCTGGAGGAAGTGCTGCGCTAGTCAGGTCGAGGCGGACCGGCCGGTGACGACCTCGATCGTCACCGTGCCGGTCTCAGGATCGAAAAGGATGCGCGCCACGCCCCGCTCGATCTGCGCGCACACCTGGGTGACTTTCTCCTCGAGCGAGCATTCCCGCTCGCCGTAGTCCGTGCCCTCGCGCAGCACGAATGACTCGACCACCCCGCGTAGCGCCTGCGCGGTGAGATCCCGGTAAGGGATCTCCACCGGCGCGCCGGCGCTCACCGCCGCTGGAGTTTCGACAGCAGCCGCAGCATCTCCAGGTACATCCACACCAGCGTCACCATCAGTGCAAAGGCGCCGTACCACTCCATGTACTTCGGCGCTCCCCCGGCGGCGCCCCGCTCGATCATGTCGAAGTCGAGAGCCAGGTTGAAGGCGGCGATCAGCACGACCAACACCGAGAACCCGATGCCGAGCGGCGAGGCTGAGTTGATGAACGGCACCACCACGTGGAAGAACCCGAGGATCCAGCTGGCGAGGTACAGCAGGAAGATACCGCCCGTGGCGCCGATGACCATGGCGCGGAAGCGGTCGGTGACCCGGATCACACGGGCCCGGTACAGCACCAGCATCACCATCGTGACCGCGAACGTCGCCCCGACCGCCTCGATGGCGATGCCCGGATAGCTCGCATTGAACTGGGCCGAGATCCCGCCGAGCACCAGACCCTCGAGCGCGGCATAGGGCACGGACAGATACGGGGCCGTGGTCGGCTTGAAGCTCACGATCAAGGCGAGCACCAGGCCGCCGATGAGGCCGAGCATCATCTCCCCGCCGACCGCCTGCAGATTGCCGGACGTGGCCTGCGACCAGGGCAGCAGCGCACAGGTCATCAGCACCACCAGCAGCAGGAAGCTCTTGTTGACGGCGCCCTGCACCGTCATCGGCTCGTCGCCGAACCCTGCGCGTGAAACACGCGAAAAGGCATTGAACGCGGGGTTGCCGGATCGCCGGGACTGCGTAGGCAAAGGCATCTGTGATCTCCAGTATCGAGTGAGGATATTCTAGATCATGCGCAATGGGGCCGCGAGAGCCAAAAGCAAGATCGGTGGGCCGGTCTCGACAGGCACATCAAGCACTTGCATGTTCCTTCTCAGGCGCCGCTGAGATTCGGGTCGCGCCAACCGCGCTCGAACGGCAGCCGCCAGGCGTGCGGAGCGATGAGCTGGTGCATGGAATTCGGACCCCAGGAGCCGGGAGCGTAAAGCCTGACCGGCGGCGGGGATTCCAGCAGCGGCGTCGAGACCTCCCACAGCCGCTCGATGCCCTCCGCCGTCGTGAACAGCGTCCGATCGCCGCGCATGGCATCGAGAATCAACCGCTCGTAGGCCTCCAGCACCTCGCCGACGAGTCCGGTGTCGTGCATGGCGAATTGCAGGCTCAGCTTGTCGAGCCGCATGCCGGGCCCCGGACGCTTGCCGTAGAAGGAGAGGGACATCTTCGAGACATCCGCCAGGTCGAAGGTCAGATGGTCCGGTCCCTGCGCGCCGACCCCGGAGTCCGGCGGGAACATGCTCTTCGGCGGCTCGCGAAAGGCGATGGAAATGACGCGCTTGCCCTCGGCCAGGCGCTTGCCGGTACGCAGGTAGAACGGCACGCCGGCCCAGCGCCAGTTGTCGATGGTGCACTTGAGCGCGATGAAGGTCTCGGTGTCCGACTCCGGGCTCACCCCTTGCTCGCCGCGATAGCCGGTGAACTGCCCGCGCACGACATCGGCCGGCTTGATGGGCAGCATGCTGCGGAACACTTTGTTCTTCTCGTCGCCGATCGCAGTGGGCTCGAGTGCCGTCGGCGGCTCCATGGCCACGAACGCGAGCACCTGAAAGAGGTGCGTGACGACCATGTCGCGGAACGCGCCGATCGCATCGTAGAACGCGGTGCGCTTCTCGAGTCCCAGCGTCTCAGGTACGTCGATCTGAACGTGCTCGATGAAATTGCGGTTCCAGATGGGCTCGAACAGTCCGTTGGCGAAACGGAACGCCAGGATGTTCTGCGCCGGCTCCTTGCCGAGGAAGTGATCGATGCGAAAGATCTGCTCCTCGGAAAAGACCGCGTGGAGCTTGGCGTTGAGCGATTTGGCGCTGGCGAGATCGGTGCCGAAGGGCTTCTCCATGATGATGCGCGAGCGTGGCACCAGGTCCGCCTCCCCGAGCATGCGCACGCAGGACAGCGCCGCGCTCGGCGGCACGCTCAGGTAGTGCAGCCGCTCGCACTCGGCATCGAGTGCCTTCTCGGCCCGCTCCACCGCCGCCTTCAAGTCTGCGGCGCCGGCCCCGAGCGGCACATAGTCCAGGGCCTCGGCAAACGCCGCCCGCTGCTCCCGGCTCGCCTTGCACGTGGAGAACTCCTCGATCGCCGCAACGGTCAGCTTGCGAAACGCGTGCGCATCGATGTCCTCGAGCGAGACACCCACGATGCGGCAGTGCGGGATAAAGCCCGCGGCGAACAGGTGAAACAGCCCCGGAAGGAGCTTGCGATGGGCCAGATCGCCCGTCGCCCCGATGAGGACCACCACTTGCGGGTTACGCGGACCGACTCCGGCAGGTATTTTGGCCACTCGCCTATCCTATTCACTCATCGGACGATTCGCGGGCCGGAAGAATAGCGAGCCCGTGAGATCGAATCCATCGATTCGGCCGTATCGCCGCAACATGGGTACCGCGAAAGACCGTGGCCGGAGAGGGGAGTTCCCCGTACGCTCACAGGCTCGATGCTCCTTCGTCAACCGGCCCGGGGCGAGCCGCGGCGCGATCCCGGGCCGGATGCGCCCCTCACGGCTTCAGCCGCAACTGCCCGAGGAAATCCCGCTTGGCAAGCGGCGCACCCTTCCAGCGCAGGATGTCGTATGCGGTCGTGGCGTGGAAGTAGAAATTCGGCAGCGAGAAGGACAGCAGGAAATCCTCGGCGGTGAACGCGAGCTTGCGCTGCCCGGCGATGAACAGCATGTCGCGCCCGAGCAGGCCGTCGATCTCGCCGGGCTCGAGCGCACGCAGCGCCTCGAGCGTGGAGGCGATGCGCTGCTCGAGCGCCGCGAACGAGTCCGGCGGCGGGGTGGTATCGGGCGAGAAAGCGCCCTTGCGAACCCCCTCGATGGCCCCGATCGAATGCACCGCCGTCGATTTCACCTGGTAGGCGAACGGGAACATGTCCGCAGCGAGCCGCGCCTGCAGGATGTCCTCGGGGGCAATGCCTTTGTCGGCGCAGTAGCTCTGCGCGGTGCGCAGCAGCCCGGCGACGGCGCCGAGAGTCTGGCGGTAGGACGGCACCGTCGCGCCGTAGAGCGAAATGGCCATGGGAGTCCCCGAGTCGGTGGATGAGGCGGTGAATGATAAAGAATCGCGCCCTCCAATGGGCGCGCCGGCGCGAACACGCCGGGACAGGCGGTGCGGCACTTCGCGCATCGGTCCGCCTCGGGGAGCGAGATCGCCCTGCCCGAGGTCGCCATCCGCGTGCTGATGTCGCTGACCGTCGGCAGCGAGGCTGAGCGGCGCGAAGCGTTGCAGCCCCCGGGGGCCGACGCGCTGGCGCTGGGCTGCGGCTCGGCGGCGGCGACCTTTTTGCCGGCGGCTTTGACAAGCCCCGCCCGGCCCCCGAAATTTTGTCACTCGGCTGAAGCGTAAGACCGGGGGGACCGCCCTCGTTCTGCTCGGACACCCTGACCGCGCAGCGTCACACGGCCGAGACCTTTCGGCTTCTCCTTCGCCGAGCCGCCCGGGCGACTGCTCGCAAGGCTCGACCAGTACCGTCGCAGTCGGCGGTCTTCCCGGAAGCGGCGCTGATCACCGACAAAGCCGTCGATATTTTTTACATGACGAGCGCCTGGCTGGGATTTTATTTCTATAACCAATTGAAAATATTGAAGTATTGTAAAGTGGCGCGGAAATTGCCTCTTGTGGCCGGAATCCATTGCCGCCCGGCGCAGGCGCGGACTCGAACGACAACGAGGCAGAAAAGCCATGAAGATCACGCTGATCGGATTCATCTCGGCGACCGCACTGGCATGGGCGATAGCGGCGACACCGGCGCTCGCGACCGTGCTGCCAGCGGGGGCGACGACCTGGGACTTCTACACCCTGCTGAACAGCCAGGGCTACAACGGCGAGAGCACCGGCAACACAGCGGATATCTTCAACCAGGGCGGTCAGTCGCTTTTCGTGGAGTCCGTGTCCCAGGCGGGCAGCGCCGCGTCGAACGGCAATTGCCTGGCCAACTGGTGTGGCAGCAGCCTCGACCTTTACGCCAAGAACGGCGGCACGCCCTCGGAGCAGGG
Organism: Pseudomonadota bacterium; assembly: GCA_021792755.1. Classification (GTDB taxonomy): domain Bacteria; phylum Pseudomonadota; class Gammaproteobacteria; order Steroidobacterales; family Steroidobacteraceae; genus 13-2-20CM-66-19. The sequence goes on from JAJYUA010000017.1 coordinate 43,088, forward strand.
CCTGGGTCTCTCCGGCGATCCGTATGGCAACGGCGGCGAGATCTATTACCCGAACGGCATTCTCGTGACCACGGAAGCAGATCCGGGTGACGTCTCCGGCTTCACCATGGGATCGGTGCAGGGCACAGCCACCTCCGGTGAGAACTGGGCGGTGCTCGGCTTTAACTACACGACCGGCAACTGGGACACGCTCGGCAGCGGATCGGGTGGCGATATCGTGAACTTCGACTCGAGCGCCCTCGCCCACTACAACCTGTTCATCATCTCCCAGCCGAGCCCCGACCTGGTCAACGGCTCGAACGACATCGTGCTGATGTCCATGACCACCGTGCCGGAGCCGGGCACGCTCACTCTATTGGCTGTCGGACTTGCGGCGATGGGACTTGCGGTGAGCCGCCGCCGCAAGATCCGCGCTCAGACATAACCATAAGCATCAAGCGCAAGAGAAGACCACCAATAAGCGCTCCTGACGCCGGTAGCCTCACCGCTACCGGCTTTTTATGGATCCCGGTTGATGCTCCCCTAGCGCGCGTCGGCCGCCGGGTCGCGGTGCGGGAAGTCGCTGCGCCAATGCGCGCCGCGGCTCTCCCGGCGCGAGAGCGCCGCCTGCACCATTGCGATCGACAGATCGAGGCGCTGGCGCGCCGTCAGCGCCTCCGGCGCGAGGCTCTCGCGTAGCGCGGTGAGCTCGCGCAGCCCGCTCTGCAGCTCGCCCCCCTCGCGCAACGGCCCCATGCAGCGGCCCATGATGGCTCGCAGCCGCACGCCCCCGCCGTGCGGGTCGATCGAGGCGTCCCCGGGTGTCAGCGGCTTCGCGCGCGGCACGCGCCGCACGGGACTCGATCGGGCGAGCGACTCCCCGACGGTGCGCCCGCAGACGACCGCCTCCAGCAGGGAGTTGCTCGCCAGGCGGTTGGCCCCGTGCATGCCGGTGCTCGCCACCTCCCCGCAGGCCCACAGTCCCGGCAGATCGGTGCGGCCGAGCGCATCGACCACGATCCCGCCCATGTGATAGTGCGCCGCCGCGGTGATCGGCAGCGGCTCACGCGCCGGGTCGAGGCCGTGCGAGCGGCACGTGTGAAGTGCCAGGGGAAACTCTCCGGCGTGCTCCGACCCGAAGACCGCCGTGGCATCCAGCCACACCCCCTCGCCCTGCAGGCCCCGCTCCCAGACGGCCCGGGCCACCACGTCCCGCGGCGCGAGATCGCCCAGGGGATGGGCGCCCTTCATGAGCCGATTGCCGCGCGCATCGAGCAGAAACGCCCCCGCTCCGCGCAGCGCCTCGGTCAAGAGCGGCACGGGGTCTTCGGATGTCTTGAGGGCCGTCGGATGGAACTGGATGAACTCGAGGCCCGCCACGCGCGCCCCGCGGCTGAGCGCCATCGCGAGCCCGTCGCCGTTGGCATGATGGCCGTTGGTCGTGAACGGGAACAAACCGCCGAGCCCGCCCGTGGCGAGCACCGTCTCCCGCGCCCCGATCCGCACCGCCCCGCCCTCCCGATCGAATCCCAGCGCGCCGGCGATGCCGCCGTCCTGCCCCTCGAGGAGCGCCGCCACGCGCAGCCCCGAGAGCAGCTCGATGTGCTCGCAGCCGGCGACATGCGCCAGCAGCGCCGCGAGAATCGCGCTGCCGGTGCGATCGCCCTCGGCGTGCAGCACCCTGGCATGGCTGTGGCCGGCCTCCAGGTGCATCCTCCAGCCCGACTCGCCCCGATCGAAGCGCACTCCCACGCGGGTGAGGAACCGCACCGCCTCGCCGGCGGCGCGGATGACCCGCAAGGCGGCGCGCCGATCGCTCGTGTGGCAGCCGGCCGTCAAGGTGTCCGCCCACTGCGAGCGCACCGAGTCGCCCGCCCCGAGCGGCGCGGCGATGCCGCCCTGAGCGAGCGCCGTGGAGCTCGCCGCGCGCGGATCGTCGGCGCAGACCACCAGCACGCGCCGCGGCGCGGCGCTGATCGCCGCGCACAGGCCGGCCGCCCCCGCCCCGACCACCAACACGTCGGTGTCGATCGAGCTCATGGCAGCCGCGCTCGGACGCTCAATTCACCGACAACATGCGGGCGATCGGCCTGCGGGCACGCTCGGCGATGGCCGGATCGATGCGAATTTGCGTCTCGAGCCCCGCAAGCGCCTCGCAGAGCCGCTCGAGCGTGGTCGCCTTCATGTGCCGGCACAGATTGCACGGGCGCAGGAAGGTGATGTCCGGGCACTGCACCGCCACGTTGTCCGCCATGGCGCACTCGGTGAGCAGCAGCGCCCGCTGCGGCCGCCGGCGCGTCAGGTAATCGGCCATCGCGGCCGTCGAGCCGACGAAATCCGCCTCCGCCTGCACCGCCGCCGGACACTCCGGATGCGCGAGCACCGTCGCGCCGGTGCTCACGCGAAAGCCGCGGATATCGGCCGCCGAGAAGCGGGTGTGCACCTCGCACTCCCCGCTCCAGGCGATCACCTCGAGATCGCTCGAGCGCGCCACGAACTCCGCGAGGTGCCGGTCCGGCAACACGATGACCCGCTCGCTGCCGAGCGACTGCGCGATCCGCACCGCGTTGCTCGATGTGCAGCAGATATCCGCCTCGGCCTTCACGGCCGCCGAGGTATTGACATAAGCGATGACGGGCACATCGGGGCAGCTCTCGCGCACCCGCCGCACGTCCTCGGGCGTGATCGAATCGGCCAGCGAGCAGCCGGCCTCCTGCGCCGGCAGCAGCACGCGCTTCTCGGGGCACAGCAGCTTCACGGTCTCGGCCATGAAGCGCACGCCGCACACCACGATCGTGTCGGCCTCGCACTGGAGGGCGAACTGCGCCATGGCGAGCGAGTCGCCGGTGAAATCGGCCACCGCCGCGGTGATCAGCGGCACCTGATAGTTGTGCGCCAGCACCGCCGCGCCCCGGCTCGCCTTCAGATCGAGGATCCGCGCGATGAGCGGCAGACCGAGCTCGATCTCCGCGGCGGGAACCACGTGCGAGAGCCGCGCCGCGAGCGTGCGGCCCCGGGGGTCGCTGTCAAACGCCGTCATCATGAGCACCGATCTTGCCCGAGCGAGGCGGGCTTGCGTAGCACGAAGGTTGACATTCCTCACCGCGAGGGGGGAAGGCGCCGGGAGGGCGCCGCCCCGCTGCCCGGGGGCAGGCAAGCCCCGCCACCTTCGGAAAACCCTGATACCGCCTGCCCCGCTCAGGCGGTAGCGTGCCGCCCGATGCAAAGAAAACGCACTGTTCGAACCGTTTCCATCGCCGAAGTGGACTGCGCAGCCTGCCCTTCAGCCGGGCGCTGCTGGGGCGAGCTGCGGCTGCCGATCGAGGGCCTGCGCGGCCGCCGCGCGGCGGTGCTCGAGCGCGGGGAGCCGCTGTTGCGCCAGGGTGAGCGTACCGGCACGGTCTACATGGTGGTGAACGGCTGCCTGATCCTGCGCGAGAGCCTTACAAACGGCGCCCAGAGGGTCGCCGGCCTGAGCTTGCCCGGAGAGCTGCTCGGCATCGAAGGCTATGCGCGCGGCGAGCACCCCTGTACGGCGCAGGCGGCCACCGAGGTGTCGGTGTGCCGGCTGAATCTGGCGGCGCCCGGCAGCGGCCAGGCGAGTGCCGCACTGCTCGAGCGGCTGCTGATGAAGTACGCGATGCAGCTCGAGCGCGTCGCACCCCCCTGGGCGGGCCTGTCGGCCGTCGAGCGAGTGGTGGCGTTCATCGAGAACTACGCCTCGCGTGCCCATGTGAGCCGGGCTCCCGACGGCCTGTTCAGCCTGCCGCTGACGCGCGCGGATATCGGCTCGTACCTCGGGCTCGCGCCCGAGACGGTGGTGCGTGCGCTCGGGCAGTTGAGCGGGGAGCGGCGCCTGTCGGTGCATGGGCGCACCATCCGCCTGAGCGAGCTGCAGCCGGCGAGCGTCTCGCCGGCCGCCTAGCGCGCATCATTCCCGCCGGGCGAGGCGCGTCCCGGCGGGCGCGCTCGCGCTGCGATCCGGCCCGGGCAGAAGCTTGCCGTGCGCCCGCGTATAATGCGCGCGCATGATGCGAGATCTCATCGAGCGGCTGCGCTGCGAGCTCGGCGCGCTGAAGGACCAGGGTCTGTACAAGGGCGAGCGCGTGCTCTCAGGACCCCAGGGCAGCGTGGTGCACACCGGCGGGCGCGAGGTGGTGAACCTCTGCGCGAACAACTACCTGGGGCTCGCCAACCACCCGGCGGTGCTGGAGGCGGCGCGCGAGGCGCTCGAGCGCTTCGGCTTCGGCATGGCCTCGGTGCGCTTCATCTGCGGCACGCAGACCGTGCACAAGCGGCTCGAGCAGCGCTTGAGCGGCTTCCTCGGCACCGAGGACGCCATCCTCTACTCCTCCTGCTTCGATGCGAACGGCGGCCTGTTCGAGACGCTGCTCGATGAGCGCGACGCGGTGATCTCCGATGCGCTCAATCACGCCAGCATCATCGACGGCATCCGCCTGTGCAAGGCGCAACGCCACCGCTACGCCAACAACGACATGGCGGAGCTGGAAAAATGCCTGCGCGCCTCCGCCGGCGCCCGCACCCGCCTCATCGCCACCGACGGGGTGTTCTCGATGGACGGCATCCTCGCCAACCTGCCGGGCATCTGCGAGCTCGCCGACCGCTACGACGCGCTCGTCATGGTCGATGACTCGCACGCCACCGGCTTCATGGGGGCGGGCGGCCGCGGCACCCCGGAGCACTGCGGGCTCGCCTCGCGCATCGACATCCTCACCGGCACGCTCGGCAAGGCGCTCGGCGGGGCGAGCGGCGGCTACATCGCCTCGCGGCGCGAGGTGATCGAGTGGCTGCGGCAGCGCTCGCGCCCCTACCTCTTCTCGAACAGCATCCCGCCGGTGGTGGCGGCCGTCGGGCTGCGCGTGCTCGAGCTGCTCGAGCACGGCCCGCCGCTGCGCGCGCAGCTGCACGAGAATGCGCGGTATTTCCGCGCCGGCCTCACCCGCCTCGGCTTCACGCTCAAGCCCGGCGAGCACCCCATCATCCCGGTGATGATCGGCGATGCCGCGCTCGCCGCGCGCATGGCCGACCGGCTTCTCGAGCACGGCGTCTACGTCATCGGCTTCTCCTACCCGGTGGTGCCCGAGGGTCAGGCGCGCATCCGCACCCAGATGTCCGCCGCCCTCACCCGCGGGCAGCTCGACGGCGCCCTCGAGGCCTTCGCCCGGGTCGGCAAGGAACTCGGAGTCATCCCATGAGCGTTGTCGCCGGCGTGCGCCGCGCGCCGCGCATGAAAGGAGTCATCCCTTGAAAGCGCTGGTCAAGAAAGAATCCGCGCCCGGCATCTGGCTCGAGGACACCCCCGAGCCCACGATCGGGCCGAACGACGTGCTGATCGAGATCGCCAAGACCGCGATCTGCGGCACCGACATGCACATCTACAACTGGGACGCCTGGGCGCGCAAGACCATTCCCGTGCCCATGGCCGTGGGCCACGAGTACTGCGGCCGGGTGGTCGAGATCGGCTCCGAGGTCCGGGGGCTGAAACCCGGCGACCGTGTCTCGGGCGAGGGGCACATCACCTGCGGGCACTGCCGCAACTGCCGCGCAGGGCGGCGGCACCTGTGCCGCAACACCGTCGGGGTGGGCGTGAACCGCCCGGGAGCGTTCGCCCAGTACCTCGCCATCCCCGCCGACAACGCCTTCAAGCTCCCGGACTCGATCAGCGATGACATCGCCTCGATCCTCGATCCGTTCGGCAACGCCACACACACCGCGCTCGCCTTCAACATGGTCGGCGAGGACGTACTGATCACCGGCGCCGGCCCCATCGGCGTCATGGCGGCCGGCATCGCCCGCTTCGTCGGGGCGCGCCACGTCGTGATCACGGACGTCAACGACTACCGACTGGATCTCGCGAAGAAGATGGGCGCCACCCGCGCCGTCAACGTGCAGCGCCAGACCCTCGACCAGACGATGCAGGACCTCGGCATGCAGGAAGGCTTCGACGTGGGCCTGGAGATGTCGGGCAACGCCGCCGCCTTCCGCGACCTGCTGCGCACCATGCACCACGGCGGCTCGGTGGCGCTGCTCGGCATCCCGCCGGAGGAGACCGCCATCGACTGGAATCAGGTGATCTTCAAGGGCCTCACCCTGAAGGGCATCTACGGCCGCGAGATGTTCGAGACCTGGTACAAAATGGCGAGCCTGCTGCAAAGCGGCCTGAGCCTCGAGCCGATCATCACCCACCACCTGCCGGTCGAGGAATACCGGCAGGCGTTCGAGATCATGGGCTCCGGCCGCTCCGGCAAGGTCATCCTCGACTGGCGGGGCCTGTAGCCGCTGTCTCATGCGTCTCAGATACAGCTTCGTCATCGACGGGCATCCCCGCTTCCTCGCCCAAGGCAGGATATTCGTGCGCACGCTGCTCGCGGCCGGAGTGCCCCCGGGCGACATCGTGGCGCAGGTCACGGAGCGCAGCGGTCAGGCCGGCAAGCGCCTGGCCGCCCGCTTGCGGGTGCGGGCGCTCGATCTGCCCCTCGGGCCGGACAGGGCGTACTGCAACAAGATCAACCAGCTGTTCACCCTGGCCGACGATGACTTCGATGTGCTCGTCTGTTGTGACACGGACCTCGCCATTCTGCGCCCGCTCGATGAGGTGGCGCGGTCCGATGCCGTGCGCGCGAGGCGCGTCGATCTCGAGAACCCTCCCTTGTCCGTGCTCGAGGAGGCTCGGGCGCTGCTCGGCTTGCCCGAGAGGCCGGCGCTCATCGCCACCGGGTGCGAGCCGCACGCCATGACCTACGCCCTCAATTGCAACGGCGGCATGCTGCTCATCCCGCGCCAGTTCGTCCGCCCGCTCGGTGAGCGCTGGCTCGGGTATGCCGAGACCCTGGTGGCGAACCGGCAGATCATGCAGCGCTGGGTGAACCATATCGACCAGGTGAGCTGGGCCTTCGCGATGCTGCGATTGCGGTTGCCCTTCGAGGAGCTGCCGGTGGAATACAACTTCCCGATCCGCCTCGCCGGAAAGGTGCCCGAGCAAAGCTACGGCCCGCCGGTCGTCTTGCACCATCACAACGCCATCGGCAGGACTGGCCGGATCCGCAAGAGCGGCGTCGCGCTGGTGGATCGATCCATCAGCGAGGCGAACCGGCGCCTTCGGCCCCGGCTCGGCTGGAATTTCCGCCGTCTCGCCGCCCGCTTCCGCCCGACCGGCCCGCCGTGACTGCAGCCGACGGGCCGGTGCGCGGCGGCGCGCCCCTTCGGCCGCGCCGCCGCAGCGACTGACACGCCGCCCGCGGCCCGCCGGTGGCGGGGCCCCGGCAGGCTGGGCTCGCGCGAGCGCCGCCGCGGCGCGAAGGGCTCGTCAGCGGTCGCTGCAGAAGCAGTACGCGTAGAGCTTCCCGTGCCCGCGCCCGCTGAAGCGCGCCAACTGCGCGAGCTGGCGCGCATACGGCCCGAGCCGGCCGGTCAGCGCCGAGAGGCCCGGAAACCTCAACTGCGAGGAAAACAGCCGCGGACCAAACAGCGAGGCGGCCGTGCTCACCGCGCGCGACTGCGCCCGCTGCACCAGCTCCTGCGTCCACGACACGCGCGGATGGATGAACTGCACGTAGTAGTGCTTCACCTTGGCGAGCCTCGCGGCCGCCCGCACCGCCTCCTCGAGCGTGCCCAGGTGATCGACCAGCCCGATGCGCCGCGCATCGGCGCCCGCCCAGACGCGGCCCTGGCCGATCGCATTGATGCGGGCCGCCGACTCATGGCGTCCCGCCGCGACCCGGGCCACGAACTGCCGGTAGCCCTGGTTGATCTGCGCCCGGATCAGATCGCGCGCCTCGCGGTTCAGGGGCTGATCCAGGGTGAACTGATTGGCGAGGGGCGTCGTGCCGACACCATCGCTCGTGATGCCGAGCTTTTTCAGCCCCTGGGTGAAGGTCGGGATGATGGCGAAGATGCCGATCGAGCCGGTGAGCGTCGCCGGGCTCGCCCAGATCTCATTGGCGGGCGCGGAGATGTAATAGCCGCCCGAGGCCGCGAGGTCCCCCATCGAGACCACGAGCGGCTTGCCCGCGGCGCGCAGCGCCTTGAGCTGCTGGTAGATCTGCTCCGCCGCGGTCACACTGCCGCCGGGACTGTCGACCCGCAGCACCACGGCCTTGATGTGCTTGTCGAGGCGCGCCTTGCGGATGAGACGCGACAGGGACTGCCCGCCGATGACCCCGGGCGGCTGCTCGCCGTCGAGGATCTCCCCGGAGGCCACGATCACCCCGATGCGCGGCTGGCCGTCGTCGCGGCGGAGCCTGTGCCGGGCGCGCACGACGGCTGCGTAGTCCTCGGCGGAGATGGCGTTGAACTCGCCCTTGGGACCGGCACCGACGAGTGTGGTGAGCAGCCGCTCGACCTGCAGGCTGTCGGCCAGCCCCGTCACCAGGTGATCCTTGAGAGCGAGCTTCGCGGCGTCCCCGTCGACCGACTTCAGCGCCTTCGGCAGGGAATCGACGTATTGCGCAATGGCATCGGCGGGCAGCCCGCGTGCGGCGGTCACTTCCCGCTGATACGTGGACCAGAGCGTATCGAGATAGACCGTGCTCTGCAGCCGGTCCGCCTTCGACATGTCATCGCGCGTGAAGATCTCCACGGCGCTCTTGAACTTGCCGATCCGAAAGACATTGACCTTCACGCCGAGCTTGCTCAGCAGTCCCTTGAAGTACAGCGGATAGTTGCCGAATCCGCGGATCATCACGTAGCCGGACGGGTCCAGATAGATCTGATTGGCCTGCGCGGCGAGGTAGTACTGGTCCTGATTGAACGCGCTGCCATAGGCGATCACGGGCTTGCCGCTCGCGCGAAACGTGCGGATGGCGCCGGCGAGCTCCTCGAGCTCCGGCAGCCCCGCGTTGTCCATCTCATCGAGATCGAGCACCAGCACGCGGATGCGGCTGTCGGTGGCGGCGGCCCGGATGGCAGCGGTGAGACTCCAGAGCAGCGTCTGCTGCCGTCCTTCGCCGCGGGCGTTCTCGATCGCCCGCTCGATCGCGTTGCCGCTCAGCTGCTCGACGAGTTGCCCCTGCGGGGCCACCACCAGCGCCGCACGCCCCGGCACGCTCGGCAGCGACTGGTGCAGCACCCCGATCAGGAACCCGAACAGCGCCAGCAGCAGCAGCAGGTGCAGGAACTTGCGCAGTCCCTCGAGGCCGCGCCAGATCCACTGGAGGATTGCTCTTACTCTGGCCATTGCTCTTCCCATGCGCTCGGCGCAGGCCCGAGGCGGCTTGCCTCGGGCGGGCCGCTCGGCGATGCGGCACGATGCGCCGATTGAGACTGCCGGTACATGCGCTTCCTGCGCCCGCCTCAGAGCTTCTCTTCGATTCTGGCCGCCTTGCCCATGCGCTCGCGCAGGTAGTAGAGCTTGGCGCGCCGCACGCTGCCGCGGCGCTTCACCTGGATGCCGCTGATCGAGGGACTGTGGGTCTGGAACACGCGCTCGACCCCCTCGCCGTGCGACATCTTGCGCACCGTGAACGAGGAGTTCAGGCCCCGGTTGCTGCGCGCGATCACCACGCCCTCGTAGGCCTGGATGCGCTCACGGTCGCCTTCGACGACCTTCACCTGCACGATCACGGTGTCGCCGGGCTTGAAGTCCGGCACTTCACGGGTCATGCGCTCTTTTTCGAGTTGTTGAATGATGTTGCTCATGTGATTCTTCCTCGATCCGCGCCTGCGGCCGCCCCTGCGGCCAGAAACTCATTGAGTAAACGTTGCCCCTCGGGCGACAGGGGCCGCTCGAGAAGCAGATCCGGCCGCCGCCGCCACGTGCGCGCGAGCGCCTCGCCCAACCGCCAGCGCGCGATGTCGGCGTGATTGCCCGACATCAGCACCGGCGGCACCGCATGGCCCTCGAACACTTCCGGCCGCGTGTACTGCGGCCACTCGAGCAGCCCCTCGGCAAAGGAGTCCTCGCCGCTCGAGCGCTCATCCCCGAGCACTCCCGGCAGCAGCCTCGCTACCGCATCGATCACGGCGAGCGCCGGCAGTTCCCCGCCGGAGAGCACGTAATCGCCGATCGAGAGCTGCCGATCGACGCCGAGCTCGATGATTCTCTCATCGAGTCCCTCGTAGCGTCCCGCCACCAGCACCATTCCCGGCAACCCGGCCAGCTCCCGCGCCCTCGCCTGGGTGAAGCGCTCGCCCTGCGCCGAGAGGCAGATCCGGGGACTGCCCTGCGGCAGCCTCGCCTGCGCGGCCCGAATCGCCGCGAGCACCGGTCCGGGCTTGAGCACCATGCCCGGACCGCCTCCGTAGGGCCGGTCATCGACCGTCCGGTGCGGATCACTCGTGTGATCCCGCGGATCCTCGGTGCCGACGGCGAGCCCGCCCCGGCTGAGGGCCCGGCCCACCACCCCGAAGCGCAACGCCGCGCCGATCATCTGCGGAAACAGCGTCACCACTTCGATCTTCATGGCCTGTCCGTCCATTGGCGGCAGCCCGCCTGCGGCGGTTGCACCGCGCACGCCCTCGCGCCTCGTGCGGCCCGGGGGCTCGAAGGCAATCCGAGCCCGCCCGGCTGCCGGCCGCAGGCGCTGAGGGGCACCCGTTTACCCGAGCTTCGCCGGCCAGTCCACCAGGATCCGGCCGGCATCGAGATCGACCTGCAGCAGGTGCGTCGGGTCCGCGAGCACCCAGTGCTGCGCCCCGTCCTGCTCGACCACCATCACCGCGCCCGCGGGCGCATCGACAAAATAACCGACCTTGCCGAGCGAGCAGCCCTCGAGGTTGCGCACTTCGAGCCCGATCAGGTCGGCGCGATAATATTCGCGCTCACCGGCAGGGGGCAGCGCCTCGCGCTCGACCTCGACCGAGACCCCGGTGAGACTCGCCGCCGCATCGCGGTCCTCGATCCCCTCGAGCCGCACCACGAGGCCCCTGCCTTGCCGTCGACCCTCGAGCAGCCGGCGCGGCGGCAGGGACGCGCCGGTGCGGGACAGGTCCCATCTGGGGAACCCGAGCAGCGCCTCCGGCGGATCGGTGTAGGACGCCACATGCATCCACCCCTTGAGGCCGAAGGGCGCACCGATGCGGCCGAGCCCGACCCGACCGGCGCTCATCGCCCCTGCGCAGCGCTCAGGCGCTCGCCTGCTTCCGGTAGGAGCTCACCAGCGAGCGCACGCGCTCGGAGGGCTGTGCCCCCTGGCCCACCCAGTAATCGATCCGCGGCAGATCAAGCTTGAGCTTGGCTTGCGCGCGCTTGGCGATGGGGTTGAAAAACCCGACGCTCTCCAGGCTGGATCCGCCTTGGCGCTTGCGGCTGTCGGTCACCACGACGTGATAAAAGGGCTGATTGCGCGCCCCGCGTCGGGTCAGGCGAATGGTTACCATAGCTGTTGTCGCTCTCTGTGCCGGTGCGGAGACGCCCCGCGGGCGTCCCTCAAAAAAGAGCGCGGATTCTACGGGCAAATCGCCCGATCGGAAAGGGGCGCGGGCTTAAAAGTTGCCCATCGCCTACCGTCAGGCAAGCCCTAGCCGGCCATCCCGGGCGGCAGCCCGCCCTTCAACGCCGCCAGAAGCTGGCGCATCCGCCCGCCCTTCATCTGCTTCATCATCCGCTGCATCTGCAGAAACTGCTTCATCAGCCGGTTGACATCCTGCACCTGCACCCCGGCACCCCGGGCGATGCGCCGGCGTCTGGAGCCGTCGATGAGCCCCGGGGAGCGCCGCTCGCGTGGGGTCATGGAATTGATGATGGCGATCTGCCGGCGCAGATCCCGATCCCCCTGCTCGGCCGAGAGGGCGACCTTCTGCGTCGCGGCGCTCGGAAGCTTGTCCATGAGCGAGGCCAGGCCGCCCATCTTCTGGACCTGGATGAGCTGACTCTTGAGGTCCCCCAGGTCGAAGCCCTTGCCCTTGGCGACCTTGCGCGCCAGCCGCTCGGCCTCCTGCCGATCCACCTGGCGGTGGACCTGCTCGACCAGGCTCACCACATCGCCCATGCCGAGGATGCGCGAGGCCATCCGCTGCGGATCGAACGGCGAGAGCGCCTCGGTCTTCTCGCCCGTGCCGAGGAACACGATGGGCTTGCCCGTGATCTGACGCACCGAGAGGGCCGCGCCCCCGCGCGCATCGCCGTCGGCCTTGGTGAGGATGATGCCGGTGAGCGAGAGTGCCGAGCCGAAGGCTCGCGCGGCATTCACCGCATCCTGGCCGGCCATGGCATCGACGACGAACAGCCGCTCGGCCGGATGGACCGCCTGGTCGATCTGACGCACCTCGTCCATGAGCGCCGCATCGACGTGCAGCCGGCCCGCGGTATCGACGATGAGCACATCGAAGACCCCGCGCCGGGCCTGCTCCAGTGCGTCGGCGGCAATGGCCGCCGGCGCCGCGGCCGCATCGGCGGGCAGGTACTGGGCGTGGATCTGCTCCGAGAGGCGCTCGAGCTGAAGCATGGCCGCGGGTCGCCGCACATCGGTGCTGACCAGGGCCACCCGCTTGCGCTGGCTCTCGATCAGCCAGCGCGCGAGCTTCGCCGCGGTCGTGGTCTTGCCCGCCCCCTGCAGGCCCGCCAGCAGCACGACCACCGGCGGCTGAGCCCGCAGCTGAAATGCCTCCTCCGTGCCGCCCATGAGGCCAACCAGCTCGCGGTGCAGGATGCCGATGAAGGCTTGCCCCGGGGTGAGGCTCTCGGCCACCTCCTGGCCGATGGCCTTGGCCTTGACGGCCTCGATGAAGCTCTTGACGACCGGCAGGGCGACGTCGGCCTCGAGCAAGGCCACCCGCACCTCCCGCAGCGCCTGGGTAATGTTGTCCTCGCTGATGCGCCCCCGGCCGCGCAGGGCATCGAGGGTGCGGGACAGGCGGGCGGTCAGGGTGTCGAACACGGGAGCCTCGGCTTCATCCCCACGCAGTCGCGTCGGAGGCGGATTGCGCCCGGGACCGGGCGCCACGAGCGCAGTGTACTCGATGTACAGGAGCGAGGGGCAGCGACGTCCGGGGCGACATCGGCCCCGCGCCATCGGGGAAGGAAAACAGTCACTTATGGGTTGGCCCGCGCATCGCCCGCCGGGCGGTGCGCGCCTTGGCCGATTCGACACACGGGCCGCGCCCCGCCCCTTGCCTCGGGCGAGCGGCGCGAGCGCGCGGATTAATCCGAGCCGCCCGGTGACGAATCCGCTCGCGCCCCCCATTATACGGGCGGAAGTCTGCCGACAGACCGAGGAGGCCCCCGCTCGTGACCGCATCATCCACGCCGCTGCTGTTGCTGACGCTCCTGGGGCTGGTTCTGGTCATCGCGTTCTCCTCGGGCACCGAGGTGGCGATGCTCTCGGTGAACCGCTATCGCATCCGCCACCGGGCCGAGGCCGGCAACGGCACCGCGCGGCTGCTCGAGCGGCTGCTGCGCAAGCCCGGGGACTGGCTCGGCGCCAACCTCGTCATCGTCGCCGCCGCCAACGTGTTCGCCTCGGCCATCGCGACGCTGCTCGCCGAGCGCACCGGCTATCGCTACGCGGTGCCGGGCGCCGGCGTCCTGCTCACCCTGATCGTGATCGTCTTCGGGGAGCTCACGCCGAAGATCTTCGCCACCGCCCACCCCGAGGCCGCCGCGCTCGGCTCGGCGCGCATCTACCGGGTGCTGGTGTTTCTCGCCCGCCCGCTGCTCACGGTGACCAACGGCATGGCCTACGGGCTGCTGCGCGTGTCAGGGGCGGTCAGGCGCGCCCCGGCGGGCCAGCAGCTCAACACCGAGGAGCTGCGCGCGGTGGTGGCCGAGGCCGGCTCCCTGATCCCGGCACGGCACCGCCAGATGCTGCTCTCGATCCTCGATCTGGGGCAGATCACGGTCGATGACATCATGATCCCCCGCCAGGAGATCGCCGGCATCGATGTGACGGAGAGCTGGGAGGATATCCTCGAGCAGCTGCGGCGCACCCCGCACACGCGGCTGCCGGTCTATGAGGGGGAGCTCGACAACCTGGTGGGCCTGTTGCACATGAAGCGCGTGGCGCACGAGCTCGTGCGCGGCTCGCTCTCGAAGGAGCGCCTGATCGAGCTCTCACGCGGCCGCCAGCCGTACTTCATACCCGAGGGCACCGCCCTCAACGTGCAGCTCGCGCACTTCCAGCGCAATCGGCGCCGCCTCGCCTTCGTCGTCAACGAGTACGGGGACATCGAGGGCCTGGTGACGCTCGAGGACATCCTCGAGGAGATCGTCGGGGAGTTCACCACCGATCCGGCGACCGTGCTGCACAAGGACATCTACGCCGAGAAGGCCGGGGTGTTCATCATCAACGCCAGCGCGACGCTGCGCGCGGTGAACCGGGCGCTGCAGTGGCGGCTGCCGACCGGGGGCCCGAAGACCCTCAACGGCCTGCTGCTCGAGCGCCTGGAGACCTTCCCGGCCCCCGGCACCGTGCTGAGCGTGGGGCCCTACCAGTTCGAAGTGCTGCAAGTGGCCGATAACGCCATCAGGACCGTGCGGGTGCGCTCCGTGGCGGGGGCGGCGCCGCCCCCGCCCGGGAAGGTGGAGGAGAGTCGCTGAACACCGCCGACAGCGCATCGATCACCCGCGAGACCGCGATCACACCCATGCCCTCGATCGGCTGGCGCGGAGCATTCTCGCGGGGCACGACGGCGAGCCGAAAGCCCTGCTTGGCCGCCTCCTGCAGCCGCTCCTGCCCATAGGCGACGGGCCGCACCTCGCCCGTGAGCCCGACCTCCCCGAAGGACACCAGCGAGTCCGGCACGGGCCGATCGCTCAGGCTCGATGCGAGCGCGATCACGACCGGCAGATCCCAGCCGGTCTCCTCGATCCGCACTCCGCCCACGGCGTTGACGAAGACGTCGTGCTCCTGAAGCGAGACGGCGCCGTGACGGCTCAGCACGGCGAGCAGCATGGCGAGGCGGTTGGCATCGAGCCCCTGGGCGATGCGCCGGGGCGCCCCGAAGCGCATCCTGTCCACCAGCGCTTGCAGCTCGATCAGCAGCGGCCGGCCGCCCTCGCGCGTCACGGTGACGATGCTGCCGGCGGCGGGCTGAGCGGCGCGGGCAAGAAAGATGGCCGAGGGGTTGCGCACCTCTTTGAGCCCCGTGCCGGTCATGGCGAAGAAGGCGAGCTCGTTGACCGCGCCGAAGCGGTTCTTGGTCGCCCGCACGATCCGGAAGCGGCTGCCCGCCTCGCTCTCGAAGTACAGCACCGTGTCGACGAGGTGCTCGAGCACACGGGGACCGGCGATCGCCCCATCCTTGGTGACATGCCCGATCAGGATCACGGCGGTCCCGGTGGATTTGGCGAAGCGCACCAGCTGCGCGGTGCACTCGCGCAGCTGCGAGACCGCCCCGGCGCTCGCTTCCATCTCGCCCGAGCGCACCGTCTGGATCGAGTCGATCACCAGCAGCGCCGCCCTGCGCTCGGCGCACCGCGCGAGCACCGCCTGCAGGTGCGTCTCGGGGAGCATCTCGAGCGTGCTCGCCGCGAGCCCCAGGCGGCGCGCCCGCAGCGCCACCTGGGAAGCGGATTCCTCGCCGCTCGCGTAGAGCACCGAGCGCCCGGCGCCCGCCACCTGCGCGGCCACCTGCAGCAGCAGGGTCGACTTGCCGATCCCGGGGTCGCCGCCGAGCAGCGTCACCGAGCCCGGCACGATGCCCCCGCCCAACACCCGATCGAGCTCCTCCTGGCCGCTCGGGCAGCGGGCCGGCTCAGGCGCCGACTCCAGGCTGACAGGGGCGGCGGGCTCGAGGGCGCCCGCGGCCGGACTCGGCCTCGGTCTCGGCGCCTCGCGGCGCTCGAGGACATTCCACTGCCCGCACGCGGGGCATTGGCCCTGCCACTTCGGGGTATGCCCGCCGCAGGCGCTGCAGACGAAAACGGTGCTCGGGCGGGCCATGGATGCGCTTGGGCGGGTGAGCGTGGGGGTGCTAGCATCGGCTGCGGAAAACGCCCAGAGCCGCCTTTTGTGACCGGCTACTCGGACTCGACCGCGCGCAATGCTAGCTTATCGCGGATGGAACCGGGACTGGTGGCGATGCGCATTACAATAATCGATGGCCCGCGAAAACCCTGAGGACGCGGCATGAGCCTGAAAAGCAAGCTGCGTGTCGTGGGACTCACCGACACCGGCAAGGTGCGCGAGCACAACGAAGACACGATCAGCGGGGATGCGGACACCGGACTGCTCGTGCTCGCCGACGGCATGGGCGGCTACAAGGCCGGCGAGGTGGCGAGCGGGCTCGCCGTGAAGACCATCGTCGGCCTGGTGCGCGAGCAGATGCAACTCGAGAACATGGCTCGCGCGGACTCCGGCTCGGGCCTGTCCCGCGCGGGCATCATCCTGCGCGACGCCGTGCAGCGGGCCAACAAGATCATCTACCAGACCGCCCGCAGCCAGCCGCAGTGCGAGGGCATGGGCACGACGGTGGTGGCGGCGCTGTTCTTCGACAACAGGGTCACCATCGCCCACGTCGGCGACTCGCGCCTCTACAGGGTGCGCGGGGAGAGATTCGAGCGCATCACCATGGACCACTCCCTCCTGCAGGAGCTCGTGGACCGCGGCCTGTACTCGGCCGAAGAGGCCCAGCGCGCGGCGAACAAGAACTACGTCACCCGCGCGCTCGGCGTCGAGCCGAGCGTCGAGGTGGAGCTGCGCGAGATCCCCGTGCAAAAGGGCGAGGTCTACATGCTCTGCTCGGACGGGCTCTCCGACATGGTCGAGGACGAGGATATCCATTTAACGATAAGCACATTTGGTGCTAATCTTGACAACGTCGCGAGACAATTGATCCAGCTGGCCAACGATAACGGGGGCCGGGACAACATCTCCGTGGTGATGGCCCACGTGCTCGATGCCTTCCCGGCGCGAACCCGCATGCTCGAGAAGATACTCAACTGGTTCAACTGATGCCGGGGGCGGGGAGAGAACACATGGCGAGGTTGATATTGAGCCTGGACGGCCAGGTGATGGCGGAATACAACATGAACAAGGAGCGTTACACCGTCGGGCGGCTGCCCGACAACGACATCCGCATCGACAACGCGGCGGTGAGCGGCCACCACTCCCTGATCATCAACATCCTCAATGACTCGTTCCTCGAGGACCTGAACAGCACCAACGGCACCTACGTCAACGGCAAGCTCATCAAGAAGCATGCCCTGCAGCACGGCGATGTGATCACGGTCGGGCACCACCAGCTGCGCTTCATGGAAGATGACGAGCAGCAGGACGAGTTCGAGAAGACCATGGTGATCCAGCCCTCGGCCCGGCCGCTCGAGGCGCTGCGCGCGGCGACCGCGCCGCAGGCGGCCGAGACCGCCTCCCACCCCAAGGTCCACGCCCAGGCCGCCCCTGCGCCCAGGAGCGCGAAGCTGCAGGTGCTCTCCGGCGCCTTCGCCGGACGCGAGCTCGAGCTCACCAAGGCGCTCACGACGCTCGGGCGCCCCGGGGTGCAGGTGGCGGCGATCACCCGGCGCGCCGAGGGCTTCTTCATCGTGCACGTCGACAGCGACAGGCCCGACCACTATCCGCTGCTCAACGGCTCCCCGATCGGCAGTCAGGCCGCTCCGCTGCGCGACAACGACGTGATCCAGCTCGCCGGCGTGAAGATGGGCTTTTTCTTCAACGGGTAGGCTCGAAGCCGGCCGCGACGCCGCGGGCGAGCCCGCCCGGCTTTCCCAGCCGGCCGGCCATGCGTGACCCGGAAAGGGGCGGTAACCCGGTGTGGGCGGGCGGCCCCTGCCGCTCACGAGGCGCTTCGGCCGCTCTCAGCGCAGCTCCAAGGGAACGCGCTGGCTCACCCCGCAAAGCAGCTCGTAGGCAACGGTGCCCGCCCACCGCGCCACCTCCTCCACCGCCAGCCCCTCTCCCCAGAGCACCACCGGCGTGCCGACCGCGACCGGCCCGAGCTCGGTGACATCGACCGCGATCATGTCCATGGACACCCGCCCGCAAAGCGGCGCGCGCCGGCCGTCGACGAGCACCGGCGTGCCGTTCGGCAGCCCCCTCGGCAGCCCATCGCCGTAGCCGGCCGCCGCGATGGCGATGCGCGAGTCGCGCTCGGCCCGCCAGGCCCCTCCGTAGCCGACCGTCTCCCCGCGCGGCACGTGCCGGACCGCGATCACCGAGGTCGTGAGCGTCATCGCCGGCCGCAGATTGAGCGCCTCGGCCGGGCGGCTCGCAAACGGCGAGGCGCCGTAGAGCGCCAGCCCCGGCCGCACCCACTCGCCCCCGACCGGCGTCTCGCCGAACACACCGGCGGAGTTGGCGATGCTCGTGGCGCAGGCATGGCCCCGGGTGGCCTCGCGGAAGCGCTCGAGCTGCCGTCGAGTCATCTCGGGGGAGTCGTCGGCCCTGGCAAGGTGGGTCATCAGCCGCACCTCGAGCGGCGGCGGGCTCAGCCGCTCGAGCCGCCTCAGCGCCTCGGGGACCTCCCGCGCCCGAAAGCCGAGCCGGTTCATGCCGGTGTCGATCTTCAGCCAGAGGCGCAAGCGCTGCCCTGCGCCGTCGGCCTCGAGCAGGTGCACCTGCAGCGCATCGTGAACCACCAGCTCGAGCCCGTGCCGGGCCGCCTCGCGCAGCTGCTCGGCGGTGAACACCCCCTCGAGCAGCACCACGGGGCCGCTCACGCCGTGCTCGCGCAGCGTGATGCCTTCCTCGAGCCTCGCGACCGCGAAGCCATCGGCCCGAGCCAGCGCGAGGGCCGTCTGCACCAGGCCATGGCCGTAGGCGTTGGCCTTCACCACCGCCAGGATCCGCGCCCCGCCGGCCCGAGCGCGGATGGTCTCGAGATTGTGCCGCAGCGCGCCGGTGTCGATCACCGCGCGGATGAGCCGGCTCACCTCAGCACGCCCTCGGCGTAGGCATCGGGCGCGTAGTTGGCGAAGCGCGTGTACTGGCCCTGGAAAGTGAGCAGGAACGTGCCGATCTCGCCGTTGCGGTGCTTGACCAGGTCGATCTCCGCGATGCCCTTCTTGGTGGTGTTCTTGTCGTAGACCTCCTCGCGGTAGATCAGCAGGATCATGTCGCTGTCCTGCTCGATCGCCCCCGATTCCCTCAGATCGGACATGACGGGTTTCTTGCTCTCGCGCTGCTCGACGGCGCGGTTCAGCTGCGAGAGCGCGATCACGGGGACGGAGAGCTCTTTGGCGAGCACCTTCAGGCCGCGGGATATCTCCCCGATCTCCGTGGCGCGATTCTCCTTCGTGCCCGGCACCTGCATCAGCTGCAGGTAGTCCACGACGATCAGACCGAGCCCGTGCTCGCGCTTGATCCGCCGTGCGCGGGCCCGCAATTCCGTCGGCGTGAGGGCCGGCGTCTCGTCGATGAAGATCTTCGCATCCTGCAACTGAGTGGTCGCGCCGGTGACCCGATCCCAATCCTGCGGCGAGAGCCTGCCGCTGCGAAGGCTCGAGAGAGGCACGCCCCCGACCGAGGAGATCATGCGTGTCAGCAACTGTTCCGAAGGCATCTCCATGCTGAAGATCGCCACGGAGGCGCGCGTGGCCCCATGCAGCGCGGCGTACTCGGCCATATTGACCGCGAGCGTGGTCTTGCCCATGGAGGGGCGTCCTGCCACGACCAGAAGATCGCCGGGACGCAGCCCTCCGGTGATCTTGTCGAAGTCGGTAAAGCCGGTCGGCAAGCCGCGCAGCTTCTCCGGATGCGAACACAGATCGTCGAGCTCATCGATCAGCCGCGGCAGCAGGCTCCTCACCGCCATCGCGCCCTGGCGGCCCCTGAAGCCCGCCTCGGCGATCTCGAACACCTTCTGCTCGGCCCGATCGACGAGCTCGCGGGCGCTCTCGCCCTCCTTGTTGAAGACGGCGGAGACGATCTCGGTGCCGGCCCGGATGAGCTGGCGCAGCAGCGAGCGCTCGCGGACGATGTCGGCGTAGGCGCGCACGTTCGCCGCGGTCGGCGTGTCGCGCGCGAGCGTGCCGAGATAGGCGAGGCCGCCGGCGCCGTCGAGCTTGTCGGTGCGCTCGAGCTGCTCGGCCACCGTCACCGCATCGCAGGGCCGGCCGCTGCCGGCGAGCACGCCGATGGCCGCGAAGATCAGGCGGTGGTCGGGGCGATAGAAGTCCGCCTCGTTGACGACATCGGCGACCTGGTCCCAGGCGTTCGCATCGAGCAGCAGCCCGCCGAGCACGGCCTGCTCGGCCTCGACCGAATGCGGAGGCGTCGGGGCATCCCCGGCGGCCGAGCCGCCCTCGCGATGCGCCTTGGGGAAAGCGGCCATGTCAATCGAGCGGCGGCGAGCCGCCTGCGGCGTGTTGCGCAGCCCGGTGCCCACCGCAGCGCGCGCGCCCTCCGGGAGCGCTCCCGGGCAGGCCGGCGGCGGGCACGCCCGGCGGCACTCGACAGGCGCGCGCACCGGAGGCGAATTGCGGCCCGCGCGACCGCTGGCCAGTCAAGGGCATGGGCTCGCGCGGCTACTCTTGCGCGACGATCGAAACGGCCACCGGCACATCGATGTCGGCGTGCAGATGCAGACTGACGGTGTGCTCGCCGACCATGCGCAGCGGCCCGTTGGGCAGGCGAACCTCGCTGCGCTCGACCTTCAAGCCGGCCTTGGTGCAGGCCTCGGCGATGTCGCTGGTGCCGATCGAGCCGAACAGCTTGCCCTCGGTGCCGGCCTTGGCCGTGATGGTGAGCTTGAATTCCTTCATCGCCGCGGCGCGCTGCTCGGCCCCCTCGAGCTGCTCGCGCGCGGCCTTCTCGAGCTCGGCGCGAACGGCCTCGAAGCGCGCGACGTGCTCGGGTGTCGCGAGCGTCGCCTTGCCCTGCGGGAGCAGGAAGTTGCGCCCGAAGCCCGAGCGCACCTTCACCCGATCGCCGATGTTGCCGAGATTGGCCACCTTCTGCAGCAGAATGACTTCCATGGCAGTGCCTCAGTGCTGGTCGGTGTAGGGCAGCAGCGCCAGGTAGCGCGCGCGCTTGATCGCCACCGCGAGCTGGCGCTGGAAGAAGGACTTGGTGCCGGTGATGCGGCTCGGGACGATCTTGCCGGTCTCGGAGATGAAGCCCTTGAGGGTGCCGAGATCCTTGTAGTCGATGTGCGTCACGCCCTCGGCGGTGAAGCGGCAGAACTTCTTGCGCCGCGAGAAACGGCCGCCGCCGTTGCCGCCTGTCTTGGTGTTCATGAGTGTATCCGGTGCGCTGAAATGGGGTTGCGGTCGCCCGCGGGTGTTGGATGACGCGGGGGGTTGGATTACATGCCTTCCGCGTCCGCCTCGGACAGCGCGCCCGCCTCCTCGCGCGGCGGTTCGCGCCGGCTCCTGCCGGACTCCTCCTCCTCGGCGCCCTTGGCCATGGGGGAAGGCTCGGTCACCGCCGAGTCCATCTTGATCACGAGGTGGCGCAGGACCGCGTCGCTGAAGCGGAAGGCGCCGGTGAGCTCATCGAGGGTTTTCTGATCGCACTCGATGTTCATGAGCACGTAGTGCGCCTTGTGCACCTTGGCGAGCGGGTAGGCGAGCTGCCGCCGCCCCCAGTCCTCCAGGCGGTGCACCAGGCCGGAGCCGGCGCCGATCATGCCCTTGTAGCGCTCGATCATCGCGGGCACCTGCTCGCTCTGATCGGGATGCACCAGAATGATGATTTCGTAATGCCTCATGTGTCCTCCTCACGGATGAAAGCCGCCCTGTGGCGAGGCTGCGCGGGTGCGGCAAGGAGATTCCACGCGCGCAACGCGCATGGCCCCTCTGTGTCAAGGGGGCGCGCAGGATACTGAAATCTCCCCAGGACTGCAATGCGCTGCCGGCGCGCCCGGTGAGGCGCCGCGAGGCAGCCTCCGGCGGGGCGCCGCGCCGCGGACCGGGCTTGTCAGCGGAGCGCAACCCCGGCCTTTGCGCGCGCGGCAGGAGCGCGCGGGCGCACGGCAGGGCGCCGCCGGGAGCGGTTGTCGGCAAGGATATCGCGCGCCGGGGAACCCTAAAGGGGCGCGCGGGCGGCGTCCCGGAGCGGGCCGGTTCGCGAGCGGCTCAGCCCTGTCTTTGCCGCAGCGCCTCGTAGAGGAGCATCCCGGCGGCGACCGAGACATTGAGGCTCTCGACCGCCCCGAGCTGCGGCAGTCGGGCGAGGAAATCGCAACTCTGGCGCGTCAGCTGCCGAAGACCGGTCCCCTCGGCCCCCATGACCAGCACCACCCCGCCCGTCAAATCGATCTCCCGGGCGCGCCCCGCCCCTCCGGCATCGGCGCCGACCACCCACAGGCCCGCCTCCTTCAAGAGCTTCAGCGTGCGCGCCAGGTTCGTGACCACCACCAGCGGCGTCGTCTCGGCGGCGCCGGCGGCCACCTTGCGCACCGCGGCGGTCATGTGTGCCGCCCGGTCGCGGGGCACGATGACGGCGAGCACTCCGCAGGCATCGGCCGTTCGCAGACAGGCGCCGAGGTTGTGGGGGTCCTGGACTCCATCGAGCGCGAGCAGCAGCGGCTGGCGCGCGCTCTGCAGAGCCGAGAGCAGCCGATCCTCGCTCCACGGGGCGAGCGCGGTGATCTCGGCCAGGATCCCCTGGTGGGCCACCTCCCCCAGTCTTTGCCGCAGCGCCTGCGCATCGACCCGCTGCACCGGCACGCGCGCCTGCCGCGCGAGCTCCTCGATCCGGCGAACCCTCGGGTCCTCGCGCCGCTCGAGCAGGCGGATCGCGGTGACGCGCTCGGGATATCGCTCCAACATGATGCGCACGGCATGCAGACCGTAGAGGCTCTCGAGGCCTTTGGCTTTGACGGCCGGACGGCCGCGCTCCTCTGTCATGACGCGATGAGTCTAGAGCTCTTCGGCCAGATCGAGGTCCACCAGACCCTCGATGGGATTGACGGCCGTGACGATCACGCGGATATGCGCGCCGGTGCGCAGGCGACGCCCGGATCGCCGGCCCCGCCACGCGTGGCCGTGGTCCTCCATGACGTACTCATCGTCGCGCAAACGGTCGATGTGCAGCAGCCCGTCCACCGCGACATCGAGGATCTGAACGAAGCAGCCGAACTCGACCACCGTCGTGATCAGGCCCTGGAAGGTCTGTCCGGTGCGCTCGCGCAGGTAGCTGCACTTGAGGAAGGTCGCGACGTACCGATCGGCCTCGTCGGCGCGCTTCTCGAGCCTCGAGGTGCTCTCGCCGAGCGCTGCGAGCTCGCCCGCGGAATAGCTCACCGCGCTGCCGCCGGCGGCCCGGATCAGTGCCTTGAGCGTGCGGTGCACGACGAGATCCGGATAGCGGCGGATCGGGGAGGTGAAGTGCGCGTAGTGGGTGAGCGCCAGCCCGAAATGCCCGATGTTGACGGGCTGATACACCGCCTGGGGCATGGCGCGCACGATCAGCGACTCGATGAACGGGCGCTCGGGCGCCTGTCCGAGGCGCCGGGCGATCGCCTGAAGGTCCCGCGTCGTGACCGTCTCGGGCAGGTGGGCCTCGATATCCAACGCCGCGAGCGTGCTCGTCAGCCGCTCGAGCTTCTCGCTCTCGGGTTGGCCGTGAACCCGATACAGAGTGGGAGTACGGGATTTTTCAAGTGCCTGGGCCACCGCCACGTTCGCCAGGATCATGCACTCCTCGATGAGGCGGTGCGCATCGTTGCGCGCGCGCAGCTCGATGGCCCGCACCCGCTCGGCCGGATCGATCACCAGCTGCGCCTCGGGCGCATCGAAGTCGAGCGCGCCCCGGCGGCTGCGCGCCTTGTGCAGCGCCCGATACACCTGCACCAGCACGAGCAGCGGCTCGAGCAGCTCGCCGAGCTCGGCGCGCGCGGCCGGCCGGCCCTCGAACAGCGCGGCATGGGCCTGACCGTACGTGAGGCGCGCCGCGGAGCGCATGACCGCCGGATAAAACCTTGCGCTCTTCAGCACACCGGCGTTGCTCACCACCATGTCCGCCGCGAAGCACAGCCGATCCACTTTCGGCGCGAGCGAGCACAAGTGATCCGACAACGCCGTGGGAAGCATCGGCAGCACACGTGTCGGAAAATACACCGATGTGCCGCGAATCTGCGCCTCGGCATCCAGGGGCGTATCCGGCCGCACGTAGTGGCTGACATCCGCAATGGCAACGATCAGACGAAAGCCCGCTGGATGCGTCTCGGCATAAACGGCGTCATCGAAATCCCGCGCATCCTCGCCATCGATGGTCACGAGAGGCAGGCCGCGCAGATCCTCGCGTCCCTCGGCCTCGCGCGGGTCGACCCGATCCCCCCACGCTTGCGCTTCGCGCAGCACGGCCGCGGGAAACTCGTGGGGCAGGCCGAATCGCGCGATGGCGGTCTCCATCGCCAGCTCGACCGGGCGGTCCGGATCGAGCCGCTTCTCGATCTGCGCATGGGCCGCTTGGTCCTCGGTCCCGCGTCGGGTGATGCGGGCGATCACCCAGTCGCCCGCGCGCGCCCCCGCCAAAGCCGCATGCGAGACGGCGCACCGCAGCTGCAGGCGCCGATCCGCCGCCGTCACCCAGGCGCTGCGCCCTTGGATCTCCACGGTGCCGAGGAACGCCTGCACGGCGTGCTCCAGGATCTCCTGCACGGTGCCCACCCAGCGGCTCTCCGCATCGCGCGAGAGGCGCACGCGCAGCCGATCCCCGTGCATCACGCCCCGCATCTGCGGCGGCGGCAGGAAGACGCTGTCCTTCATCCCCTCGACGCGCAGGAACCCGTAGCCGACCCGGTGCGCGCTCACCCGGCCCTCGGCGAGACCGCCGGCCCGGGACCCGCCCTCGCGCGAGGGCGAGGGCTTCGCACGCCGCTTCGAGCCAGAGGGGTGTGCGGCGGACCCGCCCGCTGCCGGCCCGGTGCGTAACGCCTGGCGAGGGGCCGGCTGCCCGGCGCGCTCCGGGGCGCCCTTGTCCGCCCGTCCGGGGCGGTCCCGGCGGCCGAATTTGTTGCGGCGGCTTTTCAATTGACAGCTCTCCTGGCCCTGCGTAGATTTCGCCGCCTCGCCGGCGAGGCATCACAGCCGAGCGCCCCTGCCCGGGTGGCGGAATTGGTAGACGCACTAGTTTCAGGTACTAGCGGGTAACACCGTGGAGGTTCGAGTCCTCTCCCGGGCACCATAGCCCCCGTTCCAGGGGGGCTCATGCGGTAACATCTCGTATCATCCATTTCTGTAATCTCTTGTTTATTAGAGTTTTTCTCGTTTCTGGCCGCCCAGGGCGTATCAGCCCGTCGCATCCCAGCCGCGTTTGACAGCGGGAAAATTCGAGGGTGACTTTCGGTCACCCAACACGCGGGACTTGAACTTGAGGAAGCGAAAAGCGACCGAAGGGAGCCCATATGAGCCTGACCGATACGGCAGTCCGCCTCGCCAAGCCCCATGAGAGAGCATACAGGCTCTCGGTCGGTCGTGGCCTCTGTCTTCATCAGTCAGCCCAGCGGATCGAAATGGTGTCGCTTCCGCTACCGCTGTCAAGGTTCCGAGCAGATGCTCTCGCTCGGCATCTACGCCGATGAAGCACACCGGGATGTGAGCGACCCCGGCGGTTTAAATCCCCGCGCAGCGGCATGTCCGCCGGCAGGGACGATTTTGCCCAGACCTTGCATCGGTTTGGGCAGCTGGATAAAATAGGCTCTATTATCAAAACGTATTGATTCTCTAATTAAAACAATAAAATCAATAGCTTACGGCTATGAGCGCGGGTGCCGATTTTGAGCTTATTTTTGCCGCAAAAGCGGCAAATAACCAATCCGCATCAATACGTTTTGAGAACAGAGCCATAAAATGTCAGCCAGGTGAAGGCCTCTACCGCCGAGAGGGCAGGACGTAAAGCGCGTGGAGCGGATCTGTCACGCCGCTCGGTCCAGCCGAGCGAGGCAAGTCCGACCGCAAAGAAGCACGAACCGGATGGAAGGTCCTTCGGGTCCGAGGTCATGCGTGTGCTGTCAGGAACAGCTCAACGTAAGGCCAAGTCTGGGCTCTAACTCTCCCTGAGCCAGGCTCGTGACCGCCGGGAGGCCGCCCGCAAATCGCTCGCCGACGGCACCGACCCTAGCGCCGACCGCAAGGAGAGAAAGGGTGAGCCGCAAGAACACCCTTCGGTCCGTGGCCGAGCGCTGGCTGGCCGGACTGCCTCGCCACTTGAGGGTCAAGCGTCGAGCGGAAAGCCCCTGCCGGAAAGCGAAGTGGCTGGCCGGTAAACGGCCGCGGCCGGCCCGTTGCTCCTGTTCTCGGCCGACAGACGGCAACATCGTAGCAGGGCTCAGTCGGCACGGCGCGGGCAGATCGCTCACCGCCCCCCTGCCCTGAGCGTTTCATGCCCTGGAACACCGGCGAACAAGGTCTGTGCTGGAGCGCCGGCATCGGCACTCGCCGCGCCTCTTCATCAAACACCTGGGAAAGTGGTAAAGTAATACTAATGATTCACTTTACCATCGAGTCTGCCTCATGAGCGCAACCGTCACACTGAGCAGCAAGTTCCAGATCGTGATCCCGCGGGAAGCGCGCGAGGCGCTTGGCCTCTCGGCTGGCGACGAGCTGCTGGTCCTGAGCAAGCCTGACCGCGTCGTCATCGTTCCCAAGCCGAGAAAATTCGCCAAGCACATGGCGGGGCTCCACCGAGAGGTCTGGCAGGGCGCGGAGACCTATCTTCAGGATGAGCGCGATACCTGGTGAGCGCCAGGTTTCCCGGCGGGCACAGGCGGGTCCTGATCGATACCAGTGTCTGGATCTACCATTTCGAGCAGCATCCGCAGCTCGCAGCGCCGGCCGGCCGGGTCATCGGCGCTCTCGAGGAAGGAAGGTTTCGAGGCATCGCCTCGGAGCTGACCTTGCTCGAGCTGACGGTGCGGCCCTTGCAACTCGGTCGGCAGGACGTCGCCGATGAATACGAGCTGCTGCTCGATTACTTCCCCAACCTCGAGCTCGTAGCGATTTCGCGGGAGATCCTGCTGGATGCCGCGGCGCTGCGTGCGCGGCAGAAACTACGCACAGCGGACGCCATTCAGATCGCGACGGGCATGAAAGCCGGCACCACGCTGGCCGTCACCAACGATAAAGCCTGGCGGACGGTTCCACTGCTGGAAACCATGATCCTTACTGACCTCGCCGATTGACGGTGCCATATCCGCCCCCTCAATCGCGCATCGACAGGTCTGCACTCCTGCCGGCGGCGACGGCTATACGGCTCCTCGCCCCGCGCGCAAGCCTCTTCAGCCGGAACAGTCTGGCGGCCGCATCTCGGGCGCGCTCGCGGCGGGCCTTCAGGAAATCTACAAAATCCTCCACTTCGGCGTGCTGCTCGGGCGGAAGGGACTTCAGCTCCTCGATGAGTACTTCATCACGGCGTGCGGTCATGGGGCGCTTCCTCAACTCCGGGCGTCAAAATCGCGAACCTCCGCGACGTCCTCGCAGGGCCTGAGCGCAGCGGGGCGCGCGCTCGGATACACCTCGCCTGGGCTCATACGCAGGCGGCTAGGGATTTTTACAGATTCCGCACCCGCCCAGCGCGCCTCATGCTTTGCTTTATGAGTCCACCGCGCAACCCGGCCCTCGGAATGCAGCGACTTCGCCTCGTCGCGCTCGCCGGGCTGCTCCTTGCCATCCCTGCCGCTTACGCAGCGACCGCAGGCTGCCACGCGCACACCGTGGGCGCGCAGGATTCGATTCCGGCCGCGAGGCTCGCGAACCGCGGGCCCCTCGACGAGCAGGCTCTGCTCACCTGGACGCTGCACGCTGCGGCGCATCTGGTGCGGCTCGATCAGCCGATTCCGGGGCTCCCCGACGCCGCGACCATCTTCCTGGTCACTCGCAGCGCCGATCCGAAGATTTGCGCGTGCGGTCCGGATGAGCTGCTGCTGCCCGGGGCGGGAGCGGCACGGTTCTTTTCCGCTCAATATCTCTGCGGGAAGCGCACCGCGCAGCCCGCTCCCGGCGCCTGCGCCCCGACCCGGACGAGAATGTCAGTCACATGAGATGGGTGATCGATACATGCTCAACAAATCGCTTGCCGATGCGGTCGTGAACAGCCCCCTATTCGAGGGCGTCGATCAGCGGACGGTGAGCTCTATTGCCGGATCACTCGCCGAGGAGTCTTGGTCCAAGGGCCAGCTCATCATGGGCGCCGCGGATTCGGTCGAGAGCTTCCGCCTCGTGATTGAAGGGAGGGTCAAGATCGTCCGCTCCAATTCCCACGACGGCCACGAGCTGACGCTCTGGCTGCTCGGCCCGGGGGACGGTTTTGATATCGTGAGTTTGCTCGACGGGAAGCCACATGCAGTGACGGCCTGGGCGGTCGACAATGTGGTCACAAAGGTCGCTCCGATGCGTTCGTGGCACGAGTGGCTCGAGCAGTCGCGGCCGATGCGGCTCGCCGCGCATCGCCATATCGCGGCCAAGCTGCGCGAAATCGACGAGCTTGCGGGCGATCTTGGACTGCACGAGACCTCGGCACGCCTCGCCCACCTGCTGCTGCGTCACTTTGGATCCACGCAGGGCAATCTGCTGCGCGATCTGCCCCAGCGCGAAATCGCCGCCATGATCGGCTCCGTGCGGATCGTCGTAAGCCGCCTGCTCGCCGAGATGCGACGCCAGGGCGTGGTCGACCTGCATGGCGGAGCCGTCCGGGCCGTCGATCTGAAGCGACTCCTCGCGAGCGCGGAATCCGAGCTTGCGCACGGCACAGCTCCGGCGCGGCAAGCCAAGGCCAGGACACGCTAAGCCCGCCTCCTACAGGAACATGACGTAGCCTGGTGCAGCGCTGTAACCTAGGTTACACCCATTGAGCAGCCTGTTCGCGTACCCTCCGGCAAAGGCATGGAGGGGATCTCTTGCTGCCGCCACACCTCATCGAATACGTGCTCGAGTCGGCACCCGATGCGATCGTGATCAGCGACGCTGCGGGACGCATCGTATTCGCGAGTCGCCGGGTGTACGCGCTCTTCGGATACGAAAGCGAGGAGCTCATGGAACGGCCGATCGAGGTGCTCCTCCCCGAGCGGATGCGCTCTTCTCATCTCGATCGTCGCGCCCATTTCATCGCCGCGCCGCGCGTTCGCCCAATGGGCGTCGGACTCGATCTTCACGCCCGCCGCAAGGACGGATCGGAGTTTCCGGTCGAGGTCAGCTTAAGTCCCATCCACGACGGCGATCAGGTGCTCGTGGCAGCGGCCATCCGCGATGTGACAGATCGCATGCGCATCCAGCACGAGATGGCGGTTGCGCGCCGGACCGCAATCGCGGCGCGGGACGCCGCGGACCGGGCGAGCCAAGCGAAGAGCCGCTTTCTGGCGACGGCGAGCCATGACCTACGCCAGCCGCTGCAATCGCTCTCGCTTCTCAACGGGACATTGCGCCGCGTTGTGAATGCCCCGCAGGCGCGCGAGGCGTTGGGACAGCAGGAGCAGGCAATCGGCGCCATGTCGAGGCTACTCAACGCCATTCTTGACATCAGCAAACTCGAATCGGGAGCGATCAAGCTCGAGGTTGCCGATTTCACCGTGGCCGCCCTGTTCGATGAGCTGCGCACCGAGTTCGCCGGCCTCGCCGTCAATAAGGGACTGCGCCTTCAGGTGGAATCGTGTGAGGACACGGTCCGCAGCGACCCCTCGCTCCTTGCACAGGTCCTGCGCAACCTCCTGTCCAATGCGATCAAGTACACGCGACAAGGCCAGGTGCTGCTGCGCTGCGCGCGTGCGCCGGCCCTGGTACGACTCGAGGTGGCCGATACCGGCATCGGCATTGCCACCGACCAGCTGCCGTACATCTTCGATGAGTTCTTTCAGATCGACACGGGGCCCGGCAGGAAGAGCGAGGGGTATGGGCTCGGCCTCGCCATCGTCAGCCGGATCGTGAAGCTCCTCGGCTTGAGAATCGAAGTGCAATCCGAGCCTGGCAAGGGCTCCATTTTCCGCTTGGAGGTGCCGACTGGGGCGGCTCGAGCGGCGGCCTCTGCTCTGAAGTTGCAACAGCAAGCCGGCAACGACCCGCCGCCTCGCGCGCGCTCCGCCCGCATCCTGTTGGTCGAGGACGATGCCGACGTGTGCGCCGCTACGCGGATGCTGCTGAAAACGGCGGGTTTCGAAGTTGCGGTGGCAGCCTCGCGCGCGGAAGCGCTCAGGCGCCTGAGCGCGCAGGGCGGCTTCGATCTGCTGATCACCGACTTTCACCTCGACGCCGACGGTACCGGCGTAGACGTCATCGCCGCGGTGCGCGAGCAGCTCGGCGATGCCTTTCCGGCGATCCTCCTGAGCGGCGATACATCGACGGCTGTGCAGGGCCGCGGGCACGACGGCCGATGCCGCATCGCGAGCAAGCCGCTACAGGCGGAGCAGTTGATCGCACTCATCGGCGAGCTTCTCGGACTGCAGTCGTAACTGCACCGAGGGTACCGCGAGCGTCGCAGCCTCTCGGAAAGTGACGGTCGCGCCGTTCGGAAGAGGAGCCAGCAGGAGCCGAGATCCGGGGCCATCTCAGCTCACTTGCCCGGCTTGCCGGTGTCCACGCCCTGCATCGCCCGCATCTGACCCATCATCTGCACCATCATCAACTGCATACGCTCTCATGCCGGAAATGGCCGGCTTGCAACGCCGCGCCAAAGCACCGCTGCGCATCGTTGAGCGCTACGCATCGTGGCGGGGTCCGGCCACGCGACTGGTCTCGGTCAGGCGGCCATCGCCGCTAAGTTACTTTCATGTACAACATGACAAAAAATTGGTAACATTTTGTTTTCAACTCAATCCTTGCAAAAAAGGTCGGCCTGATGGCCCTCAGGCAACGACCCTCAAGTAATGCAACAGCTCGGCTTGCACGTCAGGATTCGCGGACAAGGTCCGCGTGAGGCGGCCTTTGGGAGCCGTCAAGCGGCCGGCGCGTTGGATCAGTCTCATCCTGCGCGTGCCGAGACGCACGAACGACCACCACGGGGCGCGCTGTTCGGTGGTGCAGCGCGCAGGCTCCTCGACCGACATCTGCAGCTCGCGATTGAGGTTGTGGGCCATGACTGCCGAGAGCAGCCAGGTCTGATTGGCGGCGCGGCTTCCGCAGGGGATGTAATCCATCTGGGTCTGGGACTTCAGCTCCGCGAAGATCGCCTCCTGCGCGCCGCGCCCGTTGTGCAGCGCCAGGAGCTTTCGCGCCGACAGTGTTGCGTTGGTTAGGATCACCTTGAACTGGTACCCGTATTCGTAGGGAGCAAAGAGATTCAGCTGCAAGGGTCCTTTGCGCTGTTTCGGCTCATGGGTGCGGATGAAGATGAAACGCCGCGTCTCCTTCCAGCAGTTCGGCTTCCAGTAGCATTCGAAGAACTTCACGTCGTGATCGGCACGGTGCCAGAGCAGGCGCTTCTCGACCTGCTTTTCAGCTGCGTGAGACGCTCGAAGGGTACCGAGATCGTGTATTGGATGCCGAGCGCATCGAGCGCGTGGACGATCTCCTCGGAGAAGAACGCCCAGTCCATACGCACCTCGAGGAGCACGTGGGACAGGATGTGCTGGATTTCATTGAGGCAGGCGAGGATGAACCCGCGAGCGACGTTCGAGTCGTGCACGTTGCCGGGACGGTGCCAGACATCGAGGACTTGCCCGGTCTGTGCTACGGTACGGAACAAAGGATAGTAGCTCCGTTGTCCTTTCTTCTTTTTGTTGTACCCGACCGCCGTGCCCTCGGTCATGCGCGGGGTGCCGATCACCGAGCCGTCAAAGTCCAGCGTCAAGCGTGCCGGTCCGTGCTTCTTCAGACGCTCGAGCACCAGCGAGCGCGAGAGCCGGCGCAGCTCCTTCACCGCCGTCTTGTCCATCCCATCGAGCGTGCGACTCACTGTCGCCACATCCGGCAGACGTTTCAGCCCCAGCGTGCGCTTCACCATCGGGTCGTCCTGGTAGTAGCGCAGGTCCGAGAGCCGCCGATAGCCAATCAGAAGATGCACGACCAAAAGCATCACGATCGAAGCGTGCCCGAAAATGGACTGACCTTCAGGTGCTCGAAGCACCCGCGCAAGCAAGTCTTGAGAGAAAGGCGCTCGAGCAGGGGTTGAAACACCGCGAGACCTGCGAAGGAGGTCAGCTGCTGATCCTCGAAACGGATCTCAGGCAGCGCGCGGGCTTTCCAGTTGCCTTCAGACTTGCTATGCTTCATCGAGACGGTCGTCTCTCTGGGTTGGTTGATGTGTCGCGACACGATCATACCAGGGTTGAGGCCGTCTTTTCGTTTCAAACCAACAATTTAAACGATCTCCAACGCTCACCCAAGGTGAGAGTTTCGGAACCGTTCAACCGGGCGTCTCAGGCTGGAATTACAGGTGCAGACGCATCGGCGACCGAAATTTTATGCATCTGGCGGGTCAAGTCAGCCGTCGCGTCATCACATGAGTCTGACCCGCCCCGCTCTGACAGGTAAGCAAGATCACGATGGCGCGCGAGCGGGTTCGATGGGCAATTTGCGGCCGGCGACGGCCACCATGGGCGAGC
>JAJYUA010000018.1:0-13239 GCA_021792755.1 Pseudomonadota bacterium
CCGGTCCGGCCTCGAGCAGCAGCACGCGCAGACCCCGCTCCGTCAGCTCCTTCGCCGCCCAGCCACCGGTCGCCCCCGAGCCGACCACGATCGCATCGAACTGGCTCTTCGACATCATCTACCCCTGCAGCATCATCGAGTTATGAAGCGGCGGCCACGCCCGTGCCGCACGCCCGTGCCGCGGGCGGTCCCGCCCCGCCTCGGCGACGCGGGCAGGCACACCGAACGGGTCGCACGCGGCCTGCCCGTCCGTTGCCCGGCATGATAATCGGTGCAATCGTCCCTATTCAATATCTGCATTTTAATTTGAGCGGAAATCAGGCATGCCGTTCGCCGTTCGACCCAGGCTTGAACCGGATCTCCACCGCAGCATGGGCGGCGCCGCAACGATCAGCGTATTCATTATGGTTCAACCCATTATTGCAGTCGGCGGCCCGCAGCCGCCGAGCCGGATCCTGCCGTGCGCACCGGCTTGCGCCCGACACGCATCCATTGACGCGGTCCCGCGTTCGTCTTATAAATAGAATATCTGCTCTAGTTTAAATAAGATATGGGGCCACCGGGACTCTTGCCCGCGCCGCTCGCACGTCGAGGAGAAACCTGCGATGACCGCTCACAGCCCAGACACCGTCGATGATTTCCAGCGTGTTTCCACCGGCGCCGCGCGGCAGCTGAGCGAGCTGCGCCGGCAGGTCGCGGCCCTGACGCTGGAGGTGGAGCGCACCTCGGCCCGCGGGCAAATCGAGAATGCCTTTGCCCGATACCAGTATCTGCACTGCGCCTTCCGGGACGAAGAGATCATCACCAGCCTCTGGGTCCGGCCCGGCACCACCGGGATCAGTGCGCAATATACGAACGCAGGGGTCTACACGACGTGGGAATCGGTCATGGAGTATCACCGCAACCGCCCCAACCCGGCGGGAAAGCTGCTGGTGCACTACCTCGCCTCGCCTCTGATCGAGGTGGCCGAGGACGGCGAGACGGCGAAAGGCACCTGGATCGTCGCCGGGATCGAGTGCGGAATCAGCGATCCGACAGTGGCCGCGCAGGCGCCGCAGTCGTTCTTCGAGGCCGGCACCGTCAACGGCAAGAGAGCCTGGACCCACTGGATCATGTGCCGCTACGCCATCGATTTTCTCAAGCAGGACGGCGAGTGGCGCATCTGGCACTTCCGCTGCGTCGAGATCTGCCGCGCGCCGTTCGGCAGCAACTGGATCGAGTTTGCCGCGCAGATGCAGGCGAACGCGGCCACCCACCGCTTCCACAATCAGCTCGCGTTCTTCGGCGAGGACGGCAGACCGGTCTTCATGCCCCCGATCGATGCCCCGCCAAAATCGACCGCTTATTCTTATCAAACGGATCGTTCGAGTGAGATCGAACCGCCCCTGCCCGAACCGTTTCGCACGTTCTCCGAGACGTTCGAGTACTGACCGGCCGGCATGGGCACAACGCGCCGAGGCGTGCGAGCCGGGCCGATTGTCGCTGTCGGCGGCGAGCAGCGCGGCGAGTCCCTTCCGGGCACGCCGGCGTCACTCAGCTGGGAGGGGTTCCGGTGTGGTGCAACGTCCGGCCGCGCGCGAGCCGCGCCGCCAGTCTCTGCGCCGCTCGGCAGAGCCCGTTCCCGCCGGCACGCGCCTCTCGCGCGGATCGCGGATCTCGACCCTAGATCAGCGGCGGTGTTCGTCGGGTCCCCGGTCTGCTGCGAAGCGCACCGCCGTGCACGCGCCCTCATTGCCGCCCACGCTGGACTGAACGCTCGGAAAATCCGTGTACTTTATTCTGATTGCCGTTGTTCTCGACACCATGGGCGCGGGCCTGCTCATACCGGTGCTGCCGAAATTGATCGCCAGCTTGACCGGCGGCAGCCTGACCCAGGCCGCGCTGTACGGCGGAGCGATCTCGGCGCTGTTTGCGGCCATTCAATTTCTCGTCGCGCCGATTCTCGGCAATCTCAGTGACCGCTTTGGCCGTCGTCCGGTGCTGCTGCTGTCCCTCGCCGCCTTCGGCGTCAACTACGTGATCATGGGGTTTGCGACCTCGATGGCGTGGTTGTTCATTTCCCAGGCCTTCGCCGGCGCATTCGGAGCGACCACCGCCACGGCGGGTGCGTATCTGGCCGACGTGACTCCCGGCGCCGCTCGCGCGCACCGCTTCGGCCTCATCGGCGCCTCGATGGGTGTCGGCATCATCGTCGGCCCCATCGTCGGTGGCCTGCTCAGTCATTTCGGCCTGCGCCTGCCGTTCTTCGTCGCCGCCGGCCTGTCTTTGCTCAACGTCGCCTATGGCACATTCATCCTGCCGGAGTCGCTTCCACCGGCAAGGCGCCGGCCGTTCTCGCTGCGCCGCTCGCACGTCTTCGGCGCCCTGCAACAGCTGCGCAGGATCCCGCTGGTCGCCCGGATCCTGGTGGCCAGCCTGCTCATGCGCTTTGCGCTGCAGACGGTGCCCGCCACCTGGCCCTACTTCACCATGCACCAATTCGGCTGGACGCCGCTGACTGTCGGCTACAGTCTGGGCATCTACGGCGCCACCAGCATCCTCGGACAGGGCTTCCTCGTGGCCCGGCTGATCCGCGGGCTGGG
Source organism: Pseudomonadota bacterium (assembly GCA_021792755.1). Lineage (GTDB taxonomy): Bacteria > Pseudomonadota > Gammaproteobacteria > Steroidobacterales > Steroidobacteraceae > 13-2-20CM-66-19. The sequence goes on from JAJYUA010000018.1 coordinate 2,583, forward strand.
CTCGCGCTGGTGCACCCTCATTGCCCAGGGCCTGAGCCTGGTGGGCTTCATCGGCTTTGCATTTGCGCCCATCGGCACCGTGGCCATCGCGTTCATCATCCCAAGCGGACTCGGCTACATGACCGGACCGACCATGACGGGCATCATGTCGCTCGCGACCCCGGCCGAGCAGCAGGGCGAGCTGCAGGGAGCGATCGCGAGCCTCACCAGTCTGTCGATGATCGTGACGCCGCCGGTGATGACTCACGTTTTTCGCACCTTCAGCTCGGGCGTCGACGGGCTGGTGTTTCCCGGCGCCGAATATCTGCTCGCCGCCGGGCTCGCCGCCATCTCGAGCGTGCTTTTCTGGCGCGCGACCCGCACCCTGGCGACACATCCCGGCCCATCGGCCGCGCTGCGCAGCGGCACACCGCCGCCGCCCGGATGAACCGCGCGCGGCGCCATTTTTTGCAATCGCCATCATGAATCGCCACGCCTGCCGCAGCTCTCCACCGCGCACGCAACGCGTGGACACGTCATTTTACCCGCCATTCACCGTAGCATTTGTTTTGCAATTCTCATTCCATTTCGTAATTTCACTCACCGACGCCGGGCACCGCCCCCCTTGCGCATCGGAGGGAGCCTTCAGATGAAATTCGGCATCGCCAATGCAATTCGCAATCATCCCGATCGGCCCTATCGCCTGGAAGACGTCTACCGGGACTACATCGAGGATGCGATCCTTGCCGAGGAGCTGGGCTTCGATTTCTCCTGGTATGGCGAGCATCGCATGACCCCCTGCCAATGGACGCCCTCCCCGCTCACCGTGTGCGCGTGGGTCGCCGCGAAAACACAGCGCCTGCGCGTCGGACCACAGGTGCTGTGCCTGCCGTTCCACAACCCGCTGCGGGTGGCGGAGGATGTCGCGGGCATCGACCTGATGTCCAACGGTCGCTTCGATTTCGGCGTGGGTGTCGGCTCGCAGTTCGAGGAATTTCGCACCTTCCGCCTCGATCCTCGCGAGCGCAACGGGCGCACCTGGGAGGCCATCGACTTCATTCGACGCTGCTTCACCAGCCGGGAGACCTTCAGTCACAAGGGCAAGTACTTCGATTTCCCCGAAGTGACCATGACCACGCGGCCCTCGCAGGCGAATCTGCCCATCTGGTGGGGCGGCATGGGGCCGCGCAATCTGGCCAACGCCGCCAAGCGCGGCTTTCATCTGATGGCCGGCGGCTCGAAGGAAGGCTCGGATGCCTACGATGACGCCCTGCGCGCGGCGGGACGCGAGCCGTCGCAGTTCAACATTGCGCCGATGACCTTCACCTGCATCGCGGACACCGAAGAGCAGGCCTGGGAAGCGAGCTTGGAAGGCATCCACTACTTCATCAATTTCTACGCACTGCGCCGCAATCTCGACGGACAGCTGCCGGGCCCCCAGGCGGAGGTCACCCGGCAGATGATCCGCGAGAACAACCTGAAGATCGGTGGACACTTCGCCCTTGCGGTCGGCACGCCCGACCAGGTGGCCAGACACTTCGAGCGGATCCGCAACGGCGAGGCCGGCCGCATCACGCACATCGTGTGCTCGCCGCGGCACGCCGGCATGAGCACCGAGGCGGCGCAGCGGACGCTGCGCTACTTCGCCCGGTACGTCATGCCGCTTTTCCGTTGAGGCGCGCCATGAGCAATGCTGAGCGCAGGCTGCGCTTTGCCTACATGGACCACTGGCGCATCGACGGCCCACAGGGCTATGTCTCCCAGTACAGCTCGGCGCGCCTGCTCGATTCGTTCCTCAAGCAGATCGCGGCACTGGGGTTCGAGGGCATCGAAACTTTCGATTTTCACCTCGGGGTCCTCACCGATCTGTTCGGCAGCCTGTCCGCGGCCCGGGATTTCATGCAGGAACGGGGCATCGAGCGCGTCGTCAGCCTGTTTCACGCTGTCATGTATCGCAATGGCGTGAGCCAGGCCCATGATCGCTCGACCCACGAGGCCCTGTTCGATCACGCGCACCACATCGTGCGAAGCGCCGCCGGACTCGGTGTGGAAAATCTCATCGTCATGCCCGCCGGCCAGTATTACGACGTCGAACCGGTCACCGATGAGCGCATCCGCGCCTGCGCCGAGCTGTGGAGCCGCGTCGGCAGGATGACCCTGGACTACGGCATCAAGACGTGCTGTCACCACGAGTTCTACTGCGGCATCCATCATGCCGAGCAGATCCGGAAATTCTACGAGTGGAGCGATCCGCGCCACGTGTTCTGGTACTGCGACACCGCGCAGCATGTGATTGCCGGCGTCGATCCGGTGGATCTGTATCTGAAGCTGCACGAGCGCTGCGGCGGCTTTCACCTGAAGGACACGCATCACGTCGATCGGCTCGAAGACTACCGGCAGCGTCCGGAATCGGAAGTCACCGCCAAAACCACGCCTCGCTGGTTCTGGGAGATGGGCACGCCCGAGGGGCTGGTGGACTTTCCCGCGCTGTTTGCCGCCATGAAGGAGTACGGCTACGCCGGCTGGGTCGGCGTGGAGCACGATAAAGCCGATATCGGCGGCGGCAACTACCCGGCGAGCACCGCGATCGCCGCCTGGTACATCCGCGCTGTGCTGCAGAAGATCTACTGCTGAATTGCCGGACACACGCGACCATGAAAGATCAGAACATTCCCTTTGAGGGCGCCATCCGCTGGGGCTATGCATTCAATCAATGGAAGCTCGGCTGGCAGGGATTCGCGCGCCTAGAGGATAACATTCGCGCACTGAAGATCACCTCTGCCGGCGGCTTCCGCTGCATCGAGCTCACGGCCGGAACCGGCCCCTGGGATCCGCTCGGCCGGCCGGAAAGCATCGCGCAGCACTTCGGGTCGGTGCTGAGGTTCGCGGCCCAGCTGGAGGATTGGGGCATCGCGCGCATTCCAGGCGTGTTCTTCGATCCCGGACAGCTCAGCTTCGAGGAGGGTCATTTCGGCCTGTGCGCCACCGCTCGCGCCGATCACGCGCTCATCCGTCAACAGGCTGGCGTGCATGCCCGCTTCGTTGCCGAGGTCGGCGGCGAATATCTGCTGATCCAGCCGTTCCCGCCCTACTGGCGCGAAGGTGAGCTGACCGCCTCCGCTCTGAATGCCGTGGGCGATCTGATCAACGCGATCGCGCAGGACAATCAGTCGCTCGGCCTCGACACCTTCATCCATCTGGATGCCTTGTCCTCGCTGCGCACCGCGCAACAGATCGAGGCGCTGCTCGGGCAGTGCCCGTCGCCGGCAATCGGGCTCGCATTCGACACCGCCGAGCTCACCATCGCCGGCCACGACGTGGTGGCGCTCTATCGGCGTGTCCACCGCAGGGTGCGGCACTTTCATTTCAAGGACGCGCTCGCCGTCGATACGCTCGAGGAGTACAGGCTCCCCAATGCCGAGCGCGCCTTGATCCTGGCCGGAGGCCGGCGCGAGATCCCCCGATGGTTCGGCGAACTCGGCACCGGACTGGTCGACTTCAAGAGTCTCCTCGGTGCGATGCATGAACTCGACTACCGGGGATGGGTGATCGTCGAGAGCGATCGCGGCCCCCAGCCGGTGGCGAGCAGCATTCTGCTGAACAGCTGGTATGTGCAGCACGTGCTGCGCCCGCTGCACAGCCGATCGAATCCCGCCACCCCATGAGCCCGACGCCGCTTAAAGCGTCCCGCGGCTCGCGGCGGCCCTCGTGCCGCGCTCGAGCTCGCGGCAGCTCGCCGGCGGCACCTCGCCATACCCCGTGTTGCGCTGCTTCGCCGGCCTGCCGACGCTCGCGGCGAGTGCCCGCAGCTGCCGCGCATCGAGCAATTGACCGTTGACCCCGCCGGCGGAACGCGTGATCGATTCGTGCATCAACGTGCCGCCGAGGTCGTTCGCTCCGGCCTGCAGGGCGCGCGCCGCCCCGGCCGGGCCGAGCTTGACCCAGGACGCCTGGATGTTGGTGATGAGCGGATGCAGCGCGAGCCGCGCAACCGCATGCATCAGCAGGGATTCGTCCCACGTGGGTCCGCAACGCGTGGCGCCCTTGCGCCACAGCGGTGATTCCATGTGCACATATCCCAGGGGCACGAACTCGGTCATGCCGCCGGTGCGCGCCTGGATCTGCCGCAGGCGCAGCAGGTGCCGGGCCCAGTGCCGCGGCGACTCCACATGCCCGTACAGGATGGTCGCGGTGGTCCGCAGGCCGACGGCATGCGCAGTCTCGATCACCTCCATCCATGCTGCCGTCGTCAGCTTGTCCGGGCAGATGATTCTGCGGACTTCGTCGTCGAGGATCTCGGCCGCAGTCCCGGGCAGCGTCGAGAGCCCCGCCCGCTGCAGACGTTCCAGGTAGGTGCGCAGATCCAGCCCGAGCGTGTCGGCTCCGTGGCGCACTTCCAGAGGCGAAAACGCGTGCACATGCATCTGCGGCACCGCTTCTTTCACTGCGCGGACGATCTCGAGGTATGTCGCACCGGTAAACCGGGGGTGTATCCCTCCCTGCAGGCACACCTCGGTCGCGCCGGCGTCGGCGGCCTCGACCGTCCTTCGCGCGATTTCCTCAAGGTCCATGTCATACGCGGGACCGCGCAGATCGGTATGCGAGCGGCCCTTGGAGAACGCGCAGAAGCCGCAGCGATAGGCGCAGATATTCGTGTAATTGATATTGCAGTTGACGATGTAGGTGACCGTCGCACCGACGGTCTGCGCGCGCAGCGCGTCGGCGCTCTCGATGAGCGCGGCGAGCTCCGTGCCCCGGACAGTGCACAGGCGCTCCAGGTCATCCTCGCTCAACGTGCTGCCCGCCCCGGCAGCCGCGAGAATGCCCGACAGGCGTCGCGAGAGTCCCGTGCGCCGCAGCGTTACCGGCATCGGCGGCGGCGTGCCCGCGCCGCAGTACCAGTCGTCCGGCCGCGCCAGGCCGAGACCGTCGCCAAGCTGACGCACCCGCGTCGCCACCCGCCCTTCCGTCCAGCGCGCCGGCTCGCGCGCGAGCGCGGGAACCAGCGCCAACCGCTCGAGCAGATCGCGACCGGCCTGCACGGTGCTGCGCGCCAACTCATGCAGGTGCGGCCAGGGCGCCTCCGGGTTGACGTGATCCGGGGTGACCGGCGAGACGCCGCCCCAATCGTTCACGCCCGCCTGCACCAGCGCCGGCAGCGCGCCGGGCTGTAGATTCGGCGGCGCCTGCAGCGACATGCCCGGCCCGAACAGGAGCCGCGCGGCGGCGATCGTCCACAGGTGCTCCTCGAGCGCCGGCTCCGGACAGGCGGCCATCCGGGTGCCCGGCTTGGCCCGGAAGTTCTGAATGATCAGCTCCTGCAGGTGCCCGTGGCGCTCGTGCAGCTGACGCAGGGCGAGCAGCGCCTCGAGGCGCTCGCGCCGCGTTTCGCCGATCCCCACCAGAATGCCGCTCGTCATCGCGATGCCGAGCTCGCCCGCCGCTTCGAGCGTCGCCAGGCGCACGCCCGGAGACTTGTCCGGAGAGCCGAAATGCGGCCCGCCGCGTTCGCACAACCGCTGTGCAGCGCTCTCGAGCATCAACCCCATCGAGGCACTCACCGGGCGCAGGCGCCGCAGGTCCTCCGCGCTCATGACCCCCGGGTTCAGATGCGGCAGAAGCCCGGTTCGCTCCAGCACGAGGCCGGCGGCGTGCCGCAGATAGTCGAGCGTGCTGTCCCTTCCCAGGGCCGCCAGAGCGCGGGCCGCCGTGCGATAGCGCCGCTCCGGTTTGTCGCCGAGCGTGAACAGCGCCTCCTTGCAGCCCGCCGCCCGGCCCGCCTCCGCGAGGCGCAGCACTTCCTCCTCGCCGAGGTAGGCGCTGCGCAGCTCACCCGGCCTCTTGGCGAAGGTGCAGTAGTGGCACAGGTCGCGGCACAGCTCGGTGAGCGGAATGAACACCTTGCGGGAGTACGTGATGGACTCACCGAACCCCTCGAGCGTGAGCTGCTGCGCCACCGGCACGAGCGCGGACGACGGGGCGCGCTCGATCAACCCGAGCTCTTCCGGCACGCCAGGCCGGTGGCCGCGCAACACGGCGGCGAGCAACGCGTTCAGGTCAGCGTCCGGAACATTCATGCAAGTGTCTCACTGCGGATCCACCGAACACCGTGTCCCCTGCCGCCCGGGCGCTCAGCCGCCCAGGGCTTGGCGCGCGCGCTGCAGAGACTGCAGCGAGTCGCCGCAGGGGCGGTATTCCATGCCGATCGCCCCCCGGTATCCCTTCGCCTGCAGCACACCCATGTAGCGCTTCCAGTCGATCGCGCCGCTGCCCGGCTCGTGGCGCCCGGGCGCGTCGGCGACCTGGACATGACCCACGAGGTGCATGCGGTCGGCGAGCACTGCTTCGGGATCCTCGCCCATGCAGGTCGAGTGATACAGGTCGTACAGCAGGCGCACGCGCGGGCTGGCGACTTCCTCGATCATGTCGAGCCCTTCGGGCGTCAGATCAAGAAACACGCCGGGATGATCCACCCGCGTATTCACCGGTTCAACCAGCAGTGTCACGCCGGCCTCTTCCGCCAACGGCGCGCATTTCTTCAGCACCGACACCATGGCCGAGTGTTGTTCCGGACGGCTGCGGCCCGCGATCGTCGGTCCCGAGGCCAGCACCAACGCCGGGGACTTCAGGCGCCGGGCAATCGGCAGACTGTCGCGAACGGCCGCCAGCGTCGCCGCGTCGGCCGCCGGGTCGGTGAGCGTCACGCGTGGCTCGACCAGAAAGCTCGTCAGGGCGATATTCGTTTCCGCCAGAGTGCGCTCGATGTCGCTCAGTGTCTTGTCCCGCCACAGGTGAAACTCGACCGCCTTGAACCCGGCGGCACCGGCGGCGCGAATCCGCTCGGGAAAGTCGGGATGCTCGGCCTTGAACAGCCACTCGATGCAGGCTGATAGCAGCATTTTCTCTACTCCCGGGTGTGAGCCCCTAGAATTGCAGCACTTTGTCTTTCAGCGCGACCGTGACCCTGCCCGTCGCGGCCCACTCCGTGCCGCGCACCAGCAGGCTGATGAGCGCGTCATGGCGAAGCGTGTCGGGCCCGTGGCCGAGCGTGAAGCTGTAGACCCGTCCCTTGCCGTATCGGGAGGTCCACACCAACGGATGCTCCCGGTTCATCCCCGGCATCTGCGCCAGGCGCTCCGGGCTGAATTGATCCGGGGAAAACTTCGGACCGGCGAGCGCCGGCGCATAGGCGGCCGCATCGTCATAGCCGGTGACCAGAACGCAGACATCCTTCGTTTTCCGGCTCCAGCGAAGGTTCGTGTACATGTCGTCCATGAACGTCCACAGGTACTCCCGCATGCCCCTGGTGATCGGATTGCCGCGCTCGACGACGTGGAGGCGAAAAGCATCGAGCGGCGCCCGGCGGCTCGGCGTCGGCGTCAACCGCAGCGCTGCGCCGGCCAGCTGCTCGAATTGCGGCCAATCCGGCGCACCCAGGATGAATGTGGGGTGATAGACGACGATTCCCCTGCCCCGGCGGACGAAATTGAACAGGGCCGCCTCGGCCCGCCTGCCCCAGCGCTCCTCGGCAGGCTCGTCGTAGAACCATCGGCCGCAATAATTGAGCAACACCACTTCGTACGGAGCCAATGTCTGCTCGGTAGCGCCGCGGAACTCCTCGGTCACGCGCACCGCGAACCGTCCCGAGTCCTCGAGCATGTTGCGCAGCTCATTCGTGGTTCCCTTCCAATCGTGCTCGAAGCTGCTCCGGCCCGTGATGATCAATACATTGACCGGCCGACTACCGGGTCGAAGCGCCGGGCGGATCAGCTGCACCGTGGTGGGCATCAGGTAGGCGGATGGCACGGCCTGTTTACTCTTCATAACATCCCGCTCCAAACGGGCCGCCTACGGCCCGCGGCCGGTGCCACTTCGCGTCGCGCCGGCGCGCAGGCCGGTACTGCCGGCACGCTCAACCACCTGTCCGCCTCCACCCGCGGGGCATGACCCCAGGTACCCGATGCCGTCACGGATGCCTGTTCCTCACCGCGAACCTTGTTGTCATTTAGAACGCCCACTCTATTTTGTTCAATATAGACCGGCGGTGAATTGCCGTCAATTCTTCCGCGCGGCGGCGCCTGAAGATGCGCAGAGTTCCCGCAGCCGTGCCGCTGCGAAAAACCCGCGCCGATACGCCGAAGCCGGCGGCCGCTGCCGGCCGCGGCACCCGCTGCCGCTGCCGCTCCGATCGGCTTGGCCCGCCGCCGAGTCCCGGTGGAGCGGATTTCATTGATTGGAAGCAATCTTCTATTATAGAGTATCGCCGAGGTCGTCGCGTTCGCGGCGGCCCTCGCAGCGGGGGTATCACTTGCAGAAGCACTCGGATCACGCGCGCACCGCGGGTGCGGTTCAGGCGCTCGGCCTCATCCTCGCCATGACGCTGCCGGTCACTCCGTTGATCTCGCTGCTGCCGAATCTGCCGCAATTGCTGCGACACTTTGCGGCGGTCCCCCATGCCAATTTCCTGGTGCCGTCGATCATCACGATCCCCTCGGTCCTGATCGCGCTGCTCTCGCCGGTCAGCGGCGTCATTGCCGATCGACTCGGGCGGCGGCGCTTGCTGGTCGCCGCCAGCCTGGTCTTTGCCGTATTCGCGACGCTGCCCGTCCTGCTGAGCTCGCTGTATGCGGTGCTGGCCTCGCTGTTCGTGGCCGGCGCCGCAGAGGCGTTCATCATGACCTGCGGCAATGCGCTGCTCGGGGATTATTTCCCGCCGCAGGCGCGCAAGCGCTGGCTCGGCGTCCAGGCGAGTCTGGGCTCGATCCTCGCCACGGTCATCGTGCTGTGCGGAGGACTGTTGGGCGGCATCAGCTGGCGTGCGCCGTTTCTGCTGAACCTGATGGGCTGCGTCGTCTTTGTCTGGCTGCTGCTGTTTACCTGGGAACCCAAGCCCGCCGCCGAACAGCGCGACGCGCAGGTCATCGCCGCCCCGGCGGCCGGGTTCCAGTGGCGCACCATGCTGCCGGTCTACGGCCTGTCGCTGTTCGCGGGTCTTTTCTACTACTTCCAGATCGAGCTCGGCGTGTTTTTCGCCAACCTCGGTGTTCGCACACCGTTTGACCTCAGCCTCATCACCACCGTGGCGAGCATAGGGGTCATCGTGGGCGGTTGGTACATACACCAGCAGAAGGGGCGCAGCGTTACATTCAACATTGGTCTTATCTTCTTCTGCTACGCATTCGGCTACATCGGCATCGGACTGTCGCGCGGATATCTGATGGCCTTGCCGTTTTCCCTGGTCTCCCAGGCCGCCAACGGCATGTTCATCCCGACGTACGTCGGCTGGGCACTCGGCAAGCTGCAACCGTCATTCCGTGGCCGAGGCATGGGGCTGTTCATGACCAGTTTCTTCTCGGCGCAGTTTCTCGCCCCGCCGGTCCTGACCCTGGTCGCCCAATCACAACACGACAGTGTGCTTGCCGCCCTGGTCGTCGTCGGCGGGGTCAGCGCGATTCTGATGGTCATGACTGCTTTGCGGGCACGGGCACTGCCCGCGCCCGCCCCCGGCAGCTGAGCCGCTTCGACTCACTCGAGTCCGGAATGCACCGGCGCGGGGCAAGCCCGATGAGATGGCAATCGCGCAGGATAGAGCTCGGTCAAGCCGCGCCCGAGTTCGACCTGCCGGATCCGAGCGGACAGCGGGTTCGCTTGCCGGACGTGCACGGCAAACAGGGCCTGCTGGTGGCGTTCATCTGCAATCACTGCCCATTCGTGCAGCACATCGTCGACGGACTGGTCGCGTTCGCAAACGATTACGCCCCCCGGGGAATCGGCACGGTCGCGATCAGCTCCAACGACATCGATGCGCACCCCGAGGACGACCCGCAACAGATGGCGCGGTTTGCCGCCCGGCATGAATTTCGCTTTCCGTACCTGTACGACGCCTCCCAATCGGTGGCAAAAGCCTTCGGCGCCGCCTGTACGCCGGATCTGTTCCTGTATGACGCGCAGCGGCGGCTCTTTTACCACGGACAGTTCGATGGCAGCCGCCCGCAGACGGCGCATACCCAAGCCATCCAGGTGGCGGTGACGGGCGAGGATCTGCGCAATGCCGCCGATCGTCTGCTTGCGGCCATGACGGCGCCGCAGACCCAACTGCCCAGCGTGGGCTGCAGCATGAAGTGGACGCCCGCAAACGCGCCCGACCGGGGCTGATGCGATTGCCTCGGCTGACACACGGAGGCGACCCGATCCTCGCAAGAATGGCTTGTCCGCAGCGCTCGTGAGTAAAATGACCCCCGTCGCCGGGGGCGGCTCGGGACCCGCTGATAGGCGCGCAGCGATCCGCCTGACGGGATCGCCGAGCCGTGGCAGAGGGAAGCCTGTGAGCACCAGGGAGGGGCTTGGACCCGCAAGCTCGGTGACCGCCCGCCGCCCGAGCCGCCGCGCGCTTCGCACGCGCGGTCATTCCCTCAGACCACTCCGCCTTCGCGGCGGTGCCATGCGCCAGATATCCTCTTGATTGTCAATGGGTTACCACAATGCCGGTTCCGCTGGCCAGCCGTCGTGCGGTGATGGCGCTGCGGAGGCGACCCGGGGACTCGCGTCCTCGCCCGACGGCCATGAGGGGCGGTAATACCTAAAAAGGCGGCGTAATACCTTGTCCGGGCGAATGGAACGGAGGTATGTAGACGCCCATGTGGACACGCAGGCCAAAACCAGGGGCAGCGAAAACCGA
>JAJYUA010000018.1:13339-74724 GCA_021792755.1 Pseudomonadota bacterium
GATGGCGCGCGCGGCGCAGTGGCGGCACAGGCCGCCCGCTGCGCCAGCGTGGTGGCGAGCGCGGACCGCGCACAGCCGGCGCCTGGCGCGGAAAACATCATCATGACCGATAGCGCGCGACCGCTGCACTGGACCGATGCGATGGCCACGAGCATCGCCGCGGTCGACGAGCAGCACCAACACCTGCTGGAGATTTTCAATCGCATCGCGCTCGCGCAGGCGCAAGAGGCCTCGTACGAGACTGTGATCGCCCGTCTCGATGAGCTGCTCGAGTACACCCGCTATCATTTCCGCGAGGAGGAGCGGCTCATCCGACATTGGCGGGTCGATTGCAGGCACCGCGCGATGCACCTGCAAGCCCATGAGACCTTCCGCGAATTCCTGCGACAGGCCCGGGTGTTCGCCGGCGGGCACGCCCCGGAGGTGACCGTCGAGTTGCTGGCGTTTCTGGCGCAATGGCTGCTGCACCACATCATGGGAGTCGACAGGCAGATGGCCCGCGAGATCCACCGCCTGCAGGCCGGCGGCGCCTCGGAGGAGGTCGGACTCCATGCGGTCCATGACGCCGGGGATGACGTTGCGCAGATCGTCAGCCGGTTTACCGAGCATCTGGGGAAGCGGACATTCGCCCTGTTCGGACAACAGCAACAGATGATGACTCTGCAGGCCCTGTACCGGACGTTGCTGCAGTGCGGCGAGGCGCTCAGTCCCGGCCGCCCGGAGCAAGAGATGCTCGAGAGCCTCTGCGCCACACTGGTGCAGAGCACCCTGTTCCATGCGGCATGGATCGGCAGGCTCGGCCAATCGAACGTATTCGAGGCGCTGGCGGTGGCCGGCGAGGGCGCCGGCCGGGTTCGAACGGCGGCGCCGGGCGCGACGGATCCGCAGTCCGCAGGCATCCTGGCCAAGGCCTGGAGCACGCGACATCTGGTGGTCTGCAACGACACCTTGACCGATCCGACGTTGCAGCCGTGGCACGCGGACTTCGCCGAGCATCGCTGGTTCAGCGTGTGCGCACTGCCCGTCACGCGGGCCGGCCGGATGTGGGCGATGCTGATGCTCGCCTCGCCCCGGTGCGGCTGCTTCGATGCGCCCACGATCGAGGTGTGTTCGCGGATCGTGGCCTTGCTGGGTCAGGGTCTCGATGAGGGGGAGGCGACCGGCCGCTCCCGAGCGCTGCAAGGGCGGGAGGCCATGGTGCGCAGCGACGCGCTCACCGGGCTGCCGAACCGCCTGGCCATCGAGGAGTACCTGCCGCAGGCCATCGCGCGGGCGCAGCGCAGCGGCTCGTTGCTGGCGGTCGGGGTGATCGATCTCGACGATTTCGCACCCATCAACGATCGGCTCGGGCACGCAGCCGGAGACGAGTTGCTGCGGTGCGTCTCCCGCGGCCTGCGCGAGTGGTTGGGGGAATCGGATTTCATGGGCCGCCTGGGCGGCGATGAGTTCGTGGTGGTGCTGGAAGCGCTCGAGGCGAAGCAGGCGATGGCCCAGCTCGGCGCGGCACTGAAGTGCCTGCATCGGGCGGTCGAGGCGCCCTTCAAGCTGACCGCCGTCGAGGTCGTCTCGATCGACATGACCATGGGCGTGGCCTTGTATCCCAGGGATGGCACTGAGCCGACGTCGCTGCTGCGCCAGGCCGATGCGGCGATGTATCAGGCCAAGCAGACCAAGCGGCAGCGGGCACAGTGGTGGCGAGTCGGCGGCGACCCGCCGCCGGAGCAGATCCCCGAGACCTCGTTCGATGCCTTCGGCCCCGAGGCGCAGGAGCTGATGCAGGGCCTGGCGCCGCATCTGCAGACCATCGCGGCACAGTTTTCGGCGTCGTTCTACCGGGCATTGCAGGCGCACCCGGAGAGCGCCACGATCCTCGCCTGCCTCTCGGGGGCGGAGTATCGGGACCTCGAGCGCAAACAGGCCGCCCACCTGCGCTTTCTGCTCGATGCGCACACCACGGAGCAATCGGTGGCTCAGAGCGCGCACCGGCTCGGCGTCGTCCACGCTCTCATCGGCGTCTCCGGCGCCTGGTTTACGCGCACCATGGGCCTGTATCGCGACTTGTTGCGTACCCATCTGGATGCGTCGCTGCTCACCGCGCGCATGCGCTACCGTACGTTGCGGGCTGCCGATGTCCGGCTGCAATTGGACACGGAGAGCCAGCTGCAAGCCATGCAGTCCGTTCTCGACCAGTACCAGAGGCTGCTGGCGCGCCCGATGGACGGCCGGGCCCTGGCGGCGGACTGGGCACAGGCGGAGCTCAACGCCCTGGCGGTGCTGCCGGGCATGCGTGCGGCGGTGGTATGGCGCCCGGACGTTCGCAACCGGTTGGACATCGAGCGGGCCGCCGGTAACGGCGTGGGCGAGCTCATCGAGGCATTCCGCGTGCGCGACGCACACCCGGCGCTCGACCCACGGGATGTTCGCGGCCAGGGGCTGGTGGCCGCGACCTGGATGACCGAGTGCCAGCAGGAAACCTCGGCCTTTGCGCGTGACGGCCGCTTGCAACCCTGGCGCGCGCTGATGCAGGACTTCGGCATCCGCAGCGCCGTGACGCTGCCGGTCCATCGGCATGGGGCGATCCATGCCGTGTTGATGCTCTTTGGGGCCTACCCGCACCAGTTCGCCTGCGGTTGGATGCACACCTGGCGCCTGTCGCTGCAGAATCGCTGGGATCTGATGACCGCGGTGTCGCACAGCCGCTGGCACGCGATCGACACCGATCGCGCGGCGCAGATCCGCTCGCTCCTCTACGGCGGGGGCCTGGAGATGTTCGTGCAGCCCGTCGTCCATCTCGCGGACGGCGCGCTGGTGAAGGTCGAGGCGCTGGCGCGGCTGCGCTCGCCCGAGGGCACGATGCTGATCCCCGGCCAGTTCCTGCCGGCGCTCGGGGAAACCGACCTCGATGCGCTCTTCCGGCAGGGCCTGGCGCAGGGGCTCGGGCACTTGCGCCGCTGGCGCGACGAGCAGCTCGACATCGAGCTGTCGATCAACCTCGCGCCGACCTCCCTGGTTCACCCGGACTGCGCGCGCTGGATCGAGGAGGCGTTGGCCGCCGCGCAGGTCGAGCCGCGCCACCTGACCCTGGAGCTGCTCGAGAGCCAGGCATTGGAGACGAACGCGATGGATGAGGCCATCGCCCGCCTGGCATCGACGGGCGTGAAGATTGCGCTCGATGACCTGGGAGCGGGGTTCAGCAACTTGAAGCGCCTGGCGGAGCTGCCCTTCGACGTGATCAAGATCGACCAGAACATCCTCAAGGATCTCGCCCGCGACCCGATCAAGGCGCTCAGCCTGATCCGCACGGTCGTGCAGATCGGCCAGGATCTGGGGCGCGCCGTGGTGGCGGAAGGCCTGGAGGATGAGGGAATCATCGAGGCCGCGTGTCAGCTCGGCTGCGGCCACGGTCAGGGATATGGGCTGGCGCGGCCGATGCCGGCCGCGGCGCTGGCGGACTGGGTGAAGACCCAACCCTTCCGCGGCAGCCCTGGACGGACAGTGAAGAGCTGGGTCGGCGCCCTCGCCTACCAGTGGATGGTGATGCACGACACGCTGTGCCAGCGTCTTCCAGGCGAGCTTGCATCGTGCCCGATCACGGACTTCCTCGAGGCGCATGAAATTCACGATCCGCAGATCCTGCACTGGCACTGGCAGATTCATGAGGATTCGGTCGAGTCGGTCCGCGTGCAGGCCATGCGGCACATGATGCAGTGGATGGCCGACAAGGTCCGGGCCATGGCATGACCGCTGCCGCCCGCAGAAGCGCCCTCGCCGCCCGGGAATGCAAGCACTCCGGCGGGCGCGCACCGTCCTGTGCCCCCTGGCGCGCCGGGGCGGGCTACTTCCCGCCGCTCACCGCGGTGCGCTGCATCAGGTCATAGAGCGTCGGGCGCGTCACGCCGAGAAGCTCCGCCGCCTTGGAGACATTGCCGCCCGTGACGGCGAGCGCGCGCTGCACGGCCTCCGTCTCGGCCTTCTGGCGCACCTCGCGCAGCGGGGCGATCCCCGTCTCTGCCTCCGTCGCGGGCGCCTCGAGCGACAGATCCTCGGCCGTGACGAGCTTGCCCTCGGTCATGATGGCCGCGGCGTTCACCTTGTTCTCGAGCTCGCGCACGTTGCCCGGCCAGGGATACCGCTCGATGGCTGCGATCGCATCCGGCCCCAGCTTCAGTGCCGGCTTGCCGTGACGCTTGCACGCGATCAGCAGCAGATAGTTGGCGATCAGCACCGCGTCCGCCCCGCGCTCGCGCAGCGGCGGGATCTGCACCGCCACCTCGCTGATGCGGTAGTAGAGATCCTCGCGGAAGGCCTTCTGCTGCATCGCCGCCTTGAGGTCACGGTGCGTGGCGGCGATGATGCGCACATCGACCTGGATCAGCTCCCGACCGCCGATGCGCTCGATCACCCGCTCCTGCAGGAAGCGCAGAAGCTTCGCCTGCAGCGTGAGCGGCATGTCGCCGATCTCATCGAGAAACAGCGTGCCGCCATCGGCGGTCTCGATCTTGCCGCGGGTTTGCTTGACCGCGCCGGTGAAGGCCCCTCGCTCGTAGCCGAACAGCTCGCTCTCGAGCAGCGTCTCGGGAATGGCCGCGCAGTTGAGCGCGACCATCGGTTGTCCGGCGCGGGTGCTCAGGGCATGCAGCGCCTGCGCGAGGCGCTCCTTGCCGGTGCCGCTCTCCCCGAGGAGCAGCACGGAGGCCTGGGTGGGCGCAAGCTTCTGCACCAGGCGGCACACCTTGACCATGGGCTCGCTGGCGGCGATCACCCCCTCGAGCGCGAGCGCGGGATTGCCGGCCAGCCGGCGGTGCTCTTCCTCGAGCTCGTGGATGCGCCGGGCGCGATCGATGATGAGCGAGAGCACGTCCATGTCGACCGGCTTCTGACAGAAGTCATAGGCGCCGAGTCCGATCGCCCGCAGGGCGTGCTCCCGGCCCTCGCGCCCGGTGACGACGATGATCTTGGTCGCGGGCGCCTGGCGCAGGATCTCCCCGATCGTGGCGAAGCCCTCCTCCACCCCGTCCGGATCGGGCGGCAGCCCCAGGTCCTGCAGCACGATGGGCGGCTCGAGACGGCGCACGGCCGCGAGCGCCTCGGCGCGGCTCGAGGCGCACTCGACCTCGTAAGGCTCGAGCGCCCATTTCATCTGGCGCTGCAGCCCCGGATCGTCCTCGACGATCAGCAGCCTAGTGGGTTTGGAGCTCATCGTTCGGTGCTTCCCCTTCGGTTCTCGACAGCGCCGGCGCGAGCGGCAGGCGGATGCTGAAGCGCGTGCCGCGTCCCGGGCGGCTCTCGACCTCGATGGTGCCGCCGCACTTGCGCACGAACTCGCGCGCCTGGTAGGCCCCGATGCCGAAGCCCTTCTCCCCCTTGGTGGTCTCGAAAGGCGCGAACAGCTTGTGGCGCACGAACGCCTCGTCCATGCCGCAGCCGGTATCGGCCACCTCGATGAGGGCCTGCTGGCCCGAGCGTTGAACCCGTACGGTAACCGATCCGTCCGCCGGTGTCGCCTCCTGGGCATTGCGGATGAGGTGCTCGAGCACCTGCAGCAGGCGCTCGCGATTGAGCACCGCCTCGACGCGCTCGTGCACCTCGAGCGTCGGGCGCGGCTGCCCCGCACAGCGCCGGATCGCCTCCGCGCACAGCTCGGCCACCGGCACGCGATGGGTCTGCTCGGTGAGCACGCCGCTTCGCAGCTCGTCCATCAGGCGCGTCATGCGCTTGACGGAGTTGTCGATCGTGAGGATGGCGTCGTCGAAGAATTCCGGGTTACCGCGGTGGCGCGCGGCGTTCTGCACCACGAGCGCCTGCTGGGCGATCAGGTGCCGCAAGTCGTGCATCAGCACCGCCGAGAGGCGATTCAGCGCCTCGAACTGATGGGCCTCGGCGAGACGCTTGGCGGCCTGCTCGAAGGCGAGGTAGCTTGCGACCTGGCGCCCCGCGGCCTTGAGCAGGTCGAGCTCCTCCCAGGAGAGCCTCACCGCCGCGAGCGGCTGGGCGATGAGGACGAACCCGACCATCGCGCTCTCGCAGATGAGCGGCACCACGAGCCACAGCCGCGGGTTCTCGAGCATCCACCGGGGCGGGGCCGGCACGGGCTTGCCGCGCCGGGGACTGCGCGCCTCATCGAGATCGCAGATCCATTCGTTGCGCAGCAGGTAGTCGAAGAACTCCGCATGGCCGCTCTCGCGCGGCGCCGAGGGCGGGGCGAGTTCCCCTCCGGCCGGTCCGAGGCCGCCCTCGGCGTCCTTCAGCCACAGCCCCCCGTACGGGGAGCTCATGAAGCCCGCCATGACCTGGGCGATGCGCTCGTAGATCGGCGTCTGCCCGCCGACCGAGAGCGCGCGCGTGAGCTTCTGCCACTCCCGGCGGTAGTCGTAGCGATAGGGAAAGAAATACTTGGCGATCGTCACCCGCGACCAGGCGCGGAACTGCTCGGACAGCGCCGCAACCGCCAGCACCAGGGCGCCGGCGCCGAGGAAGAGCATCTGGCCCGCCTCCCCCCACGAGCCGCCGAGACGGCGCACGAGAAGGCTTCCGACCGCCATGACGAACACATACATCGCCGCCCCGAGGAGCGTGGCGCTGAAGAACACGATGCGCGGGGGGAGGAAGGCCGCCGACTCCCACTCCTCGATGCGGCTGAAGCCCACGGCCAGCAGTCCGGCGAGCACGGCATCCACGATGCCCCGATCCGCCCAGAAGACCCCCGCCAGGCTGCCGCGCAGCATGCCGATGGAGAAGAAGCACAGGTCCCAGGCAAAGAGCGCCCCAAGGGCGAGCCACACGTACTTCAGCGCCCAGCGCTGGGTCGAGCGCGTGTTGCGCGCCGCCTGCTCGACCAGCACCAGGCCGCCGATCGAGAGCAGGAACCCGCCCCACAGCCAGTAGCGCTCGATCTGCCGTGAGATGAATCCCGAATGGTCCGACCACAGCGTGAGGCCGCCGGCCACGATGACCACCGCCGCCAGCGCGCCGAGCGCCCGCTGCACGGCGCGGGTCGTACCCGAGGCGTCCGCGCCCCGCAGACAGCGCACCAGCACCAGCATCCAGGCGAGATCGCGCAGGTACTCCGCCGTGATCGCAAGCCCCGCCTGGATGGGCGCCCCGGCGGCCTGCGCGCCGAGCAGGGCCGACCAGCCGAGCTGGGCGGCGATGGCCGCGGCGAACCCCGAGCCCGCCAGGCGCCGCCGCCAGAGCGTGAGGCACACCCCGAGCAGCGCCGCATAGGCGACGGCACAGAGCAGGTAGCCCAGCGCGACGCGGTCGTAATGCACGGGCGGCAGATTACCGGGATTTACCGGCCGGGTGAGGCGCGACGCCCCCTGCGACGCGGAATCTGCGATCGGGCGCACGCACGCCCGGGGGCACGGGCGCGGGGCCCGCCGCCCCGCGCCTCAGCTCCGGCTCAGGGCACGATCTGGCGGATCTGGTTGTTGGACAGATCGCCCACGTACACATTGCCCGCGGTGCTCCCGGAGACGCTCACGGCGACGCCGCTCGGACTGTCGAACTCGGCCGCGCTGGCCGAGCCATTGAGGTTGCCCGCCGTGCCCGTTCCCGCCAGCGTGCTCACCAGCCCCGTCGGGGCGACCAGGCGAATCTCGTTGTTCTTGCTGTCCGCCACGTACACATTGCCTGCGGAATCGACCGCCACGTCGTTCGGGCCGTCGAACTCGGCTGCCGTGCCCATGCCGTCCTGGTTGCCCGCCGTGCCCGATCCGGCCAGAGTGCTCACCACGTCCGAGGCATTGATCATGCGGATCTCGCTGTTGTTGAAGTCGGCCACATAGACATTGCCCGAGGAGTCCACGGCGACGCCGGCGGGCCCGTTGAACGTTGCCGAGGTGCCCGAGCCGTTGCTGTTGCCCGCGGCGCCCGAGCCCGCCAGGGTCGTCACGTCGCCGGCCGGTGTGATCTTGCGGATCTCGTTGTTGCCGTAATCGGCCACATAGACATTGCCCGAGGAGTCCACGGCGACGCCGCTCGGCTCGTCGAACTCGGCCGCCGTGCCGACGCCGTCCAGGTTGCCCTTGGCGCCCGAGCCGGCGAATGTCGAGACCGTGCAGGTGCTGGCGGTCGAGCCGGTGCACACGATCTTGCGGATCTGATTGTTGTAGAAATCCGCGACATAGAGGTTGCCCGAGGAATCCACCGCCACCCCGGTCGGATAGTTGAAGGTGGCCGAAGTCCCCGGACCGTTTGTATCGCCGCCCTGGGTCGGGCCCAAGCCCGCCAGGGTCGTGACGGTGCAGGTGCTGGCGGTCGAGCCGGTGCACACGATCTTGCGGATCTCGTTGTTGGTGCTGTCGGCCACATACAAAGCGCCCGAGGAGTCCACCGCCACCCCGATGGGGCCGTCGAACTCGGCCGTTGTCCCGGTGCCGTCCGTGTTTCCCGCGCTCGAGCCCGCCAGCGTGCTCACGCTGGCCGTCAGCGTCGTGCAGCTGAAGGTGTCGGTGGTGATGTTGGCACTGATGGGTCCGGAGAAATTCGACGCGCCGGCGGCGCAGGTCTGCAAGGAGGGCTGCGCCGTCACCTTCACCTGCACGTCGGTGCCGGACGGCACGGACTGGGTGAATTGATAGCTGGTCGCTCCGGCGCTCACCGCGAGAGTCTCCCCGCCGGAGTAATCCTGCAGCTTCAGGCCCGCATTGTTCAGACCGGTGATCGTGCCCGAAACGGTATAAGAGCTGCTGCTGCCGCTGCCGCCACTGCTGCCGCTGCCGCTGCTGCCGCTGCTGCCAGTGCCGCTGCCGCTACTGCCGCCGCCGCCGCCGCAGGCGGCCAGCGACAGCAGGGAAAGCGCAACGAGAATCCGCGATCCCCCCCCGCGCAACGCGGAGCGGACAAGAACACGATCACACATGCTGAAACCTCCCCGGGCGGCGGATGGTATAGAGTACACGCCCCGCCTCCACGGCCGCCACTCGGACGCTTGACTTGAGCTCGGCGCGGCCGCGCTGTCGATATCTTTGACAGCAGGACCGGATGAAAAATGGCCCCGGACGCGCGTCCAGTCCAACATTAGTCATCGGTTCGGTAGAAAATCAGAAATGACGTCGCCGAATGGCAACAGAACCTGCCTATCCGCCCCTCGCCGGTGTCATCTTGGCAACGATAGATCCGAGGTGTCGCCATTTATGTCAAATTCTTTTACAAGTAGTTCCTGACTGGGGCACCTGACCTACATAACGTCATGAATTGAAAATAAAAGATTGTCTGGCCCGGAACTTGCTCTGCACTCCATAGGGCAATGATGCCTGCTATTGATGGCGAGGAGTCAATCATGAAACTCAAACTTGCTGCGGTGTGTTCGGCGACGCTGCTCGCATTTGCTGCGGCTTCGGCTCCGGTATTTGCTGGGACGCTGACTTGGAACTTCGACACTCTGGCGGGCGCTCCAGCGCAGCCCGGTCTCAATCTCGGCACCCCGATGAGCACCTTCACCGAGGGCTCGCTCTCGATGACGGCCGAGTCGGTGACCCTGAGTGGCTCGATGAACGGCTCGAGCTGGACCACGGGCACCGCGGATCTGTACGCCAAGAACGGCGGCTCGGCTGCGGAGCAGGGACTGGGCCTCACCGGCGATCCCTTGGGTGACAACGAGATCTACTACCCGAACGGGATCGAGCTCACGGGATTCTCCGGTCACATCTCGGACGTGACGATCAGCTCGATCCAGGGCACCTCGACCAACGGGGAAACGTGGGCCGTCTACGGCAGCAACAATGGGACGACGTGGACGCAGCTCGGCAGCGGCATGGGTGGACTCATCGAGAACTTCAGTCCCACCAGCCTGATGAGCTACAGCAACCTGATCATCTCCGACCCGAGCGGCACTCCCTACACCAACTCCAATGACATCCTCCTGTCGGGCGTCACCACCACCACGAGCACCGTCCCGGAGCCTGGCTCGCTCGCGCTGTTCGGTGCGGGTCTGCTCGGCTGCGCGCTGTTCCTCGCCCGCCGCCGGCGCGCGACGCAAGGCTGAGCGCTCGGGGACCTGCGCGGCACACCCCATCCACCCTGACCGCCGCGAGGATGGCCCCATGGGGCCATCCTCTTTGAATTTCCGGATCCCTCGAGCCTCGCGAGCGCTCGAGCAGCCGCATCGAGATGCCGCCAAGGGCCGTCGGATTTCTTTACAGATCGGAAGGGAAGGCATCACCCGCCACTAGATAGGTGATTGATTTTTAAGTGTTGTTTTGAATTGGCCCGGATATTGCTCTGTTATGAGCGGACAAATGACGTCCGCTAATTCGGTGCCTAGGAGTCCAATCATGAAACTCAACTATGCGGCGATATGCTCGTCAGCTCTGCTGGCCCTTGCGGCAGCGGCCGCGCCGGCCTTCGCCGGGCCGCTGATGTGGAACTTTTACTCCCTGGGCGGCAGTCCCACCTCAAACAAGAATCTCGGGGTGACCAGCACCACCTTCACCCAGGGGACGGAATCCCTGACCACCACTTCCATGATGTGGAACAGCTCGACCTCGACGTGGGGCTCTGGAAACGGCGACCTGGTGATCAAGGCCGGCGGCTCCGCTGAAGAGGAAGGCATGGGCTTGAGCAACGATCCGTATCCGATCGGCAGCAGCACCAGCAACGACGAGATCGCCTATCCGAACGGCATCGAGGTGTCGGGCTTCTCGGGTCACGTTTCGGACGTGATGATCGGCTCGATCCAGGGCACCTCCACCAATGGAGAGTCCTGGGCCGTCTACGGCAGCAACAACGGAAGCAGCTGGACGCAGCTCGGCAGCGGCATGGGCGGGCTCACCGAGAGCTTCAATTCCGCCAGCCTGATGGACTACAGCCACCTGATCATCTCCGACCCGAGCAGCACTCCCTACACCAACTCCAATGACGTCGTGCTGATGAGTGTCACCACGGTGCCGGAGCCCGGTACCCTGGCGCTGTTCGCCGCGGGACTGCTCGGCTGCGCGCTGCTTGCCGCCCGCCGCCGCCGCGCCCGGCAGCACTGAGCGATTGCGCGAAGTCCCACACCCCCCCGGGGTGTGAGGAAAACGGCCCCTTCACGGGGCCGTTTTTTTTTACCCCCGGGCGCTGCCGATCCGGCCACGACCCGATCGGGCCACTCCCCCTGCCGGCTCGAAGGATCGGCGGGGCGTCGGCGGAATTTACAGTCCGCCGTACTTTACCGTCATCTTGGTCGCGACGAGGCTCACAACCTACTGTTTCTAAAGGAACTGACTTCTGTGGCACGGCTTTTGCTGACATTTGTCCGTTCACATCGAAATTTGTCCAGGGGAATTGCCATGAGCCGATGCACCACGCCCGCCAGGTCATCCACCCGCTCGCGCCGGATCGTGAAGGTCTTCGCCTTGACGGCCGTTGCGGCCTCGGTGGTCACGGTCCTGCCGCAGGCGCGGGCAAATGCCGTGGTGAGCAGCCAAACGTTTTCCTTCACCCAGTACGTGGGCTCCGGCACCGCCCCCGCGGGTCCCTACGGCACCGTCACGCTCACCCAGGCAGGCTCCGGCGTGAGTGTCTCGGTGGCCCTGGCCGGGACCGAGGGATTCGTCGACACGGGAGCGGGCCACTCGCTGCTGTGGGAGATGGGCAATTCCCCGCTGTCGATCACCAGCTTGACCTCGGGCTTCTCGGTGGTCGGCGGCTCACTCAGCGGCAGCACCTGGACGGTGAGCAGCGCGGACAACGGATTGCATTCCGGCGGGGCCGGCTATTGGGATTATGCGATCACCTGTGCGGGCACCGCGGGGGACGCAGGCGACGCGGGCGCCGCGTGCGGCACGGGCGGCAGCCGCCCCTACACCGGCAACCTTGACTTCACGGTGGCCAACGCCACCCTCGGCGATTTCGTCGCCAACGGCCAAGGCTTTTATTTCGCCTCCGACATCTGCACCGCGGTCCTCGACGGTCGGTGCGCCCCGGGCGGCCTCACGGGCAACATCGCAGCCGGCCAGCGCACCACCGTGCCGGAGCCGGGCACGCTCGCGCTGTTCGCCGCCGGTCTGCTCGGCTGCGGGCTGTTCCTGCGCCGCCGCGCCCGGCAGAGTGAGCCTCGCGGCTGAGCCGCGCCAGCGGCAGCGCCCGCCGCGGTCCACCGTACGGCCCCCTCGCGGGGCCGTACTCGTTTTGGACGGCCGAAGCGGCTGAAGGCAGGACCCGAGCCGCCGCCCGCGCCGCCTTCGCGGCTCAGCCGAAGCGACGGTGGACGGTCCGCCACCCGGCTTCGGCAGAGGCCCCCTGTCGAAGAGGCGGTGAAGATGCCGTCGATTCGGGGGTCATCGCCACACTCGAGGACACCCTTCGCGCCGTCGCCTGCGGATGTCGATCGCCTTTACAAAAGCCATTCAACATAACGCGATGTATTCACAAGCAACTGATTCACAAAGGCTTTTTTTCTGGCCTGGAAATTGCTTATCTTCGCCGGCACCTGCCTGAACCACAACGAGGACATACAATGGGCAAATTTTCGTTACGCACGCTGGCCATGGGCGCCGCGCTGTCGTTGGCCTTCGTCGGGAGCGCTTCCGCGACCATGATCGTGACCTCTTCGACGAATACCATCAACTTCAGCGCCGGCTGGCCGGGTCTCAACAATACCAACCTCGGCAGCCACTACTCATTCCCGGGAACCGGCTTGACGGCCTTCGCGCTGGTGCCGCAGGGGGGATGGACCGGCAGTAACTGCAGCGACACGGCCTCCGAGCCTTGCCTCTTCTACAAGTACACTGCGGGAAATCCGGTCGAGACCGGTCTTGGCCTGCAGCCGGACCCGACAGGGGATAACGAGATCTTCTACCCGAACGGCATCGGGCTGATCGCCTCATCCGGCTACATTTCGGGCCTCGAGCTCGGCTCGGTGCAAAGTGGAGAGTCCTGGCAGGTGCTCGGCTGCACCGAGAACGGCGGCTGCACGCATGTACTCGGTGCCGGCGTCGGAGGAAGCAGCAACAATACCGTGACGCTCACCGGCTTTGGAAACGGCGGCTATTTCGGGTACGTGGTGGATGTGCCCTGCCCGACCAACGATCCTTCCTGCACGCCAGGCACGGGCGTCATGGATCCGGCCACCTCCGGGGGCGACAACATCCTGGTGATGTCGGTGACCACCGTCCCGGAGCCGGGCACGCTCGCGCTGTTCGCCGCCGGTCTGCTCGGCTGCGGGCTCTTGCTGCGCCGCCGCGCCCGGCAGAGCTGACCGATTCCGGCACGTCCCGACACCTCAGGGTGTCTCGAGAGCGGCCCCCTCGCGGGGCCGCTCTTTTGCGGCGCCGCCGAGCGGACTCGAGCCCGATCCGCTACAGTCACTCGATGCTGGCAGATCCCCGCAGCGCGGCCCGGCCGCACCCCGCCCTGGCGAAGGCCGGCACCGCAACGGTGAACGCCTTCACGGTCGACGTGGAGGATTATTTCCACGTCGCGGCATTGGCCTCGGCGGTCTCGCCGGACAGCTGGGCCACACGCGAATGCCGCGTCGAGGGCAATACGCAGCGCCTGCTGGCGCTGCTGGCGAGCAAGGAGATCCGCGGGACGTTCTTCGTGCTCGGCTGGGTGGCCGAGCGCTATCCGGCGCTGGTGCGGCGGATCGCGGACGGCGGCCACGAGGTCGCCTGTCATGGGTTCTCCCACCAGCTCATCTACCGGCAGAGCCCCGAGCAGTTCCGCGAGGAGACCGGGCGCGCCAAGGCGCTGCTCGAGCAGGCGATCGGAGCACCCGTCCTCGGCTATCGCGCGGCAAGCTTCTCGGTGGTCCGCTCCACGCTGTGGGCGCTCGATACGCTGATCGACCTGGGGTTCGCCTACGATTCCTCGATCTTCCCCATCCGGCACGATCGCTACGGCATCCCCGATGCCTCCCCGGAGCCCGGACCGGTGAGCGCGCCCTCGGGGCGCACCTTGGTGGAATTCCCGATGGTGCCGGCGAGGCTCATGGGACTGAACGTGCCGGTCTGCGGCGGCGGGTATTTCCGCATCTTCCCGTACTGGCTCACCCGGGCGGGCCTCAGGCAGATCAACGCCCGGGGGCGGCCGTTTCCGTTCTACCTGCATCCGTGGGAAATCGACCCCGGCCAGCCCCGCATCCGCGTCGGCACGCTCTCGCGCTTGCGCCACTACACCAATCTCGGGCGCTGCGAGCAGCGCCTCGGGCGCCTGCTGCAGGAATTTTCCTTCGCCCCCATGCGCGAGGTGCTGCGCGCACGCGGGCTGCTCGGCGACGGCCCCGCCCGCTCCCCGCGTCCCTGACGGCGGGCGGGGTGTTTGGTGACCCGGCGCCGGATCGTCCGCCTGCCGGACTTCAGCTGCTCTTGAAGCCCACGGCGCGGCTCACCGCATGGCTCAAAGGGCCCAGCGCGTCGCTGTCGCCGCCCGCACGCGCGCCTCTGGCCAAGGTGCCGGACAGCTCACGCAGATCGAGCTCCACACAGCGCACACGGTCCTTGAGGGTCACCATGTCGGACTGCACCCGGTCCACGCCGAAATCGACATCCGAGCAGCGGCTCTCGATCCGCTCCCGCCGGCTCTCCGCATGCCGTTGCCGGTTCTCGATGCCGGTGAGGCGGGTCTCCACGACGCAAACCCCCGTCTTGAGCGCGGCCAGCTCCGACTCGACCCCCGTCAGCCGGGCGATCAGCGTCGCCAGCTGGATCCTGAGGTCGGTCATCCCCGACTCCATCTGCGCCATCCGAGTCTGCAGGCTCTGACGCGCGGATTGACCACGATCTCGATCGGCTTCGACTTGCATGTACGATCTCCTGCTGACGCCAATCACTGTCGGCTGAGCAGCGCGGTGGGTCATCGGATCATGCGACCCGCACCCCCGCGCAGCCCAACTACCCTTCGCAATCTAGGCACTTCGCCCGGCTCTGCCAAGGGGTGTTTGTAGACTTTTTTCGCGGCTGTTTCAACGCGTCTCCGGCATGCGTCATCGACACGGATCGTTGCGTCGCAAATCGGTTGAAAGCCGCGCCGTCCGTCGCGATATGAAGTCGCGTTCGCGTCGCAGATCACAGACTGCTACACTCACCCTCCATGCGCGGGCTTCATCTGATGCGGATTGCCGGCATCGACATCACGGTCGATTGGAGCCTGCTCATCATTTTCGTGCTGATCACCACCGGTCTCGCCTCGGGCCTGTTCCCGCAGTGGCATCCGCACTGGAGCGCCACGACCGCCTGGCTCACCGCCCTCGCCGCCGCGCTGCTGTTCTTCGCCTCGGTTCTCGCCCACGAGCTGTCCCATTCGCTGGTGGGCCGCTTGAACGGCATCGAGATCAAACGCATCACACTGTTCGTGTTCGGCGG
The DNA here is from genome assembly GCA_021792755.1 of Pseudomonadota bacterium. GTDB lineage: Bacteria > Pseudomonadota > Gammaproteobacteria > Steroidobacterales > Steroidobacteraceae > 13-2-20CM-66-19. The sequence continues at coordinate 28,627 of JAJYUA010000018.1, forward strand.
GATGGCGCAGATCGAGCACGAGCCGGGCCGCTGGCCGGCGGAGCTGTGGATGGCGATCGTCGGGCCGCTCACCAGTCTCGCCATCGGCCTCCTCTGCCTGCTCGCGGCGAGCGCCGGCACGCCGGCCGCCGACCTTGCCAGCATCGCGCGCGTGCAACACCTTCTCGCCGGGCTCGATCCCGGACGCACGCTGCTCTTGTGGCTCGGCCAGATCAACATCGTGCTCGCGGTCTTCAACCTCGTGCCGGCCTTCCCGCTCGATGGCGGCCGCGTGCTGCGCGCCCTCATGTGGGGCGCCACGCACGACCTGCGCCGCGCCACGCGCTGGGCGTCGGCGATCGGGCAGGGCTTCGCGTGGCTGCTGATCGGCGCCGGCATCGCGATGGTGCTCGGGCTCACGGTGCCGGTGCTCGGCGGCGGACTGCTCAACGGCATCTGGCTCGCCTTCATCGGCTGGTTCCTGAACAACGCCGCGCTGATGAGCTACCGCCAGCTGCTCACGCGGGAGATGCTCCAGGATGTGCCGGCCTCACGCCTCATGCTCGCCCATTTCGAGGTGGTGCCGCCGCAGGTGCCGCTCGATACGCTCATCGAGGGATACATGCTGCGCAGCGACCAACGCGCCTTCCCCGTCGTGGACGGCGAGGAGCGGCTGCGCGGAATGGTGTTTCAGCGCGACATCGAGCGCTTGTCCCCGGAGCAACGCCGCACGATGACCGTGCGCGACGCCATGAGGCCGGTGGAGCAACTCGTGGTGGCGCGGCCGGGGGACGACGTGTTGGACGTATTGAATATCCTGGCGCAGCGCGATTTCAACCAGCTGCCGGTCGTCGAGAACGGCCGCGTCACCGGCCTCGTGCGCCGGGCGGACATCCTGCGATGGCTTGCGCTGCACGGCTCGCCCAAGCCCGCGCAGGGCACCGCGAAGTAGGCACGGGCCTTGCGCGCGCGGCGCCTTCGACGCCCTCGATGCGGCTGAAGCGCTCGACTGGCCCGTCGCCGCAAGCCGCTGCGCGCTCCTCCCCGCCCCCCGCACTCAGGGCCGCTGCTGCGCCACCGTGCTGCCGAGCGTCTCGCGCACGCCGTCGTTGCGCCGCTTCAGCTGCGAGCGGCTCCAGCCTCCGCCCACCGCATCGATCAGATCGACGCTCGCCACCAGGCGCTCGCTTTGCAGGTTGACCAGGGTGATCTGCGCCGTGAGGCGCGCGGTCTGGGCACTGAGCAGCGTCGCGTAGTCGGCCACGCCCGCCTTGTACTGATTGAGCGTCAAGGCCTCCGCCCGCTTGGCATCCTTCACCGCCTGTTGCTCCTCGGCATACTCGCTTTGCAGGTAGCGCAGCGTCGCGAGGTCGTTCTCGACCTGCTGGAACGCGTCGAGCACGGTCTGGCGATAGGTGGCCACCGCCTCGTCGTAGGCGGCCCGCGCCTCGCGTGTCTGCGCGAGCGTCGCCCCGCCGTTGAACAGATTCTCGGCGATCGAGGGGCCGAACGACCACACCGCGTTGCTCGCGCGGATGAGGCTCGAGAGCGCGGAGGAATCGAAGTCATACGAGCCGGAGAGCGTCAGGCTCGGGAACCACGCCGCCTCGGCCACGCCGATCTGGGCGTTGGCGCTCGCCACCGCACGCTCGGCCGCGGCCACGTCCGGGCGGCGCAGCAGCACCCGCGAGGGCACGCCGGCCGGCACCACCGGCACCGCCGCTGCAAGCCGGCCGTAGCTGAGCGTCAGCTGCGAGGGCGCCTCGCCCATCAGCACCGCGATCGCGTGCTCCAGGTTGGCGCGTGTCAGCTCGGCGGTGTCTTCCTGGGATTGCGTGCTCTCGAGCGTGGTGCGCGCCGAGTACACGTCCGCGAGCGTCGTCACGCCGGCTTCGACCCGGTTCTGAGCGATGCGCAGCGACACCTTATCGTCCTTCACGGCGAGCTTCAGGTACCGCAGCTGCTGCTCGGCGGCGCGCAGCTGAAAATAGTCCTGCGCCAGGGTCGCCTGCGCCGAGAGCCGAGCGGCCGCCACGTCCGCGGCGCTCGCCTGCGCCTGGGCGTTGGCGCTCTGCAGCTCGCGGCGCAACTTGCCCCACAGGTCGATGTCCCAGCTCGCGGCGGCGCCGGCCTGGTTGGCCGTGCGCGCCCCGCCGAAGCTGAACTGACTCGCCGCGCCGCCGCCGCTGCGCGTCTGGCTGGCCCCGAGGTTGATCGAGGGAAAGAGCGTCCCGCGGGTGACGCCGGCCGCCTCCCGCGCCGCGTAATAGGCGGCCACCGCCGCCTTGAGGGTCTGATTGGACACCGCGACCCGACGCTCCAGGCGCGAGAGCACCGGGTCGTGATAGATCGACCACCAGTGCGCCGGCACGATCTGCGCCGGGGTCGCCGGCACCCAGCCGCGCGCCTCCTTGAAAAGCGCCGAGGGCGGCGCCGCCGGCCGATGGTAGCTCGGGCCCACGGCGCAGGCGCTCAAGGACGCGCACACTGCCGCCGCAACGAGCGGGCGCGCTCGAGGGATCATGATGCGGGACTCCCGGCGGGCAGCGCCGCCGGGCGGCGGCGCGTGAATGTTCTCGCGAACCATAGTCGGAACCGATCGAGGTAGAGGTACACGATTGGCGTGGTGTAGAGGGTGAGGACCTGGCTGATCGCGAGCCCGCCGACCACCGCGATGCCAAGGGGCTGGCGCATCTCCGAGCCCTGCCCGGTCATGAGCGCGAGCGGCAGCGCGCCGAGCATCGCCGCGAGAGTGGTCATCATGATGGGACGGAAGCGCAGCAGGCACGCCTCGTGGATGGCGCGGGCCGCATCGGTGCGCTCCGTGCGCTGCGCCGCGAGCGCCACGTCCACCATCATGATGGCGTTCTTCAGCACCACCCCGATCAGCAGGATGATCCCGATCAGCGCGATCAGGCTGAACGGCTCGTTGAACAGCAGCAGCGCGAGCACCGCCCCGACCCCGCTCGAGGGCAGCGTCGAGAGGATGGTGATCGGCTGCGCCAGACTCTCGTAGAGCACGCCGAGCACGATGTACACCGCGGCGAGCGCCGCCAGGATGAGCAGCGGCTCCTCGCTCACGGTCTGGCGAAAGATCTGGGCGTTGCCGGCGAACTGCCCGTGCACGGAGACCGGCACGTGAAGGTCCGCCATCGTGCGCTCGATCGCCGCCGTCGCGACACCGAGCGCCTCGCCCACCGGCAGGTTGAAGGAGAAGGTGGTGGCGACGAACGGGCCCTGATGGCTGATCGCGATCGGGGTCGTTCCCGGTCCGTACGTGGCGAACGCCGCCAGCGGGATCATGGTCTCGGCCTGGGTGCTCACCGCCGCGGCCGTGGAGGCCGCGCCGCGGGCGGTGGCGATCTGGTTGAGCGCGTAGTTCTGCGCCGCGCCGGTACGGGTGACGCCCGGGAACTGAAAGGCGTTGGCCGCGCCCATGGTCGAGGCCGTGCCCGAGAGCGCCCCGCCCGAGGTGCTCACGTACAGATCCTTCAGCGTCGAGGGGCTGTTCCAGAACTTCGGGTTGACCTCCATCACCACGTGGTACTGGTTCATGTCCTCGTAGAGGGTGGAGACCAGGCGCTGGCCGAAAGCGTCATAGAGCGTGCTGTCGATCTGCGAGAGGTTCAGTCCCAGGCGCGCGGCGAGCTGGCGGTCGATGTGCAGCTTCACGTCGAGGCCGGCCTGCTGGCGGTCGGAGTTCACGTCGCGCAGCTGCGGGTCCTTCTTGAGCGCCGCCTCGATGCGCGGCGCCCAGGTGTCGAGCGTGCGCAGGCTGTCCGAGAGCAGCGTGTACTGGTATTGCGCGTAGCTCTGGCGCCCGCCGGCGTGGATGCTCTGGGCGGTCTGCAGGTAAAGGCGCGCGCCGGCGAACCCGGAGAGCTCGCGCCGCAGGCGCGCGATGACCTGATCGTCCGAGAGCTTGCGCTCGGCGAGGGGCTTTAAGCTGATGAACATGTGCGCGGTGTTGCTGCCGCCGAAGAACCCTCCGCCCGTGAACCCCACCACGTGCTCGACCGCCGGGTCGCGCTTGATGATGTTGACCACGTAGCGCAGCTTCTTCTGCATGGCGAGGAACGAGCTGCTCTGATCGGCGACCATGAAGCCGGTGAGGTTGCCCGAGCTCTGCTGCGGAAAGAAGGTCTTCGGCACGATGGCGAACAGATAAAAGTTGAGCACCACCACCGCGAGCAGCGCGAGCATCACCACGCGCGGGTGGCGGATCGCCATCCCGAGGGTGTCGTCGTAGAAGTCCCGCAGGTGATTGAAGGCGCGCTCGACGGCGCGAAAGAACGGCCCCCGGCGCGGCTCGGCGCGCAGCAGCCGCCCGCACAGCATCGGCGTGGTGGTGAGGGAGATGACGAGCGAGAGCGCCACGGTGATCGCGAGCGTCAGGGCGAACTGGCGAAAGACCCGTCCGACGAGCCCGCCCATCAGGATGATGGGCACGAACACCGCGATCAGGGAGGAGCTCATGGCGAGCACCGTGAAGCCGACCTCGCGCGCCCCATCGAGCGCCGCGCGCAGGCGCGGCACGCCCGCCTCGATGTGCCGGGTGATGTTCTCGATCACCACGATGGCATCGTCGACCACGAAGCCCGTCGCCACGGTGAGCGCCATCATCGACAGGTTGTTCAGGCTGAAGCCGATCAGATAGATGACCGCGACCGTGCCGATGAGCGCCAGCGGCACGGCGATCGCCGGCACCAGCGCGGCGCGCGGATTGCGCAGCATCACCAGCACCACCGTCACGACCAGCAGCACGGCGAGCAGCAGCGTGATCTCCACATCGTGCAGCGAGGTGCGGATCGGGCCGGTCTGATCGCGAGTCACCACGAGGCTGATGCCGCGGGGAATGCTGGCGCGGATCGAGGGCAGCAGCGCCTTGATGCGCCCGACCGTGGCGATCACGTTGGCGTCGGGCTGCTTGCGGATGATCATCGCCACCGCGCGATGGCCATCGAGAAGCCCGAGCGTGTGCACGTCCTCGACGCCCCTGGTGATCTTCGCCACGGTGCCCAGACGCACCGCCGCGCCGTTGCGGTACGCGATGAGGAGCCGCCGGTACTGGCGCACCTTCGTGGCGGTGTCGTTCACGTAGATCTGGTAGCGCCGCCCGGTGAAGCTCAGCGCCCCCTTGGGGCTGTTGGCATTGGCCGCGGCGATCGCCGCACGCACGTCCTCGAGCCCGATGCCGTACTTGAAGAGCTGGCGCGGGTCAAGATCGATGCGGATCGCCGGCAGCGAGCTGCCGCCGATGTCGACCTCGCCCACCCCCGGCACCTGCAGGATCTTCTGCTCGATGATGGTCGAGGCGGCGTTGTACACCTGTCCGATCGGCAGCGTCCTCGAGGTGAGCGCGAGGATGAGGATCGGCGCCTCGGAGGGGTTGAAGGCGAAGTACTGCGGATTGCTGCGCAGCGAGGCCGGCATGTCCTGCCGGGCCGCCTGGATCGCCGCCTCCACATCGCTCTCGGCCCCGTGGATGTTGCGGCTCAGGCTGAAGATGAGCACGATCTGCGAGCGGCCCTCGGTGCTCTGGGAGGTCATCTGGTCGACCCCGGCGATCCCGCTCAGGCGCCGCTCGAGCGGCGTCGTGACGCTGGTGGCGACCGTCTGCGGGCTCGCCCCGGGCAGCTGCGCCGTGACCACGATGGCGGGGAAGTCCACCTGCGGCATCGCCGAGACCGGAATCAGGAAGTAGGCGATGAGCCCGGCGAGCGCCAGCCCGCAGGACAGCAGCGTCGTCGCCACCGGCCGGGTGATGAACGGGCGCGAGATGTTCACGGCGGCTCGATGGACAGCGGTCCGGAGGCTCGCAGCGGCACGCCGGCCCACGCTTTCGCGCGTCGCGCCAGCCGGTCGAAGAACAGATACACCACGGGCGTGGTGAACAGCGTGAGCAGCTGACTCAGCAGCAGCCCGCCGGCGATCGACAGGCCGAGCGGCCGGCGCAGCTCCGAGCCGGTGCCCGTGCCGAGGATGAGCGGCAGCGCGGCGAACAGCGCCGCCACGGTGGTCATCAGGATGGGCCTGAAGCGCAGCAGCGCCGCCTCGTAGATCGCCTCGCGCGGCTTCTTGCCCTCCCGCCGCTCGGCATTGAGCGCGAAGTCGATCATCATGATCGCATTCTTCTTGACGATGCCGATCAGCAGCACGATGCCGATGATGGAGATGATGTCCAGGCTCTCCCCCGCCATCATCAGCGCGAGCAGCGCCCCGATGCCCGCCGAGGGCAGCGTCGAGAGGATGGTGAGCGGGTGGATGTAGCTCTCGTAGAGGACGCCGAGCACGATGTAGACCGTCGCGATCGCCGCAAGCAGCAGCAGCACCTCGCTCGTGAGGCTGGACTCGAAGGCGAGCGCCTCGCCCTGGAACGTGGTGGTGATGCTCGCCGGCAGGCCGATCCGGCGCTCGGTGTCGCGGATGGCGTTCACCGCCGCCCCGAGCGAGGCCCCCGGAGCGGTGTCGAAGGAGAACATGGCCGCGGGGAACTGGCCGAGATGATCGAGCGTCAGGGGCGCGCTCTTCACCGTGATGCGCGCGATGGAGCCGAGCGGCACCTGTCCCCCGCCGGCGGAGGGAATGTAGAACGTGTCGAGCGCGCGCACGCTGTCCGAGAGGGCCGGATCGGCCGTGAGGATGACTCGATAGTCGCTCGACTGGGTGTAGATCGTCGAGATGATCCGCTGGCCGAAGGCGTCATAGAGCGCATTGTCGATCGTGGCATCGGTGATGCCAAAGCGCGCCGCCGTGCCGTGATCGACGTCGATCTGGATGGTGCGCCCGTCCTCCGTGAAGCTCGTCGAGACGTGCTCGAGCGCAGGCTGGCGGCGCAGGGCCGCGAGCAGCTTCGGCACCCAGGGCTCGAGGATGCGGCGGGCGGCCGCCCCGAGAATGAACTGATAGCGCGAGCGGCCGACGATCGAGCTGATCGTCAGGTCCTGCACCGGTTGCAGCGAGAGGTGGATGCCCGGCACCGCGCGCGCCGCCGCGAGCAGCTGATTCATGACCGTGGTGATGCCGGCCGAGCGCGCGTCCTTGGGCGTCAGGTTGATCAGCATCTGTCCCTGATTGACCGTCATGTTGTTGCTGCCGACCCCGATGAAGGAGGTGAGGCTGACGACGTTGGGGTTGTGCCGCAGCACATCGGCGAGCGCCTGCTCGCGCCCCGCCATGGCCTTGAAGGAGATCGACGGCGGACCGGTGGTCGTCGCCTGCAGGAGCGCGGTGTCCTGCAGCGGGAAGAAGCCCTTCGGGATGACGATGTACAGCAGCACCGTCAGCACGAGCGTGCCGACGGCGACCCCGAGCACCAGCGGCTGGCGCTCGAGCGCCCAGGTGAGCCCGCGCCCGTACGATTCGATCAGGCGGTTGAACCAGGCTTCCGCCTTGTGCGCCCACCGGCCCTGGCGGCGCAAGGTCTGCTCGTGCGGGCGCAGCAGCTTGGCGCACAGCATCGGCACCAGCGTGAGCGAGACCACCGCGGAGATGAGGATCGCGATCGAGAGCGTGATGGCGAACTCGCGGAACAGGCGCCCGACCACCTCGCGCATGAACAGCAGCGGAATCAGCACCGCGATCAGCGAGATGGTGAGCGAGACGATGGTGAAGGCGATCTCCCCTGCGCCCTCGAGCGCCGCCTCGAGCGGCGGCTTGCCCTTCTCGATGTGCCGCGAGACGTTCTCGATCATGACGATGGCGTCATCGACCACGAACCCGGCAGCGATGGTGAGGGCCATCAGCGAGAGGTTGTCCAGGCTGAAGCCCGCGAGGTACATCACCGCAAAGGTGCCGATGAGCGACACCGGCACCGACAGGCTCGGGATGATGGTCGCCGGGATGTTGCGCAGGAAGAGGAACATCACCATGACCACCAGGGCCACGGCGAGGACGAGCTCGAACTGCACGTCATCGACGGAGGCGCGGATGGTCTGGGTGCGATCGGTCACCACCCGCAGGCTGACGTTCGCCGGCAGCGAGGCGCGCAGCTGCGGCAGCAGCGCGCGGATGCGGTTCACCGTCTGGATGACGTTGGCCCCCGGCTGGCGCTGGATGTCGATCAGCACCGCGGGGGTGTCGTTCACCCAGCTCGCGATCTGGTTGTTCTGCGAGCCCATCTTCACCGTGGCGACGTTCTTCAGGAACACCGGCGCGCCGTTGCGGTAGGCGACCACGAGGTTCGCGTACTCGGCGGCGCTCGTGATCTGATCGTTGGCGTCGATGGTGTAGGCGTGCGCCGGGCCGTCGAAATTGCCCTTGGGCGCGTCCGAGTTGGAATTGGCGATGGTGGTGCGCAGATCATCGAGGCTCAGGCCGTAGGCGGCGAGCTGATCGAGGTTCGCCTCGATGCGCACCGCCCGCTTCGGCGCGCCGTTCAGGCTCACCAGCCCCACCCCGGAGACCTGGGAGATCCGCTCGGCGATGCGCGTGTCGGCGAGGCTCTCGAGCTCGGTGATCGGCATGGCGCGCGAGGTGAGCGCGAGGGTGAGGATGGGCGCGTCCGCCGGATTGACCTTGGCGTAGATCGGCGGGGCGGGCAGGCTCTGCGGCAGCAGCATCTGCGCGGCGTTGATCGCGGCCTGCACCTCCGCTTCGGCCACATCGAGGTTCAGGCTCAAGTCGAACTGCAGCGTGATCTGCGAGGCGCCCGCGGAGGTCTTGGAGGACATCTGGTCGAGGCCCGACATCTGCCCGAACTCCCGCTCGAGCGGCCCGGTGACCGTGGCGCTCATCACATCCGGGCTCGCCCCGGGCAGGAACGTCGAGACCACGATGGTCGGATAGTCGACCTCCGGCAGCGTCGACACCGGCAGCATGAGATAGCCGATCGCCCCCAGGATGACGATCGCAACCATCAGCAGCGAGGTGGCGACCGGCCTCAGGATATAAGGCCGGGACGGGTTCATGGGGTACTCGCCCGCCGGGAGCAGCCCAGGCGCCGGTAGGCGCGGGCGAGGGACTTGGCGCTCAGGGCGCTGGCGCCGTGCATCGCCCGGGCGAGCCGCGCGCAGCGGGCAGCCGCGCTCGCGGCGCCGGCCGTGCCGCCGCCGAGCGCGCTCTTCTGCCCGGGAATGCGCACCCGCGCCCCGTCGCGCAGCTCATCGGCCCCGTCGGTCACCACCGTCTCCCCGGCGCTCAGGCCGCTCGTGACGGCGATCAGCGCCCCGTCGGTCGGTCCGGTGAGGATGTTGCGCAGCCGCACCGTCTCGCCCGGCTCGAGCACGTAGACGAAGTGGCTCGAGGGGCCGTTCTGAACGGCCGCGCCCGGCACCACCACCTGGTTCTTCAGCGTGCGCACCACCAGCTTGACGTTCACGAACTCGTTGGGGAAGAGCTGCGAGGCGGTGTTGGTGAACAGCGCGCGCATCTGCAGCGTGCCGGTGCTCGTGTCGATCTGATTGTCGATGCTCGCGAGCGAGCCGGTGGCGATGAGGTGGCGCATGTCGCGGCTGTAGGCCTCGACCTCGAGGCGCTTGCCGGCGTGCATCGGGCGCAAGATCTGCTCAAGATCGCTCTGCGGCACCGAGAACAGCACCGACATCGGCTGCATCTGCGTCACGGTGACGATGGGCGTGGTCTGGTTCGCCTGCAGGAGGTTGCCGATGTCCACCTGGCGCAGCCCGACCAGGCCTGCGACCGGCGTGCGGATGCGGCAGTAGCTCAGGTTGAGCCGGGCGGTCTCGACCGCCGCCTTGTCGGTCTCGACGATGGCCTCGTCCTGCTGCACGGTGCCGAGCTGATCGGCGTAAGTCTGCTGGGCGACCGAGTCCTGCGCGAGCAGCCGCTGGTAGCGGGCAAGATCGATCCGGGCGGTGCCGAGGGCGGCCTCGGCGGTGGCGAGCTGGCCGAGGGCCTGGTCGAGCTGCGCCTGGTAGGGGCGCGGGTCGATCTCGGCGAGCAGCGCCCCGGCGCGCACCATCTGGCCTTCCTTGAAGGCGATCCTCACCAGAGGCCCGCTCACCTGCGGGCGCACGTTCACCGTGGCGAGCGGCGTGACAGTGCCCAGGGCATCGATCACGACCGGCACGTCCGCGGTGGCGGCCTTTGCCACGGTCACCGGCATCGGGCCGCCGAAGCCGCGGGAGGCCGCGCTGCCCTCGCTCGCGCGATGGCGGTAGATGGCGAGGCCGATCAGGGCGAGCAACACCCCGAGCCCGATCCAGGCGACGCGCCGGTGGCGCCTCACCCGCGCCTCCTCGGCCGCCGCCTCGGGCCCCGCTGGCACGCGGGCGGCGGGCGCCGGCAGCGCCTCGCCCGGGACGGCCTGCTTCAGGGCAAGCGGGTCAGGGAGGGTTCGCTCTGGGGCGTCATGCAAGTCCATGCGACAAGCCTACCATCCCTCCCCTGAGCGCCCGGTGGGCGCGGAAGGGAGATTTCTGAAGATTTCTGAACCCCCTGCAACACAGATCGGGCCTGTGCGAGGTCGGGCGCCGCAGCTTCGACCACCGCCCGGGGCGGGAAATTCCCGGCGCTTGCAGCGCCGGATCCGGGCCTCTCAGGCCTGCGGAGGGCTGATCCGGCTCTCCGGCGGCGGCTGATAGTGGTAGTACCGCTCCTCGGCGAGCGCGTGATACAGCGGCGGCGTGAACAGGCCCGCGACCCGCGCGGAGGCGAGCGCCACCGCCATCAGCGGGATCACCATCGCCGTGCCGTTGGTCATCTCCATCACGATGACGAACGAGGTGAGCGGGGACTGCGTGACCGCCGCCAGATACCCCGCCATGCACAGCGCGATCACCGCCGCCATGGACGTCCAGGCGAACATCGCGTGCACCCACTGCGCGATGCCCGCCCCGATCGCAAGCGACGGGGAGAACAGCCCGCCGGGAATCCCCACCAGGTTGGTGAGCACCATGGACACCCACTTGGTCGCGCCAAAGGCCATGCTGAGCGGCGCCGTACCGTGCAGGAGCGCGCGCGCCTGGTCGTACCCGCTGCCCCAGGTCTGGCCGTGGGTCGCCACCCCGATCGCCGCGACCACCAGCGCGCACGTGCCCGCCCACCACAGCGGCTTGCCGGACTTGAAATCGCGCAGCCGCGCCGGCAACCACCGGCGCCAGTGCAACAGCGCATAGGTGAACGCCGCCCCGAGCAGCCCGCACAACACCGTCGCGGCGATCACCGGCAGCACGAAGGCGAAGCTCACACTGGAGGTGACGTTGAGCTGGCCGAAATAGAGGTAATTGCCCGCCAGGGCGACCGTGGTCAGGCCGGCGAACACCGCCGCGGTGATCATCGTGCCGTTGGTGCGCGTCTCGAAGTTGCGCGCCAGCTCCTCGATGGCGAAGATCACCCCGCCGAGCGGGGTGTTGAACGCCGCGGACAGCCCGGCGGCGGCCCCCGCGAGCAGCAGCCGCCGCTCGAGCGCCTGGGTGCGCTGCGGATAGAAGTGCCGGGTCTCGGCCATGATGGCCGCCCCGAGGTGCACCGTCGGGCCCTCCGGCCCGATGCTCAGTCCGGCGAGAAACCCCACCACCGACATGGCGATCTTGCCGATGATGATGCGCAGCCCGAAAAAGTACTTCATCCTCAGCGAGCCGTCTTTCTCGCGCGGGCCGTGAATCGCGGCGATCACCTGCGAGATGCCGCCGCCCTCGGCGCCGTAGAACCAGCGCCGTGTGCAGTAGACCGCGAACACCGTAAGAGCGGGGGTGATGGCGAAGGCGAGCCAGGCGCGGCCGCGGATCCAGTCGCGGAACACATCGTAGGCATCGGCGGTCCAGCGCGCGTACAGCACACCGATCAGGCCCACGACCACGGCCGCGATCCACGGCAGCCCCACCTGCAGGAACAGGCGGCGGGTGTTGCTGTTGACGCGGCGAAAGAAGCGATCGCGGAGCGTGCGCACGTGCACGTGCACCGCGGGCGCATCCAGCGGCACGAGCGGCTCGGGCGACTCGGGCGGCTGCGCCGCGGCACGGGGCGCATCGGGATCGGGGTTGGGTTGGGTTTCTGCCTCGGGCAGGGGCAACTCGGGCTGGGAAGGGTCGGACACGTTGAGCGGCGCCTGGGTCCACGAGCGGTTCAAGGCACTGCATGGTACAGGAAAGGCCCCTCCATGAGGCGATCGCGGCGCCGGCCGCGCCCTCGGCGGCACGGACCTCCGGCTCACGATCCGGGCCGCGGTGCGCCCGCAGCGCCTCCCTCACGGCAGGCGCCGGGGGCCGCTCACCCGCCCGGCACAGCGGCGCTTCGCGCCTCGCCCCGCACCGGCAGGCGCAGCGTGACCGCAAGGCCCCCGCCCGGCACGTTGCTCGCCTCGATGCTGCCGCCGTGCAGCGCCATGGCGCGCGCGGCGATCGCGAGCCCCAGGCCCTCCCCGCCGCCGGCGCGGTCGCGCGCCGCATCGACACGGTAGAAAGGCTCGAAGATCGCCTGCAGGTCCTTCTCCGGCACCCCAGGACCGCGGTCGCGCACCGTGACGACGATGTCCTCCCCTCCCCGGGCCGTTACCTCGACCGCCGAGCCTGCCGGCCCGTAGCCGAGGGCGTTGCGGATCACATTCTCGAAGGCGCTGCGCAGCAGCTCCGGATCCCCGCGAGTGCGCAGTGCGCCGTCGCCGCTCAGCGTCACCAACGACCCTCTCGCCTCGGCCTCGATCCCGACGTCCGCCAGGATGTCGCGCAGCAACTCGTTCACATCGAGCGAGACCCCCTCGATCCGGCCGCTCTGGCGCTCCAGGCGCGCGAGCTTCAGCATGCGCGAGATCAGGTGCTCGAGCCGGTCGGCCTCCCGGCCGATGCGCTCGAGCTGGCGCGGCAGCTCCTCGTTGCGCGAGGCGAGCGAGAGGGCGAGCTGCAGCCGGGTGAGCGGGGAGCGCAGCTCGTGCGAGACATCGCGCAGCAGCCGCTGTTTGGACTCGAGCAGGCCGCTCACCCGCTCGGCCATGGCGTCGAAATCCTCCGCGAGCCGCGCCAGGTCATCGTGACGGCGCTTCAGCCCCGGGCGCACGCGCACATCGAGATCCCCGCACGCGACGCGGCGCGCCGCCTGGCGCAGCCGCGCGATCGGCCCGACCAGGTAGCGCGCGAGCAGCAGGCAGATCACGGTGCTCACCACCAGGGCCACCGCGAGGGTGGTGCCGGCGACCCCCGGCAGCCCCAGCGCGCCGAAAAAGAAAAACGGATGGTGATGCAACACCGTGACCACCACCTGATAGACGCGCCCCTCGGGGGTCACCAGCACCAGCGTGCCGCTGATCGGGGGCGCGGGGGGCGCATGGGGGTGGCCGGCGAGCGGCGCGGGCGTGAAAAACGGGCGCAGGAACCGCGGCAGCCGCCGGCCGAGCAGATCCCGTCCGTCCGGGCCGATGACATAGGTGCGGCGCGAGAAGCGCCCGTGCGAGGCCCGCAGCTCGGCGAGCCAGCGATCGAGCGCCTTCGCCCCCCCGGACTCGAACGCCTGGGCGGCCTGGGTGAACAGCTGTCCGCGCTGCACCCACGGCATCTGCGCGCGGTGCAGGAAGGCCTCGTTCACCGCCGCGGTCACCGTGCCGATCAGGATGAGCACGATGGCGAGCCAGAACGACCAGAAGATCCTCCAGAACAGCGAGTGCATCGCGCGATCTTAAAGCCTATCTCTGCGTGAGCGCATAGCCCGCCCCGCGCACGCCCTGGATGCTGATGCGGTCGGTGCGGCGGGCGAGCTTGCGGCGCAGATTGCTGACATGGGTGTCGAGGCTGCGGTCGGTCGGCAGCAGCCGCCGCCCGAGCGCCTGCAGCATCAGCTCCTCGCGGCCCACGGTGCGCGTGTCGGCGAGCACCAGCAGCTCGAGGATGCGCAGCTCCGCGCTGGTGAGCATCAGGTCCTCGCCCTCGACCTGCGCCCGGCGCGCTCTCGGATCGAGCGTGAGCGGCCCGAAGCTCAGCGCGCCGCCGGCCGGCGCCGCCTCGGCCGGAATGCGCCTCAGGATCGCGCGGATGCGCGCCACGAGCTCGCGCGGACTGAAGGGCTTGGCAAGATAATCGTCGGCGCCCATCTCGAGGCCGACCACCCGATCGACCTCCTCGCCGCGGGCCGTGAGCATCAGCACCGGCACGGCGCTCACCGCGCGCAGCCGGCGCAGCACCTCGAACCCGGAGAGCTCGGGCAGCATGACATCGAGCACCACCAGGTCGATCCCGCCCCGGGCGAGCCGCTCGAGCGCCTCGCTGCCCGTGGCGGCCGTCTGCGCCTCGAAGCCCTCGGGGCCGAGGTACTCGGCGAGCATCGCGCAAAGCTCGCGGTCATCGTCGACGATGAGCAGGCACGTGCGCGCGGGCCGCTCGCTCTCGGTCAAGTCGGATTCTCCAGCGTGAACACCTGGCGCTGGTCATCGTAGGCGAAGATCTCCGCGTAGCGGCCCCAGCTGATCACCGTGCGCAGCGTCTGCTCGGCCGCCTCCTCGGTCATGTAGTCCTCCAGCTCATCGAGAAAGCGGCTCTTCGGCGCCCGGTGGCTGCTGCGCTCATCGAGGACGCGGCGCACGTGCGCGGCGAGCGGCACGTGCCCCAACAGGTGCCGGGCGAAGAGCGTCTTGCGCTCGTCGGTGTCGGAGCGGGCAAAGGCGAGGCCCGCCTCGGTGAGACGGATGTCGCCTCCCTCGACCTCCGCGAACCGCAGCAGCTGCAGCGCCTCGGTCAACGGAAACAGGTCATCGGCCTCCATGTGCAGCGCCTGGCCGATCGCCGGCAGGTCCGCCCTGCCCCGGTAGGGCGGCTCGCTCACCGCCTCCATCAGGCCCGCCATCAGGTTCGGCGAGACGTGCACGAGCGCGGCATCGAGCGTCATGGCCGCGATCCGCTCGGCCCGGGCGCCCTCGCGCGCCGTGCGCGGGTGGGCGGTCATCTCGGTGTAGACGCGGTCGACCAGCGCGCGGAAGGTCGCATCGACGGTGGCGCGCGGCTGGCGCAGATCGATCAGGATCTCGCTCACCACCCGTCCGGGGTGGGTCGAGAAGATGAGCAGCCGATCGCACAGCTGCACCGCCTCCTCGATGTTGTGGGTGACGAGCAGCACCGAGCGGATGGGCAGCTCGCCCTCGCCCCACAGCTCGAGAAAGTCGCTGCGCAGCGTCTCGGCGGTGAGCACATCGAGCGCGGAGAACGGCTCGTCCATCAGCAGGATGTTCGGGTGCACGACCAGCGCGCGCGCAAAGCCCACGCGCTGGCGCATGCCGCCGGAGAGCTCGCGCGGGTAGGCCGACTCGTACCCGTCCAGGCCGATCAGGTCGATCGCCTCGAGCGAGCGCTTGCGGATCTCGGCCTCCGGCAGCCTCAAGGCCTCGAGCCCGAGCTGCACGTTCCCGAGCACCGTGAGCCAGGGGAACAGCGCAAAGCTCTGGAACACCATCGAGATCCCCTCGGCGGGCCCGGCGACGGGCGCGCCGAGGTAGCGCACCTCGCCGCGCGAGGGCTCATCGAGGCCGGCGATGAGGCGCAGCAGCGTCGACTTGCCCGAGCCGGAGCGGCCGAGGAGCCCGACGATCTCCCCCGCGCGAAGGGTGAGGCTCACCTCATCGAGCACCACCAGCTCATCGCCGTCGGGCTTCAGGAAGCTCTTGCCGATGCCCCGCACCTCGAGCAGCGGCTCGGCGGCGGCGGGGCGCGGGTTGGCGCTCATCGGACGGTCCCTCACGGCTGCTGCGCTCAACTCATGCGGAATTGACGCTCGGCGCGCGCATACAACGGCCGCCAGAACAACCGGTTGATGGCGACCACGAACACACTCATCACCACGATGCCGAGCGCGGTGCGCGGGAAATTCCCCGCCGCGGTGGCAGTGGCGATGTAGGCGCCGAGGCCCTTGGCCACGAGGTGCTTGTTGCCCCAGTTGGCCACCTCCGCCACGATGCTCGCATTCCACGAGCCGCCCGCGGCCGTGATCGCCCCGGTGAGGTAGAACGGAAACACCGCCGGCAGGGCGATCCGGCGCCACCACAGCCAGCCGCGCACGTGCAGATTCTCGCCCACGTACTTGAGGTCCGTCGACAGCGAGGAGGCGCCCGCGATCACGTTGAACAGTATGTACCACTGCGTGCCGAGGATCATCAGCGGGCTCAGCCAGATGTTCGGATCGAGCTTGAAGAAAACGATGCCCGAGACCACCACGGGAAACAGGAGGTTCACCGGGAAGGCCGCGAGGAACTGCGCCACCGGCTGCACCGCGGCCGCCAGGCGCGGGCGCAGCCCGATGTGCACCCCGATCGGCACCCACACCACGGTCGCGAGCCCGATCAGCACCGCGACCCGCGTCAACGTGTACAGCCCCAGCACCACCACGTGCCCGATCTGCCCCGAGGGCACGCTCGAGAGCACATAGCTCAGGATCTTCCACACCGCGAGCCCCACGAGCAGCGCGATCCCGACAGACCAAAGGATGTCCGCGAGCCGTCCCCGCCGCCGCTCGGGGCGCGGGCGCGGCGGACGCAAGGGACCGCGGTTGAACCCCAGGCGCACCAGGGCGCCGAACGTGTGCGCCCCGAGCGAGAGCAGCCGGGAGCGGCGCATCATGGTGAGCGCCCAGGAGCGGCTCGGGGTGAGCCCGGTCTCCTGCTCGAGGCGAAACCAGTCGGCGCTCGCGATGAGCGGGCGGAAGATGATCTGATCGTAGATGAGGATCACCACCGCCATGGCGGCGATCGCCCAGCCGATCGCCCCGAGGTCGCGCGCGGCGATCGCCTTGGCGATGTAGGAGCCGATCCCGGGCAGCGTCACCGTGGTATGGCCCACGCTGATCGCCTCGGCGGCCACCACGAAGAACCAGCCGCCCGACATGGACATCATCATGTTCCAGATGAGCGCCGGCATGGCAAACGGCACCTCCAGGCGCCAGAAGCGCATCCAGGGGCCGAGGTGAAAGCTCCTCGCCGCCTCATCGAGCTCCGCCGGAATGCTGCGCAGCGAGTGATAGAAGCTGAAGGCCATGTTCCATGCCTGGCTGGTGAACACCAGGAACACGGCGGCGAACTCCGCGCCCGCCACCCGGCCGGGGGTGAGCGAGAGAAAGAACACGATGGTGAACGAGAAGCCGAGGATGGGCACCGACTGCAGGATGTCAAGGAGCGGCACCAGCACCGCCGCGGCCCGCCGGCTCTTGGCCGCGAGCGTCGCGTAGGTGAACGTGAAGAGTAGCGACGCCCCCATCGCCACCAGCATGCGCAGCGCGGTCTGCGCCGCGTAGCCGGGCAGCGCCCAGGGATTGAGCGAGATGCGCTCGGCCGTCAGGTGCGAGAGCGGCGCGACGAGCCCGAGACCCGCATGGGCGAGGTACACGAGCGCCGCCACCACCAGCACGAAAGCGAGGCTGTCCCAGCGGCCGGGAACGAGCCGGGGCCTCAGCACGGAAATCGGCAGCCGCTCGGTGCTCATCGGCGCGAGTGTGCCCGAACTCGCTGACAAATGGCACCGCCCCGCCCAACATGCGGTAACATCCGCATCAGCTTTTCCGTGAGCACGCGCCCTCGACCTCGCCCTGCACTACGGAGGCGGCGCCTGCTTCGCAGCACCGGAGTCTTCGCGCCGTGGATCACATGAAGCCCACCTCCCCCGCCACCCGCCTCCTCGCCGCGGCGCTGTTGTCGATTGCGGCGGGGCCCGCCTTCCCCGCCCCGCACACCCTCGGCGGGCGCTTGAAGAGCATCGGCCACTCGATCGCGCGCGATGCCCGGCACGTCGGGCGCACCATCGGCCATGACGCGCGAAACGTCGGCCGGCAGGTCGCCGTCGCCTCGCGCACATTCGGCAAGAAGGTGGCCCGCGACACCGCTCCCGCCCGCGCCCGGATCAAGCGCGATTCGAAGCGGGCCGGCCACGCCATCGCGCGCGACGCCCGGGACACCGGCCACGCCATCGCGCGCGCCGCCCGCAAAGTGGGCCACACGGTGGCGGACCACACGGTGGCGGACCACACGGCGCGGCTCGAGGGGCACCGCGCCCGGCAGGCGCCTCACCACGAGCGGCGGTAAGCGCCCGCGATGGCCGGGCGCATGCAACCGGTGAGCCCGCCGCGGCAGCCGGATGTGCTGGTGATCGGCGGCGGCCCGGGCGGGGCGAGCGCCGCCTGCGTGCTCGCCGAGGCCGGCCATCAGGTGGTGGTGCTCGAGAAAGCCCATCATCCGCGCTTTCATATCGGGGAGTCGCTCCTGCCGGCGAACCTGCCGCTGCTCGATCGACTGGGGGTGGCCGAGGCGGTGCGCGCCATCGGCCTGCCCAAGCACGGCGCGGAGTTCTACTCGCCGCGGCACGGCAGGACGGAGCGCTTTGCCTTCGCTGACAGTCGCAACCCCTGCCTGCGCTCGGCCTACGAGGTGCGCCGCTCCTCGTTCGACGAGATCCTGATCCGCCGCGCCGCGCGCCTCGGAGCGCGGGTGATCGAAGGCTGCCGGGCGCGGCAGATCGAGTTTCCCTCGCGGGACGAGGTGCTCGTGCGCGCCGAGCACGAGGACGGCACGGCGAGCGCCTGGCGGCCGCGCTATCTGATCGATGCCTCCGGCCGCGACACCTTCCTCGGCAGCCGCTTGGGGCTCAAGCGGCGCAACGCCCGGCACGCGAGCTGCGCCATGTACGCGCACTTCCGCGGGGCGTGGCGTCACGAGGACGCCGCGCGCGCCGGGGACATCACGATCTTCTGGTTCGAGCACGGCTGGTTCTGGTTCATTCCGCTCGCCGATGGCGCAACGAGCGTCGGGGCGGTGGTCTGGCCGTATCACATGAAGGGGCGCGACCGGCCGCTCGAGGCGTTCTTCCGGCAGACCCTCGCCCTCTCGCCCGCCCTGACCGCGCGCCTCGAGGGCGCCGAGAGGGTCACCGACGTCGAGGCGACCGGCAGTTACACCTACAGCTGCGCGCGCGCGCGCGGCAGGCGCTTCCTCCTGGTCGGGGACGCGTACTCCTTCATCGACCCGGTGTTCTCCTCGGGCGTGCTGTTCGCCATGGTCGGCGGGGTCGCCGCCGCCGAGGCGATCGGCACCTGCCTCACGGCCCCTGAGCGCAGCGGCCCGGCTTTGCGCCGCTTCGAGCGGCGGGTGCGGCTCGGACCGCGGCGCTTCGCCTGGTTCATCTACCGGATGACGCGCCCCGCGATGCAGTCGCTGTTCATGGCGGCGCACAACCCGCTGCGCATGCGCGAGGCGCTGCTGTCGTTCCTCTCGGGCGACCTGTTCGAGGACGCGCCGCCGTCGCGCTCGCTGCGCGCCTTCCAGGCGCTCTACTATCTGACCTCGCTCGCCATGCCGCGCCGCTCCCTCGCCGCCTTGCGCCGGCACGCGCTCGACATCCGGCGCGAATCCGCCTCCGCAGCCCCCTGAGCGCCCATGGAGCCCCGCCATCCTCTGCGCCTGCAGATCTCGAGCACCCGCCCCGAGAGCGGCTCCTGGGACGATGTGGTGGGGGCGGCCGTATTCGGCGCCGGCCCTGCCGGGGCGGACGCGCCCCTCGAGTGCCCCGCACACGTGCCGCTCGCTGAAGTGCCCATGAGCCCTCTTGGCGGCGGCCCGGTGATCGAGCGCTGGCGCGTCACCGGGCCCCTCCGCTTCGGATCTCTCGGCATGGTCGGCTATGCCCACAGCGAGGCGTTCCTCTTCGGCAGGCTGCACGCCGGGGAGGACGATGCGGGCGACGGGCTCACCGGGCTCGAGCGCGCAACGCAGCGGGCCTACCGGCAGATCCACGCGGCGCTCGAGGCGGCCGGCTTCCCGCACCTGCTGCGTGTCTGGAACTACATCGGCGACATCACCCGCGAGAGCCATGGCACGGAGCGCTATCGCCAGTTCAACAGCGCGCGCCAGGAGGCGCTCATCGCCTGCGGACGGAGCGTGCGCGGCAACGTGCCGGCGGCGAGCGCCCTCGGCTGCTCCGGCGGCCCGCTCGCGATCTACTTCCTCGCCGGCCGCGCCGCCCCGCAGCTCATCGAGAACCCCCGCCAGGTGAGCGCCTACCACTACCCGGCGCAGTACGGCCCGCGCGCCCCGAGCTTCTCCCGCGCCGCCCTGGTGCGCCACCGCGGCGCGACGCTGCTCATCTCCGGCACCTCGAGCATTCTCGGCCATCGCACCATGCACGAGGGCGACCCCGCGGCGCAGACGCGCGAGACGCTGGCCAACATCGAGGCGCTGCTCGAGCAGGCCAACCGGCTCGAGGCGGGCGCATTCGCCCTCGAGTCCCTCATCTACAAAGTCTACGTCCGTGATCCGGCTCACCTGCCCCTCATCCGCGCCGAGCTCGACGCGGCCGCCGGCGCGGCCGCCCCCCGGGTCTACCTGAGGGCCGACATCTGCCGGCGCGACCTGTCGGTGGAGATCGAGGCCGTGGGTGAGCGGGCCTGAGGCGCGTGTTGAGACGCGTGTTGAGACGCCTGCGGGAATACCTCACCACCTACGGCCTGCTCGTGACGCTCGCCGTGATGATTCTCGCCTGGACGGCGCTCGCGCTCGTGCTGCTGGCGCCGCTGCCCGCGCGCTGGCGGCGCGCCTCGGCGCGCTACACCATGATGGCGGGCTTTCGCCTGTTCTGCCGCTTTCTCACCCTCACGGGCGCCTACCGGCTGCAGTTGAGCTGCATCGATGGCCTGCGCGAGGGACCGGCGCTCATCCTCGCGCCCAACCACCCGAGCGCCTTCGATGCCCTGTTGCTGCTCACCCGCCACCCGAACCTCGCCTGCATTCTCAAGCCCGAGCTGCTCGGCAACCTCTTCCTCGGCGCCGGCGCGCGCCTCGCCGGCTTCATCCGCTCCGACCCGCCGCGGCGCATGGTGAAGGAGGCCGTGGCGCAGCTGCGCCGGGGCTCCTCGGTGCTGCTGTTTCCCGAAGGCACGCGCACGCGCCGCTCGCCCATCAATCCCCTGACGGGAGGCATCGCGGTCATCGCCCGGCACGCCGGCGCGCCGATCCAGGTGATCCTCATCGAGACCGACTCGCCCTATCTCGGCAAGGGCTGGCCGTTCTTCAAGGCGCCGCGGCTGCCGATCGAGTACCGCGTGCGCCTCGGACAGCGCTTCGAGCCGCCTCGCGACGTGGCGCACTGCATGCAGGAGCTCGAGCGCGAGTACCGCGCGCAGCTCGCCGCGGCGCCGCAGCGCGCCTGGCTCGCCGAGCCGCGGTCCTGCTCTGCCGAGCCGCCCGGCGCCGCCGATCACCCGCCCCCTGCGCGCAGGAACCGCCCTTGAGCGCGCCCTCGGGCACCCACCTGGTGCTCATTCCGAGCTACAACCCCGGGCCGAAGGTGTTCGAGACCGTGCGTGCGGCGCGCGAGCAGTGGACCCCGGTGTGGGTGGTGGTGGACGGGAGCACCGATGGGACGGCCGAGGCACTCCTCGCCCTGCAGGCCGGGGACCCCGGGCTGACCGTGCTCGTGCGCCGCAGCAACGGCGGCAAGGGCGCGGCGCTCCTCGAGGGCTTCACCGAAGCGCTGCACCGCGGCTACACGCATGCGCTCACCCTGGACTCGGACGGGCAGCACCCCGCCGAGTGCATCCCGGCCTTCATGCAGGCCTCGCTCGAGCACCCCCAGGCCATGGTCCTCGGCCGTCCGCTGTTCGATGCCAGCGCACCGGCGCTTCGGGTCAAGGGCCGGCGCCTCTCCAACTGGTGGGCCCATCTCGAGACGCTCGGGGCGGGCATCGAGGATTCGCTGTACGGCTTTCGCGTCTATCCCATGGCTCCCCTGGTGCGCCTGATGCTCGAGCACCGCCGCGCCATGCGTCGATTCGATTTCGATGTCGAGGCGGCGGTGCGGCTCTCCTGGGGCGGCATGCCGGCGCTGAACCTGCCGGCCCCCGTGCGCTATTTCACCGCCGAGCAGGGCGGTGTGTCGCATTTCCGCTACGTGCGGGACAACCTGCTGCTCACCTCGATGCATATCCGGCTGTTTTTCGGCTTTCTCGCCCGCCTGCCCCGGCTTGCGAGCGGCCGGCCGGCAGCCCGCTGACACCGGCCTCGGATCCCGCCTGGCGCCGACCGGCTCACCTATAATTTGCGCCCTCCCGGTTCAAAAAAAGTAATATTTCTCAATGTCGACGTCCGACCTCGCCGCCACCGTGCATCCGATCGACCCCCAGGCGCGCCTGCTCAGGGAGCTGGCCGAGCTGATCACAGGGGCGCTCAATCTCGAGCTTGCCGCCGGTGACATCGATCCCGACGCCCGCCTGTACGGGGAGGGGCTCGGCCTGGACTCGATCGACCTGCTGGAGATCGCGCTCGTCGTCTCGAAGCACTACGGTGTGCAGCTCCGCGCCGACGACGCCGAGACTGCACAGATCTTCCGCTCGCTGCGCCGGCTCGCAGAGTACGTCGCGGCGCACAGGACGAAATAGCCTCTGTCCTCCCTCCCGCTGTTCTCACACACCGCCCCCGAAGCGATCGTCGCGTACCGCGCCGGCGTCCCCATCCGCGCGAGCCGCTTCCTCGCCGAGGTGCGCCACCTGGCCGAGCGCTTTGCGCCCGGACGCCACGTCATCAACGTCTGTGCGGACCGCTACCACTTCATGGTGGGGTTCGCCGCCGCGGTGCTCTCGGGCCGGGTGAGCCTCCTGCCCCCGACGCATACTCCGGAGGTCGTGCGCCAGCTCACCGCCTTTGCCCCGGATGTCTTCTGCCTCACCGACGAGGCGGGCTGCGACATCGACCTGCCGTGCATGCGCTATCCGCCGTATGAGGGCGATGCACACGGCCTCTGGCCGGTCCCGCCGATCGAGTCCGACCGCACGGTGGCGTTCGTGTTCACCTCCGGCTCGACCGGCGTGCCGGTGCCGCACCGCAAGACCTGGGGGCGGCTGGTGCAGTGCGTGCGCCGCGGCGCCGCCCGGCTCGCTCTCGAGGGCCGCCCTCACGCGGTGCTCGCGACGGTTCCGCCGCAGCACATGTATGGCTTCGAGTCGAGCGTGCTGCTGCCGATGCACAGCGGCGGGGCGCTGTGCGCCGAGCACCCGTTCTATCCGGCCGACATCTGTGCGCTGCTCGATTCGATCCCGGCGCCGCGGGCGCTCGCCTCGACCCCCATTCACCTGCGCGCGCTGCTCGACTCGCAGGCGCAGCTGCCGCGGGCGGACCTCATCGTCTGCGCGACCGCCCCGTTGACGCAAGCGCTTGCGCTCGAGGCGGAGCGGCGCTTCCATGGGCCCCTGATGGAAATCTACGGCTCCACCGAGACCGGCCAGCTCGCCACCCGCCGTACGGCGCGGGAGCTCGAGTGGCGGCTGTGGCCCGAGATCCGCCTCGCCCTCGAAGAGGGCCGCGCCTTCGCGAGCGGCGGGCACCTCGAGCAGCCGACGCCGCTCTGCGATGAGCTCGAGCTTCTCGAGGGCGGCCGCTTCCGGCTGCACGGGCGGCTCGCGGACCTGGTGAACATCGCCGGCAAGCGCAGCTCCCTCGCCTACCTGACGCACCAGCTCACCAGCATCGAGGGCGTGCTCGACGGGGCCTTCTTCTTTCCCGGGCAGTCCCGGGCGGACGAGCTCGGCATCACGCGGGTCGCCGCGGCGGCGGTCGCCCCGAGTCTCGATGCCGCGCACATCCTCGCGGCGCTGCGCCTGCGGATCGATCCGGTGTTTCTGCCGCGGCCGCTGCTGCTCCTCGAGCGGCTGCCGCGCAACGGCACCGGCAAGCTCCCCCAACAGGCGCTGCGCGCGCTGCTCGCGCACCCGCTGCGCCGCCAGGCATGAGCCTGCCGCTCGCACTGCCGCGGCCGCACCCCGCCCTGGAAGGCCACTTCCCGGACGAGCCCCTCCTGCCCGGGGCGGTGCTGCTCGATGAGGCCCTGCACGCCATCGAGACCGCCGAGGCCTCGAGCGGGCGGCTCTGGCGGATCGGCTCGGTGAAGTTCCTCGGCGCCGTCGCGGACGGGGCCGGGCTGCTTCTCGACTACGAGCGCACCGCCTCCGGGACTCTGCGCTTCACGATCCGTGAGGGCGAGCGGCCGATCGTCACCGGCACCCTGGCGCCCCATGGCTGAGGCAGCCGCCTCGAGCAGCGCTTCCGGGTGGTCGCGCCGCCGCGAGCGCGGCAGCCTGCTGCTGCTGCGCCTGATGGCCGGCTTCTCCCTGCGCACGGGCCGGCGCGCCGGCCGCGTCGTCCTGTACGGCATCGCCGCGTACTTTTTCCTGTTCGCGCCGCGGGCGCGGCGCGCCTCGCTTCAATACCTGCGCCGGGCGCTCGGCCGGCGGCCGCGCGCCTCGGAGCGCTTCCGCCAGTTCATGAGCTTCGCGACCACCATCCACGATCGGCTCTACCTGCTCAACGGGCGCTTCGACCTGTTCGACTTCGAGGTGGCCGGCGAGGAGGCGATGCATGAGCGCCTCGCCCCCGGCGAGGGCGCGCTGCTCTTCGGGGCGCACCTCGGCAGCTTCGAGGCGGCGCGCGCCACCGGCCGGCGCCACCGCGAGCTGCGCTTGGCGATGGTGATGTACGAGCGCAACGCCCGCAAGATCAACACCGCGCTCGCGGCGATCAATCCGGCCGCGGCCGCCGACATCGTCGGGCTCGGCAGTCCGCTCGCCCTGCTTCAGGTGCGCGACCTGCTCGATGAGGGCGTGTTCGTCGGCATGCTGGCCGATCGAACGCGCGGGCAGGAGCCCACCGAGTGCGTGAGCTTTCTTGGCGCGCCGGCGCGCTTTCCCATCGGCCCATTCCGCGCCGCGGCGCTGCTCGAGCGCCCGGTGACGCTGATGCTCGGCCTGTATCTCGGAGGCAATCGCTACCGGGTGGTGTTCGAGCCGCTCGCGGACTTCACGGCCGTGCCGCGCGAGGGGCGCGAGGCGGCCATCCGGGCGGCCATCGTGCGCTACGCCGGGCGGCTCGAGCACTACTGCCGCGAGCACCCGGACAACTGGTTCAACTTTCACGACTTCTGGGCCCATGCGTAGGGGCGCTCTGCCGCGGCTGCTCTTGCTCTGTGCGCTGGCCCTGTGCCAGGGCGCCGCGGCCGCGGCGCCCGCCGCCCCAGGGGCGCCGCTCGAGCGCCTCATGGCCCTGCTCGCGCAGCGCAAGCACGGCGAGGCGACCTTCATCGAGCGGGACTACCTCACCGTCCTCACCCGGCCGCTGAGCAGCTCCGGCGTGTTGATCTACGACGCGCCCGATCACCTCGAGAAGCGCACGCTGAAGCCGCATCGCATCACCCTGGTTTTCGATCACGGCGCCCTCAGCGCGACCCGCGGCGGCCACACCTACCACATCGACCTCAGCGCCCATCGGCAGATCGCGCCCTACATCGAGGCGGTGAGCGACACGCTCTCGGGCAACCGCGCGGCGCTCGAGCGGCTGTTCCGGGTGAGCTTCGCAGGCACCCTCGCCCGCTGGACCCTGACGCTGCGGCCGCGGCAGGCCCGCTCCAGTCACCTTCGCCGCATCCGCATCGACGGGGCGCGCGCCGACATCCGCTCGGTCGATCTCCTCAAGACCAACGGCGATCACTCGCGGATGACCCTGGGGCCTGCGCCGGCCCCATGAGACGGGCGGGCCTACCGGTGCTGGTGTGGGCGGGGCTCGCCGTGGCGGCCGCGCTCATCGTCGCGCGCGCCCGCTACTCCGCCGGTCTCTCGGCGTTCCTGCCCGCTTCGCCCACGCCCGGGCAGCGCCTGCTCGTCGAGCAGCTGCGCCGGGGCGTCGCCTCGCGCCTCATCATCATCGCCATCGGCGGCTCCGATGCCGCCACCCGCGCGCGCCTCTCGCGCGCGCTCGCCGGCAGCCTCACCGCCGATGCGCGCTTCGTGTCGGTCGAGAACGGCGCGAGCGCCGCCGCCCGGCGCGACGAGGCCTTCCTGTTCGCGCACCGCTACCTGCTCAGCGACACGGTGAGCGCCCAGCGCTTCACCGTGGCGGGGCTGCGCGCGGCGATACGCAACACGCTCGCGCTTATCGCCTCGGGCCTGCCCGCCTCGACGCTGCGCGCCGACCCCACCGGCGAGATGCTGAGTGTGCTCGGCGCGCTGAGCGGCAACCGCCCGCCGCACAGCTCGCACGGCGTCTGGGCCTCTTCGCACGGGCGGCTCGCGCTGCTGCTCGCGCGCACCCGCGCCGCGGGCGCCGACACCGGCGGACAGGCGCGCGCGATCCGCGCGATCCGCCGCGCGTTCGCGGCCGCCCGGGCGCGGCTGCAGGCGCGCGCCACGCTGCGCATGACCGGTCCGGGGGTGTTTGCCGTGGCCGCGCGCCGGAACATCGAGCGTCAGGTGCTGCTGCTCTCGGGGGTGAGCGGCGCACTCATCCTGACGCTGCTGCTGCTCGCCTACCGCTCGCTGCCGGCGCTGGCGCTCGGACTGACGCCCGTCGCCTCCGGGGCGCTCGCCGGGGTGGCGGCCGTGGCGCTTCGCTTCGGGGTGGTGCAGGGCGTGACGCTCGGCTTCGGGGTGACCCTGATCGGCGAGGCGGTCGATTACTCCATCTATCTTTTCGTGCAGTCGCGCGCGCGCGCCGCAGCCGATGACCCCGATGCGCGCTGGCGGCGCACGGTCTGGCCGACCCTGCGGCTCGGAATGCTGACCTCCGTGTGCGGCTTCGCCTCGCTGCTGCCCTCGAGCTTCCCCGGCCTCGCGCAGCTCGGGCTCTATTCGCTCTCCGGGGTGCTCGCCGCCGGGCTCGTGACGCGCTTCGTGCTGCCGAGGCTGCTGCCGCGGCGCTTCGCCCTGCGGGACCTGACAGCGCTCGGCCGGGCGGCGCAGCGCCTGCTGCCGAGAGCCGGCCTCGCGCGCATCGGGCTCGCGGGGCTCGCGGCGCTGTCCGTGACCGTGCTCTATCTGCACCGGGATCACCTGTGGAACCGGCAGCTCTCGGCGTTGAGCCCGGTGCCGGCGGCGGCGCAGCGCCTCGATGCCACGCTGCGCGCGGACCTCGGCGCGCCCGATGTGCGCTACCTCGCGGTCGTGTCCGCCCCGCGAAGGCAGTGGGCACTCGAGGGCGCCGAGCAGGCCGGGCACGAGCTCGATGCGCTCGTGAAGCGCAACCTCATCGGCGGCTATCAGAGCCCGGCGCAGTACCTGCCGAGCCTCGCGCTGCAACGGCGGCGCCAGCAGAGCCTCCCGCCGCCAACGGTGCTGCGCCGGCGCCTGCGACGGGCGCTCTCGGGGCTGCCGCTTACGGTCTCGACACTCTCGCCGTTCCTGCACGCTGTGGCCGAGGCGCGCACCGCGCCGCTGCTCACACCGGGGGACCTCGCGGGCACCTCCTTCGCCCCGGCGCTCGATGCGCTGCTCCTTCGCGAGGGCGGACAGTGGCGCGCGCTGCTGCCGCTCAGCGCGCCGGCCTCGGGGCCTCGGCGCTTCTCCATCGACCTCGGGCAGGTTCGCCGCGCCCTTGAGGTGTCCGCCCCGGCGCGCCTCGCCGTGCTCGACCTGAAAAGCGAGACGAACGCGCTGTACTCGACCTACCTGCGCGAGGCGGTGCGGTTCTCGCTCCTCGGGCTCGCGGCAATCGTGCTGCTGCTGCTCGCGGCGCTGCGCTCGCCCGCGAGGGTCGCACGAGTGGTGCTGCCGCTCGCCCTCGCGGTGCTCACGGTGGCCGCGGGCTTCAGCGCCCTCGGGGTGCGGCTCACCCTGCTGCACGTCATCGGCATGCTGCTCATCGTCGCGGTCGGCTCGAACTACGCGCTCTTCTTCGACCGGCCCTCCGAGAGCCCCGCCCTCACCCTCGCCTCGCTCCTCATCGCCAATGCCGCCACGGTGCTCGGCTTCGGGGTGCTCGCCTTCTCCACGGTGCCGGTGCTGGCGGACCTCGGCGCCACGGTCGCCCCGGGGGCGCTGCTCGCGCTCGTCTTTGCCGCCCTCCTCTCGCACGAGCCGACCGGCTCGCGCGCAAGCTAGAATTCCACCCGATGCCGACCTGTGCCTCCCAGCCCCCGTGGCGGCCCTCGCCCTTCGTCCTCGCCTCCCTCGGCGTGCACGGCGGGGCGCTCGCGGCCGTGCTCGCCCGGCCGGCGGCCTGGCCCTGGGCGCTCGGGGCCGTGCTCGCCGATCAGGCGCTCCTCGCGGCCGCCGGGCTCTCGCCGCGCAGCCACCTGCTCGGACCGAATTGGACGCACCTGCCCGCGGCGGCCGGCGCGCGCTCGGTGGCGCTCACCGTCGATGACGGCCCGGACCCCGAGATCACCCCACGGGTGCTCGCCCTGCTCGAGCGCTACCGCGCGCCCGCGACCTTCTTCTGCATCGGCGAGCGCATCGAGCGCCATCCGGATCTCGCCCGCGCGCTGAGCGAAAGCGGACACGCCGTCGAGAACCACAGCCACCGGCATCTGCACCGTTTCTCGCTGCTCGGGCCGCGGGCGCTGCGCGGGGAGATCGAGCGCGCACAGGAGGCCATCGGGTCGGTGACCGGCCGCCGCCCGCAGTTCTTCCGCGCCCCGGCGGGGCTGCGCAGCCCGTTTCTCGACCCGGTGCTGCAGCGGCTCGGCCTGACGCTCGCGAGCTGGACGCGGCGCGGGTTCGACACGGTCAACACCAGCGCCGATACGGTGTTCGACAAGCTCGCCCGCGGCTTGGGGGGCGGGGACATCCTGCTGCTGCACGATGGGCATGCGGCCCGCACCGGGCGCGGCGTGCCGGTGATCCTCGAGGTGCTGCCGCGGCTGCTCGATGCGATGTTGGGCGCGGGATTGAAGCCGGTCACCTTGCGCGGCGCGCTCGCATGACCGCCCTGCCGCTCACGCACTTCACCGCGACGAGCTGCATCGGAAGCGGTCTTGCCGGCACGCTCGACTCCCTGCTCGAGCGGCGCAGCGGCCTCGCGCCGTGCGCGTTCGAGACCGTGCGGCTCGAGACGCACATCGGGCAGGTGCCGGGCGTGGACGACGTGCGCCTGCCGCCCGAGCTCGCGCGCTTCGACTCGCGCAACCACCGGCTGGCGCTGCTCGGGCTCTCGCAGGACCGGTTCATCGAGGCGGTGGCCGGCTGCGCGGCCCGCTGGGGGCGGCGGCGCGTGGGGCTGTTTCTCGGCACCAGCACCTCCGGGATGCTCGAGACCGAGATTGCCTACCGGCGGCGCGGGCCCGGTGGAGCGCTGCCCTCGACGCTCGATTACGCCGCCACGCACAATCCCTACGCCCTCGTGGCGTTCGTCGGACGCGTGCTCGGGATCGAGGGTCCCTCGGCCGTCACCTGCACCGCCTGCTCCTCGAGCGCCAAGGTGTTTGGCTCGGCGCGCCGCATGATCGAGGCGCAGCTGATCGATGCGGCCGTGGTGGGCGGTGTCGACTCGCTGTGCCTCACGACGCTCTACGGCTTTCACTCCCTGCAGCTCACCTCCCGGGCGCCGTGCCGGCCCTTCGATGCGGCCCGCGACGGCATCTCGATCGGCGAGGCGGCGGCCTTCGCGCTGCTCGAGCGGCCCTCGGGGGCGGCACGGCCCGGGCAGATCCTCTTCACGGGCATCGGGGAGTCGAGCGATGCCTATCACATGTCCTCGCCGCATCCGCAAGGTCTGGGCGCCCGCGCGGCGATGTGCCAGGCGCTCGAGAGCGCCGGCCTTGCGCCGCGGGACATCGATTACATCAACCTGCACGGCACCGGCACGCCGGGCAACGACAGCGCCGAGGGGCGCGCGGTCTCGGGGCTGTTCGGGCCGGGGGTCGCGGCGAGCTCGACCAAGGGCGCCACCGGCCACACCCTCGGGGCGGCCGGCGCGCTCGAGGCCGTCTTCTGCGCGCTCGCCCTGCGCCACGGCTTTGCCCCCGGCGGGCTGAACACCACGCGGCTCGACCCGGAGGCGCGATTCGACTACCTGTGCGAGAGCCGCCGCCAGCCGCTCACGCGCGTGCTCAGCAACTCCTTCGGCTTCGGCGGCTCGAACTGCAGCCTCGTGCTGCAGCGCGCCTCGTGAAGGGGACGGCATGCCGCCCGTCGCGCTGACCGCTCATATCGTCGGGATCGGCCTCGCCGGGCCGGGCCTGCCTGACTGGAGCGCCGCGGCGCCGATCCTGGCCGGCGAGCGGCCCTACCAGCCCGCCCCGACCGTCCTGCCCGTGATCGAGGCGCTCCCGCCCGCCGAGCGGCGCCGCACGGGGAGCACCGTCAGGCTGGCGCTCGCCGTCGCCCAACAAGCGCTCGCCGAAGCCGCTATCGACCCGACCACGCTCTCGACGGTGTTCGCCTCCTCCGGGGCGGACGGGGCCCTCTGCCACGAGATCTGCCTCACGCTCGCCTCCGAGGAGCGCCAGATCTCCCCGACGCGCTTTCACAACTCCGTGCACAACGCCGCGGCCGGCTACTGGAGCATCGCCATGAAGGCCAGGGCGCGCTCCAACGCGCTGTGCGCATTCGACGGCAGTTTTGCGGCGGGGTTGCTCGAGGCAATCGCCCAGGTCGCCGTCGACGGCGTGCCGGTGCTGCTCGCCGCGTACGAGACCGCCTACCCCGAGCCCCTGCACGCCAAGCGCCCGCTGCCCGATGCGTTCGGCGTGGCGCTGCTGCTCGATCCCCGTCCCGGCGCGGGCGCTCACGCACGGATCACCGTGAGCCTCACCGACGACGCGGCCGAGCCCATGCCACAGGCGCCGCTCGAGGCCCTGCGCACCGGCGCCCCCGCCGCGCGCAGCCTGCCCCTGCTGCGACATCTCGCCCGGGCGCAAAGCGGCGCCGTGGTGATCGACTATCTCGAAAACCTGCGGATGCGCATCGAGGTGTCGGCGTGCCGCTAGCGCCCCGCCCCGAGCCGCTGCCCGTGGGCGAGCGGCTGAACCGGCGCTGGATCGAGCGGCACATCCGACACCAGGGCCGGATGTGCCTGCTCGATGAGGTCATCGCCTGGGATCTCACGCAGGTCCGCTGCCGGGCCTCGAGCCAGCGCCTGGAGGACAATCCGCTGCGCGCCCACGGCCGCCTCGGCGCGGTCTGTGCCGTGGAGTACGCCGGGCAGGCCATGGCGGTGCACGGGGCGCTCGTCGCCTCGCTCACCGGCACACGTGCGCCGCAGGGATACCTCGCCAGCGTGAGAAACCTGCTCCTTCAGGTCACGAGGCTTGATGACCTGACGGAGGACCTGCTGGTCACCTCCCGGCGCCTCGCAGGCGATGAGGCGAGCGCGCTCTATGAGTTCGCGCTCGGCTGCGGCGAGCGCGAGCTCGCGAGCGGCCGGGCGAGCATCGTGTTCGGTACGCTGCGCGGCATGCCCATCCAAAGGACTGCGCAGTGAATCCAGGCAAACGGGCACTGGTCACCGGCGGCAGCGGCGGCATCGGTGCGGCAATCTGCCGCCGTCTGGCGCGCGACGGAGTCCACGTGTACATCCACGCCCGCCAGGGCATCGCCGCCGCCGACACCCTCGCCGCGGAGATCGCCTCGGCCGGCGGCAGCGCCTCGGCGGTGCATTTCGACGTGACCGACCCGCAGGAGACGCGCCAGGCGGTCTCGGCGCTGCCCGGACCGATCCAGATCCTCGTCAACAACGCGGGCATCCACGACGATGCGGTCCTGCCCGGCATGCGCCCCGACCAGTGGCACCGGGTCATCGATGTCTCCGTCAACGGCTTCTTCAACGTCACGCAGCCTCTGCTGCTGCCCATGATCCGCGCCCGCTGGGGCCGCATCATCAACATTTCCTCGGTGTCCGCGCTGATCGGCAACAAGGGGCAGACCAACTACGCCGCCGCCAAGGGGGCGCTGAACTCCGCCACGAAAGCCCTGGCGCTCGAGCTCGCCACTCGCGGGGTCACCGTCAACGCCGTCGCGCCGGGCATCATCGCCACGCCCATGAGCGAGGCGCTGTTCGACCCCGCCGACATCAAGCGCCTGGTGCCCAGGGCCCGCGCGGGCACGGCGGAGGAGGTCGCCAACACGGTGGGATTTCTGGCCTCGGAGGAGGCCTCTTACATCACTGCGCAGATCCTGTCGGTCAACGGCGGGATGGCCTGACTGCCGTCGGGCCGCGACCTTCCGCAGCGCTCGTCATCGAGCCGGCATGACCGCGACCGGATCGCGCCCATGAGCCGATTTCCGCGAACACGCATAAGACGTCAAAAACGCGCGGCGTAACCGACGTCAAATTTCCGCGGTGAAAACAGGCGCAATTCCCCGTCTGCGCCGCGACAAAAATGACCCGTCCGCGCACAACGTCGAGCAATATCAGGATTCCAACTTGGCGTGTCCTGTGCTGAAATGCACCCCTGCAGCAGAAGCTGCGCCGAGCATTTCCCTGGAGCCGGCCGTGGCGGCGGTGATCAAGATGACTGAAGAAACACTCGACTCACGCGTTGCGCGGCTGGAATCCGACGTCTCCTTCATCCGCACGGATGTCGCCGACATCAAGGCGGATCTGCGCCAGATGCGCGGGGAGATGAGTGACGGGTTCAAGGAGGTGCGCGGGGAGCTCACCCGTCAATTTCGCTGGCTGGTTGGACTCATGTTCGGCGCCGTGGCGACCATCGTCGGAGCCATGGTGGCCGCGATACATTGGCGGTGACCGCAATGACCCATCCAACGAAAAACGGTTTTAGAAACCTGGCGTAGAATTTCACCGGAGCCGACCGTGGCGGCGGTGATCAAGATGACTGAAGAAACACCCGACTCACGCGTTGCGCGACTGGAATCCGACGTATCGTTTATCCGCACGGATGTCGCCGACATCAAGGCGGATCTGCGGCAGATGCGCGGCGAGATCGCCGACCTGCGCAAGGAGACGCATGCCGAGCTCATCAGCGTGCGTGGCGAGATCGCCGGTCTGCGCAAGGAGACGCAGACCGAGCTCATCAGCGTGCGTGGCGAGATCGCCGGTCTGCGCAAGGAGACGCAGACCGAGCTCATCAGCGTGCGTGGCGAGATCGCCGGTCTGCGTGGCCAGATGAGCAGCGGGTTCAAGGAGGTGCGCGGCGAGCTCACGCGCCATTTTCGCTGGATGGTCGGACTCATGATCACTATCGCGCTGAGTCTGTGCGCAACCCTCATCACGATGGCGCATCAGCCGGGGCCGGACCGTAACACCCATGGCAGTCCGACCGCCGCCGTTTCGCCGGCGCACCGTCCCGTCACTCGACAACCGCCATGACCTGTTCCCTGCGCCGCAAGGCGCGAGACACGCCGAGCGCCGTCAGGAACGGCGCGAAGACGTGTCAGGGCAGGACTAACCCGTCGAAGAACTCCACCTCGCCGGTCTCCAGAGAATACTCCGCGCCCACCACGGCGAGTCCCTCCTCGCGGATGAGGCGCTCGAGCACTTCCGACCCATGTCTCAGATGGCTCACCGAGACCCCCACATTGGCGCGCACGGCATGGCGGATCAGCGCCCGCTCATCGTGGGCCAGCTCGGTCCTCAGGAGCACCTCCACCGAGGGGCGCACCCGATCGACGATCGAGCGGATATTGGGGGATTGATTCTCCGCCGGGCGCCGCAGCTCCTCGAGGGTCGCCTGGACGGCCCCGCACCGGGTGTGCCCGAGCACCACCACCAGACGCGTGCCGAACTGGGAGGCGGCGAATTCCACGCTGCCGATCAGGGACGGCGCCACGATGTTGCCCGCCACGCGGATGACGAACAGATCCCCGAGCCCCTGGTCGAACACGATCTCCGCCGGCACCCGCGAATCCGAGCAGCCGAGCACGATGGCGATGGGTTTCTGCTCCTGCGTGAGCGCGATGCGCGGGCTTGCCCCCAGGGACGCCTCGTGACTGCCTACCCGCTCGACGAACCGCCTGTTGCCGTCTTTCAGGCGCTGAAGCGCCTCTGCTGCCGTAGTCATGAGCGGCAGTGTAAAGAGCGCGGCGCAGACATACAATGATGCGGTTGCGGCACCTGCGCGGCGAGAAACGAATGGGAACCGAGCGGATCGAGGCCTTCAGCGACGGGGTCATCGCCATCCTCATCACCATCATGGTGCTCGAGCTGAAAATTCCGCGGCAGACGACGCTGCGGGCGCTCGCTCCGGTGTTGCCCGTGTTGCTCACCTACGTGTTGAGCTTCATCTACCTCGGCATCTACTGGAGCAATCACCACCATCTGCTGCACACGGTCGAGCGCGTGAGCGGCGGAATGCTGTGGGCCAACCTGCACCTGCTCTTCTGGCTCTCGCTCATTCCCTTCACGACCGGCTGGATGGGCGAGAACCGCTTCGCCTCCGTCCCCACCGCGCTTTACGGCGTGGTGCTGCTGATGGCGGCCCTCGCATGGTGGGTCCTGCAGCAGCGCATCATCGCCCTCCACGGCAAGGACTCGCTCCTCAGCCGGGCGATCGGAGGCGACTGGAAGGGCAAGCTCTCTCCCCTGCTTTACCTCACCGCCATCGTCCTCGCCGCCTTTGCCCGCTGGGCCTCGCTCGCGCTTTATGCCCTGGTGGCGCTGCTGTGGCTCATCCCGGACCGGCGCATCGAGCGCGCCCTGGCGGGGCGGGGCGGCAGGGGCGCGTAGCGCCGCCGAGGCCCACGCCGAGCGCAGTCTCGGGCTCGCCGGGCGCACTTGCCCAAGCGCGCGGCGCGCCGAGCGGCAGTTGCTGCTCGTCTCCCTGAGCTGCGAGCGCAGTCACACTTGCCGAGGCCTCCTCCGGGCTGTACTCGCTGCGGCTCGACTGTCTGGGTGTCGCCATCGAGCGCGCGGCGCTCGATGCGCCGGGCGGGACCGGCCCGCGCTCGCCCCCGTCGATCCGCTGAGCACTAGCTCCCGCACCCCATCAGGCTTGCCAGGATGGCGCGCAGCTGCTCCGGCTCGCGCAGATACGCATCGTGGCCGTGAATGGAGGAAATCTCCCGCAGTTGCCCGCTCGACATCCGCGCCACCAGCGCCCGCACGTCCGCGAGCGGCACCAGCTGATCCTCGCGCACCGCCACCGCCGTCGTCGGAACGAAGATCCGGCCGGCATCGACTTGGTGCAGGTCGAGGGATTCGGACAGGCAAAGGAAGGACTCTGCCCGAAATCGGCAGCCCGCCGCACCGTCCGCGAACAAATAGCCCTCCACTGGGAACACGAACCGATCCGCCGCGCGATGCGCCGGGGCGGCAAATCGTGCCGCGAACTCCTCGGCGCTGCGATAGAGGGAGAGTCCGACCGCCCGGGCGAGCTGCAGGCCCTCGGCCGGCCGGCCGCACTCGATCGCAAATCGCACGATACGCCGCTGGATGCTGTGCCAGGCGATGGCCATCGGATGAGCCCGGTCCGCCGCCGAGACGGTGTAGAGCGAGGCTACGCGCTCCGGATAGCGCTCCGCGAAGGCGAGTGCCACCATGCCCCCGTAAGAGCCGCCCACGATCGAGCAGCCGCGCGAGCACGTCGGCTTGATCGTAGGTCGAGATACTCGGGAAAGAGCCGCTTGGCTGCACAGCGCTCGAGTCCCCCTGCCCGCCGAGGTAATCGAAGCTGAGGATCCGCAGGCGCGCCGGGTCGAGCGGGCGACCCGGGCCGATGAGCTGCGCCCAGCAGCCTTCGCGCGGGTCATCGACCTGAAACAGCCTGCGGTCGCACCAGATCCCTCCCAGGGCGCACACCAGGGGTGCCTCGGGGGGACCGGTGAGCCGCCAGGCGATGCGCGCATCCGTGAGGCTTCCCCCATGGTGCAGAGGCCACGATCCCGGCCAATGGAGCACGCCGTCGCGATGAGCGAGCACCGGCCGCGCGGTATGTGGCGAGACATCCAAGCGTCATGTCCAGCCCAGGGAGCGTTGCCTCATCATCGGCCGAATGCCGCGTGCACCGCAAGTGTGCCACCAGCCCCGACCGGCGCATGAACCCTGTGGACATATCCTGTGACAGGGGCGCCCAACCCGGTCTCGGTAACGGAGGGTCGCCTCGGATTTGACATAGTGCAACACCCCGACGCGCCGTTTGCTTTTGGCGACGGCTGAGCTATCATCGGGGCCGACTGGCATTGCGGAAAGGGATGACCGGAGAGCCACTTTAGGAACAGGAGAGAGAAAACAAGATGCGCAAGTTCCTCGGGATTCTGGCCCTCTCGATCGGGGCCGCGACAACGGCCTATGCGAACCCCTCCCCGCCGCGGCAGCTGGACCATAGCGCCCAGGTCTCGACCGGCCTCGGGTCGTGGCTGTCGAGCCAGCCGAGGTCCTCTCTGCAGGCGCTGGACAATTACCTCGACCAATTTGGCGGCTGGCTCGGCTCGTGGGGACAGCAGCTCGACAGTTGGGTCGATCACTCGCTGGGAGAGTCGGATGACGACGCAAGCCAGGGAAGCGGTCCGCTCGCGGCGCCGGAGTTCGACCCGGCCGGCGCGATGGCGGCACTGACCCTGCTCGCGGGCGGGCTGGCGGTGCTTCGCGGACGGCGCGCACCCAAATAGCCTCCCTGCACCGGTAAGCCCACCCGGTGCGGCGATCCGATGCCGCCTTGCGCCGCGCCCGTCACGGGACGCCGCACACCAAAACGCTTGCCGTGCGCGCAACCGAGCCGACAGCGACGGCGGAGGAGCGAGCGCCGAGGGACCGAATGGGTCTCACGGCAAGGCTCGGCGCGTTCGCTGTCACTCTGTTCGCAGAGAAGTTCTTTCTCAACTTCTTCATTGATATCTCCAGAGCGGACCTGGCCGGTGGCGCGGGCGCCAAGCTGCGGCTCATTCAGCACCTCGGCTTTCGCTTCGCGGTACCATTTACTCTCGCGCTAGTGCTGTTCGTCGCCGTTCGCGGCGACAGCACTCTCGAGCAGCTCGATCGCCGGGCGCGAACGCTGTCCGTGAATCGGCGGTGGCTTGTCCTGCACGGCACGCTCATCGCCATTCTCGCCGCCACTTTGACCCGATGGTACGGAAGCGGCGGAGTTCGCCTACCGCTCGTGGCGGTCTCTGTGTGCATTGCGGGGGGCGCCCTCGTTTCCCTGCTCGCGGCGCTTGCGCCGCTCGAGCTCTGGCGCCGCGGCGCTGCGGCGCTCGGCATGCGTTGGCTCTATGCGGCGGCCGCTGCGGCAGTGGCCTCCGCGGCATTCTCGTGGAGTCAGGACCTGTGGGAGTGGACGGCGCGGGTGACGTTCGGCATGGTCCGGCTGCTGCTGATCCCGCTCATTCCCTCGCTGCACGCCGATGGCAGCACCCGGATCCTCGCGACCCGGCATTTCGCAATCTACGTCGCGCCGTATTGCTCGGGTCTGGAAGGGGTGGCGCTCATGCTCGCCTTCTGCTCGGCCTGGCTGATCTACTTCCGCAAGGAATACATTTTTCCTCGAGCCTTTTTGCTGATTCCGGCGAGCCTGCTGCTCATTTTCGCCCTGAACGCGGTCCGCATTGCCACACTGATGCTGATCGGCAACGCCGGCTATCCGGCCATCGCCCTGTACGGCTTTCACTCCCAGGCGGGGTGGATCGCGTTCAATTGCGCCGCGTGTGGCGTTGCGTTCGTCAGCCGACGCAGCCCCTGGTTCAGCGCAAGCGCCGGGGGCAATGCAGCCGCCGCCACGGCGCCGAACCCAACCGCGGCTTACCTCATGCCGTTCCTGACCATTCTGGCGGCCGGAATGCTGGCGCGCGCCGCTTCAGGCAGGTTCGAGACCTGGTACGCCCTGCGGCTCCTCGCCGCAGCCGCCGCTTTCGCCTTCTACTGGCCGCAGCTCTCCCGTCTCGACTGGCGCTTCGGGTGGCGCGGACCCGCCGCAGGGATGGCTATTTTCGCGCTATGGCTGGCGGCAGGGCACTTGATCCTCGCTCCGCAAAGCCTGCCCGCGGCACTGGCGGCCCTGTCCGCGCCGGCCCGCGATCTTTGGATCGCCTCCCGTGCGGCGACGGCGATTCTCGTCCTGCCGGTGGCCGGGGAGCTGGCGTACCGGGGCTATCTGCTGCGGCGGCTGGTCGGGAAGGATTTCGAAGCCGTGCCCTTCCGGTCGGTCGGATGGGGGCCGCTGCTCGTCACGGCGGTCGCATTCGGCGCCGTGCACGGGGCGCTCTGGTTGCCCGCCATCGCCGCCGGCACCGTCTATGGGATGGTGCTCGTTCGCACAGGGCGGCTGGGAGAGGCGGTTGCGGCACACGCTACGCTGAACGGGCTCCTGGCCGCATGGGTCCTCTTCGGAGGGCACTGGCAATTCTGGTAGCAATTTCAACGACGACAAGCACACGACGGCGCAGCCGCCATTGCGAAGTCATATCGTGATCAGGCAGCCAAGAATACTGATCGTTTGCGAGCACGCCTCCGCCCGCTTCGGCGGCGAGGCCGCCCTGCCGTTGCACTATTTCCGCGTGCTGCGCAACCGTGGCTACGCCGTATGGCTGATCACGCACGCGCGCACCCGGGATGAGCTCAGCGAGATCTTTCCGGGCGAGGAGCGGATCGTTTACGTCGAGGACACCCGGCTGCATCGGCTCCTGTGGCACGCCGCGCGGTGTCTGCCGACGAGGCTCGCCAATTTCTCCGTCGGCTTCGTTTCCCGGCTGGCCTGCCAGCTCGAGCAGCGCAAACTCGCCCGCCGGCTGATCAGTGCGCACCGGATCGACATCGTGCACCAGCCGATGCCCGTCTCGCCCCGTGAGCCGTCGATGATGTACGGCCTTGGCGCGCCGGTGATCATCGGCCCGATGAACGGCGGGCTCGACTACCCACCGGCCTTTCGCGGCAACAGCCCGCTCATCGAGCGCGGTTTCATCCTTTTCGGACGCTGGTCCGCCTCGATCCTGAACCGGCTCATGCCCGGCAAGCGCCGGGCCGCGTTTCTTCTGGTTGCCAATTCACTCACCCGCCGCTCGCTGCCCTCCGGCCTCTGTCGCCGGGTCATCGAGATGGTGGAAAACGGCGTGGACCTTTCTCTCTGGCAACCGGCGCCGGCTCGGCCGCGTCAGGCGAGTGCCTCCCTCCCGGTCACGTTCCTTTTTCTCGGCCGCTTGATTGCCTTGAAGTCCGTCGACCTCCTGCTGTATGCGTTCGAGCGGGCGTCCCGGCAGGTGGCAGTGCGCCTGCTCGTCGCAGGGGACGGGCCGGAACGAAGCCGTCTCGAGGCGTTGGCCGGACAGCTCAGGATCCTGTCTGCGGCGCCGGCCCGCCCCGGCACTGTGGCATTCAAAGGGTGGCTCTCCCAGGCCGAAGCGGCCGCAGCGCTGCAGCGGGCCGATGCCCTCGTGCTCCCGAGCGTGCACGACTGTGGCGGCGCCGTGGTGCTCGAAGCGATGTGCGCCGGCAAACCCGTGATCGCCACCGCATGGGGCGGACCGAAGGATTATCTGGACGAGACCTGCGGGGTGCTGGTGCCGCCAACCAACCGGGAAGCGCTGATTGAAGGGTTCTCCGAGGCGATGATCCGTCTGGCAATGTCCCCGGAAACACGGCACACTATGGGCGCGAGGGGCCGGGAGAAAATCCTCAGCCACTACGACTGGGAGCTGAAAGTCGATCGAGTCCTGCAGATCTATCGGGAAGCGATGGGACAGGATGAATCGCAGATTCCTCAAGTCACCGGTGGCGAAATGAGCGAGGCAGCAAGGCTCGGCGAAGCGCAACAGGACGGACTGTTACAAGCTCCCGGCGTAGCACCAGTTGATTCCCCGGACGATCTCAAGCCGCGGTAGTCCCGATTCGGCGCCGACCCGTGCATTCGCGCGTCCCGCCCGGGACCGGATCGGCTCCGTCGGGTAAGCGCGGATGTCGATCTCTGTCAAAGCGCTGATCGTAGTACTGGGACTGACCGTCCCGCTGTTCGCCCTCGCGAAGTCCACCGCGCTCCTTTTCATGGATGAAGGCGACTTCAATCGACGGCGAAACATCTGGCTGCTGCTGACCGGCGCCGCCTTCCTGAGCCCGAGCTTCTGGCTTTTCGTCGCCATCGCCGCACCGCTCCTGTACTGGGGAGCCCGGAAGGACACGAACCCCATGGGCTTTTACCTGGTGCTGATGACCATCCTACCGTCCATCCCCATCCAGATTCCGCCGATCGGAGTGAAGGAAATATTCCCACTCGACAGCTTCCGGCTCCTGTCCCTGTGCGTGCTCGTGCCGGCTGCGCTGCGCATTCCCCGCCCCAAGGATCCGGGGCAGTTCAGGACATTGAGGGTGATGGATATCGCCCTGCTCGGCTTGGGAGCCCTGCACACTGTGCTCTTCGTGCCTCCCTTTCTGCCCAACCACGTCATATTGAAGAATTCCATCACCAATGACCTGCGCGACGCATTCTTGTTCGCCATCGACGTGTACGTACCGTACTACGTCGCCAGCCGCTCATGCTCCAGCCGGCGAAAGCTGCGGGATGCGCTCGCGGCTTTCTGCCTGTCCTGCTCCCTGATGGCGATCACCGCGCTCTTCGAGGCGATGAAGCACTGGCTTCTCTATACGAACTTCGTTTCCCGCTGGGGCGGCAATGTCTTGCTGACAGAGTATTATGTCCGCGGCAGCCTGCTTCGCGCACAGGCCTCCTCCGGACAGCCGCTGGCGCTGGGCTTTCTGCTCGTCGTCGGCCTCGGCTTCTGGCTGTATCTGCAATCCCGTGTGACCAGCGCCGCCGTCAAAGTCACCGTCGCAACCCTGCTGTGCGCGGGGCTGTTGGTCAGCTTCTCCCGAGGCCCATGGTTCGCAGCCATACTGCTCTATGTCGCCTATGCCGGATTGCGCCCGCAGGGCCTGTCCGGATTTCTCAAGGCGGGCCTCGCCGTCGCGCTCCTCGGCAGCGCGCTGCTCGCCTCGCCGTTCGGCGCCAAGATCAGCGCCATGATTCCTTTCATGGGCGGCCACGTCGGTGAAAGCAGTCTCACCTACCGCGAGCGGCTCGTCGACCGGTCGTGGGAATTGATCAAGGCACGACCGATCTTCGGCGATCAGCTCGCCCTGTCCCATATGCAGGATCTCGTGCAGGGCCAGGGAATCATCGACGTGGTCAACACCTACGTCGGCGTAACGCTATTCTACGGCTTCACGGGCCTGGCTTTTTTCCTGACCTTCACTCTCGCGGCGCTTGCCAAAGCCTATCGCGCCAGCAGGCGCCTGGCGACCGAGCGCCGGGACTCGGCACTGCTCGGTGCGAACCTCGCCGCCGCCATCCTGGCCGTTCTCCTTCTGCTCGCCGACGGCAGCCTGGGCGGCGGTCCCGAGCATCTATTCTACGTTCTCATTGGACTGACAGGCGCTTACGCCGTCCTCACCTCGCCGCATAGGCTCGCCGCCGCCGGCCGTCGGTCCGCCGGAGATGCGGCCGACGACATGCCGCTCGACAGCGAAGCCAGCTGATGGATAAGACTCTTCGCACGCCGTTTCGCTCACTCAAGGCCACCTTTCAAAGCGATCTCCTTTCGTCGACCTTCACCTACGGGTCGCTGGCCTTCGTTCGCCTCGGCAGCAGCCTCATTCTCACCCGGCTGCTGACGCCTTCGATATACGGAATCTTCGCGATTCTCATGTCCATTGCGTTCACGATCGAGTTGATGTCGGACGTCGGCCCCGCGGCGCTCGTCATTCGTCATCCCCGGGGCGGTGAGGTCGCTTTCGTACATACGATATGGACCATCCGTCTCGCCCGCTCGATCTTGAACTTTGGAATTCTCTTTGCTTGCGCTCCGCTGATCGCGCATCTGTACAACGAGCCGAGCCTGACCGGGCCCTGCCGAGTCCTCAGCGTCCTGTTTCTGTTGGGCGGCGCGGAGTCGATGTCATACATCCTCGCGCAGAGAAACCAGAAGGCGCGAATCGGCAATTATGCTGAATTTTTCTCCAATATCGTGATGGCGGTCGCCGTCATCGGTCTCGCGATTGCTCTCAGGAGCGTATACGCGCTGCTCATCGGCGTGCTTCTTCAGCGCGCAATCTACACCGTTGCCAGCCATTTCTTTTACCGCGACGTCGGAGTGGGCTTCGCATTCGACCGCGAAGCCATCCGGGAACAGTTCAGGTTCGCGCGGGTGGTGACGCCGTCCAGCATCCTCACCATCGCGCTCAACCAGTACGATAAGCTGGTCTTCCTTCGCTTGTTCAGCGCCACGCTGCTCGGCATCTACAGCGTCGCCGGCAATATGCTCGGACCGGTGCGCAGCATCATCATGAACAATGCGCGCCTGATCCTCTACGCACGGTGCTCCAATTATTTCCGGACCGATCGAAAGACCGCCCGCGACCGTTATTACGGCGAGAACAAGAAGCTTCTTTTCCTCGGCATGCTGCTGCCCGCCATCGTCGCGGGCTTTTCCCAGTCCTTCGTGTCCGTTCTGTACGATCCCCGCTACCAATTCGCCGGCTACGTGCTCATGGTGCTCGGCCTCGGCACCACGATCTCGGCCTTCTTCAATGCTTCGGAAAACGTCCTCGTCTCCGCGGGACTCACCCACGCGGTACTCGTCGGCAACGCGCTGACTCTGGCGGCGCTCGTTCCGGCTTCCCTGCTCGGCTATCACTTCTTCGGCCTGAAGGGCTTTCTGTGGTTCAACCTGGCCGCTTTGTTTGTCCCCTTGACCTATGCCTACTCGCAACAGCACAGGCTCGGACTGCTCAAGCTCACGACCGAGCTGCGTTGGATGGGGATGGCGCTCGCAACGTTCCTCATTTGTTTGCTTCTCAGCCACGCGTTCCTCGCAATCGTCCCACAGAGCTGGCTGCACCTTCACCTCAGGAAGGCGCTGTAGCTTCGATCGAGCGCTGTGCAGCTCATGACGGACGCCGTCGCCCACGCTCGCCCGCCTGCGGTCCATGGCTGGAAATGACCTGCTGGTAGAACTCCAGCATCGCGTCCACCACCACCGCGGAGGAATGGTGCACCGCCACATGCGCTCGCGCCGCCCGTCCCATCTCGGCGCCAGCCTGCGGATCGCGCAACACGGCACAAATCTTTGCGGCAAAGTCGTCCGCGTCCTCCGAGCGGGCGAGAAGACCGGTCCTCCCGTGAAAGATGTTGTCCGGGCAAGCGCCGGCGTCCGTCGACACGATCGGACACCCCTGTGCCATCGCTTCCAACAACGTGTACCCTTGGCTCTCCCATCGGGAAGCCACCACCGTCACCATGGCGCCGGCCCGCAGCGCCGCAACCTCGCCGTGCGGCACCCGTCCCCGGAAGTCCACCCTCTTTCTCGCTTCCGGCTGGAGCAGCGAATCGCAATAGGAAGCGAACCGGACACGGCCGCCATCCTCCGACAGCCAACCGTTGTCCGGACCGGCAAAAATCAGCTTCGCCTCGGGAAATATCCTGACGACGGAAGCGAAGGCTTTGAGCACAACGTCCGCGCCTTTGACGAGGTCGAAGCGGCCGACGAACAGGATGGTCCGTGTATCGCACGCCTCCAAGCTCCAGACCGGCGCACCCGCATCGATCACCACGGGATTGGCAATGACGCGTGTCAGCTTATTGTTCAGTCCGTAGCGCTCGACGGTCCGTGCCAGATTTATCTCCGACGGCGACACGATCGCACGGCAACGCGCCAACGCCAGCCCCTCCCGCTCAATCCTGTCCCGCACGAACGGGGTGTCACGCTCGCGCTGCACCGAGGTGAGAAACGCCGGTCCATGCAGCTTGACAACCAGGGGCAGCGATGTCGCACGCCGCACATCGGCACACCAGCCGAAGGATTCTTCCATCTCGACAATGTCGATCGGGTTGCGCCGGTGCTCGCGCAGAATGGCTCTGGAAATGGCGGAAGAGAATCCGAAAGGCGCCGCCTGCACCGATCGGCGCGACCACCATTTCGCCAGCCGGCTCCACCTCGACGCCTCAACCGGGAAGACGCGCTCCTCCCCCGCAGGCTCATCCAGGTGTGCGGTGAATATGGATACGCGGTGCCCTCGCCTTTCCAGCTCGAGTTTCACCTCGGTCACGTAAGCGACGATACCGTTCGGATGCTTCCCTATTGGCCAGGCCGGAGACCAGAATGCGACGTGCATTGCCCTTTAACCCGTCGAGCCCGCGCTCAGTGCAGCTCAAACGCCGAGAGGCTGGCAGAAAGTCACGGTGAATTGCGTAGTTTACGGAAAATCCCCCGCATGGGAAAGTGCGTCGGCGCCGCGCGTGCGCAACCGGCCTCGCAATACGGCCGAGAAAACGCCTGGTCGCCTGCCGCGCCGGACTGAGCGAAGCCGAGCCGCAAGAGGTTGTCATTGCGCAATCGCCAGGCATACTGTCCCGCCAAGAAGGCTGGCCCGAGATCCGCGCCAGCCCGCGGAATCAGCCGTGAATACGGCAGACGCTGATTGCGCCAATGTCATCGAGGCGTCGAGATAATGCCGCGAATCCCGGCCGTGAGCTGATGTACCATGTCGGTCATTAGAACGAACTTGATGCAGTTCATGAAGAGCACCGTGCTGCCCGATCTGGTCCTGGGGGGGCTGGAGCGGGCGCGTGGAATCTCATATCCGCACGGGCTGATCGGCAGGCGCAACTTTCCCGTTCCCTGCCCCCGCCGGGGGGGGGTTCTCGTCATTGCCGCGCATCCGGACGACGAGGTTCTCGGCCTGGGGTTTACCCTCATGAAGCATCGCACCGATGGAGACGAGGTCACCGTCGCCTTCACGACCAACGGAGGCGGAAACTGGCGGGGTGACAGATCGAGCCAGGATGCGCTCGCCGCCAGACGATATCTGGAAGCGTGCGAATCTCTTGGCGTCATCGGAATCTCCCCGCAAAACATACTCAGCCTCGGATTCCCGGATGCGGGGCTGCGCCGATACATGCCGGAGGCGGCAAAGGACATTGCGCTTCTCATATCGGCACACCGGCCGAAGACCCTATATGTCCACGCCATCGAAGGCGGCCACCGGGATCACGACGTGACGAGTTTTCTGGTTCAATGTGTCGGGCCCCGCCTGGGCGTCGAGAACCTGTACGAATGGGCTGAATACAACAGGGAGGCCCCGCTGGCACGGCCTCTTGTCAATATCCGATTCCCGGCTGATCCATACGTCGCGGACCATCCTTTTTGGCGCACTTCCTGCACGGAAGCCGAGCGGAGCCTCAAGGAGAAGATGTTGACAAAGTACGTCTCGCAGGCGGCATTGATCAGGAATTATCCTTTTGATCAAGAGGTGCTGCGTCGGGCAAATCCCATCCACCTCATGTCGCGACTGAAGTACTTCACCAATCTTTCCGGCACCACGCTTCGATATCTTCGCGCCTCCACGCTCTGCGATGTCTCATCTGCGCAGTTGC
Source organism: Pseudomonadota bacterium (assembly GCA_021792755.1). Classification (GTDB taxonomy): domain Bacteria; phylum Pseudomonadota; class Gammaproteobacteria; order Steroidobacterales; family Steroidobacteraceae; genus 13-2-20CM-66-19. Next base: position 73,527 of record JAJYUA010000018.1, read on the forward strand.
ACTGACGCGGATGGCATCTTGAGGTGATTGCCGCCGTGGGTGCGCCGGAAAATCACGACGATGTCTCGGCGGTGCCGATATTTCTCGTCGGCTCCGAACGCTCGGGCACCACCATGCTGCGCCTGATGCTCGATCACCATCCGCAAATCGCTTTCAACCAGGAGTCCGAGTTTTTCGTTACCCGCATCTCCGACGCAGGCGATTTTCCGCAGTTGGACGCATACCGGAAATTCCTGTCGGAGGATCGCGTTTTTCGCCACAGCGGCTTTTCGATCGACGAGACTCTCGGGTATCGCGCGCTCTTGAATGACTTTCTGCGGCAGAAGCGCGCGAGACTCGGCAAGAGCATCGTCGGGGCGACGGTACATTATGATTTCCGCAAGCTCCGCTATGTTTGGCCTCGCGCGAAGTACATATACCTGTTCCGCGACGGACGCGACGTGGCAATCTCCGTGGTTCAGATGGGGTGGGCGGGCAACGAGTATGTCGCGGCCAATACCTGGCTCAGCGCAGAAGCCGAATGGTCGCAAGTGCGAAAAACGCTGATGCCGGCGGAATGGATCGAGGTTCGATACGAGGACCTGACTGAAGACCCGCGTTGCCAATTGCGCAGGATCTGCGACTTCGCGGGCGTCGAGTACAGCGAGCGGATGTTCGACTACGTCAAGACCTCGACCTATTCGTGGCCGGATCCGAAGAATAACCACAAATGGCGGCGGACGATGCCGCGCAAACGCCTGCAACTGCTCGAGGCGCGGCTCGGACCGCAATTGCAGGAGCGCGGATATGAAATGAGCTCGGCACAGGTCGCACGACCGGGTCGTGTGCGTGATGCGTGGCTGAGCGTGCAGTCGAGACTCGGGATATTCAGATTTCGAATTGTCCATTTCGGGCTTGGACTCGTGATTGCCGAAACGCTTTCGCGCAGGCTCGGCTTGCCCGGCATGAATCTTGCGGCCCGGCGCGCCATCGACCGGATCATCGACCGGAATCTGAAATGACAGCCGCCGCCCGCGCTGCGCAGCCGCGGCCGGCTCGCGACAGCCGTACAGCGAGGCTGCGTCTCATCTCCTGAAGCGCTATCCAAAATGAGCCCGGTCCTGCTTGCCAAAAGTAGACCACCTGTACGTTCCGGGTTGTAGGAGCGGAAGAGGTATTCGAGGGCGGGTTGGGGCGGGGCGCGCCCGGGGAGGCCGTG
>JAJYUA010000019.1 GCA_021792755.1 Pseudomonadota bacterium
CTAGCCGAACGCGTAGTCGAGGCACTGCCCGCCGCAGCGCGGCAGATCGAATCCGAGCAGGCAGCGCGCAAGAAGCGGGCGGAGAGCGAGCATCGCGAGCGAGAACAGACGGCACATGGAGAGCGAGAGGCTGGACGCGGCGATGACGCTCGCGCACAAGAGCAGACGGGAGGCGGGCGGGACCACGGTCAGCGGGAGTATCGGTATGAGCCACCACCGATACCCGAAGAACTCGCTGCCGCGCGCGCGGCGCTGGACGAGTACGCACGGCGGCACCAGCTCCGGATCGATACCATCGACGAGCCGTGTGGCGAGCCATTGGTCGAGGTCAGTTAGGTCGTACCTGACCGCTCGGCCGACCCGATACCAAGGGGGGGCGGGGGTGCGGCCTCCGACCTGGCCGCGGCAGCGATCGGCACGCAGGAAGGCGACAGAAACCCCGAGGTGGGCGGCGGCGGCGCGTTCGCCGACGAGAGGCATGGGGGGCTCCGTTATCCGGCATTCGACGGAGTTGGACCTTGCGCGATGTTTTGCGGCGGGAATAGGCAAGTAGCGCCGGACGCGATCATGTCTGTTTGTATGTCCAGTATTGATCGGGCTGGGAACGGCCGGGCGCTACGCTGCGCAGGGTGTCGGCGGTCACAGTCCCCCCGGCGGGTCGTCGCATGTAGTACTGCACTTCGTACCCGAGGTCCACCAGCCCGGCGTAGGTCATGACATCCATTGCGAGCTCGCGTACCGTCCGACGCAATCGACGCGGATCGTCCTGCTTCCCTCCGAGCTTATTGGGATCTGGAAACATCAGCTGACCGATTTTGCTGTCGCTCAGTGACAGATTCAGCGCATGACTCGCGAGCTTAAGATCGATATATGCCAGAATCGGATATTGATTCCACCGCTCGAGCGGTGCGCGACCAGCGGGCGCGTCGCTGACACAGTCTTCCACCACCGCGGCCGTCATCGCCGCGCGCACCTTGTGCCGGAGCGCCGGCAACAGCGGATCCGCCAAAAGCCCCCAGGCCGCCGTGAGGTGGGCCGGACGAGTTCGTCATTGAGTCGATGCCGCGAGAGTGCACTTCGATGATCCGGCCGGACGCAGCGGCGGCATGCCTGGATTCCATGCACTGCCGAGCGCGGGCTGGGGCACGGGCCGCGAGCGCCGGGGATTCCTCCCCGGGGGGGCTCAAGGATCGTCGTGGGTGGGCCGCCGCCGTGACGGCCGGCGTTGGGACGCGCCGGGGGCGGCACCGGCTTGACGATCCATCTCGCCGCGCAGCTGCGCGGCGGCTCCGGCCGACAAAGCCCCGAGGCGCGCCTCGATCGTCTCGATCGAGGGCTTGGGCCTGCGAACGTGCCTCTCGAGTGCCTGGCGCATCGCGCGCAGATGCTCAGGCGTGGTGCCGCAGCATCCACCGATGATTCGCGCGCCGGCATCGAGAGCGAGGCGAGCGTACTCGGCCATGAGTTCCGGGGTCCCGCTGAATCGGATCGCCCCGTCGACGTATTGCGGTATTCCGCAGTTAGCCTTGGCGACGAGGATCGCCGACGGATCGGCCGCCGCGGCGAGATTGACGATCGAAGCAATCAACTCCGCCGCACCCACGCCGCAATTGCTGCCGCAGGCCGCCAAACGATGTTTCCGGGACAGGCCTGCGAGCTCGGCGGGCGTGATGCCCATCATCGTCCTGCCATTGGTATCGAAGCTCAGGGTCGTGACAATCGCAAGCCCCGCCCGGCGTGCCCCTTCGATCGCCGCTTCGGTTTCCTCGGCCGAGGACATCGTCTCGACCCACAGGATGTCGGCTCCGCCCCGGGCGAGCGCAACCGCCTGCTCCGCGAAGGACTCCCGCGCATCGGCCGCCGAGAGCGGTCCGAGCGGCTCCAGGATCTCCCCGGTGGGTCCCATGCTGCCGCCGACGAGCACGGTGCGGCCCGCCCGATCCGCCTCGGCGCGAGCGAGCCCCGCAGCCGCCTCGTTCAGCTCCGCGACTCGGCCTTCGGCCTTGTGCAATTTCAAACGATGCCGGTTGCCGCCGAAGCTATTGGTCAGGATGATGTCGGCGCCGGCCTCGATGAAGCTGCGCTGCAGCTCGCGGATCCGGTGCGGATGCTCCGTGTTCCAGAGCTCGGGGGCGTCTCCGCTCGTCAATCCGCGCAGGAACAGATTGCTGCCCATCGCCCCGTCGGCGAGCAGCCACGGTTGCCGCGCAAGCAGCGGTGTCAATCGATCGGTCGTCATCGTCGGTCCTGGGTCTTTTGGTGCGGATCGAGCTTATCACGCCTTTATATGGAGGACAGCGTCCTCTCGGCAGTCACCGCACGACCTGATGCGGGAGTACACGACGATGCGGCCGGCGCCGATCGCCAGCCGATCCTGCAGTGGGAACAAACCGTTCGCTCGCCGCCCAAGCGCGGAAGCACGCACCGCGGACTGTGCTCGGCAGCGTCCGCCCGCGGGCAGGTTGCCTCCCCTGGCGCGGTGTTGCGCCCGGATTCGCGACGAGCGAAGCGACTTGCGTTCAGCAACACACACGTTCGCGCGGACAGACGTCCTGTTGCCCGTCGCTGAATACGTCAAAAATGACGTAATGCATTGCGTTTGTTTTCAAAACTTAGTGTTGACAATCTCCGTGGGAAAAGTAATCTGCGCGCTTCCTCGGCGGCCTCTGTCGATCAAATCAACTCGGCGCCGGACCGGGAGTCTGTGAGAACGCCATGACCATCGATGTCGATGCGGAGTCCTCGGAATGGGACGATCACGATCCCTGCGGGCTGGACGACTCGCCTCTGGAGCAGGCGGATTGCGCGCAATTGATGGGGCGCGCGGATCTCGGCGATCTGGCCGGCACTCTTCTCAACCTGCGGGCGCTGCGGGCTTTCGGCTGCAAGCCCAAACGCTATCCCGTCCATCGGGTCGTGCGGTGCGCTACCCGCGGCTGCATGGTGGAGCTCTTCGATGATCTGGCGCTGCATTCGGGTCTTGCAGCCCAGCGATTCGATGCGGGATCGCTGTTGCTGGAGGGATCCGGGGTGTTCGTCATTCTGCGAGGGAGGCGTACCGCGCGGTATGTCTCCTGTACGTTCACGTTGTGGGCCGATACGCCAGGCCACGCCCGTGGGATCGAGAAACGGCTGCTCGAGGTGGTCGGCGAAAGAAGGGTGCGCGAGGAGATGTTCAGCATGGATTGGCGCTTTTTGGCCGGATATGGGGGTCTCACGGGAGCGTCCTTCGAGGAGCTCGCCGACCCGGCTCCGTTGGACGAGGCGTATCCGACGCTCGGCGGACCCCTGGTGCCGTTCATCGAGCGCTATCTCGCTGCGCGCGAGACTGTCCTGATCGTGCAGGGTCCTCCGGGCACGGGCAAGACGCGTCTCGTACGGGCCATACTTGGCGCAATCTCCCGGCGCAAGGGCTCGAGCGCGAAAGTGCTCTACACCGCCGATCGGCAGACTCTCGAGAGCGACCGGATCTTCATGCAGTTCATTACCGGGGAGCATGATGCGTTCGTCGTCGAGGACGCGGACCACATCCTTGCGTCGCGTGCCAACGGCAACCTCGACGTTCACCGATTCCTGGCCATAGCGGATGGCGTCGTGCGCGCGCAGGGCCGAAAAATTCTGTTCACCACGAATCTGCCCAACGTCGGCGACATGGATGATGCGCTGTTGCGCCCGGGACGATGCTTTGCAAACGTGAGAACGCGGGCGCTCGATCGATCGGAGGCTGTGAGACTGCTGAGGCGCCTGTGCGGCGAGGAGGGGGATGTGGTCGATCGCCTCATGCGCAAGGTACTGCCCGACGGCGTTGCCTGCGCCACGCTGGCGGCGATCTACCAGCATGTGCCTGCGGAAGTCCTCGCAGGGAAGGAAGGCTGAGTGACGGGCGGCGAGGCCGTGCATTTCTGCGGAGCATGGCTTCGCCGGGCCTCGCAAAGAGACGGTGGTGCAGGAGGTTGGCGGCTTCCCCGACTGCTTTCGGAGCCCCGCTCCTGCACCGAAGGGCGGGCTGTCCGATGAGGCTCGACGTCGGGGTGCGAAAAATCGCCTCCCTTGTAGAGAGGCGGCCGATCTAGGGCGCGGGACAGCGAGCAGGAGAAGCGCGAGCAGGAGACAATCGCCGAAGCTCAAAGCGGCGCGATGGCGAGCGTTGGCGCATTTGCGAAAGGCGTCGCCTGCGATTCGGGCTTGTGCGGTGTCAACGGGCACGATGGTGGCACGGGCCCCGGGCGATGAAGCGGTCGGGATCTGCCAACCCTTGCTCGCCATGGCGCGGCGCCACTTCTCGAGTTCACCGCGCTCGGCGGTGCTTGGCGGATGGTGAAGTACAGCCTCGGGCGCCCGTTCGCCTGCAGCGCATCCGCCATGAGATGCGACTACGGGGGATTCTTCTCGCCGAGGCGGCTGATGATCGCGGGCTTGGTGGACATGACGGGCTTCGGTTCCGGCGGGATGTGAGGCCGGAAGGCTCTTTGTCGGAGAGCCTGGAGGCTCGAGTCCGGCGAGGCGCCGGGGCCTTTCCGTCGCAGGGATCGGCTCGTATCCGCGCGACGGCAGGGTGCGCTACCATGCCGCACCGGTCCGGCCGCGGGCCGGAACGTGAACGACCGGGGGGCGAGTTTGGACGCATGAGCACCGAGATCGCGACCGAGCGCAAGGCGCAGCCGACGAATGACGTCTGGGGCCACCCGCGTGCCCTGTGGATGCTGCTTCTCGTGACGGCGGGCTTCAATTACGCCTTGTACGGCTTCCGGGCCTATCTCGCCCCTTACATCGCGCACTTCTTCGCCGCGCTCGGATCGGCGGCGGCGGAGCGCCAGGCAGACCTCGTGACCAGCGGTTTCCTGGCGTTGGTGTACGCCACGCCCATCATCGGCGGCTATGTGGCCGACAAGATTCTGGGCGAGCTGCGCTCGGTCGCGATTTCCTTCTGGCTCGGCACGCTGGCGTTGATCTTGATGGCACTGCCGGCCCTGCGGGCTTTCGAGAGCGGCATGGCGCTGTACGCGCTCGCGATCGGGCTCAACATTCCGCTCACGGTGCTGGTCGGACGCAACTATGAGGAGGCGGATCCGCGTCGCGAGGGCGCCTATACGCTGTATTACCTCGCCATCAATCTCGGCGCTTTCGTGGCGCCGTTCGTGTGCGCCGATTTCGTCGGACAGCGCTTCGGGTACCGCTGGGGATTCATCGCCTCGGCCGCCGGCATGGTGCTGGCGGCGCTGGTATTCCAGGCTCGCCAACACAGCCTGCGCCGGGTCGCCCCCGGGGGTGGGCATCTGTCCGGTGCGAAGGCCACCCTCTGGGTCATCGGCGCGATCGCCGTGTTGACGTATCCGACGGCCCTGTTGCTGTCGGAGCCGCAGTTCCTGAGCGGCGCCATGTATGCGTTGATGGGGCTGCTGGTGCTGTACTTCATCGTGAGCTGCGTGCGCCGGGGCGATCGCGTGCAGACGCAGAAGTACCTGGCGCTGCTTCTGCTGTTCGTCGCGATGGTGCTTTACTGGACATTCAGCTTCCAGAGCGTCACGTCGCTCAACTTCTTCGCCCGCGACCATGTGAATGCGCCGTTCAATTACACGGTTTTTCAGGCGGCCAACCCCCTCTACATTTTGCTGTTCGCGCCGCTGCTGGCGATGCTGTGGCCGTGGCTCGGGCGGCGCGGCAAGGATCCCTCGACGCCGCGCAAATTCGGCATCGGTCTGCTGTGTATCACCCTCGGCTATGGCGTGCTGTTCGCAGCCATCCGCTACGGTACCGAGGGCGGGAAGGTCGGGTGGGAGACGCTTGCCGGGTACTACCTGCTCGCAACGCTGGGAGAGCTCGCACTCATGCCCATCGGGTATGCGCTGGTCGGGCTGCTGGCTGCGCCGGAGGAGTCCTCGATCGCCATGGGGGGGTGGTTTTTCGGCCTGGCCCTGGCGTATCAGCTGGGGGGCTGGGTCGCAACGCTGACCACGAGGACAGCGGGAGCGGCCGGTGCGTATGTGGGCGTCGCGGCCTATTCGCGCGTGTACGGCCAAGTGTTCCTGGTCGGCGGCGCGGTCAGCCTGGTCTTCCTGCTGGCGGCGCCGTGGGTGAGCAAATTGATGCACGGGGTGCATTGAGGCGCACCCGTGCGTGCGCACGGCCGTCTCGGCGCTGAGACGCTCTGCGTTCCCGAGGACGGCGCGCAAGTCACGTTGATACCGTCCCGCCCGCATGGTGCAGATCGTCGCATCCGCAACGCGGCAGCGGATGAGGGGGCGCCCGTCAGATCGCTTGCCGCAGCCGGACGACGTCGCGCGCGACACACCGCGCGACCGGCGTCACGGCGGCGGCGACCTCCGGGGTCGGCTCGGCGCCGGGATCGAAGCAGCGCCCCTCGATGGCGTAGACAATGACCTTGCGGGGTGCCAAGCGCAGTGCGCGAGACAGGGCGATCGCCTCGGCGAGGCCCAACGCGTGGCTCGAAGCACCGGCCCCTTGGGGCGGCAGCCCGTCGATGGAGAGGTCGAGACGATGGACCCGTCCGGCCTTGCCCATGGATGCGCACGCATCGACGCACACGACCGCGTCGCGCTCAGACCAATGATCGAGCAGCGAGAGCGCATCACCCCTGTCGAGCAGGACCGGAACGTCCTCGGGCAGCAACCCCTGTAGTGCCTCGGCCACCAGCAGGCCGACGGCGTCGTCTCCCCGGTAGGAATGGCCCAGCGCCGTGACCGCGACCCGGTGCGCAGCCGCCGGTCTCACGGGCGCAGCACCGACAGCTTGAGGAAGTGGGCCGAGCAGGAGATGCACGGATCGTGGTTGCGGATACTGCGCTCGCAGCGCTCCCGCAGCACCTCATCGGGCTCCTCGAGCGCCGTGGAGGCGATGGCGGCCAAGTCCGCTTCCATGCTGGGCTGGTTCTGCGAAGTCGGAGGCACGATGCGTGCGGTGAGGACGTTGCCGTCGGCGTCGAATTCGTAACGATGCCAGCAGATCCCGCGCGGCGCCTCGGTGCACCCGAAACCGATTCCCGGCCGCGGAGTGAGCGGTACGGCGGCGACCTCGGGCGGCTCGTAGGCCGCGATCAGCCCCAGCGCCTCCTCGCACGCGTAGACGATCTCGATCGCCCGCACGATGATGCTGCGGAAGGGGTTGCGGCATACCGGACCGAGCCCCGCCTCGCGTGCCAGCGCCTGGACGGACGCCGGCAGGCGATCAAAGTTGAGCGCGTAGCGGGCCAGTGGTCCGACCAGGTAGGCGCCACGGCCCCTGATACCGGCGTGCAGGGCGGTCGAGTGCGGCACCTGCCGCTCCTCGAACTGGCGATCGAAGTCCGAGATATCGATGTCGAGGCCGGCGCTGGAGACGAGCCGCCCCTCGTTGAACGGATATTCCTCCGGATGGCGCAACGCCACGAACTCGTAGTCGCGCTCGAAGTCCGGAAACGGAAAGCCCGCCACCCAGCGCACCAGGCGCACGGCGAGGTCGCGCGCGCGCTCGAGGGTCGCCTCGATCGCGGTCAGCTCCGAGCGTGTCGGCACGCGGTAGAAACCGCCCGGCTTGACGTTGATCGGATGGATCTCCCGTCCGCCCAATACCCGGATCAGCTCGTTGCCCGCCTTCTTCAGCGCCAGAGCGTTACGGACGATTTCGGCGTGCTCCCGCGCCATGCGAATCGCGTCGGGGTAGCCGAGGAAGTCCGGAGCGTGCAGCATGGATACGTGCAGCGCGTGGCTCTCGATCCACTCCCCGCAATAGACGAGCCGCCGCAGCGAGCGCAGCTGCCCTTCGACCGTGTGGCCGAAGGCGCGCTCGATCGCATGCACGGCGCTCATCTGGTAGGCGATCGGACAGATGCCGCAGATGCGCGCGACGATATCGGGCACTTCGGCGTAGGTACGGCCCCGCAGCAGGGCTTCGAAGAGCCTCGGCGGCTCGAAAATGCGCAGCTGCGCCGAGATGAGCCGGCCGTCCTCGATCCGCAGCTCAAGCGCACCCTCGCCTTCGACCCGAGTGAGGTAATCGACATGGAGCGTGCGGGTCTCCATGGCTATTTTCTCTGCAAGCCGGCCGCCGCGGCGTTGAAACTGCGCAGCGCCTGCTCGAACCGTTGCGGTGTCGCGCCCAGGGCCTGCCACCGCCGCGCCAGGGCCGTGACGTTCGCCGACTCCATCGGCCCGTAGCAGCCGTAGCAGCCTCTGCCGTACGCGGGGCAGAGCGCTGCGCACCCGGCGTGCGTGACGGGGCCGAGGCAAGGGACACCCTGGACCATCACGCACGCCGTGCCGCGCCGCTTGCACTCGATGCAGACACTGTGCGCGGCGACGGCGGGCCTGCGTCCGGCGAGAAAGGCGCTGATCACCTCGAGCAGCTGTACCTTGTTGATCGGGCAGCCGCGCAGCTCGAAATCCACGGGCACATGCGCGCCGATCGGCGTAGAAGTCGCGAGTGTCTCGATGTAGCCGGGTGAGGGATAGACCGCGGCCACGAGCTCATCGATAGAGGCGAAGTTGCGCAGCGCCTGGATGCCGCCCGCGGTGGCGCAGGCGCCGAGGGTCACCACGTGCCTCGATTGCCGGCGCACCTCGCGGATGCGCTCGGCATCGTGCGCCGTGGTGATCGAGCCTTCCACCAGCGACAGGTCATAGGGACCGGGCGCGACGGCGCTCGAGGCTTCGGGAAAGCTGGCGATCTCGAGCGCCTCGGCGACGGCGAGCAACTCGTCCTCGCAGTCAAGGAGGGAGAGCTGGCAGCCGTCGCAGGAGGCGAATTTCCACACCGCGAGCCGCAAACGCCGATCCATGTCAGATCTCCCGTGTCGAGAACAATGAGGCGATGCGGTCGAAGCGCATCACCGGGCCGGTGAGGCAGATGAACTCGGGGCCGAACTGGCAGTGGCCGCACAGGCCGACCGCGCACTTCATGTTACGCTCCATCGAGAGGTAAATGCGCTCATCGGGCACCCCGGCCTCGCGCAGCGCGCCCACCGCGAAGCGCATCATCACCTCCGGTCCGCACACCATCGCCACCGACCTGTTTGGATCGAATGTCGTGCGTGCAATCAGTGCCGGAACCACGCCGACGTTACCGTGCCAAAGAGCGTCCGCGTGGTCCACGGTGACCGACACGTCCACATCCAGTCGCTGCCGCCAGTGCTCGAGCTCCTGGAGGTAGAGCATCTCGGCCGGATGACGCGTGCCGAAGAGGATCGCCACCCGGCCGTAGTGGCCCCGCCCGGCCAGCACCCGCCGGATCGCCGGGCGCAGCGGCGCCAGGCCGAGCCCACCGGCGACGAAGATCACATCGGTGTCCTGGACCGCCGGCCAGCCGGTCCCGAACGGACCGCGCACGCCCACTCTCGCTCCGACACCGAGTCGGGCGAGGGCGGTGCTCACGGCGCCGACCTCGCGGACGGTGTGCAGGAAACTCTCCTCCGCCCCCTCGCCACTGATGCTGAGCGCGATCTCGCCGACCCCGAAGGCGTACAGCATGTTGAATTGTCCGGGCGTGTAGGGCGGCCGGCGGCCCGATTCCGGCACGAGGCGCAGCGTCACCGTGTCGGGCAACTCACGGTACACCTCCCCGACCCGGTACAGCGCCGGCACCAGGGCACTGTGCCTCGGCACGGTCATCTCAACGCTTCCGGTAGACGTCGAACATCTGCAGCCGCGTCGTGTGCAACCGCTTCACGAAGACCGGCAGAAAGCGCTTCATCATGAGGTAGCCGAAATCGTGATCCTCCTCGCACTTGCGCCGCAGGCATGCGGCATCGATCCCGAGAGCGCGGGTGAGGGATGTTGCGCGCGCATCGAACTTCCAGTGGTACGGCGGGACCAGCCACGAGGCGCCCACGACCTCATCCTCCCCAAGGGTGGAGAAAACGACCGGCTCCTGACCGGGCACGACGACATCGAGGGCGACCTTGCCTTCGCGGATGAGGAAGAACTCGTCGGCGGGATCGCCTTCGTGGAACAGGTACTGGCCGGGTTCGAAGCGGCAATTGCGGGCGCACCCGCCGACCAGCCGGGCATGCTCTTCGTCGAGTCCGGCAAAGAAGGGAAGCTCGCGCAGGATCGAGTCAAGGCTCTTCATGGGTCACTTCCTTTCTCTTCGCCCGCCCGGGAGTGCGCAGCGCCGCGGCTTCCTCCGTGATGTCGATCCCAACCGGGCACCACGTGATGCAGCGCCCGCAGCCGACGCAGCCAGAGGTGCCGAACTGGTCGATCCAATACGAGAGCTTGTGGGCCAGCCAGTGCCGGTAGCGCGCCCCGGTGCTGTGGCGCACGCTGCCGCCGTGCACATAGGAGAAATCCAGCGTGAAGCAGGAGTCCCAGAGCCGCACCCGCCCCGCAGCGGCCCCGTCGAGGCTGCTGTGATCTTCCACCGAGGTGCAAAAGCAGGTTGGGCACACCATGGTGCAGTTGCCGCAGGACAGGCACCGTTCGCCGGCTTCGTCCCAGCGCGGGTGCCCGGCCTGCTCGCGCAGCAATTCTCTCAGGTGAGTGGTGTCGAGCTTGCGGCCCATGCGCGCGGCGGTACGCTCGAGCGCCGCTTGCGCCCCGGCGAGCTCCGCTTCGGTCGGCGGACGGCTGGCAATCCTCTCGAGCATTCGGGCGCCGGCCTCGCTCCCGACCTCGACCAGAAACGTGGCCCGGTCGGCGCCGAGCAACTCGGTGAGCGACAAGTCGAATCCGGCGGCCGCCTTCGGTCCGCTGCCCATGGACACGCAGAAGCAAGTGCCGCCGGCCTGTCCGCAATTGACCGCGACGATGAAAGTGTCCGTCCGCCGCGCCTGGTAGCTGTCATCGCGGTACCGCCCTGCGCAGAACACCCGGTCCTGGATGGCGATGGCGTGCAGCTCGCAAGCCCGCACGCCGATCAAGGCGAGCTTCGCCTCGGCCGCGGGCACGGTGATCTCGAAGCTGTCGCCGCTCCTGCGGGCGCTCCAGAGCAGCTCGAGCGGCGGGTGCAGAAAGCGTTTCCACGAATGCGGGCCGACATTGAAGCCGAACCACGCAGCGTCCTCGCGGCGCCGCAGCTGGTAGCGCCCGGCCTCTTGGCTGTCGGTCCACCCCGCGGGCAGCTCCGATACGTGTCTCACATCGTCATAGACGATTGCGCCCTCTCGCAGTGTCGGTCCGAGCGTCCGGTAGCCCTCGGTCACGAGCGCATCGAACAGCCCCTGCAGGGCTTCCCGGACGATCATCGCTTTCGCTCCCACCGGCAAAGGCTGCTCCTTCCGCTGCGCCAGCGTTCGATGTGGCCGAGCATAGCGGCTCGGCCAGCGGCCGCCTGTCCGTACCCTCCGCAATGGCGGCCGTATTGAGCGCATGCCGCCGGTACGCGGGCGCCTCGAGGGTGGCGGCGGCTGTGTGCGCGGCGCCAGTCTCGGCCGCGACGCGCCGTCTCAACTGTTATGGTCATAATACAAAGCGACTGTGACTGTTCCAGTCGAAGGGTCTCCGCTACGTTATCCGCAGTGGCGCGATCGACAGGGCACCCGCGCAGGCCGTCCCCATGAGCAATCCGGTCATCAATCTGTCGCGGAAATTCGAGTTGTTCAGCGAGCGGTGGGCCCCGAAAGTCATCGCCGAGATGAATGACTACCAGTTCAAGCTCGTGCGGATCCAGGGCGATTTCATGTGGCACGACCACCCCGAGACCGACGAGACTTTTGTCGTGCTCGAGGGCCGGTTGCGCATCGACTATCCGGACGGCTCCGTCGAGCTCGGGGCGGGCGAGATGCACATCGTGCCAAAGGGCGTGCGCCACAAGCCGAGCGCGGCCGAGGAGGTCAAGCTGCTGTTGATCGAGCCGCGAGGGGTGCTGAACACCGGTCATGAGGAAGGGCCAAGGACGGCGCAGAGCGACGTGTGGATTTGAAGCCCGTGTCCTGCCCAAGTGGATCAGTCATGAGTCAGGTCGGGTCCTACGTCATATCCGACGACCCGGCCCGGCTCGATCCGGGCGTGATCCATTCATTCCTTTGCCGGGCATACTGGTCACAGAGCATCCCGGTCGAGGTCGTGGAGCGGGCGATTCGGGGATCGCTGTGCATTGGGGCCTACGATGAGGCCGGCGGGCAGGTCGGTCTCGTGCGCCTGGTCTCCGACTACGCGACGTTCTGCTATGTGTGTGATGTGTTCGTTCTCGAAGAGCACCGCGGACAGGGCTTGTTCAAGGCGATGATGGCAATGGCGATGACGCATCCGCGGCTGCAGGGATTGCGGCGCTGGCACCTCGTGACGAAGGATGCGCGCGGCCTGTATGCGGGGTTCGGATTCGAAGCGCCGGCTCATCCCGAGCGCCACATGGAGCGAGTCGGTCCGCTCGTTTACGCAACAGACGAGTAGGCCGCCCGCTCGCGCCGCCGCAGTGCCACCGACAGCGGCACGGTCACCAACATCGCGGCTGCCACGGCCGTCAAAGCCGGGGCCGGGCCGAATCGGCTGATGGCCTCGAGGCCGATGATCGGGCCGAGGCTGCCGCCGATGTCCCCCATCACTTGGTACAGGCCGATCGCCCGGCCGTAGCGATCGGCGCTGACCAGGTCTCCCAGAATGACGACCAGCGGGACGTTGATGCCGCCGAGGCCGATGCCGATGGCGCTCAGGCCGAGGATGGCGGCGGCCATCCCCGATGAGGCCGCCAGCAGGGCGAATCCGGCCACACAGAACAGGGAGGCCGGCAGGAGCAGGTCCGCCTTGCGGCCGCGGCGGTCGATCCACCGTCCGGCGGCCAGCGAGACGAGCGCAGAGCTGCCGATCATCGCCGCCATCAGGACGCCGGAGGAGCCTTCGGGGCCGAGCGAGGCAAGGGTGAGGTGCCGGTCGCGGAGGATCAGTACCAGGGCGGCGAGGATGACACCCTGAACGGAGAAGAACACGATGAAGTTGAAGCTGCAGAGGATCCAGAGCGAGCCGGAGCGCAGCAACTCCCGCATCACCCCGCGCGCGGCGGGTTTGTGTCGTGCGCCGCCGGCGGATGGGGCAGCAGTCCGCGTCGGAGCGATGAAGTAAGCCGCGATCATCCCGCCGAACGTGATGCCCGCTGCCGAGAGGAAGGCGGCCCTCGCCGAGATCAGGTCCGCCACCAGTCCCCCGAGCACCATGCCGGCCGGGACTCCGAAGCTCAACCACATCCTGACCACGGCCGCGGCCTTGCCGCGCATGGCGGCCTCACTCAGGATCAGCGCCGCGGTGAGCGAGCCGACCATCAGGAGCGAGGAGCCGACTCCCCAGAGGACCCGCCCGAGCAGAAACCAGGCGGTGGCATGATGGCTTCGCAGTCCGGCGGCGAAGCACAGGGTGGCGAGCCCCTCCACGCACAGTCCCGTGAGCAGCGGCCAGCGCGCGCCGAAGCGATCCACGAGGTGGCCGGTGATCGGATTGACGGCGAGGCGGGTGATGCGGTTCAGCGCGAGGATGAGCCCGATCATGGCCGGTGTGATGCCGAGGGCGAGCCCGACGATCGGCAGGATGGGGAACACCACGCCCCCGCCGAGGCCGCCCATGAAGGCGAGGGCGGAAAGGCCCCACAACGAGCGTTGCGCGCTCTGGTCGCGGCTCATCGCGTGGTGAGCGGCATCAGGACTCGCCCAGCCGCTTGAGCAGCGCTGCGGCTGCGAGGAGAGTCTGCAACTCTGTCGCATCGAGCCGTGCCAGGGCGATCGCGAGCCATTCCCGCTTGGCGGCACTGCGCTCTTTTCTGACTTCAGCACCCTTGGCCGTGAGCGCAAAGAGGATTCGGCGCCCGTCGCCCGGGTCGGGTCGGCGCCGGACCAGATTCTTCCGCTCCAGGCCGCAGAGGATCGCGCCCATGGACTGGGGCTTCATTGCCTCGGCGCGGGCGAGATCGGCCGCGCTCATCCAGCCGCCTTGTTCGAGCCGGGCGAGGGTCGCGAGCTGCGAGAGGTTCAACCCGCCGCTGTGGCCCTGTGAGCGCTGGCGGCGCAGGAGCTGGCCCACCGCGAGCGCGAGGTCCGCCGCAAGCGTTTCGAGGGGTATCGAGGCGTCGGCGCGGCTCATGACGCCATCATATATATAATCAGCTAAACTGGCAAGATTACCTTATTAAATACGCGGCGTGCACTGCGGTGACGGGGGCCGCAATAGGACATCGGACGACGAGATGATGTGACGTCGAACCGTCACAGGAAGGTCGCCCGCAACAGCAGCAGCGCGATCGTCCACATGGTGAGCGCGACCAGCGCATCGAGCACCCGCCAGGCGGCCGGGCGGGCGAAAACCGGGGCCATGACGCGGGCGCCGAAGCCGAGGCTCGTGAACCAGCCGAGGCTCGCGGTGCAGGCGCCGGCGAGGAACGCCGGGCGCAGCGCACTGGGTTGCTGTGCCCCCACGGAACCGACCAGGAGAATGGTGTCGAGATAGACGTGTGGGTTGAGGAGGGAGACCGCGAGCGTGTGCGCCAGCGCGCCCCGTGCCGATTGCACGGGTCCGCGCGATGCGGCGTGCAAGGACTCACCCGACCACGCCCGCCGCGCCGCGCCGAATCCGTACCCTCCCAGGAAACAGGCGCCGCCGAGCGCCAGTGCCTCGAGAGCCAGGCGGTCCCGACCGATCGACACGGCCAGTCCGCTGACACCGAGCGTCATCAGCACCACGTCGAGCAGCACGCACACGGTGACTACCAGCGGTACGTGCAAGCGGCTCAATCCCTGACGCAGCACGAACGCGTTCTGGGCGCCAATGGCCACGATGAGCGAGGCGCCGAGGAGGAAACCGGTGGCGTAGGCCGCTGACGAGCCGGGCTGCATGCGGACAGTCTCGGCGCGAAGCGCTGCGGGTGCCATCCAGAAATGCTAATGTCGATGAAGAATCTCTCATGTGGATCGCGGAGTGTCCCCATGCTGGACCAGTCATTGCTGGCGGCGGTCGCAGCGGTGGCGCGCGAGGGCAGCTTCGAGCGCGCCGCGCGAGTGCTCAACGTCACGCCGTCGGCGGTCTCTCAGCGCGTGCGGCTGCTGGAGGAGCGCATCGGCGCGGCGCTGATCGTGCGCGGCCAGCCCTGCAAGACGACGGAGATCGGGGCGCGCTTGTGCCGCCATGCCGAGCTCGTCTCGGCGCTGGAGGCCGAGCTGCGGCGCGAGCTGCCCGCCCTGCCGCAGGAGCCGGCCGATGCGCTGCACGCGAGCCTGCGGATCGCGGTGAATGCCGATAGCCTGGGGACATGGTTCGTCGAGGCCATGGCGGACTTTGGGCGCGAGGATGCCACGCTGCTCAGCCTGACGCTCGATGACGAGGACCATACCGCGCAGTGGCTGCGCCGCGGGCACGTGCTCGCGGCCGTGACCTCACTCAGGGCGCCGGTGCAGGGATGCCGCAGCCGCCGCCTGGGGGCGTTGCGTTACGTGGCCACCGCCAGCCCTGCCTTCGTGCGCCGTTGGTTTGCTGAGGGCGTCACGGCGGCTGCTTTGTCGCGGGCGCCGAGCCTGGTCTTCGACCGCTACGACCGGTTGCAGAACATCTGGGTGCGCCGGCACCTGCGTCGCGAGGTGCATCTGCCGGCGCACCGGCTGCCTTCGACCCGTGCTTTCCTCGACGCAGCGCTCGCCGGCGTCGGATGGGGAATGAATCCCTGGGCGCTCGCGCGCCCCCATCTTCACTCCGGCGCGCTGGTGGAGCTCATCCCCGGTACGCCGCTCGATGTGCCGCTTCAATGGCAGGTCACTCGTCTGCAGGTGCCTGTCCTGGAACGTCTGACCCGCAGCGTTGCCCGAGCGGCCGCCGCCGCCCTTGAGCCCTAACGCCCGGGACGCCGGTAGCGGGCGACCGAGGCCGGAACGGGAATGCCGGCGGGCAGCCGGGAATCGGCGAGGGCGGTCTGTGCCTGCAATGCCAGCGGGATCACGCCTGCCCAGTGCGGCAGGGTGTAGTCCTCCTCGTCATCGAGCGGGGGGCCGGTGCGCACCTTCGCCGAGGCCTCCTCGATCGGCAGGCACAGCACCGAAGTCGCCTTCAGCTCCAGATCGCTTGCGCCGCGGACCTCACCGCTGCGTCCTGCGACCACATGATCGACCAATGCGCAGAATGCCCGGCGTTTCTCGGCCTCTTCGCGCACTTCGCGAGCCGCGCCCAGGATGAGGACAGAGCGGTAGTTCATGGAGTGATGGAAGGCCGAGCGCGCAAGCACCAGCCCGTCGAGCAAGGTGACCGTGACACAGACGGGTATTGCCTGTCGCAGGGTCCTCAGCATCCGGCCACCGGCCGAGCCGTGGACATACAGACGGTCATCGATACGCGCATGAGTGGTCGGCAGCACGAACGGCTGGCCGTCCATCACGAATCCCACATGGCAGATGAGCGCCTCGTCGAGGATGGCATTCACCACTGCACGCTCATGCGTGCCGCGCTCGGGTCTGCGGACCAAGGTCGTGCGGGGCGTGGGCGCGATGGCGCTCATGTGGGCTCCTGCCGAGTGGCTCGGGTGCTCAGCATCGGGGTAAAATGGTCTGAGCGAAAGTGCCAGGTCTTGAAAAATGAACAGACCAGTTGAGCGCTGGGATCTGACTCTGGGGCTCGACGGCGGCAGCGAACCGCTGTTCAGGCGGATCTCCCGGGCGATCGTCGCCGAGATCCAGCGCGGCAGGCTCCGCCCCGGCGTGCGCCTGCCGGGCAGCCGCACGCTCGCCCGGACGCTGCGGGTGCATCGCAATACGGTGCTCGCCGCGTATGAGGAACTCTTCGCAGAAGGCTGGACAGAATCCTCCAGGGCCCGCGGCACATTCGTGTCTTCCGCGCTGCCGCAAGTAAGACCCCGCGCGGGCGCCGCGGCGGGTTCCTCGAGCCGCTGTGCCGTCGCGGCGGGATTTGATTTGCGGCCGGCGCTCGAGCAGCAGGCGCCGGGCTCAGGCGCCGGGCCGGCGAAGCTGCTGAGCATCGGAGTGCCGGATGTGCGCCTTGCCCCGACGGTGTCGCTGGCCCGGGCGTTTCGCCGCGTGTTGCGCGACAGTCCCGAGAGCCTGTTGGGCTACGGGCATCCGCAGGGGCATCCACGGCTGCGCGCGGCCTTGGCGGCGATGCTGCGTGCCGCACGCGGCCTGGCGGTCGAGACGGATGACGTGATCGTGACTTCCGGCAGCCAGATGGCGCTCGAGCTCGTGGGGCGCACGCTCCTTGCGCCGGGCGATGTGGTGGCCATCGAGCAGCTCGGCTACCGGTACGCCTGGCGGGTGTTCCAACAGCATGGCGCCGTGCTCGCCCCGATTGCGGTGGATGCGGGCGGACTCGACGTGGAGGCGCTGGCGCAGCTTGCCGAGCGCACGGCGCTTCGCGCCGTGTATCTGACGCCTCATCATCAATATCCGACCACCGCGACGCTCACCGCCGGGCGGCGGATCGCGCTGCTCGAGCTCGCCAGAGCCAAGCGCTTCGCCGTGATCGAGGACGACTACGACCACGAGTTTCACTACGAAGGCCGGCCGGTGCTGCCGATGGCGAGCGCAGACAACGCGGGGGTCGTTCTGTATGTCGGCAGCCTCGCCAAGGTGCTCGCCCCAGGGGTGCGGTTGGGGTATCTGGTCGCGCCGCGCTCGCTGCTGCGCGAGGCCGTGGCGCACCGGGCCTGCATCGACCGGCAGGGCGAGCACACGCTCGAGTGCGCCGTGGCTGAGCTGTTCGAGCAGGGGGAGGTGCAGCGCCACGCCCGGCGTGTCCGGCGCATCTACCAGGCTCGCCGCGATTTCCTGGCGTGCGCGCTGCGCCGGGAGCTCGGCTCGGCGCTCGCTTTCGAGGTGCCCTGCGGCGGTCTTACGCTGTGGGCCACGGTTGTTCCCGGGCTGGACGTCGAGGCCTGGGCCGCGCGAGCGCGGGGACGAGGCGCGACGGTCTACACCGCGCGCCAATACGCGTACGATGGCCGGGTCCGGCCGCACATGCGCTTGGGATTCGCTGCCTTCGACGAGTCGGAGATTGCGGCGTGGGTCGAGCTGCTCAAGCGCGCCTTGTGAGGCGCGGGCGCCGCCCGGCGCCTCGATCCGTGGCGCAGGTCCTTGTCTGCGCCGGCGATTGCGAGTAACTCAAGGCCATGCGCGGAATTTTCTCCTTCATCGGCGCCACGGTGCTCGGCTCCATCGGCTGGACGATCGGCAAGTACGTTGGGTTCGGCACGGCGATCGTCGTGAGCTGCATCGGCAGTGGATTCGGCATGTATTGGGGGCGCAGGCTCTTCGATGAGTGGCTCGGTTGAAGCCGGCGCACCCCGCTGCCGCGCCTGGGGGCTCGCCTTTTCCGACCGAAAAGGACTGATGAGCCGCTGCTTCCCGCCATGAAACGCTGAAGTGCGGCCTGTCCCTTTGCTCATTGCTCCCCGGGCGTCGTACTCTTGGCCCCTCGCAGCGGCGGATTGAAGCGATGTCCACCCGATTGCCGACGCTCTACCTCAGCCACGGCGGCGGGCCTTGGCCGTACATGACCGGGCAGCCGCGCAGCCGCCACGCGGTCCTCGAGGCATCCTTGAAAGCGCTGCCGGCGCTCATCAGGCGACCCGAGGCGATCGTCGTTGTCTCGGCCCACTGGCAGGAAAGGGAATTTGCCGCAATGGCGGGCGCCTCGCCGCCGATGGTTTACGATTACTACGGCTTCCCGGAGGAGCTGTACCACATCCGCTATCCGGCCGCCGGAGCGCCTCAGCTGGCTGAGCGCGTGTGTACCTTGCTGCGCCATTCGGGGCTTGCCGCGCACCTCGATCCGGCGCGCGGCTTTGATCACGGGGCATATTCGATCCTCGCCGTCGCCTACCCCGAGGCCGATGTCCCGGTCATCCAGGTGTCCCTGCGCAGCGACTACGAGCCGCAAGCGCATCTGCAACTCGGGCGCGCGCTCGCGCCGCTGCGCGAGCAGGGCGTGCTCATCATCGGCAGCGGCAGCAGCTATCACAATCTGCGTCAGTTCTTCCGCGGCGAGGAGCGGCGGCGGGACTCTGCGCAGTTCGATGGGTGGCTGCGAGAGACGCTCGAGTCGGCGCCGCCCGAGCGCACCGGGCGGCTGCTCGAGTGGCAGCGTGCGCCGGCGGCGCGCGCCGCCCATCCGCAGGAGGATCACCTCATGCCGCTGCACGTGGCCGTCGGCGCCGCCGAGGAGGAGCCGGGACGGTCGCTCTACCGTCAGGACGACTTCTTCGGCGCGATCACGTTGTCGAGCTATCGGTTCGGCTCTTGACTGCGCCGATCGGCGCCTCGCCCCTGTCGCAGACATTCGTTCGTCGCCGGCCCGCACGCCACGGAAGGCGCAGGGGAAACGGGCGCGGAGGGCACTGCGCCCGGGGCGCCGTCGCAGGCATCCTGGGACAGATGTAGGAATGCCCGAGGGCCCGGCTGCGGTCTGTGGGCGAACGCGGCCGAAACTGACCTGGCCGGATCAAGCCGAGGGTACGGCGTCCGGGCGCGCCGGCCATTGCGCAGGCAGCGAGCGCAGGGCGAGGGGGCTTGCGCCGGCCCATCAAAAGCTCCGTGTCGAGCCGGCCCTCGCGGTTCCAACAGGCTGCGCGCACGCGTTTGCGGCGCAGCCGCTTTCGGGGAGAATTCGCCTCCGGGCCTTCGCAGCGTCATAATGCGTCGGCGTCGGCGCGGCTGCCTGCAGCCCGCCTGCCCGAAGACCTAGAACGCCCGCGGAGGCTCGTCATGCTCGAGCGATTTGCAATGATCCGGGGATTCGCACTGGCGCTGGTCGTGGCTCTGGCGGCGCTGTCCGCCAAGCCCGGGGTCGCAATCGCGCAGACTCCGTTTCTCGGCCCGCTGCCCAAGCCCCACTGCCAGCCGGGTGATCGAACCGAGTCCGGGGTCGACGGACAGCTCACCGCCGGCGAGCGCTCGAGCGGGGCATCGACGCGGCCTTACAACTGCAATCTGGCGGTCGTCGGCGAGTACGCCGGTCAGGGCGCCGGCCACCAGCTCATGTGGTACGGCCATTGCGCCTACGTGACCACCGAGGGCTACGAGGCAGGGCAGAAGGGTGTTCCGCCGCTCCTGCACCCCGGCATCCAGGTGCTCAATGTCGCGAGCCAGCGCGATCCGCGGTATGTCACCAACCTGGACGATCCCGCCGCTCTGTATCCCTGGGAAGACCCGGCGGTCAATGCCCGCCGTGCTCTCCTGGCCGCAGCCGAGAGCTGGGAGGGCGCCGGCCCGCAACCGGCGCTGGCGCTCTATGACCTTTCCCATTGCGGGCATCCGCGCTTGCTGTACAGCGGCCAGCTTGCGGATCCCGATCTGCAGGCGCACGCGGGAAATTTCGCGTATGACGGCAGGACCTATTGGATCACCTCGTGGTCGAAACGGCGGCTCTTTGCCATCGACGTCTCGAACCCCAGGGATCCGAAGGAGATCCTGGACTGGGATTTCCCCGATAACCAGGCCGGTGGCGCCGGAGCCCACCAGATCTGCCACCGGATCTCGCTCAATCAGTTCACGGTCGACGGCCATCCGCCCGGCACGCTGCTCTTCTGCGGCGTGGTCGGGCACATGGTTCGCCCCGGCGATTTCAGCTCGGGCAACGGGCTGGTGATCTATGACGTCAGTCAGGTGCAGGACCGCCGACCTCATCCGGCCATCCGGGTGATCGGCTCGCTTTACTGGAAGGACGGCGATATCGCGATCGAGCCCGATCTGGCGTTCATCAACGGCAAGCCGTATCTCGGCGTGGGCGATGAGTGCGGCTCCGGCGGCTGCAGCTACCCGAAAAGCGCGATTGCCGCCTGCCAGGCGGGCCTGCCTGCCTTTGGCATGGAGCGGCTGATCGACATCAGCACTCTCAAGAAGCCGAAGCTGGTCGCGCAGTTGATGCTCGGTGTGGACGATCCGAGCAATTGCGCGCTGACGGAGCACGATGTCACCGCCACCATGGGCGGCTACGGCTACAGCGTTCACGATTGTACGTTCGATAACCCTCTCGATGCGAAGCTGCTCGCCTGCTCCGCTCATCAGGCCGGGATTCGGGTGTTCGATGTTCACGACCCGAGCAAGCCGAGGGAGATCGCCTACTTCGTCGGTCCCGCTCCGCCTGAGCCGACCGAGATCGACCCGGGCTCGCTGCTGAACGAGTTCCAGGGCGTCGGTCCCCCGATCAACTTTTCTTGGTCGAAGGCGCACAGCCGCTTCGTGTGGCGGCACGGCCAGCTCTACCTCTGGGTCACCTCGAGCCATGGGGGCTTCTACACCCTGAGGTTCGAGAACCAGGCACAGATCGCGAAGCTCAAGCCGATCCCGACGCCGGGGAACGAGGATTACCAGGACTGAGTAGTTTCCCATCGACCGACGGTCGACCCCGAGCCATGAAGCGTCACGAACGGTTGACAGGCACAGGGAGGTACCCCGCCGCCGCAGGTGGCGGACGTTGAGCCAAAAACCACGCTTTTGGGCTCAACGGCGCTGGGCGGGGGCACGATGCCCCGATCCAGCGCTTCTTAGTAGCCTGAGAGCGGCAGCTAGAGTGACTCCATTTCATGTGGCTGTGCAGGTGAGAGACATCGATGAGGCGCGGGCCTTTTATCGGAACGTGATCGGCTGTACGGAGGGCCGCAGCGCCGACACCTGGGTCGACTTCAACCTGTACGGTCATCAATTCGTCTGCCATCTCAATCCGGCCCTCGGCAGGAACGGCCGGATCGCCTCTCACTGCAATCCGGTGGACGGACACGCGGTGCCCGTGCCGCATTGCGGCGTGGTGCTGGAGATGGACGAGTGCGAGCGGCTCGCCGAGAGACTGAGGCGCCATGAGGTCCGCTTCGTGATCGAGCCTTGCGTGCGCTTCAAAGGTGAGCCCGGCGAGCAGGCGACCCTGTTCCTGCTCGATCCGCGCGGCACCGCGCTCGAGTTCAAGTCGTTCAAAGACATCGCCGGGCAGCTGTTCGCGACTTGACCGCGCGGCGTCCCGCGGTGGCGCGCGCGCAGCCGTGCCACCTTTCAAGCCGCTCTCGCCCGCTCCTGCCGGCAGCGCGATGCGGGCTCAGCCAAAGCTCGCTTCGCGCGCCTTGCCGCTGAAGTCCAGACCATCGAGCATGTTGTAAGCCTCGGCATCGCGTTTGGTCAGGGCCTTGAGGCCGAAACGCGTCGCGATGAACGCAAGAACGGACGTGGTGTTGGCGATGCGGTGATCGACATAGCCGCGCCGCGCCCAGGGGCTGATGAGAAGCGCGGGAATTCGTGTCCCGCAGCCATAGGCGTCCGGCCGGGGCGGGGCGAGGTGATCCCAGAAGCCACCGCCCTCATCATAAGTGATGATGAGGGCCGTCCTGTCCCAGGCGGGGCTTTCCCCGACGGCCTTGAGCAGCCTCATGACCCAGTCCTCGCCCCAGCGGGGCGCGGAGTCGGCCGGATGCTCGTCGTGGGTGCCGGTTGCCTTGATGAAGGAGACGTGCGGAAGTCGGCCTGATCGGGCGTCCGCGAGGAAGTCTTCGCTGTCCCGGATGTGCCCGGCGCGAACATTGTCGAACCAGCTCGGGTAATACTGAAACGGGTTGTGATGGGGAACGTACAGCGTTGAGGTATCGATGACCGCCGAGCCGCTGCCCCGGCCGAAGGCGGTCTTCAGCGCCCACGGCTTGACCGCATTCCAGCCCTCGTTGTACCAGGCCCAGGAGAGGCCGGCATCGGTCAAGCGGTCGCCGATATTGGGGTACTTCTGCTCCTGCGGCGGCGGGCTGCGCTTCAGATCCTCGATCGATGCCCCTGTCGGTCCGATGAGCGGCGGCAGGTCATTGATGAGCGTCCCGTGCTCGTCGTAGGGCATGTCGAAAATCGGCGGATCGAAGCTTCCGCGCAGGCTCGCCGGCGCCTGCGGCCAGATCGCCGGATGCGCGGCGACCAGGTACAGCGCATTGCCCGTCGAGCCGCCGGACATCGCCTGGAAGAACCGATCGAAGAGCACGTACTCGTCGGCGAGGCGGTGGTAGTTCGGGATGTCCTCGCGCGTATAGTGGCCGAGTACCGCGCCCGAGGGTCTCGATTCGGCGATCAGCATGGCGGTCCGATCGTGCTCGATCGCAGCGCCGAAGGGGCGGTGATGGCGCGAGAGCGCGAGCGCCACGAAACGGTCCATCGCGCCACGGTCCACTTGGGCGTACATCCGGAAGAACGCGTGCTCGGGGTCCCAAGGGACATTCTCGCCCGGCGCAATGTAGGGCGCCAGGTGAAACGGGCGATTCCCGAAGAGCTTGTCCTGGAAGGCGGGAATGTTCTCGGGCATCGGCAGCGCCGAGTACGCGATCCCGGCCGGGTTCTTCTGCAGGCCATCGAAGCGCGAATCGACCTTTCCGTCGCGGTCCAGAAGGTTATCGACGAACGCGCCCCGCGGATGCCGGTAGGTTCCGAAGTAATGATCGAAGCTCCTGTTCTCCTGGAATATCACAACGACATGATCGACGTGCGCGCGCAGAGCCTGGATGTTCGAGGCACGCGCCGGCCGCGGCAGCAAGCCCCGTGCGGCGAGCGCCGCGCCGCCGGTGAATGCAAGGGATTTGAGGAAGGCTCGGCGGTCATGCACGGGGCTGGTCATCCGGACTCCTCGGCGCTCTGAAGTCTCTCGCGAAGCGGCCACGGCCTGCGGGGTTGTCCGCAACGGCCGCGCAAAGGCGCGCAGGATATCGCATCAGATATCGCCTCACCAATCCGGGCGGCGGCTCGGCGCGAGGCGCCCGCCTCGCACAACCGTGCGCGGGCGTGACGGCACGCGTGATCCTCGCCGGCGGTGCGCGGTGGCGCGCGTCCCTGCGCGCCCCATCCCTGACCAGTCCGCGCAGGCCCGCGGCCATGCGGCGGCCTCGCCGGCGAGCGCTGTCAGAAGCTCACCGTCAGCGAGCCGTATATCAGCCGCGGTGCGCCGGGATTGGCGATCACGTAGCCGCCGCCCGGGGTCTGGAAATATCCGCCGGAGCTCACGTATTCAGTGGAGTTGTATTCCTTGTTGGTGAGATTGAGCACCTGAACGGCGAGGGTGCTGCCGCGCACACCCGGTATCAGGTGGTTGAACCAGCGCGTATGGGCGGCGAGCGACAGGTTCACCAGGTTGTACGACGGATTCGTCAAGTCGGACGGCAAGCCGGTGCTCTTGTCGAACAGATACCGCGCGCCGACGTATTGATCCCAGAGCGTCGCGCGCAGCCGGCCGACCGGCAGGCGGAACCGGTAGGTGGCCCCGGCGTTGAGCGTGTCCTTCGGCGAGTTCGGCACCGGCAGGCCGTAGCCGGTGGGCTGCGGGCCGGTGGGGGTTACGGCCGCCCGGAACTGGTTCCAGCGGCTGCTCAGATAGCCGAAGTTCGCGAAGCCGTTCCAGTGCCGGGAGAAATCGGCCCGCAGCGACACATCGACGCCCTTGAGCAGCGCGGAGCCGTAGCCGAAAAACACCTCGTTCGGATTGGCCCCGAGAGCGGACGTACTGTAGGTAAGCGTCTGATCGCCGAGCAGCGTGTGGAAGAAATCCACCGACGCATACACGTTGCGCATCGTGCCGAGCCGCAGCGTCGCGAAGCGCAAGCCAATATCGTACTCCTCGGCGCGCGCGGGCTTCAGCGATGCGGTATCGAGCGGGTATTGGTTGAGGTTGCCCGAATTGGGGTTGTGGCGGGTGATCGAGAAGTTGCCGAAGAGATTGAGATCGCGGACGAGCTCATAGTTCACGCCTATCGAGGGCTCGTAGCGCAGGAAGTCCGTCGACTCGTCGGGAGCGGTGTCGTAGCCGGAGAACGAGAACGTCTTGCCGTTGACGCTGATCGAGCCGCTTGTGCCTATGTTTGGACCCGGCTGACCGTATGCGCAGCTGCCGTTGGTGATGTGATACTCCGCGCAGACCTGCGACGGGCTCAGGTTGGAGAAGTCCGTGATGAACTCGACGATCCGCACGCCCGGCACGATCTTGAGGCGCGGCAGCGGGCGGAAGTCATCCTGCAGGAACCCCGCCCAGTAGATGTTCGTCGTCGTGTTGAAGTCGGTCTGCTCCGGCTGCGCGAGCGAGCTGCCATCGAAGGTCGAGTAGCCCTGATAATCGCTCCTGGCGCGCGCCATGACCAGGTAGCCGCCGAAGCTCAGCGTGTCCAGGCGATTGAAGCGCTCGTGGAACGCGAGCCGGTCGCCGAAGTTCTTGGAGCGCTCGATGTAGTGCTCGTAGTTGGTCGGATTTCCGTGCTGGACGTACAGGGGATTGGCCGGCAGCAGGTAATTGTTGGCCCGAAGGTGGCGCACCTTGCCGATGCGCACCCAGACCATGTTCGACATGTTCATGGTCGATGACAGCTTCAGGTGCAGATGCGACCAGAGCAGCCAGTTGTTGATGAGGATGGTCTTGTGCCACACCGAGCGCGGCAGCGTGGCGTAGAATCCAGAGGTCTGCTGGCTGTAGGGCGAGCCGAGACCCAGGCCTTGCGTGCCGATGTACTGCTGCGGCGTCAGCGGAATCATGGTCGGGCGCCACTCGTGGTTGCGCTGATAGTAGGCCCCGAAGCTCACCGAGCCGTGATCAAGCTGCTTGCGCGTCTTGATGTAAGCCTCCTCGGTGTCCGCCGGCAGGCTATCCGGCGTAGTGCGGATCGACTTGCTGCGCCCGGATGCGATACCGAACACGGTCGACCAGCCGCGCATGTCGCCGGTGTTGTACACCGCGGAGGTGTCGAATGTCTGGGAGCTGCCGCCGGCGAGCATGACCTTGCCGCCCGCGCTCGGCGTCGGCTGCACGGGGATGAAGTCGATCGTGCCGCCCAGGCTGTTGTACCAGCGCTCGGCGGGATTGCCGGGGCCGATGATGACGTTCTCGCCGGACATCAGCACGCCGAGGGGGATCTCGACCGAGTGCCAGCCGGTGCCTTGGCTCAGGCTGTTGAGGGGCACGCCGTCGAATTCGGTCGTGATCGCGTTCGTCTCGATGTCGCCGGGTATGCTGTTGTAGCCGACCTTGATGCCGCGAATCGAGATCTGCTGGCGCCCGGTCGCGCTGAAATTGTCCGTGCCGGACACATAGACGTTCGGCAGCGCGGTGAGCGCCTGAGTGCCGCCGGCGTCGGGTCCGAAAAGGTCGATCAGGGAGCGGGTCACGGATTCGGCGGGCTGCGAGGAGTCACGCAGTTGCTTGGCGGTGAGCACTTGGCTGGTGAAATCCCGGTAGCCCTCGATCTTGATCTGCTTGAGAGCTCTTGCCGGAGCTGGGGCCGGCGGGTCGGTTGCAACCCCTGCCTTTGCCGCGGCGCTGCCGGCGAGGTGCGCCGGCGCACGGGCGGCACCGCCGTGGGTCGCGTTTTGCGCCGCGTAAGCCGGCAGAGCAGCGCCTATCAGCGCCGTTCCCAGGATCATCTGCACCGCGCATCGCACAGGTTGGTTCATTGTTTGCCTTTCTTCGACTCAGGACAGTACGGAAGTTGGGCGCAAGGTAAGGACTGTGTGTGACGCCGGCGTTGCGGAAAGATTGCGAGTTCTTGACAGTTGCGACGGCCCCGGGTGAGGTCCGGGCGGCAAGCCGTTGTCCCGCCTGGATGGGGGGCGAAATTGTTGCGCTGTGGCAACGAGCCGCGGCGCGTCGAAAGGTGTTCGCGGGCGCGTCATGTCGAGCTTCGGCTGCATCGGAGTGGACGCGCGGGAGGCGTGTGCCTCGTTCAAGGACCGCCGAAAAGTGTGCCGGCGCACCCTCGAGGCGCGCAGCGCTGCCGGCGTTTCGACCGTGATTTGCGCCAATGTCCGTACGGCGCCGAGTCGTGGTGCGCGATCGGTGGGGAGCCGGGTGAGTGAGGCCGGTGTCACGCCTTGCAATGGCACGGTCCCTCATGGGGCGCGAAGCCATTGCGGGCGGCGATGAGCCGGCTCGGGGAGGCACTAAGGGGGAATCGGCGGGATCTGCATCACCTCTGCGCCGTCACCGGAAAAGAGTGCGAGGTGTGGATAATCAAGGAAAAAGCCGCGCGGCCGCCTGTTGTGCCCGCAGCCGCACGACGGTGAATGCGGCCAGGCGTTTGCGCACCGCGCTGAGGGCGGCGCTGGCGATCGGCTCGCTGCGACCGGGCGGGCCGGTGCCCCTCTCGAGGGTCGAGGCGCGAAGGTGGTGCGCCCGCGCGCGCCAGCGGGCCACGCCGCGCCGGCCGCGCGCCTTGCGTTGCGCTTCGGAGGGCGCGTGCCGGTTTGTCGTTGCATCAGGTGGGGCGTTGACGCCCGCCAGGTAGCTCTGCACGGCGGGTGCTCCTCGCTGAACGATGGACCAGCGGCGGACGGCATGATCAGTCGTTCGCAAGGGGCGCTGCGGCGGCGTCGCGTCCCTCCCGGTGCCGGACCGCTCGAACCGCCTGCCTCGCCGAGGGCCGGTGGAGCGGCGCAAATGCGCCGCAGGCTCCCGCCCTTCGTGTTGCGGACGTCGTATCGTGTGCCGGCCCCGGTGCGCGCATGGAAGACGGGCGTTTGAAAGGCCCGCATATGGCCAAATGCCGCCGCTCCCTGTATCGTACCAAAGCGGGTCGGCCAACCGGTGCGGCTTCGGTGTCCGGGATCGGCCGGGTGGCGGCCGGGGGTGTCTGCGGCTCGAAGGTTCGCTGTTGACAGGCGGTGCGACACGGGGGCTTGCGATCAAGATCTTCCGGCGACATCTCAGGTTCTGGATCGCGCTCGCCGTCGGTGTGGCGGTTTTTTTTCTCCTTCCGCACAGATGGTCGTTCGCCGTGCGCATCCTCGCCAGCTGGGACGGTGGCGTCACGCTTTTCCTGGCGATGATCTATCTTTGGATGAGGCGCCTGACGGTCGAGGAGATCCGCTCCCGGTACGTGGAGGAGGATCCTTCGGGGCCGGTGATTCTGGTGATGGTGACTGTCGCTGCGCTTCTGAGCGTGCTCGCCATCGTCCAGCCGCTTGCGACGCTGCCGCACGTGCCGCAGCCAGAGCGGGTGTGGCGAGTCGTGCTCGCGGCCCTGACGCTGATCGATTCGTGGCTGCTGGTGCCGACCATGTTCACCATGCACTACGCGGACATGTTCTACAGCGCCCCGCCGGAGAGTCGCCCGCTCTTGTTCCCGAAGACCGAGCTGCCGACGTTCTGGGACTTCGCCTACTTCTCCATTACGATCGCCGCGGCAAACCAGACCGCCGATGTGTCGACGACTCAAACCTCCATTCGCCGGGTGCTGATCGTCCACGAGATGGTTTCGTTTGCGTTCAATGTCGCCATCATCGGATTCGCCATCAATATCACCGCCGGGCTGCTGGCGAGCTAGTAGCGCGACAGACAAGTATCGCAACGTTCCGGGTAGAGCGGAGTCGGTGTTGACGGTTCCCGGTCAATGTCAATTGCTGTCCCGACGTTGCGACATCACTGTGTCGTCGCACTAGGGCAGCGCGGCGGCACGGATGCCGCGGCCGATTGCGGCGAGTACGGCGCTGGCACTGGCTTTACGCTGGCCTCTGTCGTCAGCTCAAGGAGCCATCGATGGACTTTCGCATCACCGGTCTCTCGCCGGAGCCTTTCCAACCGCTGTTCGGCCTCTCCGATGCGCAGCTCGTGCGCTACCGAGCATTGCGCCGCATCGTCGATCGCAAGCCCGGCTACCCGGACCGGATCGAGCTTCGCGACCCCGATCCCGGTGAGTCGGTTCTGCTCGTCAATTACACACATCTGCCGGTCGAGACGCCGTACCGTTCCGCGTACGCCATCTACGTGCGTGAGGGAGCGCGCTCGCGATATGACCGCGTCAACGAAGTGCCGGAGCAGTTGCGCTGCAGAGTGCTGTCACTGCGCGCATTCGATGAGCACGACATGCTGCGCGATGCGGACATCGTGGAGGGTGCGGCAGTCGAGAGCCTCATTGAGCGGCTGCTGTCGGATCCACAGACCGCCTACATTCATGCCCATTACGCGAAGTTCGGCTGTTTCGCCGCACGCATTGACCGGGAGTAGGGCGCGCGCGCGGCTCCCCGGCGTCGGATGCGTTTCGGCGTCATCGTGTTGTCGTGGCCGATCTCGGTCTCCTGCACCGGTGGCACCCATGTCAGCTAATCGGACAGCAGATCTAGATCGCGCACCGCGCCACGGTCGGCGCTCGTCACGAGCTTCGCATAAGCCTTCAATGCCGCGCTGACCTTGCGCTTGCGCGGCGCGGCCGGCTTCCAGCCCCTGGCGGCCTGGATGGTGCGCCGGCGGGCGATCTGCTGCTCATCGACCTCGAAGCGCACGGTGCGCGCGGGGATGTCGATCACGATGGTGTCGCCCGTCTCGACGAGGCCGATGTTGCCCCCCTCGGCCGCTTCGGGGGACACGTGGCCGATCGAGAGGCCGGCGGTGCCGCCCGAGAAGCGGCCATCGGTGATCAGCGCGCAGGCCTTGCCCAGGCCTTTGGATTTCAGATAGCTCGTCGGGTAGAGCATCTCCTGCATCCCCGGGCCGCCGCGCGGCCCCTCGTACCGGATGATCACGACGTCTCCGGCCTTGACTTTGCCGCCCAGAATGGCTTCCACCGCCTCGTCCTGGCTCTCGACGACGATCGCCGGACCGCGGAAGGTGAGGATGCTCTTGTCGACGCCGGCGGTCTTGACGATGCAGCCGCGCTCGGCAAGGTTTCCATAGAGCACGGCGAGGCCGCCGTCCTTGCTGTAGGCGGCCTCGTGGCTGCGGATGCAGCCGCCGATGCGGTCGATATCGAGGTCCGGATACCGGCAGTTTTGCGAGAACGCGGTCTGGGTGGGGATGCCGGCCGGACCGGCGCGGAAGAATTCGTGTACCGTCGGATCCGTCGCGCGCGTCACGTCCCACTGGGCGAGCGCTTCGGCCAGTGAGGCCGAGTGCACCGTCGGCACGGAGCTGTCGAGCAGATGCGCGCGATCGAGCTCGCCCAGGATCGCCATGACGCCGCCGGCGCGATGCACGTCCTCGAGGTGATAGTGGCTGGAGGGGGCCACCTTGCACAGATTGGGAACGCGGCGCGACAGCCGGTCGATATCGCTCATGCCGAAGCCGACTTCGGCTTCCCGCGCGGCGGCGAGCAGATGCAGCACGGTGTTGGTCGAGCCGCCCATCGCGATGTCGAGCGACATGGCGTTCTCGAACGCGGCCTTGCCGGCGATGCTTCGCGGCAGCACACGGGCATCGTCCTGCAGGTAGTACCGCCTGGTGAGGTCGACGATGACCCGCCCCGCCTTGCGGAACAGCTGCTCGCGGTCCGCATGGGTGGCGACGAGCGTGCCGTTGCCCGGAAGGGAGAGGCCGAGCGCCTCGGTGAGGCAGTTCATCGAATTGGCCGTGAACATCCCCGAGCACGATCCGCAGGTGGGACAGGCGGAGCGCTCGATCGTGCGCACGTCGGCGTCGGACACGCTGTCATCCGCCGCGGCGACGATGGCATCGATGAGGTCGAGCGAGGAGTCCCTGCCCGCAAGCCGGGCTTTGCCCGCTTCCATGGGGCCGCCCGAGACGAACACCGTCGGAATGTTCAGGCGCAGCGCGGCCATGAGCATGCCGGGGGTGATCTTGTCGCAGTTCGAGATGCACACCAGCGCATCGGCGGTGTGCGCGCTGCACATGTACTCCACGCTGTCGGCGATGATGTCGCGGGACGGCAGGCTGTAGAGCATGCCGTCGTGACCCATGGCGATGCCGTCATCGACCGCGATGGTATTGAACTCCCTGCCGACCCCCCCGGCGCGCCCGATCTCCTCGATCACCAGCTCGCCGAGGTTCTTCAGGTGCACGTGCCCCGGCACGAACTGGGTGAAGGAGTTGGCGACCGCGATGATGGGCTTCTCGAAGTCGGCGTCTTTCATGCCGGTGGCGCGCCACAGTGCGCGGGCTCCGGCCATGTTGCGGCCGGCGGTGCTGGTGCGGGAACGGTAGGCGGGCATGGGGGAATTCCTCTTCTGCGGCGACGGCCGGCGGCGGAGTATTCTGATTTGGCGTCTCGTATAGCGGCTAATACAATATCGCACAGGTCGCTATAGGATTGACGAATAGTGGAACTGCGGCAGCTGCGCTACTTCATCGCCGTCGCGCACGAGAACAGCTTCTCGCGCGCCGCGAAGCGGCTGCACGTCTCTCAGCCCCCGCTGTCCACCCAGATCAAGAGCCTGGAAGGGGAGCTGGGAGTGCGTCTCCTCGAGCGCAGCAATCGCGGCGTCTGCCCGACCGCGGCGGGCCGGGCCTTCCTCGAGGAGGCGCGTGCCACGCTCGCCCGCCTGGAGCACGCGAGGGCCACGGCGCTTCGGGCCGATCGCGGTGAGATCGGCAAGCTCTCGGTCGGCTTCGTCTCGATCGCCGATTACAGCATCCTGCCGCCCGCTCTGAAAAGCTTCCGCGCGGGTTTTCCCTCCGTCGAGGTGCAGTTGCACGAACTGACGACGGATGCGCAGATTCCCGAGCTTCGAGCGGCACGGCTGGATCTCGGTATCGGCCTCGCGCCCGTCGATGAGCCGGACCTCGAGTTCGAGCGTGTGCGGCGCGAAGCGCTGGTGCTCGCTGCCCCCTCGGGCCATCCCGCCGTCAAAGGCGTCGGCGCTGTGGATCTGCGCACGCTGTCGAAGGAGAGCTTCATCGTCCCGCCGCGCGACATCGCTCCGGGGCTCTATGACCTCACGATCAGCTATTGCCGCTCGTTCGGCTTCGCTCCGCGAATCACCCAGCAGGCACGGCAGATGCAGACCGTGATCAGTCTGGTCTCCTGCGGCATGGGATTTGCGCTGGTGCCTTCCTCCGTTCGAAACCTCAGGCGCGCCGGCGTCCAATACCGGCATCTGCGCCGCAAGGCCGCCCCCGTCGAGCTCGGCATCCTGCGTGTGCGAAATTCCGACAGCCCGCCGAGGGAGCACTTCATCGAGGCGCTCAGAAGCGCAGCGCGGGCCTCGGACCTTTGAGGGCTCTCTGCCGCCTGCCGCGAGACTGCGCGGGAAGTCGCGCTGCGGCAGTCCGCGCCGAGTGCGTGCGTCTGCGTCTGCGGCTTGCGTGCGAAGCGGCGCCTCGGCGGGAGGCTCTGGCGCCGCGCCGAATCGTTGCGCGCGCACCTTCCGCGGCGTATCGGTCGGCCTTGCCGAGTGCGGCCTGCTCGTGATAACAATAGCCGGTGCCCGAATCCCGCTCAGACCGCCGCGCGTATGAACAATTCTATTGGCCGCGTTCGCGGGCGGTTGGCGGGCTGTCGTCGCTTCCATGATATAGTCGAGACGAGCAAACCCGAAAGAACCGCCGGTCCCCTGGCGGTTTTTTTTCGGCCTGGGGACTCGCAACCGGAGCCGACCATGCATTCCCAGACCGACGACCTGCGCATACGCGGAATGACCGAGCTCGCGACGCCCGAGGAGGTGATCCGTGAGCATCCCTGCAGCGAGCGCGCGGCCGCCACGGTGAGTGCAGCACGCGAGGCGCTGCAGCGGATCGTGCACGGCCGGGACGACCGGCTCGCCGTGGTGATCGGACCGTGTTCCATACACGATGTGCGCGCCGCGCGGGAATATGCCGAGCGCCTCGCGCGCGAACGTGCGCGACTCGGCGGCGAGCTCGAGCTCGTCATGCGGGTGTACTTCGAGAAGCCGAGAACGACCGTGGGGTGGAAGGGCCTCATCAACGACCCGGATCTGGACGGCAGTTTCCGCATCAACGCTGGTCTGAGGCTGGCGCGCGAGCTGCTGGTCGAGGTCAACGAGCTCGGCTTGCCGGCCGGATGCGAGTTCCTCGACATGATCACGCCGCAGTACACCGCGGACCTGGTCGCCTGGGGTGCGATCGGCGCGCGCACGACCGAAAGCCAGGTGCACCGTGAGCTCGCCTCGGGCCTGTCTTGTCCGATCGGCTTCAAGAATGCAACGGACGGCAATGTGCGGGTGGCGGTGGATGCGGTGCGGGCCGCCTCGCAGCCCCACCACTTCCTGGCCGTCACCAAGCAGGGCCGCAGCGCGATCGCGGCCACTTCGGGCAACGGGGACTGCCATGTCATCCTGCGGGGCGGACGAGCCCCCAACTACGACTCGGCCGGCGTCGCGGCGGCGTGCCGGGAGATGGCGGCGGCGGGCGTCGCGACCCGACTGATGATCGATGCGAGCCACGGCAACAGCGGCAAGCGTCCGGAGCGTCAGCCGGCCGTTGTCGAGGACATCGCTGCACAGGTCGAGGCGGGTGACCGTAGGATCGGCGGAGTGATGGTCGAGAGCAATCTCGTCGCGGGGCGGCAGGACCTCGTGCCCGGGCGGACTTTGCTCTACGGCCAGAGCATCACGGACGGCTGCATCGATTGGTCGACGTCGGTGAAGGTGCTCGAGCGGCTCGCCGCGGCCGTTGCGCGGCAGCGCTCGCGGCTGCCGGCAGGGAACGAGCAGTGAGCCTCACCGGCCGGCGGCCGGCCTGTCGGTGTCCGTCTTCGGCCGCGGGGCGGCTCATTCTCACCGCATCGCGTGCCTGACGAGGAAGGAGGCTGTGATGGCGATGGGCACCAGCAGCAGGAGAAGGAGGATGGTCCAGGCGACCGGGTGCGCAAAGTTCATGGTATATCCGATTCCAAATCGCTTCTCGACCATCACGGAAGGGTCGTCACGGTTGAAGTAGAAGACGCCGAGCTTCCAGAACCTGTCGCCTGTCCGGTCTCCCACCGGCTTCGTTGATGGCGATTGCAGCCTTTGCGCAGTCGGCGTCCTGCTGCCGCCTTGGCCGAGCCACATCAAGATCCCGGTCATCGCAATGGCGATCAGGCCGGGAAGAATTGCAAGGGCTGCGGGCGGGCGCTGGTACGAGACGGGAAGAAGAGGGCGGATCGCGATCCATGAGAACAGCAGTGCGATGGAATATTCCACTGCAAGCAGCAGGGTGGAAATTGTCCTGCGAAACCGTGACTCGCGCGCGCCCTGCAGGCCGCCTGCGTAGATCGGCCGCAGCCAATGGGCTATCCCGTACAGAATGAGCGTCATTGCGAGGAGGACCGTCGCGGCAATGAGCAGGGGGAAGAAGACGACGCCTGCGCTGCGTGCCGCCCAGCGGTCGGGCTGGCCCCGAGCGCCCCACTGCAGGACCAGGCGGGCAGGAATCTGCGGCCAGTGCGTCCATAAATAGACGGCGCACGCAGCGAGCAAGACGAACGGCCCGGAGGCGATCACCCAACCCCCCGGCATCCTTCGATTGCCCTGTGTGACTTGGGCTTCCCGGACCGTGGTCGCAGGGAGCGCGTGGGGCAGTACGAGGCGTCTTGCCCGATAGAAGAGGCCGAAGCAGCCCCCTAGCAGCAGCAGAATGAACAGGGGAGCCAGCGCGAATGCCGGTGTCAAGGAGCATGCCGCAAGCAAAGGCAACGTCAGGGCGGCCACGCCGATGATCCCCCGACGATACCGGCGCAGAATGGACTTGCCCTCGGGGCTGTCGCGGAATCCGGGTGCCACGGTGACCGCAAAGTAAAGATCGGGGCGAGTCAATCGCGGTATGAGCCAGTGAGCGACCGCGGCCAGGATGCCCATTGCAAGCGGGATGATGCGCACGGTGAGGGGCAGGCTCACGTCATCACCTCGCTCACGATCTCTCGGCTTGCCTGGAATGTGAATCAATCGCTCTCACAGCGCCCCCGCCTCGAGCCGATGCGCGCTGTCCAGCAGCTCGCGGATCAGCATTTTGCGCGGCAGCCCCGCAGCCAGAGCCTTGGCGAGCAGCTCCCGCAACGGACGTGCAAACGTTTCGGTGCCATCCGACCGATTCGATGGCCGGTGACGCTCACGGACCGTTGCGCCACGGTGTCTTTTCAGCTCGAGCCATCCTTCCTCGGCGAGCTGCCGATACGCCTGCGCGACGGTGTTGTGGTGAACCCCCAGATCGATCGCCAGCGTCCGGACGGTCGGCAATTTGTCACCGGGGCCGAAGCGGCCGGCGACAAGCTCGGCGCGCAGGCCATTGGCGATCTGCTCGTATACCGGCACGTGTGAGGCAAGGTCGATCCGAAGCATGAGTTTTCCTGTGTACGCATAGTTTGTACACTGAAGACAGACAAATTGCAAGACGATCCCCCCCGGGTCGGCCGCGCACCGGGGCGGGTCGAGCATCCAACCATCGCCACAGTGCGTCGATCCTCCGCTCCCGGCGTTCGAGTGATCCGAGCGCCTCGCGGCCGAGCGCATGGCGGATTCGCTCGGGAGCTCGCCACATGGGGTCGGCGCTGTACCCCTGAGTCAGGGGATCACCGCGGTGGCCTCGATCTCGACTCTCGCCAGCGGCTCGATGAGTGCCGCGACCTCGATCGCGCTCATCGCCGGAAAGTGCTTGCCCATGATCTGCCGGTAGGCCGCTCCGATTTGCTTCAGCTGCGCCACGTACTCGGAGCGGCTCGTGAGATACCAGGTCATGCGTACGATGTGCTCCGGCCGCCCCTCGGCCTCGGCGAGTACCGCCAGTACGTTCTTCAGCGCCTGCGTCGCCTGATCCGCGAGCGCCGTGCTCGTGAAACGCTCGCTGCGTGGATCCCAGCCGATCTGGCCGGCGATGAACACCTGCCGCCCCTGCGCCGCTACGCCGTTGCTGTATCCCGATGGGCGCGGCCATCCCGGTGGCTGCAGGAATCCCGGCGTGCTCAAGATCGCGTACCCGCGGTGCGTTGGATCAGGTCGCGGCCGATGATCAGCTTCTGCACTTCGGTGGCTCCTTCGTAGATGCGCAGGGCACGAATGTCGCGATAGAGGCGCTCGATGATCTCGCCGCGGCAGACCCCGCGCCCTCCGAACATCTGCACCGCGCGATCGATGACCTGCTGCGCGGCTTCGGTGGCGGCCATCTTGGCCATGGCCACCTCGCTCGTGGCGCGCTCCCCGCGGTCGCGCCGCCAGGCCGCCCGATACGTCAGCAGGCGCGCGGCGTCGATTGCGGTGGCCATGTCCGCGAGCGCCGCCTGGGTGAGCTGAAAATCCGCGAGCGTGCGGCCGAACATGGTCCGATCGACCGAATGGGCGAGCGCTTCATCGAGCGCCCGCTGCGCGAACCCGACCGCGGCGGCTGCGACCGAGGTGCGAAAGACATCGAGCGTCTGCATCGCGAGCTTGAATCCCCCGCCCTCGGCACCGAGACGGTGTGTCTCGGGCACCAGGCAGCCTTGGAATTGCAGGCTCGCGAGCGGGTGCGGCGAGAGGGTGTCGATCCTTCTCGACACCGAAAGACCCGCGGTTGCAGCCTCGACCACAAACGCACTGATTCCGGCAGCCGAGGTAGTGCCGTCCGCCTTCTTTTCGGGCGCACTCGTGCGCGCGAAGACACAATAGAAATCCGCTATCCCTCCATTGGAGATCCAGGTCTTCTCGCCCTCCAGCCGGTACCCGTCCGCAGTGCGCGTCGCGCGGCATTGCAGGGCCGCGACGTCCGATCCCGCATCCGGCTCCGACAGCGCGAAGGCGGCTATCGCCTCTCCCGCCGCCACCGGGGGCAGATACCGTTCCTGGATTTGCGGCGAGCCGGCGAGAGCAATGGCGCCGCTTCCCAGGCCTTGCATCGCAAAAGCGAAATCGGCGAGGGCATCCTGCCGGGCGAGTGTCTCTCGGATCAGTGCCAGCGCGCGAACGTCGAATCCGCTCGCGCCACCGCGCTCTTCAGTCCGATCTCGCGCAGGGACGCAGTATCGAGTCCATCCGGCCCTGCCAAGGTCGCGTACGATCCGCCGGCAGGCGGCCTCGACCGATTCGCGATCCTCCGCAGACTCGCGCTGGAGGAATCGTGTCGCGGCCCAGGCACTGACACTTGCGGCGAGCTCACGATGCCGGTCGGTGAAAAACGGCCAATCGAGGAAGCCAGGGGTGGCCATGAGAGTCAATTACCCTCGAAGCGGGGCGGCTGTTTGGCGACGAACGCGCGATACGCGCGCCGGAAATCCTCCGTCTGCATACAGAGTGCCTGGGCTTCTGCTTCCGCGTCGATGGCCTCATCGATCGGCAGGTGCCATTCGGCGTGCAGCATCTTTTTCGTCATGGCGTGCGCGGCCGTCGGACCCTCGGCGATCCGTTCGGCCAGTTCGACGGCTTCCTCGAGAACGGACTCCGGGTTCACGAGCCGGCTGAAGAATCCCCAGGCGAGGCCTTCCTCGGCGGACATCGAGCGCCCCGTATAAAGCAGTTCCGAGGCGCGTCCGTGGCCGATGATTCGCGGCAGGATGGAGCAGGCGCCCATGTCGCATCCGGCAAGTCCGACCCGCGTGAACAGGAACGCGGTTTTGGTCCGAGGTGTGGCCAGCCGGAAATCCGACGCCATTGCGAGAATCGCGCCCGCGCCGGCGCACACGCCATCGACCGCGGCCAAAATGGGCTGCGGACAGGCTCGCATCGCCTTGACGAGGTCTGCGGTCATGCGGGTGAACTGCAGCAGGCCTTGCGGAGTCTTCCGGGTGAGCGGGCCGATGATCTCGTGCACGTCGCCGCCGGAGCAGAAATTGCCCCCGGCGCCGTGGAGGACAACCGCCCGAACGCGGTCGGTGGAGCACAACGCGCGAAAGAGGTCCCGCAGCTCGGCGTAGGAATCGAAGGTCAGCGGGTTCTTGCGCTCCGGCCGATTGAGCGTCACGACCCCGACGCGCCCCTCCTGCCGCCACTGCAGGTGCCGTGACCGGAAGGCCTGTGGGTTAAATCCGGTGTCGACGCTCATGGTGTCGTTCCCCTTTTTGAGCCGATGACGTGCGCCTTGAGCTCGCCGAGGAGCGCCATGAGATGGCCCTTTTGCCTCGGGGAGAGCGCTGAAAAAAGGTCTGCGA
This sequence comes from Pseudomonadota bacterium, assembly GCA_021792755.1. Classification (GTDB taxonomy): domain Bacteria; phylum Pseudomonadota; class Gammaproteobacteria; order Steroidobacterales; family Steroidobacteraceae; genus 13-2-20CM-66-19. The sequence goes on from JAJYUA010000019.1 coordinate 37,621, forward strand.
TCCATTGCTCGTGCTCGGCGGCCATGCGCCGGAACTGCCGCGCACCGTCGCTGGTCAGCTTGACCCGATTGATGCGCCGGTCAGCGATGTCCACCTCACGCACGACGAGGCCTTCCTTCTCCAGCCCGTCGGTGATGCCGGTGACGTTGCCCCCGGTCACCATGAGGCGCTGCGACAGCTCGCTCATCTTGAGTCCCTCGGGGGCACGCTCGAGCTGGGCCATCAGGTCAAACCGCGGCAGCGTCGTATTGAAGCTCAGCTGCAGTCTTTGGCGGATGCGGCTTTCGATCTGCCCGGTACAGGACAGCAGGCGCAGCCAGAGGCGAAGCGAGGCATGGTGATCGTCATGCGCGCGCGTCTCCGCATCGAGCACGAGCGGCACGGATTTCAGGGCGGCTTTTCTGCTCGACATCAGGTGACCTCTCCTCCGGCGATCACGATGCTCTGACCCGTCACGCTCTCGGTGCCGGGACGGCAGAGCCAGAGCACCGCGTGGGCGACTTCCCCGGGCTCTATCAGGCGGCGCTGCGGGTTGGTGGCGAGGAGCGCATCGAGCGCCTCCTGCTCGCTGCGCCCGGTCTTGGCGCTGATATTGCCGACCGCCTGCTTGACGATGTCGGTGTCGGTGTAGCCGGGGCAGACTGCGTTCACCGTGATGTTGCGCGTCGCGTATTCCAGAGCCAGCGCGCGCGTGAGGCCGATCACGGCATGCTTGGACGCCGTGTAAGCGGCGATATATGCTGCGCCTCGCAGGCCCGCGGTGCTCGCGATGTTGACGATGCGCCCAAAGCCGTCCCGCAGCATGTCGGCGACCGCCTCGCGGGTGCAGAGAAAGGTCCCGGTCAGGTTCACCCCGAGCACCCTGTGCCACAAGGCCTCGTCCGTGTCGGTGAATCTCGCGGCCGGCGCCAGGCCCGCGTTGTTGATGAGAAAGTGCACCGGGCCGAACGTGCGACGCGCGGCGGCAAACGCTTCCCGTACGGATTCGGATACCGCAACGTCGGCGCGAATCGGGGTCGCACGGTCAGGTCCGCCGGCCGCCTCCGACACCGCCTGCAGGCGGGCCGCATCGCGACCGAGGAGCGACACGCGCGCGCCCTCGGCGGCCATGGCCGCAGCGATGGCGGCACCGATCCCGCGGCTTGCGCCGGTGACGATCGCGTGCCGACCGGCCAGAGCGCCGGCGGATTCAACCATGGGTTTGCCCCTCTGATCGCGGGCCGAGCGCCTCGAGGCGCTGGGCGCGCTCGACATTGCGCTCGAGCTGCTGCTTGCCCGAAAGATACTGCTTCGGCCACCACTGCGCTTTGTTTCCCTGACGTGCTGCGGCCTCGAGTGTCCAGGCGGGATTGGCGAGGTGGGGGCGTGCGATGGCGCAAAGATCGGCCCGACCGGCGGCGATGATGGAATTGACGTGGTCGGGCTCGTAGATATTGCCGACCGCCATGGTGGCGATGTCGATCTCGTTGCGGACGGCGTCTGCGAAAGGGGTCTGCCACATGCGGCCGTAGATGGGCTTTTGCCACGGAACGGTCTGACCGGTGGAGACGTCGATGAGATCTACTCCGGCGTCCTTCAGGGCACGGGCGATGATCAACAGATCCTCGCCCGACAAGCCCCCTTCAGCCCAGTCGGTGGCCGAGATGCGCACGGACAGCGGCCTGTCCTCTGGCCAGGCCGCGCGAACGGCCGCGAGGACCTCGAGCGGGAAGCGCAGCCGCCCGCGCACCTCGCCGCCGAACCCGTCCGTGCGCCGGTTCGTGAGCGGGGAGAGAAATGAAGCCAGCAGATACCCGTGCGCCATGTGCAGCTCGAGCATGTCGAAGCCGGCTGCCAGACCGAGGCGCGTCGATCGAGCGAACTCATCGCAGATCTGCTGCATGTCCGCGCGGGTCATCTCCCGCGGTGTCTGACTCACCCCCGGCAGGTAGGGCAGGGGTGAGGGAGCGAGGATCGGCCAGTTTCCCGACGGCAGCGGGTGATCCATCTGCTCCCAGCCGAGCTGGGTGGAGCCCTTTCGGCCGGAGTGACCGAGCTGCAGACAGATCCTGGCGGCAGATCGGGCGTGAACGAAGTCCACGATCCTTCGCCAGGCATCGCGCTGCGTTTCGTTCCAAAGACCCGTACAACCGGGGGAGATGCGCCCTTCGGCAGAGACGCAGGTCATTTCGGTGTATACGAGGCCCGCGCCACCCAGCGCCCGGTGGCCGTAGTGCACGAGATGCCAGTCGTCGGGAATTCCGTCGGCGGCGCAGTACTGGGCCATCGGGGAGACCACCACGCGGTTGCAGAGCTGCATCCCGCGGAGCTTGAACGGCAGGAACATCGGCGGGCGAGGCTCGGCAAGCTCATGCCGGGCGGCGAGCCACCGTTCGTAGCTCTCGACGAACTTCGGGTCACGGGTCTTGAGGTTCTCGTGGCCGATCCGCTGGCTGCCGGTGAGCAGGCTGTAGGCGAACTGCTCGGGCGGCAGGTGCGCGTAGCGCGCCACGTGCTCGAACCACTCCATCCGGTTGCGCGCGGGGTTCTGGATCCTGAGCGCCTCGACGCTGCGCTCCTCGTGATAGGCGCTCAGCGCCTCATCGATTCCTTTGCCGGAGGCGACATGGCGGGAGAGGCAGATCGCATCCTCCATGGCGAGCTTCGTACCCGAGCCGATCGAAAAATGCGCCGTGTGAGCCGCATCGCCGATCAGCACCAGGTTGCCGTGATGCCAGCGCCGACAGATGACGCGGTTGAAATTGAGCCAGGCCGAGCCGCGCAGGTGACCGGCGTTGCTTTGCAGGCGGTGTCCGCGCAGATACCGGCCGAAGAGGTGCGCGCAGAATTCGATGGATTGCGCGCTGTCGCAGCGGTCCAGACCGTGCGCTTTCCAGACCTCCTCGGGCGTCTCCACGATGACCGTGGAGAGATCGGCGCTGAACTGGTACGCGTGCATCTGAAACCAGCCGTGCGCGGTCTGCTCGAAGGCGAAGGTGAATGCGCCAAAGGTATGCGTGGTGCCGAGCCAGATGTAGCGGCACTTGCGTCGGTCGACCTCGGGCTCGAGCACACCGGCGTGGCCGGTACGCAGCTTGCTGTTGACCCCGTCGGCGGCCACGATGAGATCGGCATCGGCGAACGGGCTCTCGTCGTCGAATTCCCGCTGAAAGTGAAGCTCGACGCCGAGCTCGCGCGCGCGCTGCTGCAGGATCATGAGCAGGCGCTTGCGGCCGATGCCGCAGAAGCCGTGCCCGCCGCTCACAAATCGCCGGCCCCGGAAGTGGATCTCGATGTCCTCCCAATGGTGGAACCCGGAAACGATGGCCTCATGCGAAGGCGCATCGGCGGCGCGGAAATTCTCCAGGGTGCGGTCGGAGAAGACTACGCCCCAGCCGAAGGTATCGTCCGGGCGGTTGCGCTCGTAGACCTCGATGCGTGTCGTGGGCAGCGCCCTGCGCAGCAAAATGGCGGCGTAAAGACCGGCCGGACCGCCGCCCAGGCAGACGATTCGCTTCATGGCGGGGATGCCTCACGCTTTTCCGGTATCGCTTGCATTGCGGGTGTGTTATAGTCGCCAATACTTGAGGTGTCAAATACAAATGCTCAATCGAGGGTCGCGCCATGCGAACAGAGGTCAAGCCGTCCGCCGCCCACATCCTCGCGCAGCTCGCGAGGGACATCGGCAGCGGCGGGATCCGCGTCGTGGATCTCACGGTGCCGCTCGAGCCCTCGACGCCGACCATCCAGCTTCCGCCTCGGTTCGCGCCCTCCAAGCCCTTCTCCCTGGAGGAGATTTCCCGCTACGATGAGCGAGGACCGGCCTGGTACTGGAATAATTTCGCCTGTGGCGAGCACACCGGCACGCACTTCGATGCCCCCGTGCACTGGGTGACGGGCAGGGACTATCCCGAGAACGCCACGCACAACATCCCGGTCGACCGCTTCATCGGACCGGCCTGTGTCATCGACGTGTCGGGGCAGGTTTGCGAAAACTCCGACTTCCTGTTGACGCAGGAGATCGTGGAGGATTGGGAGCGCAAGTACGGGCGCATTCCCTCGCATGCGTGGGTTCTGATCCGCACCGACTGGTCCAAGCGCCCGAGCGCGAAGGAGTTCCTGAACATCGGTGCCGACGGGCCTCATACACCGGGGTTTCACCCGCAATGCGTGCCGTTTCTGGCCAAGGAGCGGGATATTCTCGGGGTGGGTGTCGAGACGGTCGGAACCGATGCGGGGCAGGCCGCCGGGTTCGACCCGATGTTCCCTTGCCACACCATCATGCATGGCTCGAACCGCTTCGGGCTCGCCAGCCTCGCCAATCTCGATCAGCTGCCGCCAGTGGGCGCGGTGGTGATCGCCCCGCCGCTGAAGATCGTCAATGGCTCGGGCAGCCCCCTGCGAGTGCTGGCGCTCGTGCCCGCTTGAGCCGGCAAGGGGAGCATCATGGCGGAGCGGTCGTTCGCGAAAGAGGTGAAGTCCCTGCGCCTGGGTGCAGGCTCACAGTTCCGGGGCGAGGGGATTCTCGCCGTCACCAAGGCGCTGCTGCAATCGGGCGTCGCTTATGTCGGCGGCTACCAGGGGGCGCCGATTTCCCACCTGATGGATGTCTTGGCGGATGCCGATGACATCCTGAGCGAGCTCGGCGTGCACTTCGAGGCGAGCGCCTCGGAGGCTACGGCCGCCGCAATGCTCGCGGCATCCATCAATTACCCGCTGCGAGGCGCGGTCACCTGGAAATCCACGGTCGGCACCAACGTGGCCTCGGATGCACTTGCCAACCTCGCCTCCGCGGGAGTCCAGGGCGGGGCCCTCATCATCGTGGGTGAGGACTATGGCGAGGGCGCAAGCATCATGCAGGAACGCACGCACGCCTTCGCCATGAAGTCGCAGATGTGGCTGCTCGACCCGCGCCCGCAGCTGCCGGAGATCGTGCGGGCGGTGGAGCAGGGCTTTGAGCTCTCGGAAGCGAGCCATACGCCGGTGATGTTGATGTTGCGTATCCGGGCATGCCACGTCTATGGCCGCTTCACCGCAAAGGACAACCGGCGGCCGTCGTTCCGCGTGGCGGATGCGCTCGAGACTCCTTCGAGAGACTACGGTCGGATCATCCTGCCGCCCTCGATCTTCGCGCAGGAACGCCAGAAGATCGAACACCGTTTCCCCGCCGCGGTGCGCTTCGTCGCCGAGCAGGGGCTGAACGTGATGAGCGCACCGGAGGCGGGCGATCTCGGCATCGTGCTGCAGGGCGGGCTGTACAATCACGTGCTGCGGGCCCTCGAGTTGCTTGACCGTGCCGACGCCTTCGGGACGAGCCGGATTCCTTTGTACGTGCTCAACGTGACCTACCCGCTCGTGTCCGAGGAGTGGGTGCGATTCTGTACCGGCAAGCGCGCGGTCCTCGTCATCGAGGAAGGCCAGCCGGAGTTCATCGAGCAGGCGGCAAATCAGATTCTACGCAAGCACGAAGTCTCGGCATCTCTTATCGGCAAGGACTTGCTGCCGAGGTACGGCGAGTATACGGTCGATGCGCTTCGCTCGGGGCTGGCGAAGTTTCTCGAGCGTTTCTCGGCAGGAATGCGCTCCGGGATGGGAAGCTCGCGCGCCGCCAAGGAGGCGCCGCTCGTGCCCGCCGAGCGTCTGGCGGCGCTGGTGCCGCCGCGGCCATCGGGGCTGTGCACGGGATGTCCGGAGCGGCCGTTGTTCGCGGCCATGAAGCTGCTGCAGCGGGAAATGGGTCCGCTGCATATCAGCGCGGACATCGGTTGCCATTCGTTCGCGACGCTGCCGCCCTTCAACATGGGCAACAGCATCATGGGCTACGGCCTGGGGGCGGCCGGCGCGTCGGCGTTTCATACCGGCCGCGGCCGCCGCGCACTGGCCGTCATGGGAGATGGCGGATTCTGGCATAACGGCCTCACCAGCGGCATCGGCAATGCCGTGTTCAATCGACACGATGACGTCACCGTCATCATCGACAACAACTACTCGGCGGCGACCGGCGGCCAGGACATCCTCTCGTCGCGCGGCGCGAATCCCCATCGGGAGGGAAACCACTCGATCGTCGATGCGGTTCGCGGCGTGGGGGTGAAGTGGGTGCGCAGGACCAGCACCTACGACGTGCGACAGACGCTCAAGGTGGTGCGCGAGGCGCTTACGACGCAGTCCCGGGGTCCGAAGGTGATCGTCGCAGAGGGTGAATGCCAGCTCAACCGGCAAAGGCGGATCCGGCCGCTCATGGGGACCGCGATCCGGCAGGGCAAGCGCGTCGTGCGCGAGCGCTTCGGGGTCGATCCGGACACCTGCACCGGCGATCACTCCTGCATCCGTCTCTCCGGATGCCCGTCGTTGACGATCAAGAAAAGCGCGGACCCGCTGCGCACCGACCCCGTGGCATACGTGGACAACGGCTGTGTCGGCTGCGGCGTGTGCGGCGAGGTCGCTCATGCGGCGGTACTCTGCCCGTCGTTCTATCGGGCCGAGCTCCTGTACAACCCATCGCGTTGGGACAGATTTCTGGCGCGAGCGCGTACAGCCGTGATCGGCGTCCTGCAGCGGCGCAGCGAGCGCCGCCGGCTGCGGTACGCCCTGTGACCCATCGTCCCATCAAGTTGTGCATTGCCGCCTTGGGAGGGCAGGGCGGTGGCGTGCTTGCCGACTGGCTGGTGGAAATCGCCGAGGCGCAGGGATATCTCGCGCAATCGACATCCGTTCCCGGCGTGGCTCAGCGCACGGGAGCGACGATTTATTACCTCGAGCTTTTCCCGCTCGCGGAGTCGCAGCGGGCCGGCGCGGAGCCGATCATGGCTCTCATGCCCGTCGCGGGCGATGTGGACTGCGTCATCGCCTCCGAGCTGGTCGAGGCGGGCAGGGTGGTTCAGCGTGGGCTTGTGTCGCCGGGCAGAACGACGTTGATCGCCTCATCCCACCGTTCCTTCGCGATCTCGGAGAAAAGCGCGATGGGCCAGGCAATGGCAGATGAGGCCGGGATCACCGCCCTCCTGCGAGCGCAGGCGCGCAGGCTGGTTCTGTTTGACATGGAGGCGGTGGCGGAGCGGCATCACAGTGTCATCAGCTCCGTGCTTCTCGGTGCGCTCTGCGGCAGCGGCGTGCTGCCGTTCGCGCGCGAGGCTTTCGAGGCGGCGATCGAGAAGAGCGGCATTGCGGTGAGCACCAATCTCGCCGCGTTTGCCGATGCCTGCCAGCGGGCTGAAGGCGGCGAGCAGAGCGGGTCAGGGGTCGGGGACTCGGCTGCTTTTTCAAAGATCGAGCTGCCGCAGCGTGCACGCTCGCCCGCCCTGCAGCCGTTGCTCGATCGAGTGCACCGGCTGCCGGACTCGGTACGGGCCCTGGCGCTCGCGGGAGTGCGCCGGGCCATCGACTTTCAGGACCCGGCCTATGCCGAGCTCTATCTTGCCCGCCTGGAGCGGGTTTCGATGCTCGATGAGCGGCGCAGCCGAGGCGACCGCGGCGTTGGAAACGATCGGGCGTTGACCGTGGCCGTTGCCCGCAGCCTTGCGCTCTGGATGACCTTCGAGGACACGATCCGCGTGGCGGACCTCAAGACGAGGGCGGCGCGTTTTGCACGGATTCGCGAAGAGATTCGCGCGGAGCCGCAGCAGCTGTTCGGCATCACGGAGTTCATGAGGCCTCGTGTGGCGGAAATCGCCGGCACGCTGCCTGCGGGCATCGGAGGGTGGGTGCTGCGCTCACCGCGGGTCTCGCGGTGGCTCGGCCGGTGGACGGAAGGCAAACGGGTACGCAGCAGCACCGTCAGCGGCTTTTTGCTATTGCATTCCTTGGCCGGATGGAAGCGTTGGCGACGAGGAACTTGGCGCTATCGGCAGGAGAACGCGCACATCGAGGAGTGGCTCTCACGCATCGAGCAGCTTGCGCCGGCACACTACCCCCTCGCGGTGGAGCTTGCCCGCGCTCAGCGGCTCGTCAAAGGCTATGGAGAGACTCACGAGCGAGGTTGGCGAAACTTCTCGATGCTGGTATCGCAGCTCGATGCACTGACGGCTCGCTCCGACGGCGCTGCGGTTCTTGCCCGACTGCATGAGGCTGCGCTCGCAGACGAGGAAGGCGAGGCGCTGGCGAAGGAGCTGGCGGCGCTGCGGCAGGCGCCGCAGCCTGCGGGAGCGCCGGACACGGCGAGCGCCTGAGCGGCGGTAAGGAGTGGCGGATCTGCGCACGGTGCCGCCCGCGAGGGCCCAGAGCGCTTCGTGAGCGGCGCCTTCGTGAGAATCGGCTGCTTGCGGACCGAGTCCAGATCGCTCGTGCACGAGATCCTTGCCAGCGCCGGCGACCGCCACCTCACAAAGCAAGAGCGGCGGATCACCCTGGCGCCGGTGAGTGTCCCGCACCGAACTCGTGCCGCGCAGAGCCTCTGCAAGCTGCTCGAGCAGACGGCCACCGTGTTCCCGGGAAATCCGGCCGCGCCTGCGCTTCGGCGTGCGCCCGCCGCCACGCATCGGGCTCGCCTTCCCGCGCACACCCGCCGGCCGCGGCACCGGCGCAGCTTCGCTCATCGCCTGAGTTATACTGCGCGGGACGAACTGCCACGGCCGGGACGCGGAGTTATCGATCGATGGTGACTCCTCCGGTGCGGGAGCGCGCTGCAGATGTTTTACTCGGGGGGTGTCGATGAAAATCGGTTCTGACTCGCTTCGCCGGATGAAATCCACGACGCCGATTCCGATGCTGACGGCGTACACTGCCCCTGTAGCCCGGGCGCTCGAGAAGGCGGGCATCCCGATCATCCTGGTGGGTGACACCGTCGGGATGGTGGAGATGGGGTTCGACAGCACCCGCCACATCACCCTCGAGCATATGCAGTACCACATCGGGGCGGTGCGAAGGGGTGCTCCCGAAACGCATATCATTGGGGACCTGCCATTCGGCACCTACGATGGGCCTTTGCAGGCGCTGGCCAGTGCGCGCGTTCTGATCCAGGCGGGCGCGGACAGCGTAAAGCTTGAAGGCCCAAATCTCGATGTCGTTGGTTACCTCGTTGAGCAGGGAGTCGATGTCGTCGGGCATACGGGCCTGACGCCACAGACCTCGAAAGATTTCAAACAGGTCGGCCGCACCGAAGAAGATGCGTGCCGGGTCTATGACGAGGCGGTCGCTATCGCCGATGCGGGTGCCTTCATGGTCGTCCTTGAACACATTCCCGCGTCCCTGGCTGCGAGAATCACCAGCGCGCTGCGCGTTCCGACCATTGGGATTGGCGCTGGCGCGGCCTGCGATGGCCAAGTGCTGGTCATCAACGATGCGATCGGTTTAGGCGATTACTGGCCGCCGTTCTCCAGGCAGTATGCCTACGTGGGCAGGACCATTGTCGATGTGGCGACCTCGTTTATGAAGGAGGTTGCAGACGGAACGTTCGTAGACAATGTGCTGCGATTCAACTCATCGAGAAAGTGACCGGCGGGCGGTCGGCGGAATAGGACGCACCCACCGAGTGGGCGGATAATCCAGGGAATCAACGAGCCGAGTAGCCTGCGATGCCCGAAGGGGGCCACTTTTTCGACGCCGATTACATCCGCCTGCGGGAAAGGATGGTGCAACAGGAGGACAGAGCGGAACGGGAAGTCGGAGAGCCGTGGAGCCTGCTGGGCCCGAAGGCCGGAGCACGCAGTCGCGATGCACCTTGCGGCTGCGGTGCTGCGGTGGGACGCACGTTAGGAATGAGCTTGGCGTGCCATCCCGGCGCATGATTGGCGGCGGCTGGCGAACTAAGCCTTCAACATGGACCGGCGGTCCAAAAAGCCGAGAGAGTTGTCGATGGTGCAGCCCGGGCAGGGCGCACCCGCGCCTCAGGACCGTCGCTGCCCGCGGAGCGGTTGTCTGCGGTATCCTTACCGAAACGTAAGGAATGATGGAGAATGTAATGGCTACGGCCACGCTCACCGGCAAGGGTCAGATAACGATTCCGGTCGAGGTGCGCCAGGCGCTGCGACTCGACTGCGGCGATCGGGTCGAAGTCGTCGAAGTCGAGCCCGGGCGCTTTGAGATCGTGCCGGCGACGCGCTCGGTGACGGCGCTCAAGGGAATGTTCGGCAAGCCGCGGCGGACGGTATCGATCGAGGAGATGAACGCCGCGATCGCCAAGCGGGCTGCCTCGGCGCGATAGCACCATCCTGGAAGCGATCCGATGATCGGCCTCGACACTAATGTCCTCGTCCGGTACGTCATGCAGGATGATCCCAAACAGGCCGAGAAGGCCTCGAGACTCATCGAGTCATTACCACCGGAGAGTCCCGGTTTTGTGCCCGTGGTCGCGCTCGTCGAGTGGGTCTGCGTGCTCAGCTGCTGCTACGACCTGACGCGTGAGCAGATCGCGCAGGCGCTCGAGGCGCTTCTGCGCACGAAGGAGATCGTGCTCGACCGTGCTGAGCAAGTTGCGCGGGCAGGGCGTACTTTTCACGCGGGCACGGCAGATTTTGCGGACTGCCTGATCGAGCGTACGGCGGCCGCCGCAGGCTGCGAAAAGACGATGACCTTCGACACGGGCGCGGCGAAGCGCGCCGGGATGACGCTGATCACGTGATCGCTGCAGCTTGCACCCTAAGGCCGGAGCCACTGAGGGAGGTCGTCAGAGTCGTCGCGCGAGGAAAGCATCTCAAGTCTATGATTTTCCTGGCGTTCCTGAACTCCTGATGCGCGGGGCGTGCGGTTGCCGTGCCGTGCACAGCATGCCGCGGTCGCAAAAGTGTGCCGTGATCGGCCCGGCGGCACACAATGGCGGGCATGCGCCGCAACGGCAACGTTCTGCAGATCTCGGCCCGCGTCGGCATTCCGCTGGACGAGATCGAGCTGATGGGCGTGCGCGCCCAAAGCGCCGGAGGCCAGGCCGTCAACAAGGTCTCCAGCGCAATCCACTTGCGGTTCGATATCCCCGCCTCCTCGCTGCCCGCCATCTACAAGCAACGGCTGTTGCATCTGTCCGATCGACGTATCACCAGGCAAGGCGTGCTGATCATCAAGGCACAGCAGCATCGCACTCAGGAGCGCAATCGGACCAGTGCGCTCGCGCGGCTGCGGGAACTCATTCGCAGCGTCGCCGTGGTGCCCGCAAAACGCATCGCCACCCAGCCGAGCGCCGGCTCGCGGCAACGACGCCTCGAGGCCAAGAGCAGGCGTGGCATGACCAAGGAATTGCGCCGCTGCGACGACGAATAGGCGGTGATTGCGCGTTCCGGCGCCTTCGCCGTGCGCTGCAGTCGGTGCCGCTGGCGCGCACCTGCGCTACGATGAAGTGTCGGGTGATCCGCGCTGGCGCATCCTCGAGCGGTGCCGCTGGCGCGGGAGCACGAGGCAACGCCTGCATTGCAGCATCGGGCGGGGTGGAAAATCGAGTGTGGGCAGCCCAGAGCGAGGCGGGAAGCAGCTCGCCTGCGCCCGAGCTGCAGTAGCCGCGGCGATCAGTGTAGAGAGGGGCCTCCGTCATGGCCGATAGCACCGAAGAATGCCTGCCGGGATTCGTCGAGTACGTCATCCGCCGCAGCGGGGGCGAGAGCGCGCTGCGCTTCTATGGTCATATCCTCGCCAAGGCGAAAGACAAACTCGACAGCCTCACCGTGCGCCGCGCGGTCATCTATGAGACGCAGGGGCGGAATCTGGTGAGCGAGCTGTGCTTGACCCAGGACTACGGCAACCAATTCGCCGAGAAGTGCCTCGCCGAGGTGTTCGTGACCCTGGAGGAGGCGATCGCGTGGTTCGAATCCGGCCGGCTCAAGAGCGAATTGGTCCGGCAGCTCGCCGGACCGAAGCCGGAGTTCATCAAGTAGGCCCGGAGTCGGCGCGGTTCGGCAAGCTCATGCACGGCGTGCATTGAGTGTGCGGTGACGGTGGGGGGCGCACGGGGCAGAATGACGGCTGGAATCACGATGCGGAGCGGGGCGATGGGCGGGGAGGTGAGTGTTCGACTCGGCGAATATGTCATCACGGACGATCCGCAGCGGATCGACGTGCGGGCGGTGCATGCCTTTCTGCGCACCGCGTATTGGTCGCAGGGCATCCCGAGGCAGACCGTCGAGCGTGCGCTGCGCGCGTCGCTGTGCATCGGGGCCTACGATGGGGATGGCGCGCAGGTCGGCCTGTGCCGGCTGGTCTCGGATTTCGCCATCTTCTGTTATGTTTCGGACGTCTACGTTCTCGAAGCGCACCGCGGCCGCGGCGTGTCCAAGGCCATGATGGCCGCGGCGATGAGTCATCCGCGATTGCAGGGACTGAGGCGCTGGCTGCTGGTCACCCATGATGCGCACGGCCTGTATCGGCAGTTCGGGTTCCAGAGCCTCGCTCACCCCGAGCGGCACATGGAGCGCATCGATCCGCAGATCTATCTGCGGACCGAGCGGCCCGACGATGCGGGCCGATAGGCTCGGGCCAGCGCCGCTTCGGCCTCGAATGCGCGAATCGTGGCGCAGTTCATGGCAGACGGTCCTCGCTCCGGGGTGATCAGCTCACGAGCGTGCGGGCATCATTCTCTTTCATCGGCACGATAGTGCCCGGCTCGGTCGGCTGGTGGATCGGGGCGTCGGCACCGCGTTCGTGCTGAGCACCATCGGTAGCGGCTTCGGCATGTACCGGGGGTGCAAGCTGTTCGACCAATGGCTCGGGTGACGGGGCGCCGCCGCGGCCGCAGCGCGAGGGCGGGCTACCGAGCGTGACGGGCCCCAGGAGGCGCAGCGCTCGGCTCGTCGTCCCGGGCCGGCTCGATCAGCTCGGCACCGTCGTTTTTCGGGCTGTTCACCCGGGTGCTGACGCGGTAGGCGGCCATCCGCCGCGCCGGATAGGCGCGCAGTGCCGCGCGGGCCTGGCTCGCGCTGCCCTCGAGCCAGAGGTCGAAATCCGCCGGTGCGAGGATGGCGGGCATCCGTCCCGGATGCGCGCCTGTGTTGTGGATGTCGCGCAGCAGCTCGTTGGCCGGCAGAGTCACCAAAGCACAGCTGTCGATCACCGTGCCGTCGGCGGCGATGCTGCGGTCCCACAGGCCCGGGAAGCCGAAAACCTCGTGATCGGTCAAATGAATGAAGTACGGTTGCTTGCGGCCATTGGCCTCGAGATGCCACTCGTAGAAGCCGGCCGCGACCTGGATGCACCGCTGGCCGCGCTCGCACGGCCCACGCCAGGCCGGCGCGCTCTGGAGCCTCTCGATCGACGCGTTGATGGTGGAGTACCGGGGCGGCACGCCGTGGGCGAAGAACGGGATCAGCCCCCAGCGCATCATGACGCCCTCGTGGACGCCCTCGATGACGCGCACGGCCGGCACGGACTGTGAGGGCGCAACGTTGTAGCGGGCACTGAACGACCAGTCGATGCGACCGAGGCGCAGTTCCCGTTCGAACTTGGCCTGTTGCGCCAGGATGTACCGTCCGCACACGCAGTCACTCTAGCCGAACGGCGCCTGCGGTGCCACGGATGTGCATCGCTCGGCACACGAGCCCGCAATTCAATGCGTTGCGACATCCAGTCCTGGAGAGCCGCTGGCACTGGGTGGACAGCGGTGTCTCAAACGCGGAAAGCTCGCGTCCATGGCCTTGCCGCTGACCTCCTCGACCCGACTGGCCGACCACCGCGACGCCTTTGTGGAGCTGCGCTGTGGCGCGTGCGCACATCAGCGCGAGGTTCGAGCCGAGGCGCTGGCGAGAATGCTGGGGTGGGAGACTCCGCTGATGGCGCGCCTGGCGCGGTTTCGTTGCTCGCGCTGCGGCGCACGCCGGGTCGAGATCCGTTTTGGCTACGAGCATCGGCCCCGAGGTTGGGTGTCGCATGCGTGATCGGCCGTGCGCGCCAGCAGGCTGAGGGCCATCGGGCCGAGTTCCTCGGCGGTGCGCTGTTTGCTGACGAATCCGCTCGCGCCGGCCGCAGCGGCCCTCGCCCGGTAGACTTCGGTGTCGCTTCGGGAGTGGATGATCACGGGAACCGCCGGCGCAATGTGGCGGATGCGGCGCGTCGCCTCGATGCCGTTCATGCCGGACAGGCTGATGTCCATCAGCACCATGTCGGGCGGGTCGCTCGCGATCCGCTCGAGCGCCGTCTCGGCGTCCCGGACCGTTGCGACCGTCAGGGGCCGGTTGAGTGCGGGCTCGCGGCCGAGCGTCCCGAGCAGCAGCTCAGTGACGGCTTTGCTCGTCGGAGCATGGTCCTCCACGATCAGAATGCGGATTTGGCGTTGCCGGCCGGTAGGCGGATCGCACGGATTGCAAGTCGTCATCGTCAAGTGGCCGGCTCGTGTGTTTGCGCCACAGTTGAGCACGCACTCGAGCTCGGGTCTGTAAGGAAATCTCGATGAGCGTGCTATTCGAGCGGCGTCAGGCCGTGCAGGATCGCGAACTTGATCAGGCCGGCGAGGTCGGCGACCTGCAGCTTCTGCATCAGCCGGCTGCGGTACGTATCGACGGTTTTGGGGGACAGGCCGAGAATCCGACCGATCTCGGCGCTCGAGCGCCCGTCACAGACCAGTTTCAGGATCTGCCGCTCGCGGTGGCTCAGGGTGTCGACGGGGCTCGCGCCGCGGCGGTTGCTGATGCTCTCGGCGACGATCTCGGCGATGCGCCCGCTCAAGTGCCGTCGGCCGAGATGCACGATCCGGACGGTCTCGGCGATTTCCCGGCCGGCATTCTCCTTCAGTAGATAGCTGCGCGCGCCGGCTTCGAGCGCCTGCATGACGTGCTGAGCGGAAGAGTGCATCGAGAGAATCACCACCGCCGTGTCGGGCCGCGCCGCGAGAATCTGGCGCGTCACGGTAATGCCGTCGAGCTCGGGCATGGACACGTCGAGGATCGCCACTTGCGGGCTCAGGGCGAGGACCCGCTCGATCGCCTGGCGACCGTTCGCGGCCGTGCCCACCACCGTGATGTCAGGGGACGATTCGAGAATCGCGACCAGCCCGTCGCGCACCACCGCGTGATCGTCGGCGACCAATACGGTGATGCGGCTGGAGGGCATGCGATCAGGTCCGCACGGGCGCGGCCGGCGCAGGGACGGTGACGAGCACGCGGGTGCCGCCGCCGCGAGTCGCAGTCACCGCGCAATGCGCCCCGATGAGCTCGGCCCGCTCGGTCATGGTGAGCATGCCCATGCCGCCATGGGACCGCGAGGCCGGATCGAAGCCGAGGCCGTCATCGCGGACCTCGAGTCTCGTGCGATCGCCGGCGGGCTCGAGGGTGACGCTCACGTGCGTGGCGCAAGCATGCTTGACGACGTTGCTCAGCGCCTCCTGCGCGATTCTAAAGAGCGCAATCGCGGTCGCCGAAGACAGCGGCGGCCGAGGCTCATCGCCGCGCACCGTCACCGCGAACCCGGCCCGCCGTGCGACCCGCTCGGCATGCTCGCGCAGCGCGGCCAGCAGTCCGAACTCATCGAGGCCAGGCGGACGGAGCTCTGCCATCACGTGCCGCAGGCGCAGCGCGGCATCCTCCAGCAGCTTTTGCGCATCATCCAGCCGTTGGGCGATCGCCGGATCGATCGGCTGCTCGAGCTTGCCGCGCAGAATCGCCAGATTCAGCCCGACCGCGCCGACATCCTGCGCGACCGAATCGTGCAGCTCCCGCCCGAGCGCCTGGCGCTCGGTCTCCTGGATCTCGAGCACTTGGCGCGACAGGGTCTGCAGGCGCTGCAGGTGCGCGTCGCGCGCCTGCTCCGCGGCCCTGCGCGTGCTGATGTCGATGCCCACGCCGATCAGGAAATCCTCGCCTGCGAAGCTCAGCCGCCGGCCGCTGAACAGATACGGAATCGCGCGCCCGGAGCGCGTCATGAACGGCACTTCGATCGAGCCTTCGCCCTGGCTGAAGACCCGCTCGATCTGCTCCCGGACCATCGCCTTGTGCTCCGCAAGGATGAAATCGAGCGGGTGCATGTGCTGCAGCTGCTCGGCGGTGCAGCCGCTGACCTCGAGGAAATTGCGGTTCCAACGGCGATAGCGGCCATTGCGGTCGATAAAGTATACGACGCCGGGCATGCTTTCCATGATCGCCTCGGTGATGCGCTGCTCGCGCCGCTGCGCCTCGAGCGAGCGCATCTGCGCCGTCACGTCCCGGTAGCTGCCGATGTAGTGCGTGAGGGATTGCTGGGCGTTCCTCACCGCCGAGAGGCTCAGCCAACAGGCGATCTCGCGTCCGTCACGGTCGCAGTTCACGAGCTCTCCGGTCCAGCGGCCGTGGGCGCGCAGCGCCGCCCACATCGACTGGAAATATTCCGGGCCGTGGCGGCCGGAAGCAAGCAGCGCCGGATCGCGTCCGAGGAGCTCCTCGAGCCGGTAGCCGAAGAGCTTCTCGAACGTCGGGTTGACGAGCGCAATCCGGTTGTGAGCGTCCGTCACCATCACCGCGGCGACACTGTTCTCGAAGGCGCGTCCGAGGACGGCGAGCTGCTGATCCTGCCGCTCGGCGCGCTCGAGCGCCGCCTGCAGCGCGCCCCGGGTGCGCAGCATCTCGATGCACACGCCGAGATCTTCGCCGAGTCGCCGGAACTGCTCGAGCTGCTGCGCGTCGACCGCCGTCGTGTGCTCGGAGTAGACGCTCAGCAGCGCCGCCAGCGCACCGCCCGGCAGGCATATGGGCAGGACGAACGAGGAGCGCAGACCGAACTCGAGAGCGCGGGCGCGCCACGGGCCGAAGCGCGCATCGGCGGTCAGATCGTCATTGAATTGCACCTCGCCGGTGCGAACGGCGCGGCCCACCGGTCCATTGCCGAGCGGGGAATCATCCCAGGTGAACACGAGTCCCGCGGTGTAATCGCTTGCCTTGCCGGCGGCGGCCACGATGCGCACCGCGCGCTCGGGCGGCGGCTCGGCGACACACACTGTTGCCAGCGCGAACGGGGTCGCCGTGCTCAGCGCCTCGCAGACCGTCCGGTACAGCTGCTCTTCGCTCGTGGCCCGCACCAGCGCGCGGTGTGCGTGGGTGATCGCGGTGAGCACCCAATTGAGCCGCTCGGCGACACTGGGAACGATTTGCTCGCGAGCCGAGCCCTCGGTCGTGCTGCGATCGAGCAACGCTGCTCTCCCTCGGCGAAGGGGTCGCCCAGGTACTGTGCGAATCTAGCGCGTGGCCCGAAGCGGGTCAACGTGGCCGAGGGCTCGCGGCTCAGGAGAGCGGTGGTGCGGCCGTACGTGCGGCCGAGTTTTCCCTCAGCAGGCGCATCAGCTCCGGCAGCGGCATGGGACGGCTGAACAGATAGCCCTGCGCGATCTCGCAGCCGATGCTCGCGAGCAGGTCCCGCTGGAAGGGGGTCTCGACGCCCTCGATCACCAAGTCCACGTCGAGTCCGCGCGCCATCGAGACAACGGCCTTCAGAATCGCCACGTCCCCGTCGGCCCCCGGGCGCAGATTGCCAATGAAGCTGCGGTCAAGTTTGAGTTTGTCGACTTGCAAATGGCGCAGGTATTGCAGCGAGGAATAGCCGGCGCCGAAGTCGTCGAGGGCGACGCGCACGCCGAGCTGGCGCAGCGCAGAGAGCGCCTGCGACGTCGCGGCGCTTTGTTCGATCAGGACCGTCTCGGTCAATTCGAGCTCGAGCATCTGCGGTTCGACGTCGTTTTCGGCGAGCGCATCTCGCACGGTGTGCAGGAAGGCGTGGTGCGCGATCTGCACTCCGGAGACGTTCACCGAGACCTGCGCAAGCGGCAACCCGGCCCCGCGGCAGCGGCGGGCCGCGCCGAGCGCATCGTGCAGGATCCACTCCCCGAGCGGGCCGATCAGGCCGGACTCCTCGGCGAGTGGAATGAAGCTGTCGGGAGTCTGCAGTCCGAGCAGCGGATGGTTCCAGCGCACCAGCGCTTCGGCCCCGAGCACGCGCCCGGTGCGCAGCTGCACGATCGGCTGGTAATACAACTCGAATTCGCGCCGCTCGATCGCCCCGGGCAGGGACTGCTTGAGGATGACCTGGGTGCGCAGCCGATCGTCGACATCGCTGCTGTAGACGCTGATGCCCGACCGGGCCGTCCGTTTGCAGACATGCAGCGCGATGTCGGCGTGTTGAGCGAACTCGGTGGCGCTGCACGCTGCCGGCGCCCCCGGCGGGACGGCCGTCTCGAAGCACAGCCCGATTCGCGCCGGAAGGTTGATCGATCCCTCGGGGAAGGCGAAGGGCGCCGAGAGCATCCCCGCGGCAGCGGCGGCGATCTGCCGCGCGCTGTCTTCGGACGCGGCCGCCGCGCCGAGCACGGCGAATTGGTCCGCCTGCATCCGGTAGAAGCGGCTGTCGGCCGGAAAGGCCGCCTGCAGCCGCACGCTGATCAGGGTGAGGATCTGATCGCCTGTTGCGATGCCGTAGGTGTCGTTGATTTCGTGAAAACCCGCGAAGTCGAGCATGAACAGCGTCGTGGGCCGGCCGCGCGCGCGCGCCTGGTGCAGATGGTCGGCCAGCTCGGCGTGGAACTTCTGCGCGTTCGGCAGCCGGGTGAGTGGATCGTGATCGCGCAGGTAGGTCAGCTCCGCCCTGGCGGTCTTCTCCGGCGTGACGTCGAGTGTCACCCCGTTCCAGAGGACATCGCCGTTCGCGCGCCGCACCGGCCGGGCGCGCGTGCGCAGCCAGCGCCGCTCGCCGTCGGGCCTGTCGACGGCGAACTCCAGATCGACGATGGAGAGCGTCTTCGCTGAGCGCTTCAAGCCCTGTATCACTCGTGGCCGGTCGAGCGGCAATGTCAGGGCAAGCAACTCGTGCGGCTGCAGCGGCGCGTCGGGGTCGCACCCGAGCAGGCTCGAAGCCGAGCGGCCGAGATAGGTAAATGCCAGACGCCCGTCGGCATAGAGGGTGAGTTGGTAGATGAAGCCGGGCACGGTGTCGGCGATCCCCTCGAGCATCTGCACGAACTGATCGTGCGCCTCTTGCGTCTTGCGCCGCAGAGTGATGTCGGTCAGCGTGCCGGCAAAGGCGATGATCCGGCCGTCGGAGTCGCGTACCGGGGATATTGCCACCTGGTTCCAGAACGGTGCGCCGTCCTTGCGGTAGTTGAGCAGCTCGCAGCGCACCGGCTCGCCCGAGCGCAGCGCCGCGCGGATCCGCGCCACGGCGGCGGGGTCCGTGTCCGGTCCTTGCAGAAAGCGGCAGTTTCGCCCGAGCACTTCATGTTCCGCGTAGCCGGTGATTGCCAGCAGCGCCGGGTTGACCCGCACGATCGGCTGATCGGGATGCGTTGCATCGACATACAGGATGCCGCTGTCGGTGGCCTCGATGATCGCCGTATGAGGCAGGACCGGCACCCGGTCGCTGCGTCCCTCGACGCCCGAGAGGGCGAAGAGCCGCGATCGGGGCAGGCGGCGCGGATCGCTGCAATAGCTGACAAAGTCCAGGTGCAGCCGGCGCGCGAATTCCGTGTCGGCCTCGGTGCTGCACTCGCGGCTGAGCAGGGCAACCCCCGCGGCGCGCAACGCATCGCACCGCCGGCGCAACTGCAGCGGATCGCAGCGGAAGCCGTCGGCGAGACGATCGGCCGGCAGAGCCAGCACGCCCAGTCCCAAGGTATCGAGCGGTGGCGAGAGCGCGGCGATCGACCCCACGGACAGCGCGAGCTTGCGCGCGAACGGGCGCAGCGACTCGAGCATCGCCGCCAGCCGCGCGCGTGGGAGCTCCGCGGGCAGCTCATCGAGCATCAGGATCAGACGCTCTCGCACGGCCACGCGCAGTCCGCGACACGCGGCCAAAAACGCCCGCGCACCCTCTGGGTCATCCAACAGCGTACACGGCACGGCAACGATATAGGTGCGAACCGCCCCGGCATGCAGGTCGCGGCGAATGGCGGTCGTGACCCGGGCCAACAGGTGGTGCGCATCGTCGCGGCGCTGCGCGCCCGGCAGTACCAGCGACATGGAGGCCGAGCGGCCGGCCAGATCCGTCACGGGTCGCGACCGTATTGGAGTTTTCGCGCCGTAGGTGAGCGGTTGCAGGGAGCGCGGTGCGCGCCTCGTATGCGGCGCCATGCGCAGCGTGAGCATATGCAACGGCCGCTCAGCGGGGGCCGCGAGGCGTGCCAGCCTGAACTGCGCCCTTATGCGGGTACCCCGTATCCGCGCGGCTCGGGTGAGGCTTCGGCCGGCCTCGAGCGGCAGCTGACGCAGCGCCGGATCGCTGTCCCAGTCCCGCATGCCGAGCAGCCGCAGACAGTGCGCGCCCGCCAGTGTGTCGGCCGAGCGCTTCAGCAGCGCGCAGAGACTGGCATTGGCCGCGACGATGCCGAGCGCCCCATCGACGATCGCCGCGGGCGTGGGCAGCACCGAGAGCAGCGCGCTCAGCCACGGCCCGCTCGGCATCTCGCCGCGGGGACTCGTCACCGGCACTTCGGCCAGCGCGGAATCGGATTCGATCTCCAGGCGCAAATTCACCTGCCTAACCTTGGTGCCGGGCCTGATCAGGCCCCTGAGCACGCACGCTGCGGCAAGGGCATTCACGGCCGCCCGAGAGAAACTGACCGGCGCAACGGCCGCGATTTCGGGATGCGCCGCTAGGATAGGCGCGGGCCGCGGGCCGCGCTGCCGGGAAAAACGTATGCGCGCGGTAGGGAGTTCTTGATGGGCGGCTCTATCGATCGGCCTACGGTCGCCGGCGCGCTCAGTGCCCCCGGCCGCGGCCTTGACGGGCGACGACCTGGGCCAAGGCCGCGAGCCCGGCGGCGAGCTCGACCAGCAGATCGTCGCTGCAGAGCAGTCCGATGAGGCGCCCGTTGCGTCCGAGAACCGGCGCACGTCGCGAGCGCGCGGCGCACGCAGAGCGTTGGCCAGGGTCTCGCTTTCATCGAACACGAGCGAAGTGCGCGTCATGACACCGCTCACGCGTATCGTGCTCGGGGCGCGGGTGCGAGATTGATCGTCGTGGAAACCTATCATGCGAATCGGCGATCTGTGTACGCGCGAGGCGCATTGTGTTGCAAGCGACGCGCCGCTCGCCGAGGCGGTGCGCGACATGCACCGGCGGCACGTCGGCGCGCTCGCCCTGCTCGGCCGGGGCGCCGCGGTGGGGCGGCCGGTCGGTCGGTATCGTGACCGATCGCGATGTGCTGGGCACCGAGATGACCCGCCGGGCCGATGTCTGCTCACCGACCGCCGGGTAGGCCATGACCGCAGATCCCCTGGTGCTCGAGGAATCGTGCTCGCTCGCACAAGGCGTCCGGCGTCTCGGGGACCGGGGCGTGCGTCGGGTGCCGGTGGTCGATGCGCGCGGCAAGCTCGTGGGTCTGATCTGCCTTGACGATGTGCTGGCGGCGGAGGCCGAGTCGCTGACGGAGCTCGCGAAGCGCATCGGCCGCCAGTCCCGCCTCGAGCGCTCAATCGGCTGATGGGACGGTCCGCGGCCGCGCACCGGTCATCCCACGGCCGGGTCTGCGCTGCGGCGCGCAACCGGCCCGGGAGGTGCTGGCGCTCGGTCCTGGCGAGCCGCCCGAGGATTGGACCGGACCGGCTGGGCTCTTGCGAGCACCGGTCGGCCGATCCCCGCAAGCCTCGCGTTCCATCGCAGCGCGGGATGCGCATAAAATCGTCGCTCGCAGCGCACCTTGGGTGCCGCGGCGGCGTACCTGGGAAGCGGAGAGACGAGTGAAGTATCGCAAATTCGGCCGGATCGGTTGGGATGTCGCGGCGATCGGCTTTGGCGCGTGGGCGGTCGGAGGGGCGTGGGGAACCGTGGATGATGAGCAATCGATCGCGGCCATGAAGCGGGCCCTCGACCTGGGGGTCAACTTCTTCGACACCGCTGACGTCTACGGCGATGGGCGCTCCGAGCGGCTGCTGCAGCGGCTGCGCCGCGAGACGAATACGCCGTTCCACGTCGCCACCAAGGCCGGACGACGCCTCAGTGCGCAGCTTGCATCCGGCTACAACAGGGAGAATCTCACGGCGTTCGTCGAGCGCTCGCTGCGGAACATCGGGGTCGAGTCCCTCGAGCTCGTTCAGCTGCACTGCCCGCCGACCGAGGCGTATTACCGGCCGGAGATCTTCGCGGTCATGGATGAGCTGGTGAAGGCGGGCAAGATCCAGCACTACGGGGTCAGTGTCGAGCGAGTCGAGGAGGCGCTGAAGGCGATCGAGTTTCCGAACGTCGAGTCGGTGCAGATCATCTTCAATATTTTCCGGCAGCGTCCCGCGGAGCGCTTTCTCAGCGAAGCGGCGCGCCGCGGCGTGGCCACCATCGTCCGCGTTCCGCTGGCTTCCGGCATGCTCACCGGCAAGCTCACCGCCGCTTCGACCTTTGCTCCCGACGATCATCGAACGTTCAATCGTCACGGGGAAGCGTTCGATGTGGGCGAGACGTTCTCCGGCGTGCCGTATGCCGTCGGGCTCGAGGCGGTCGATGAGCTCAGAGCGCTGGTGCCATCGGGCGCGACGCTCGCACAACTGGCGCTGCGGTGGATTCTGATGTTCGACGGCGTGTCTACCATCATCCCGGGGGCAAAGAATCCGGCTCAAGTAGCGGATAACTGCGCCGCATCGGCGTTGCCGGAGCTGACGGAAGCGCAGATGCGCACGGTGCGTGACATCTACGATCGGCGCATTCGCGAGCACGTGCACGCGCGCTGGTAGGCGGATCCTGATCCGACGCAGGTATACCGATCGTCCGAGGGGACGATGAGCGAGGCGGACACGCGGTCAATCCGTTCGCGTGGAACTGGTTTGGCTTGCACTACTCGCCGGGGAGCGTCGCGTCCCCGGCGTTGATCGTCTTCCTCTATTGGGGCTGGGACCTCACCGCGAATGTCTCGGAGGAGACCCGCACCGACCGCCCGAACGCGGCCGGTAATGGCGGATTTTTGAGCGTGTTCGGGGCGATTGCGTCGTTCGCCGCGTTCGCGGCGGCGACGCTCATGCTGTTCTCGCTGCGCGAGTCGTGCGGATTCTCCGACAACCTGATCTATCAGGTCGTCATTGCGGCCGGTCTGGGCAAGGTCGACGGTTATGGCGCCGCGCTGGCATTGATTCTCTCCAGCATCGCCACACTCGGGACCACGATGCTGCAGTTCTCGCGCACGCTGTTCGCGATGGGACGCGATCGGGCATTGCCGGGCTGCTTCGGCGAGGCGCACCGTGCGTCCCCCCCGAGTGATTACGATGAAAAGGCGCCGCAGGCGCGGCGAGTGACCGGGAGTATGTGACTGGCAACGATCAAAGTTCTGCCGAATGGCCCCTGCCAGGTCGAGGGAGACGACGTGGCAGTCGTCGACTCGAGCGGTGCGAAGTATGCCACCGCCAGGCGTCCAGTCTATCTGTGTCGCTGCGGTGGCTCGAAGAGCAGGCCGTTTTGCGGCGGCACGCACACCAAGATCGGCTTCAAGGCCGCCGAGAGCGCCGTGTGCGGCGGCGCGGGGGCGCTCCGGGCAAGAACTGAGCGTCGGGCTCTCGGACAGAACGCTGACGCTCCGCCAGGACTCCTCATCGACGTATGTCGGGAAACCTCCCGACCACCAGGATGGCCGCGGGTCCGGGCGCCGAGGCGCCTGGCTCGAATGCTTCGCGTGCCGCAGATCTATCCGCTACCCCGCGGATGGCGCATAGACGCGGGTGCCGCCCCGGAGACGGGCGGCGAGAGTGACTACAACGTGGGTCCGATCGTCGCACAGCGCAGGGCGCACGGCGTTGGGCTCACGGTGCAAGATGCGCAGCAGCGTTTGCGCCGGTCCCGCGGGGCGGTGCAACCGAGTGGTCATACCGCCGACTGTTCTCGCTGAGCTGCAGCAGCGCCACACACCTGCTGCGGTTCGGCAATGGCTGCAGGTCCTTCCCGCTTGGGTTGCCGTACAGAACCGACCGTGATCGACCTCACCCCGCGGGTCGACGCCGGTGAGCGCGACGCCATTTCTCTTGCGCGCGAGATCAGCTGCCGCCATGCTGCTTGACGATCGCGCCGGACGGCCCGCAGCAGCTCAATGTGCACTTGCGGTAGTCGGCACATTGGGATTGCTCGAGCAAGCGTCCGTGCGCGGGCGGATCGCGCCGCCGGAGGCTCTTGAGCGGCTGCGAAAGACAAATGCCAGACTCGACTCAAAGCTGATCGAGGCGGTGCGCGAGCGATACCGGCTCCGTTCGGCGCCGAGCGGCTAAGATACCGCGGCAACTGCGCATACCGCTTTCGGCATTTGCAGTCGCCCGTCGGGCCGATAGAGAATGCCGCAAACGGTCATTCACCCAGCCGGCGCGCGGCCAAGGAGAGCGGCCGGCCGGGACCTGAACCTGGATACCCGCCATGAAGCAAGTCTGGATCGTTGCCACCGGAGGCCCCGAGAAGCTGCAGCAGCGCGAGGCTCCCGAGTTGCGGCCGCGAACCGGAGAGGTACGCATCAGGGTCAGAGCCAGTGGCATCAACTTTGCCGATATCCTCGCCCGCAAGGGCCTCTATCCGGATGCGCCAAAGCTTCCTGCCGTCGTTGGCTATGAAGTCTCTGGAACCGTCGACGCCGTCGGCCCGCAGGCGGATGGCGCTTGGATCGGCAAGGAGGTCTTCGCGCTCACGCGCTTTGGCGGCTATGCCGACACCGTGACGGTACCCGAGACTCAGACCTTCGAGAAGCCCGCCGCATTGAGCTTCGAGGAGGCGGCGGCGATTGCGGTCAACTATTTGACCGCCTGGCAGTTGCTGGCCGTGATGGGCGGGCTGAAACGGGACGAGACTGTGCTCATCCATAACGCCGGCAGCGGGGTGGGTCTGGCAGCCATCGACATCGCCCGTCACATCGGCGCGACGATCTACGGCACGGCGAGCGCTCGCAAGCATGCCTTTCTCAAGCAGCGCGGACTGCATGAGGCGATCGACTACACCAGGCTCGACTGGACGCGCGAGGTGGCAAAACTCACGCAAGGGCGCGGCGTCGAGCTCGTTATCGACCCGCTGGGCGGATCTGACTGGAAAAAGAGCTATGGGGCGCTGCGCCACACGGGCAGGCTGGGGGTCTTCGGTGCCTCCGTGATGACCGAATCGAGGTTGCCTGGTCCATTGAATCTGCTGCGGGTGGGATTGGGCATGCCGTGGTTCAACCCGGTGGCATTGATGAACCGGAACCGGTCGGTATTTGGGGTCAATCTCGGGCACCTGTGGCACGAAGTGCCGAAGATCGAGAGCTGGATGAAGGACTTGATCGATGGCGTGAATGCCGGGTGGGTGCGCCCCCATGTGGATCGAACATTCCCCCTCGCACGGGCGGGCGAGGCACAAGCCTACATCGAGGCGCGCAAGAACACCGGCAAGGTCATCCTCGTTACTTGATGCGGGCGTTTGTTTGTGGGCTGAGCAATTACGCCAACTCGCCGGGAGCGGTCATTCGAAGCTCAGGCTCACCGGCGCGATCCATCTTGTCTCGTCCTCTCGGCAAAATGATCTGTCAGGTTTCGTCTGACTGAGCAATGTCGATAGATGAGAAAACTCGCTCGACGAATTCCGCTTTGGACTGCATATAGGCCTCGCGATCATGGCGATGCCTTTCTGCCAATCGAAATTTCAGTTGAGCGTACTCCCCTGCTAGTCCAAGAGAATATCCTTCTCGCTTGCTCTGACTGCTACTGGCCGGGGCGAAAGCTGCCAAGTGGGGTTCGCAACCACTTGAAGGCCGCGCCTTTCCACGCTGCGCTCCGACAGGCTGCTACTGTCTTTCGTCGCCGCCGCCCTCATCTTCGTCAAAATCACCGAAATTAAACTCCGGCTGCTCCCAGCCGTACCCGACACCTCCGTAGTAGTAGCCGTCGTTGTACCGATGCCACTGGTTGATGTCCATGCGGGCGCGGTTTCGGGCTATGGCGGCAATCTCGGTGGCCTGCATATAGTCCAGCACGGCGTTTGCAACGCCCTGCCGGTGCAACTTTACAATTTGGCCCGCGTTCACGTGGTAAACGGTTCCCGAGCGGCGAATCCGCTGGATAATGGTTGCCGTCGGTACATTCGCATTGCTCCAACTGATGATGGACGCTACGCGAACCGGCTGGGGCCGCGGTCCGTACATGCGTGGACCCATCATGGCGCATCCGCCCAGAGCAAAAGCGGCGGTGCCCAACAGGCTCACCGCGAGCAAGCGCATGAACCGCCATTTACCTCTCCGATCCTCACCTGATCGGCTCCTGTTGCAGTCGACAATGACATTCGTTGTGTTGTCGTTTTGCATAAGCGACATCCTTATTCAAGAAAACACTGACTGCGGCGCCACATCACGTGAACCAGGAGCTTTGGGAATTTATCGTCACGGTCGCCGTGCACCGACAGAGGCGTACCACTTGATCCAGCGAAGCATCTGGCTTAACAGCTGACTTAGCTCTACAGCTCTACGCTTGAACTCCAGACTTCTGTGGCTACATGCTCGTGACTTGACGACGGGTCGTCTGTGCGCTACCAAACAGATTGACCAGGACGAAAGCCAATCCTTGCAAAAACTCGGCCTGATTGCCCTCAGGCGGCGCTCTTCACGTAATGCGCCAGCTCCGTTTGGACATCAGGATTCGCGGACAAGGTCGGCGTGAGGGGCCTTTGCGGGCTGGCAACCGGCCGGCCCTTCCGATCAGCCTTATTCTGCGGGTGCCGAGGCGCACGAACGACCCCACGGGGCGCGCTGTCCGGTGCTGACGCGCTCAGGTTCGGTGCTCGACAGTTGCAGCTCTCGGTTTAGGTCGCGGGCCGCGATCGCCGAGAGCAGCCCGGTGTGGTTGGCAGCACGACGGCTGCGGGGGATGTCATCCAGCCGGGTCTGGGACTTCAGCCCGGCGAAGATCGCCTCCCGCGCGCCGCGGCCATGGTGAAGCGCCAGGGGCTTGCGCGCCGAGAGTGTCGCGTTGGTGGGGCTGCAAGCGCTCGGCGGCGCAAGCCCTTGCGGCCATGCGGTCACTGATGGCGCAGATCAAGCTGAGCGTGAATGAGGAGAAGACCCGAGTGTGTCGCGTGCCGGAAGAGACGTCCGATTTCCTGGGTCATACCTTCGGGTGACGCTACTCGCCGAGGACGGGCCGCGCCCATCCAGGCACTCGCCCCTCGAAGAAGAGCATCCGCCGGGTTATCGGGCGACTCCACGCCGAGACCGATCGGCGCACCAGTCTCCGGGACTCGGCCGAAATCGTGCAGCGCATCAATCGGCTTCTGCAAGGCTGGGCGAGGTACATTTGCCTCGGCCAGGTGGGCAAGAGCTACCGTGCACGTGACCGATAGACGACCCGTCGGTTCCGCCGCTGGTTGTGCCACAAGCACAAGGTAGGCAGTTACGAGTACACCCGGTTTCCGGACGCGTATTTCTCTACTCGCCCGGGCTTGGTATGCCTGCGACCGCTTACCCAGACCCGTCCGTGGGCGCCCGCGTGATGTCTTGTCCGAGAGCCGGATGCGAGAGATCCGCATGTCCGGTTCGACGAGCGGGGACTGGAAACGGAGCCACCTCGGCCACGGCGCCAGTCCTCGGCTCTACTTGGCTCCCCGGGTTGGACTCGAACTGGCGTGTAACGCACTGATCGGACGAGAGTTTTTTCGCTAGCCCGGCAAGTTACACCTAAAGCTAACTTGGAAATCGCGTGCTGCGGTGATAAGCGGTGATACGCCGTGTGATACGGCCTGAGGATGCATGTCGCCGGAAGCCACGCCCGCGCCAAGAAGTGAAGACGCGCGGCCAGGTAAGGCGCTGCGACTCCTGGCCAGAGACGCCGGGGGTCCGCCGAGATCATCGGCGCAAGTTCTGGAATAATGCCTGGGGCACGCGAGCAACCTCGATCTTGGGGGTACGGGCATTATGGATATCGACACTCTCGAACGCGAAGCGCTAAAGCTTCCTGCCGAAGATCGGGCACGACTGGTCCGCGATCTCCTCGACAGCCTCGACGAGCTCTCAGCGGAAGAGCTCGACCGCCTGTGGCTCGAGGAGGCCAGTCAGCGGGCGGTGCAGATCGATGCCGGCGAAGTCGAGTTGATCTCCGCCGAGGAAGTCGATCGGAAGGCACGGGCGCTGTTGCGATGACCTATCGCTTCCACCCGGCGGCGGAAGCGGAACACCTCGGAGAGATCGCCTTCTACGAGTCGCGGCGTAAAGGCCTCGGCGGACGGTACCGAGATCACTTTCTGAAGATAGTCCAGGGAGTCTGTGAGCGGCCGGCGCAATATCCGATCGATCACCCGCCAGATATTCGCCGCGTGCGCCTCCGACCATTTCCTTTGACGCTCATCTATCGTGAGCGGGACGGGGCCGTCGAGATACTCGCGCTGGCTCATTACCGTCGCCGCCCGGGCTACTGGTTGGGTCGAGTGGCGGAAACCAAGAAGGAAGGAGCTTCGAGTCCCGTCAATCGTGGGTGACGCGCCAGGGGAACAGGATCGCACGGTTGGCAATTGGCCGGACCGGTCCAAGATGGCCGGACGGTTCCATTCATCGGGGGATCTTCCGTCCCTGCCGAGCGTCGGTACAATCGGCGGCGTATGAGGATACTCCGCTACGCCAATCTCGACACCTCAGGACTTGCCGCGCAGTACGCGCGGACCGGACGTGGAGGGCGCGGTCGTGATCGGACTGCCGGATGAGGACTTGGGCGCCGCTGTTCATGCCATCGTACAGCCGGCGCGTGGGGCGGCGCCGAGTGCGAAGGAACTGGTGGAGTTTCTCGGGCAGCGGCTGGCCCGTTATAAGATTCCGCGCTCCTTCGAGCTTACCGAGCAAACGTTGCGAGACGAGGCCGGAAAAGTGAGGCGCTCTCATATGCGCAGCGAGCGGCTCGCCGCGCCAGGTAGAGCCACGATAGCACTGTTGCCACACGGAACAACCGAACCGAAATCCGCGTTTGGGACTCGAAATGGCGAACGACGCTTCAGCTGCTTACGTGATTCAATCTTGAAATAAGGTTACGAAGGTACTGTAACCTATTGATTGTAAATGGCTCCCCGGGTTGGACTCGAACCAACGACCAACGGATTAACAGTCCGACGCTCTACCGACTGAGCTACCGGGGAATCGTGCGAGGTACGCGAAAGGGCGCGAATTTTGAGCTGCGGGCCCCACCCTCGTCAAGGAAATCCCGTTCCGGAGATTCCCGCGTGCCGAGGCGGCCTCGGCGAGCTGCCGGCTGACGCGCAAGCCCTGACTAGGCCGGGAGCGGATCACAGACCCCTCGGGGGCCGGATCGCCGATCTGTGCTCTTTCCGCTGGGCGAGGACCCGCCGGTACGCGATCGCATTGATCGCGAGCAGGGCCGCTGCCAGCAGCCATTGATTGGGCCGCGTGAGCCCCGGGGGGTACAGGATGGGCAGCACGTAATGGTGCAGAAAGCCGCCGTGGTAGCCGGCTTCGCCCGCAAGGTGGCGAAAGTGCTTCTCGAGCGCAGTGAGGGGGCAGATTTGTCCGGTGAGCTCGACCCAAAACCCCCAGGCGAGCGCCGGTAGATGCGCAAAGACGGCCCTCGGCCACTTCCAGGCGAGGAAGCCGCCGAAAATCACGAACCCCACGAACGCAAGGTGGACGACGACCAGCAAGTCCGCCAGCGCCCTCCACACCATGGCTCAGCCGCCCCGCGCTGCCATCCTGGCGAGCGTCTTGGCGATGCGATCGAGCGCCTCCTTCAGCGTCTCCAGGCTGCAGGCGAAGGAGAGTCGGATGTGCCCCGGGGTACCGAAGGCAGAACCCGGCACCACCGCGACGCCGGCCTCGGTGAGCAGCAGCTCCGCAAAGTCGGTGTCCGAAGCGCAGTCCGTCGCCGCCATGGCCTGGGAGACGTCCGCGAAGGCGTAGAAGGTCCCTGCGCCGCGCAGGCAGCTGACTCCCGGCAGGGCATTGAGCGCGCTCACCACGAAGTCGTGCCGGGCCTTGAACGCCTCATTCATACGGGTCACGCAGGTCTGATCGCCGTTGAGCGCCGCCACGGCGGCCTTCTGCGAGATGCTGCTGGCATTGGAGGTCGACTGGCCCTGGATGGTGGCCATGGCCGCGACCAGCTCCTTCGGCGCCCCGCAGTACCCGATACGCCACCCGGTCATGGCGTAGGACTTGGACACGCCGTTGATGGTCGCGGTGCGCGGATAGAGCTCCGGCACCGCGGTGAGCAAGCTGCAGAAGGGCTCCTCGCCCCAGTAGATCTTCTCGTACATGTCATCGGTGCCGATGATGATGCGCGGCTGATCGATCAGCACCTCCCCCAGGGCGCGCAGCTCCGCGCGGGTATAGGCGGTACCTGTGGGATTGCAGGGGCTGTTGAGCAGCACCAGGCGCGTCTTGGGCGTGATGGCGGCCGCGAGCTGGCGCGGCGTGATCTTGTAGCCCTGGGCGGCACCGGCGGTGAGGATGACCGGCTGCCCGTCGGCGAGCAGCACCATGTCCGGATACGACACCCAGTAGGGCGCGGGGATGATCGCCTCGTCGTCCTTGTCGAGCGCCGCCATGCACAGGTTGTAAATCGTCTGCTTGGCGCCCGAGGACACCAGGATCTGCGAGCGCTCGTACTGGATGCCGTTGTCGCGCGCGAACTTCGCGATGATGGCATCCTTGAGATCGTTGATCCCCTCGACGTTGGTGTAGCGGGTGAAGCCGCTGCCGATGGCATCGATGCCGCTCTGGCCGATGTGCGCCGGCGTGTCGAAGTCCGGCTCGCCCGCTCCGAGTCCGATCACGTCCTTGCCCTCCGCCTTCAGGCGAGCGGCACGGGCGGTGACGGTGAGCGTCGGCGAGGGCTTGACGCGCTGGACGCGTCGGGAAACGGTAACGGTCACTAGGGATCCTTGGGTATGTGCCAAAGAAAGTGGCGCCGCTATAGTAAGACATCACGCGCATCGCCACCATCCGGCCGGTGACGCATCCGCGCGACATCTAGAGAGAGCATGGATCAGATTCCATTCAGACTTCAGTCGGAGTTCGAGCCCTCGGGCGATCAGCCTGCGGCAATCGCCAAGCTCGTTGGGGGCCTCGAAGATGGCTTGAGCGCGCAGACGCTGCTGGGGGTTACCGGCAGCGGTAAGACGTACGTCGTCAGCCAGGTCATTGCGCACGTGCAGCGTCCTACGCTGGTGCTTGCGCACAACAAAACGCTGGCGGCGCAGCTGTACGGCGAATTTCGCGGCTTCTTCCCGCACAATGCCGTCGAGTACTTCGTTTCGTATTACGATTACTATCAACCCGAAGCTTATGTCCCTTCGTCCGATACCTATATAGAGAAGGACGCCTCGATCAACGAGCACATCGAGCAGATGCGCCTCTCGGCCACCAAGGCGCTGCTCGAGCGTCCCGACGCCATCATCGTGGCCACCGTCTCCTCGATCTACGGCCTGGGCGATCCCCAGGCGTACCTCGCCATGATCCTGCACCTGGTGCGGGGCGATCGACTCGACCAGCGCAAGCTCCTCAGGCGGCTCGCCGACATGCAGTACACGCGCAACGAGCTCGACCTGACCCAGGGCACGTATCGCGTGCGCGGGGATGTCATCGATATCTTTCCGGCCGAGTCCGACCGCGAGGCGGTGCGGGTCGAGCTGTTCGACGACACGATCGAGTCCCTCTCGCTCTTTGATCCGCTCACCGGCGCGATCTCGCGCAAGGTGCCAAGGTTCACCGTCTATCCGGGCACCCACTATGTCACGCCCAAGGAGCGGCTGATGGGCGCCGTCGACCAGATACGAGAGGATCTGCGTGTGCGGCTCACGGAGCTGCGAGTTGCCGGAAAGCTTCTCGAGGCGCAACGGCTCGAGCAGCGCACGATGTACGACATGGAAATGATGCAGGAGGTCGGTTACTGCGCCGGCATCGAGAACTACTCGCGCTATTTGTCCGGCCGCGCCCCGGGCGAGCCTCCTCCGTGCCTGTTCGACTACCTGCCTAAGAATGCGCTGCTGGTGATCGACGAGAGCCACCAGACCATCCCGCAGCTCGGCGCGATGTACCGGGGCGACCGCTCGCGCAAGGAGGTGCTGGTCGAATACGGCTTTCGCCTGCCGTCCGCGCTCGACAACCGGCCACTGAAGTTCGAGGAGTGGGAGCGCCTGGCACCGCAGATGATCTTCGTGTCGGCGACTCCGGGGTCGTACGAGGCGCGCCATGCCGGTCAGATCGTGGAGCTGGTGGTGCGACCCACGGGCCTCCTCGATCCGCAGGTCGAGGTGCGCCCGGTGAGCACCCAGGTGGACGATGTGCTCTCGGAAATCCGTAAATGCGTGGAGCGCAACGAGCGCGTGCTCATCACGACGCTCACCAAGCGCATGGCGGAAGACTTGACCGAGTACCTGCACGAGCACGGCGTGCGCGTGCGCTACCTGCATGCCGATATCGAGACGGTGGAGCGTACGGAAATCATCCGCGACCTGCGCCTCGGGAAGTTCGATGTGCTCGTGGGCATCAACCTGCTGCGCGAGGGGCTCGACATGCCCGAGGTGTCCCTGGTGGCCATCCTCGATGCCGACAAGGAGGGCTTTCTGCGCTCGGACAATTCGCTCATCCAGACCATCGGCCGCGCGGCTCGCAATCTTCATGGCCGGGCCATCCTTTATGCCGACCAGATGACCGGCTCGATGCGCCGCGCCCTGGACGAGACCGAACGGCGCCGCTGCAAGCAGATGGAATTCAACGCCACCCACGGCATCACGCCTCGCGGCATCCGCAAGTCGGTGGTCGACATCATGGAGGGCGCGCGGCCCGATGTCCCCGTTGCGCGGGGGCGCCGCGCCGGCGGGCAGACCAAGGGCAAGGGCCGGGGCAGGGGGGCGGCGGAGCCGCTTGACCTAAACCCCGAGGCCCTGGCACGGCGAATGAAAAAGCTCGAGGCCGAGATGCTCGAGCGGGCGCGGAACCTTGAATTCGAGGAGGCGGCAGGTCTGAGGGACGAGATCGCGCGGCTGAAGCGCCTGGAGCTCGGCATCGCCTGAAAGCCGCTGCCGGGCAAAGTCCCCGCGTGCGGGCTCTGCCGCGCCCCCTGGGGCTTTACGGTGGGTGAGGACCGGGCTGCGGCCGGCGCAAGGGCCTCTGCCGTAAGTGCTTGGCGGGGCTTGGATTAGCTTGCGCGGCCTGCGCCGCTCTTGTATTGTTCGCGGCCCTCCTGGAGGGAGATTTTCTGCAGGCGCGTAGCTCAGTGGTAGAGCATCACCTTGACATGGTGGTGGTCGGTGGTTCGATCCCACTCGCGCCTACCAGATCGAGCAGGGGCGCTTCCGGCCTATGATGCGGGAAGCGCCCCTTTGGTGTCCCCAGCGCAAATCAGCCGAGAGAGCATCGCAATGCCTGTCGTGACATTGCCCGATGGCAGTGAGCGCCGCTTCGACCACCCGGTGACGGTGGACGAGGTGGCGGGCGCCATTGGCGCCGGCCTGCGCAAGGCCGCGCTTGCGGGGCGAGTCAACGGCAAGCTGGTCGATACCTCGTTCGTCGTCTCGGATGATGCCCGAGTCGCCATCGTCACCGACAAGGATCCCGCGGGGCTCGAGATCATCCGCCATTCGACCGCCCACCTGCTGGCCCAGGCGGTCAAGCAGCTGTTCCCTGAGGCGCAGGTGACCATCGGCCCCGTGATCGAGGATGGGTTCTACTACGATTTCGCCTACCAGAGACCCTTTACGCCGGAGGACTTGGCGGCGATCGAGGCGCGCATGGCCGAGCTCGCCAAGGCGGACGAGAAGGTCATCCGGCGCGTGATGGCGCGTGAGGAGGCGGTGGCCTTTTTCAACGGGCTGGGCGAGAAGTACAAGGCGGAGATCATCGCGAGCATCCCCGCGGGCGAGCCGATCAGTCTTTACGGCCAGGGCGAATGGGTCGACCTCTGCCGCGGCCCGCACGTGCCCTCGACCGGCAAGCTCAGAGCGTTCAAGCTCACCAAAGTGGCCGGCGCCTACTGGCGCGGGGACTCGCGCAACGAGATGCTGCAGCGCATCTATGGCACCGCCTGGCCCGACAAGCAGCAGCTCGCAGACTACCTGCATCGGCTGGAAGAGGCCGAGAAACGCGATCACCGGCGCATCGGCAAGGAGCTCGATCTGTTTCACCTCCAGGAGGAGGCCCCCGGCGCGGTATTCTGGCACCCCAAGGGCTGGAGCATTTTTCAGGGCCTGATCGAGTACATGCGGGACCGTCAGAGCGAGGCCGGCTACCAGGAGGTCAATTCCCCGGAGCTCATGGACGCCTCGCTCTGGAGGCGGTCGGGGCACCTCGAGAAGTTCGGCGAGAGCATGTTTCTCACCCAGACGCCGGATGAGCGCCTCTACGCCATCAAGCCGATGAACTGTCCCGGACACATCCAGATCTTCAAGCACGGTCTGCGCAGCTACCGCGAGCTCCCGGTTCGCCTCTCGGAGTTCGGCAAGGTGCACCGCTATGAGCCCTCTGGGGCGCTGCACGGGCTCATGCGGGTGCGCGCCTTCACCCAGGATGATGCGCACCTCTTCATCACCGAGGAGCAGATCACCGAGGAATGCGTCGCGGTCACGAAGCTGATCCTGGATATCTACCGCGACTTCGGCTTCGAGGACGTGCGCATCAAGTTCTCCGACCGGCCCGAGAAACGGGTCGGGAGCGATGCGGTCTGGGATCGGGCCGAGGCGGCCCTCACCACCGCCTCGCGCGCCGCCGGAATCGAGTACTCGCTGAACCCGGGCGAGGGCGCCTTCTACGGTCCGAAGCTGGAATTCGTTCTGCGGGATGCCATCGGCCGGGACTGGCAATGCGGGACGCTGCAGGTGGACCTGAACCTGCCCGGAAGGCTTGGAGCCCATTACATCGATGAGACGAGCGCCAAGCGCACGCCCGTCATGCTGCACCGGGCCATATTCGGGTCTCTGGAGCGATTCTTCGCCATCCTGCTCGAGCACCACGCCGGGCGGCTGCCGGCCTGGCTCGCACCCGTGCAGGCGGTGGTGATGAGCATCACCGACCGGCAGGCCGACTACGTGCTTTCCGTAACGGAATCCCTGAAAAATCAGCACCTTCGGGTCGAGCCCGACTTGCGTAACGAGAAAGTGGGCTTTAAGATCCGCGAGCACACGCTTAAGCGTGTTCCGTATCTTCTGGTAGCGGGCGACAAGGAAGTAGCCGCGAATCTGTTGTCTGTGCGCACCCGAAACGGCAGGGATCTCGGCACGATGACCCCGGAGACGTTCGCCGAACGCCTCCGCA
>JAJYUA010000020.1 GCA_021792755.1 Pseudomonadota bacterium
GGCGGACTCGGCGTGCCGGTGGTGCAGGCGCTGAACACCGTGCAGGTCGGCATGGGCTTCGAGGCGGGCCTGGTGATCGTGCTGCTCGCCATCATCCTCGACCGCATCAGCACCCGCCCCGCCGCCAAGGAGCCCAAGCAGTGACCGCGCTCGAGTTTCGCAACGTCGATATCCTCTTCCCTCCCGTAGGATCGGGCCGCCGCCGCGCCCAGGCGGCGCTCAACCGCGCCCTCGCCGCCCTCGATGCCGGCGGCTCGCGAGCCGAGATCGCCGAGCGCACCGGGGTCATCGTGGGAGTCTGCAACGCCACTCTCGGCGTCGAGCGCGGGGAGATCTCGGTACTGATGGGGCTCTCGGGCTCGGGCAAATCCACGCTCCTGCGAGCCGCCAACGGCCTCAATCGCATCACCCGCGGCCACGTGCTCGTGCGCGACGGCGACGCGGTCATCGACCTCGCCCGCTGCAACAGCGCGAGCCTTCGCCGGCTCCGCCGGCTGCGCATCGCCATGGTGTTCCAACAGTTCGCCCTGCTGCCCTGGCGAACCGTGCGCGAGAACGTCGGCTTCGGGCTCGAGCTGCGCGGGGAGCCGGCCGAGCGGCGGCGGCGCATCGTCGATGAGCAGCTCGAGCTCGTCGGGCTCAGCCAGTGGGCCGACCGGCACTGCAGCGAGCTCTCCGGCGGCATGCAGCAGCGTGTCGGCCTGGCCCGCGCTTTCGCGACCGACGCGGAGATCCTGCTGATGGACGAGCCGTTCTCCGCGCTCGATCCACTCATCCGCCGCAAGCTCCAGGACGAGTTGCTGGCGCTCCAGGAGCGGCTGCGCAAAACCATCCTGTTCGTCAGCCACGACCTCGACGAGGCGCTGAAGATCGGCGACCGGATCTCGATCCTCGAGGGCGGGCGCATCGTACAGACCGGCACCCCCAGGCAGATCGTGGAGACGCCGGCCGATGACTATGTCGCCGAATTCGTCCGTCACGTCAATCCGCGCACGGTGCTCAAGGACGGCATGACGCCGGCGCTCTCGTGAGGCGAGCCGAATGCCCTGCCGTTGCACCTCTGGACGACAAGACCGCCGCGGCGTAGTGTCAGTGTAGTTGCCGAAGGAACGTTCTGTGCAAGCCGCCCCCTCCCCGTTCAGCCACTTCGGCTTCCTCACGCTGCGGCGCTTTTCCATGATCGCCTTCACCAACGCGGTCGAGCCGCTGCGCATGGCCAATTACCTCGCGGGGCGCGAGCTGTACCGCTGGTCGGTGTACTCCCTCGACGGCGAGCCGGTCCCGGCCAGCAATGGCCTGGCGGTCTCCCCCACGCAGCGGCTCGATGAGTCAGCGCTGCCGGACATCCTGTTCGTGTGCTCCGGAGTCGAGGTTGCGCGCTCGGTCGATGATGAGCTGCTGCGGCTGCTGCGCCGCCTGGCGCAGCGGCGCATGCCCCTCGGGGGGCTGTGCACCGGCGCCTACGCGCTCGCCAAAGCGGGGCTGCTCGAGGGCTACCGGTGCGCCATCCACTGGGAGAACCTCTGGGCACTGCGCGAGACCTTTCCGCGCGTGGTGTTCACCCCGGAGCTGTTCGCCATCGACCGCGACCGCTACACGTGCACCGGCGGAGTCGCCCCTCTCGACCTCTTGCTCAACCTGATCACTCCGCGCATCGGCCGGACGCTGGCGGCGGGCATCTCGGAGGAATTCATCGTCTCGCGCGTCCGCGACAGCAAAGACAGGCAGCACATCCCGCTGGCAGCCCGCCTGGGCGGCGCCCATCCCTCGATTGCCCAGGCCGCGCAGCTGATGGAGGCCAACATCGAGGAGCCGCTGTCGCTCGAGGAGCTTGCCCAGCTCGCCGAGGTGTCACAACGCCAGTTGCAGCGCCTCTTCCGCCGCAACCTCGGCATCACCCCGGCGCAATACTACGCGACGGTGCGCCTGCGCCACGCTCGCGAGCTTCTGCAGCAGACCGCCATGCCGGTCATGGACATCACGGTGGCGTGCGGCTTCCGCTCGCCCTGCCATTTCAGCCGCTCCTACCGTGCGCTTTTCGGCCATCCCCCCAGCCGCGAGCGGCGCTCCCATCCGGTCGAGACGACGTCCACGGCAGGCGCGGCGAGCCGCGCCAAGATCGCTTTCTAAATATTCAATCAATAGCCGCGTGCGGATTGGTGTACGGCTGAGCCACACCTATCCTATTGTTTTATAAATATATTCAAGAAATACGCAACAAAGTATTGCATCCCAAGAACCCTTTGTGGATTATACGTACACGTGCGGCCCAAGCACTTTGAGTGACCGTTCAATGCTTCAGTCATGCGGACCTCGTAAGGCTTCACCGGGGGCAGTGCACCCGTCGCTGCGCGTCGGCATCATTCTGGCAGAGCATTTCACGCTGTCGGCCTTCGCGGTGTTCGTCGATCATCTGCGCCTCGCCGCCGACGAGGGCGACAGAAGCCGCCCCATGCGGGTGCAGTGGTCGATCATGTCGGCCCGTCACGAGCCGATCAGCGCCAGCTGCGGGGTCGCGCTGCAACCGACCTCCGCCCTCCTGTCGGCCGACGCACTCGATTACCTGGTCGTGGTCGGCGGCATCCTGCACGCCGGCCCCCAGGTTGATGAGATCACCTTGCGCTACCTGCGCGAGGCCGGCGCCACCCGCACCCCGCTGATCGGCATCTGCACCGGCAGCTTCGTGCTGTGCCGGGCGGGACTGATGAAAGGCCGCCGGTCCTGTGTCAGCTGGTATCACTATCAGGATTTTCGCGAGGCCTTTCCCGATCACGAGGTTGTCGCCGACAGGCTGTTCCTCGCCGACGGGCCGCGCATCACCTGCGCCGGCGGGGCGGGCGCCGCGGCGCTCGCCTCGCACCTGATCGAGCGCCACCTCGGCCGGGCGACCGCCTACAAAGCGAGCCAGGTACTGCTGTTTGACGGGCCGCGCCAGGGCACCGATGCCCAGCCGCACCCGCCGATGTCCGAAAGCGTCAACGAGCCGCGCGTGCGCCGCGCGCTGCTGCTCATGGAGCAGAATCTAACACGTCCGATCGCCGTCGCCGCGATCGCCGAGGAGCTCGGAGTCTCGGTGCGGCAGCTCGAGCGGCTCTGCCGCGAGCACCTGGGGCTGGGCCCCGCCTCCCTTTATCGCCAGCTGCGCATGCGCTATGCCAACTGGCTGATCGAGAACACCGATCGCTCCGTGACCGAAATCGCCATCGAAGCCGGATTCGCCGACTGCGCGCACTTCTCCCGTCAGTTCAAGGACGTATACGGCTTCTCTCCGTCCCGCCACCGGGTGCAACCGCACCCGGGGGGCACCGCCGACGTGGCGCACGCACGGGTGTTCGAATAACGCCGCCACCCTCCCCCGGCTCTTCGCCTCAATTTACGCATCCGGCCGGCGCCGGCCAGGCGCGGCAGGCTCGTCCTTTTCCGCCCCGCGCAACCCAACATCCGTTTCCCGCATCTTTTCCACGCCGCGCGCGCAAGGGCGGTTACGTAACACCCGATTGACGCATCCGTTCAATCCCGCGCCGGGCGGGTCGGCTGTAATGTCACCGCATTCGTGGCTATCGCGTCGACGTCACTATAATTACTCGGAGGGTCCAGGCGATGAAGTCGAAAGTGTCTTATGCGGTGGCCGCCATCCTGAGCGGCGCATCTCTTGGCGCATTCGCCGCCACCCCCGCTCCCCAGGCCGCGACGCCGGCGGCAACGTCGAGCACCCCGTCGAATGCCCCCGCCGGCGCCAACGCCGGCCTCGGCGCCCTGAGGGAGATCATCGTCACCGCCCAGCGCCGCCGCCAGAACATCCAGGACGTGCCGATCGCCATGCAGGCGCTGACCTCGCGCACGCTGACGGAACTGAACATCTCCACGTTCAGCGACTACCTCAAGTTCCTGCCGAACGTCACCGTGGCGAACAACGGACCGGGCCAGAACGAGGTGTTCATGCGCGGCCTGTCGGCCGGCTCGCAGGCGAGCCAGGGCAGCGGCTCGACCGGCCTGTGGCCGAACGTCGCCATTTACCTCGACAACCAGTCCGTACAGCTGCCGAACCGCAACCTCGACGTCTATGCCGCCGACATCAACCGCATCGAGGTGCTCGAGGGTCCCCAGGGCACTCTGTTCGGCGCCGGCGCCGAGGCCGGCGTGATCCGCTACATCACCAACAAGCCGCGGCTCAACCGGACCGAAGGCAACGTCAAGGCAGGTTACAGCGTCACCGCACACGGTGACCCGAACACCAACCTCACCGCCGTTTTCAACCTGCCGCTGATCAAGGACAAGCTGGCCGTGCGCGCGGTGATCTACGACGCCCACCGCGGCGGCTATATCAACAACGTGCCGGCGACATTCACGCGCCACGACAGCGATGTCGGCATCCACTACGCCAATTACTTCGTACCCTTGAGCAGCTCCTGCCCCGACGGCGGGCGCCCCAATGCCTATCGCAGCCCCGCCGGCGAGGGTGCCTGCGTCCCGCCCGGCAGCCCCTCGATCAACAACTATGCGGTCGCCGGCAACGCCATCAACCCGGTCACCTTTCAGGGCGCGCGCGTCGAGGCGCTGTACAGGATCAACAAAGACTGGAACGTGCTCATCTCGCAGATGTATCAGACCATGGACGCGCAGGGCGTCTTCTACGACCAGCCGACCTCCTCCGACGGCCGGCCGCTCGCGCCCCTCGATGTCACGCTATTCAACAATTCGTATGACAAGGACCGCTTCGAGAATACCGCCTGGACCGTGCACGGCAAGATCGGCCCGCTGCGGGCGGTCTACACCGGCGGCTACCTCGACCGCAACGTCGATCAGATGGGCGACTACACCAACTATGCGCGCGGCGTGTACGCAGACTACTACCAGTGCTACGGACCGGGCACCGGATACAACAATAATCTCACCTCGACCTGCTTCTCCCCGAGCTCCACCTGGCAATCGGTGGAGCGCAATACCCACCTGCAGAACGAGTTTCGCCTCAGCACCCCGAGCTCCTGGCGACTGCGCGGCATCGTCGGGGTGTACGCCGATGATCTGAAGCTCTGGGACCAGACGGACTGGCGCTACCGCACGGTGCCCACCTGCACCAGCAACGCCGCTCCGGGCAGCCCCGGGAATTCCGGCTGCTTCGCCACCATCGGCACGGTGCCGGGCACGACGGTGCAGCACCCGGGGCTGCAGACGCCCAACAGCTCCTTCTACCAGGACACCATGCGCGAGACGAAGCAGCTCGCCTTCTTCCTGTCGGCGAGCTACGACCTGATCCCGCACGTGTTGACGCTGACGGCGGGCACTCGCCACTTCCGCTTCACGAACTCCTCCGTCGGCAGCGTCACCAGCAGCTTCGGCTGCTTCCAGGCGGGCACGCCCCCGGGCGGGTGTGCCGATGTCGCCGGAGGCTACGCGTACGACCTGAACGCGCAGAACCTGCACGACACCGAAACGGGCTGGCGCAGCCGCGCGAACCTGAGCTGGCACATCACCCGCAACGTGATGGTCTACTACACCTTCTCACAGGGCTACCGTCCGGGCGGGTTCAACCAGAACGGCGGCACGTTGCACGCCCCGGGCCCCGACGGGGTGGATCAGTATGCGGTGCCGAAGGCCTATAGGCCGGACACGCTGACCAACGACGAGCTCGGCTGGAAGACGGTGCTGCTCGACCACCACCTGGAGTGGGATGGGGCGATCTACCAGGAAAACTGGAACAACGTGCAGGTGGAGTTCTTCGATCCGGGCCTGGTCGGCAACATCTTTTACGACACGAACGGCCAGAACTTCGTGGTCAAGGGGATCGAGACCTCGTTCATCGCGCGGCTCGCTCCCGGCCTCACGCTGCAGGGGGCGGCCTCCTGGAACCGCAGCAGCCAGGTCAACTCCCCGGCGCTGATCGACAACAACCCGGCAAGCGTCAACTACGGCAAGCCGATCACCGAGGTCTGCGCGAGCACCGGCACAGGCTGCGCGCAGGTCACCAACCCGTTCGGCCCGGTCGGCTCCCCGACCGCCGACTCCCCGCCGATGGAGTTCAACCTGCGGGTGCGCTACCAGTTCCGGCCCATCGACGGTTACTACCCGTCCATCGAGTTCGGCGCCATGCACACCGACCACTCGTTCACCCAGGCCGGCGCCAACCCCACGATTGCCCAGGGGGGGGCCGTCAGCACCGCGCGGCTGCGCTTCGAGGTTCCCGCCTACACCACCTACGAGGCCTCGCTCGGCGTGTCCAAGAACGCCTGGTACGTGCATCTTTACGGAAACAATCTCACCGATTCCCTCGCCAGCACGTTCATCAGTACGGATCAGTTCATCGTCGCTCAGACGCCGCTTCGGCCGCGGGTGATCGGCGTCGAGTGGGGCTACCACTTCTGAGTCGGGCTGCAGGATGGTCCGGCGCGCTTCACGGACAGGCTCGGGCGGCCCCGGGCGGGCACGGAGCCCGGACCAGCCCAATCCGCTTGCACGGACGCGCACCCTCGGCGCCTGCGCCGAAGGGTGCGCGTGCGCCAGATCGGCGGGCTGGCGAAGAAGAGGGCGTTTCTCGCACCGCTCGGCGGCCGGGACGCCCCGCTCTGCTCTGGCGGCGCGAGCGCCGCGGCCTCTTCGCCGCCAAACTCGCGCGCGCCCGGGACCGGGCACCGACCCCCGAGCGTTGCTGCCGTGGGCACGGCGGCGCTCTGTGAGATTCGTCCGAGGCAGCGGGTCTCGCTCTTCGACTCCCGTCCGTCTTGACGGCAGGGCAGCAGTGGCATCATCATTGCGTAACAATTTGAACGATCGTTTAATCCCTATTGCAGAGAGACCTTGCCGAATATCTAACTCGCTGCTTATAAAGAAGTATTTCGATATGGCCCCCCCATCACGGAGAGTCGATAGCGTTATCCGTCCGCCCGCTGCGGAGCATTGATATTGAACAAGCAATCAAGCACCCGGGACGCTCGAGACGCCACGCCCGAGCGGCAGGAGCCCGAAGAGCAGCGCCGCCGGCAGCTGATCGAGGTCACCATCGACAGCCTGGCGGAGGTCGGCTATGTCGGCAGCACGCTCGCTCAGATCGCGCAGCGGGCCGGTGTCTCCGCTGGGCTGGTGGCGCACTATTTCGGGGACAAGGACGGACTGCTGGAGGCGACCTTTCGCACCCTGGCGCGGCGCCTGGCCGAACGGGTCCGTCAACGCCTCGGTCTGGCGGGGACACCGCGCGGTCGGGTGCAGGCGATCATCGACTCCAACCTCGGGCCCGAGGAGTTCGACCAGCGCACGGGCAGCGCGTGGCTCGCCTTCTGGGGCCAGGTGACGCACGAGCCGGGCCTGATGCGGGTGCAAAGGGCCTACCAGCGGCGCATGCTCTCCAACCTGCGCCACGCCCTCGGCCAGCTCTTGCCCCGGGAGCTCGCGCACAGCCTCGCCTC
The DNA here is from genome assembly GCA_021792755.1 of Pseudomonadota bacterium. Classification (GTDB taxonomy): domain Bacteria; phylum Pseudomonadota; class Gammaproteobacteria; order Steroidobacterales; family Steroidobacteraceae; genus 13-2-20CM-66-19. The sequence goes on from JAJYUA010000020.1 coordinate 7,401, forward strand.
CATGATCGCGGCGATGATCGATGGGGTATGGCTGCGAGCGGCGCTGTCGCAATGGGAGGAAGCCGATAGCGAGGGGGCGCGCGCGCTGCTCACGGCGTTTGTCGAGACACGCTTGCGAGAGAACGGCCACGAGCAGATCGCCGCCGCGCCGTCCGCCGCACAGTCGCCGGCTGCGCCCTCCTGCGGCGCAAAGCGCTTCACCACGCTCAACCCCGCCACCGGCGAAGTGTTGGCCGAGCTGCGCGTGGACGGAGCCGCAGAGGTGGCCGCCTGCGTGGCCCGGGCCGCGGCGGCCCAGCGCGACTGGGCCGGCCTCACCGGCGCCGAGCGCGGCCGCATTCTGCGCCGTGCCGCGGACCTTCTGCGCTCACGCAACGATGAGCTCGCCGAGCTCGAGACGCGCGATACCGGCAAGCCCATCCAGGAGACCCGCGCCGTCGATGTGCTCTCGGGGGCGGAGTGCTTCGAGTACTACGCCGGGCTCGCCGCCCAACTCGCCGGCGAGCACCTGCAGCTCGGGCAGGCGGCCTTCGGCTATACCCGGCGCGAGCCGCTCGGGGTGGTCGCCGGCATCGGCGCCTGGAACTATCCGTTGCAGATCGCCTGCTGGAAGAGCGCCCCGGCACTCGCATGCGGCAACGCCATGATCTTCAAGCCCGCCGAGCTGACGCCGCTCACCGCGCTGAGATTGCGCGAGATCCTCGCCGAGGCAGGTCTGCCGGAGGGAGTGTTCCAGGTGGTCCAGGGCTTCGCCGACACGGGACGTCTGCTCAGCGCGCACCCGCAGATCCGCAAGATCTCGCTCACCGGCGAGGTGGGCACGGGCAAGGCAGTCATGGCAGATTGCGCCGCCACCTTGAAGCAAGTGACCCTGGAGCTCGGCGGCAAATCGCCGCTCATCGTGTTCGAGGACGCGCATCTCGACAACGCCGTCTCGGGGGCTTTACTCGGCAATTTCTACTCCGCCGGCGAGGTCTGCTCGAACGGCACGCGCGTGTTCGTCCACCGCTCGCTGAAGCGCGCCTTCCTCGAGCGGCTGCTCGAGCGCACCGCCGCCATGCGCGTCGGCGATCCCCTCGACCCGGCCACCCAGGTGGGCTCGCTCATCTGCCCGGAGCACATGACAAAGGTTCTCGGCTACATCGGGCGCGGCAAAGCCGAAGGGGCGCGGCTCCTCTGCGGCGGGCATCGGCTCACCACCGGCGATCTCGCCAACGGCTGCTTCGTCGCCCCCACGGTATTCGACGGCTGCCAGGACGACATGACCATCGTGCGCGAGGAGATCTTCGGCCCCGTCATGGCGGTGCTGGAGTTCGAGGACGAGGAGGAGGTCATCCGGCGCGCCAATGCCACGCCGTTCGGCCTGGCGGCGGGGATCTTCACCAACGACCTCGTTCGTGCCCACCGGGTCATCGCCCGGCTCGAAGCGGGTACCTGCTGGATCAATCACTACAACATCACGCCGATCGAGTTGCCGTTCGGCGGCGTGAAGCTCTCCGGACTCGGGCGAGAGAACGGCCGGGCCGCCATCGAGCACTACACCCAGTTAAAGAGCGTCTATGTCGCCATGGGCGACATAGACTCCCCGTACTGAGCCGCCATTGAACAGACTAATGAAAGAAGAGACTTTCGATTACGTGATCGTCGGAGCCGGCTCGGCGGGCTGCGTGCTCGCCGACCGCCTGAGTGAAAGCGGCGCCGAGCGGGTGCTGCTGCTTGAGTTCGGTGGCTCGGACCGCTCGGTGCTCATCCAGATGCCCTCGGCGCTGTCGATCCCGATGAACATGCCGAAGTACAACTGGTTCTTCTACACCGAGCCCGAGCCCCATCTCGGCGGACGGCGCCTGCACACCCCGCGCGGCAAGGTGCTCGGCGGCTCGTCCTCGATCAACGGTCTGGTGTACGTGCGGGGCAATCCGCTCGACTTCGAGCGCTGGCAGTCCGAAGGCGCCGACGGATGGGCGTATCGAAACGTGTTGCCGTATTTCAAGCGCTCCGAGCGGCGCGACGGCGGCGGCGACCGCTATCGCGGCGGCGAGGGCAAGCTTCACACCCGCTACGGCCTGCTGACCAATCCCCTGCATCGGGCCTGGCTGACAGCCGGGCGGCAGGCCGGCTATCCGGTCACCGACGACATGAACGGCTTCCAGCAGGAAGGCTTCGGACGCATGGATATGACCGTCGGCGAAGGCCGGCGCGCGAGCGCCGCCAACGTCTACCTGCGCCCGGCCATGCGCCGCGGCAATCTCGCGGTGCATACGCACGCTCTGGCGACGCGCATCCTGTTCGAGGGACGCCGCGCTGTGGCAGTGGCGTACCTGCGCGGCAACGAAGAGCGCATCGCCCGGGCGCGGCGCGAAGTCATCGTGAGCTGCGGCCCGATCCAGTCCCCGAAGCTCCTGAAGCTCTCCGGCGTGGGCCCGGCGCAGGAACTCGCCCGGCACGGCATCCCGCTGGTGCACGATCTGCCGGGTGTCGGCGAGAATCTTCAGGATCACCTGGAGTTCTACTTCCAAGTCGCCTGCACGCAGCCGATCACCTTGTACTCGCAGTTAAGTCCCTGGCGCAAGGCACTGATCGGCGCGCGCTGGATGCTGAGGAAGGACGGCCTCGGGACGAGCAATCATTTCGAGACCGGCGCCTTCATCCGCAGCCGCCCCGGCGTCCGCCACCCCGACATCCAGTACCACTTCCTGCCCATGGCCGTGAATTACGACGGCTCCTCGCTCGCCAAGGAGCACGGGTTCCAGGCGCACGTCGGGCCGATGCGCTCGAAGAGCCGCGGCTGGGTGCGGCTCGCCTGCGCCGATCCGCGCGAGAAGCCCAAGGTGTTCTTCAACTACCTGTCGCAGCCCGAGGATTGGATCGAGATGCGCGCCTGCGTGCGCCTGACACGGGAGATTTTCGCCCAACCGGCCTTCGATCCATACCGCGGCCGCGAAATCCAGCCCGGCGAGCAGGTGCGCTCGGATGATGAGATCGACGAGTTCGTCCGAAGGCACGTGGAGAGCGCCTACCATCCGTCCTGCACCTGCCGCATGGGCAATCCCTCCGACCCGATGACGGTGGTCGACCCCGAGACGCGGGTGGCGGGCCTGCAGGGGCTGCGGGTGGTCGACTCCTCGATCATGCCCTCGATCACCACCGGCAACCTCAATGCGCCGACCATCATGCTGGCGGAGAAGGCGGCCGATCACATCCTCGGCCGCGCCGCGCTGCCACCGGAGGATGCTCCCTACTACGTTGCGCAGAACTGGCAGAGCGCGCAGCGCTGAGCGCGCGATTCACGACCGTCACCAGGATCCTCGTCCGGCCGAAATGGCCGCCATCGCCACAGATCGAAGGGGCATCGTATGACACCTCGAATCCCGTGCATGACGATCCTCGGCAGGTGCGCCGCCTCGCGCCGCAATGCAACCGCTCTGGCGCCCGCCCTGCTGCTCGCGCTTGCCGCGCTTTCAGTTGGCCTCTGTCCGGCGCGCGCCGGGCAGCCGCCGAGCGTATTCGGTCCCGATGCCCCGCAGCTCGCACCTCTTGGCCCCTGGCCGGTCGGCGTGGAGAAGATCACGCTCGTACAGCCTGCGCAGCCTGATGTGCTGGCGTACGACCCGAAGACGCATCGCGCGCCGAAGCGCAATCGAGTGCTGCCGGTCGATATCTGGTATCCGGCGCGCGCACAGCCCGGCGCGCCGCGCGCCGTGTATAGCGCGGCATTTCCGGCGCAACCGCCCGCGCCACCCGTGCGCTTCACGGTGCCGGGGATTGCCGTGCGGGGCGCGCCTTTTGCCGGCGGCCCCTATCCGCTCGTCATCGTCTCGCACGGGTACAGCAACGCACCGGCCGCAATGACCTGGCTCACGGAGAATCTCGCCTCCAAGGGCTACGTGGTCGCGGCCATCCAGCACGATGATCCGCCGATCACCGACAGGGCCGCTTTCGTCGAGCCGGTGCTGCGCCGGCCGCTCGACATTGCCTTCGTCGCGGCCACGCTGCAGCGAACCCTCGCGGCGAAGCATTGGATCGATCCGGACCGCACCGCGCTCATCGGCTACTCCATGGGCGGCTATGGCGTCCTCACCGCCGCCGGCGCGGTGCTCGATCCGGACAGTCCGATCGCCAAAGCGGTCCCGGGCGGACTGCTCGAGCCGTACTGCCGGGGCGGCGCCCTGCAGAGCTCGATCAAGGTGGCGCATCTGCGCGCGGTGGTCGCCCTCTCCCCGGCGGGCGGTCCACCGTGGGATGCCTGGGGAAGCGGCGGGCTTGCCGCCATCCGCGCCCCACTGTTGCTGATCAACGGCAATCGGGACCACACCGTCGGCTACCGCCGCGCCGGACTGCGGGTGTTCAAGGAAGCGATCCACGCGCCCCGCTATCTGCTCACTTTCGAGGAAGCCGGTCACGACATCGGGCTTGACCCGGCGCCGCCGCAGATGCGCAGCTCCCTCTGGAACATCTCCTGGTTCCAGGACCCGGTGTGGAACACGCGACGGGTCAACGCCATCAACGTGCACTTCATCACCGCATTCCTCGATCTGTACGTCAAGGGCGAGAAACGCTTCGCAGCGTACCTCGATGTACGCACGATGCACGCGGGACGCGGCGTCTGGCCGCACGACCATGCTCCCTTCTCCGCGTACAGTCCGGGGACCGGCGACATAACAGTCTGGAAGGGCTTTCAGCGCTCCTTCGCCGTCGGCCTCACCCTGCAACGGGCGCCCGCCGAGACGCGCCGCTGACCCGGTACCGGTCCCGGTCCCGCGATGCGCGCGCGGCCCGACCTCGGCGCCTGCCGCGGCCCGCGCAACCGCAATCAACTGCGCGCCGCGCGAGCGCGCCGCCCTCGCCGCGCACCTCACAAAAATGCAATGTCAGAAGCCTGCCATGCCTCCCGGCTACTGCGCCCGATGCAACAGCTCTGCGATTTGCGCGACGATTCCGACACGCGGCCGCGCAAGACACCGGCGACATCCCAGACGGATTGCGGCCCGCGCGCGGCAGGCCGACGCCCGAGGCGGCGGCGGCCGAGCCGGCAACACGCCCGCCCGCGCGCCCGCGATCGCCGCGATTCGACAACGCCGCGTCGGTGGCATTCAAGCAAATCACCAGCACTTGGGCTAACGTCTCAGCGTCGCAATTGCGGGCGGGCGACAGGAGTCTGCCCAGCACGCGTCTGATTGCGGGCGTTACAAACAACCGAAACGCTTGCGGCGGGATTGCCCGGGCCGCGAATGCGGGCCTCCACCCCGCCGAACACTGGGGAGTTCAGCATGAGACGTCATACCAAGCTTTCGCGCACCGTGGCCGGAATTCTCGGCGCTTCGGCCATCCATGCGGCGTTGGCCGCGAGTCCCGCGACCGGCACGATTGCCGGCGCCTCGCAGCTGCACGAGATCATCGTCACCGCCAATCGCCGCGTGCAGAACATGCAGGACGTGCCCATCACGATGCAGGCGCTGACCGGACACACGCTGCAGCAGCTGCACGTCGCGACCCTGTCCGGTTACCTCAAGTACGTGCCCAACGTGACCATGGCCGAATACGCCCCCGGCCAGGAGACCCTGTACATTCGCGGCCTCAGCCTCGGCGCGGGCGGCACACAGGCCTCGGCCGCCGTCGGCCAGTTCCCGAACGTCGCGCTGTACCTCGACGACCAGCCGACCGACATGCCGGGCGGACAGCTCGATATCTACGCCGTCGATCTGCAGCGCATCGAAGTGCTGGAAGGCCCGCAGGGCACGCTGTTCGGCGCGGGCGCCGAGGCCGGCGTCATCCGCTACATCACCAACAAGCCGCGGCTGAACACCTTCCAGGTGATCGCCAACGCAGGTTATGGAGTCACGGCGCACGGCGATCCGAACAGCAACGTCAATGCCGTGCTCAACCTGCCGCTGATCGACGACAAGCTGGCGGCGCGCGTGGTGGTCTTCACCGACCATCGCGGCGGCTATATCAACAACCTGCCGGCGACCTTTTCCCGCAGCGGCACAGACCTCGGCCTCGCCGACGAGAACGGCGGCGTCGTGCCGACGAACAGCCAGACGATCAACAACTATGCGCTCGTCGGAAACGCCATCAACCCGGTGACCTATCAGGGCGGACGGGTCGAGATGCTCTGGAAGGTCAACCACGACTGGAACGTGCTTCTCTCGCAGATGTATCAGAACATGGACGCGCAGGGCGTTTTCTACGACATGCCCTACGGCTCGCAGGGCACGGTGCTGAGCTCCTCGGGCGTGCCGAGCGGCGGACAGCCCTTGCCGCCGTACTCGGTCAACCTGTTCGAGCCCTCCTACACCAAGGACAGGTTCGAGAACACCGCCCTGACGGTGCACGGCAAGGCCGGACCGCTGCGTGTGGTCTATGCCGGCTCCTACCTCGACAGCAACATGCAGTCGCAGGGCGATTACACGAACTACGCCCGCGGGCGCTACGGCTATTACTACCAGTGCACCGGGGTCAGCTATTCCGCGACCCATGGGAACGCCAACGCCACCTGCTACTCGCCCGGGATGTTCTGGCAGGGGAACACCAGGAACACGAATCTCAGCCAGGAGCTGCGCGTGAGCACGCCGAGCGACTGGCGGCTGCGCGGCATCGCCGGCCTGTACTACGAGGACGAAAAGGTCTACAGCGTCACCAACTGGGATTACCGCACGGTACCGCAGTGCTCACCGGGCGGCCCGGCGTCCAATTGCTTCCTGCCGGTCGGCCCGCCGCCGGGCGAGACCGCATACCAGCCGGGTCTGCGCAATTCCCTGACGGCGTTCTCCGACGACTACACAAGGACGCTCATCCAGAAGGCGGCGTACGTGTCGGTGAGCTACGACATCGTGCCGAAGGTGCTCACGATCACTGGAGGGATGCGCTACTACGACATGTACGACGCGGTTGTCGGCGGGGACTTCGGCAGCTTCGGCTGCAAGCAGTTCGGCACGACCACCTATTTCGGCCGCTGCCTGCACTCCAACGGCGTGAACCTCAACGCTCAGGTGCCGAACAGCCAGGTGCTGACCGGGCATCTCGGCCGTGCGAACCTCAGCTGGCACATCACGCCCGACATCATGGTGTATTACACCTACTCGCAGGGCTACCGTCCGGGCGGGTTCAACCGCGGCGCGAAGGCGCTTCTGCCCGGACCCGACGGCGTCGACCAGTACATCACGCCCAAGGAATACACGTCGGATCTGCTGACGAACAACGAGGTGGGCTGGAAGAGCGAGTGGCTCAATCACCACGTGCTGCTCAACGGCGCGCTGTACCAGGAGCACTGGGACAACGTGCAGACGGGCCTGTTCTGCCCCTCCTGCGGTTTCGGCAACGTCGGTTTCCAGACCAATGGCCCGTTCTACCAGGTGCGGGGCGTGGAGCTGCAGGTCGCAGCCCATCTGCTCACCGGCCTGTCGCTGAACGGCTCTGCCGCCTGGAACAGCAGCGAGCTCACCAATTCTCCGGCGCTGGTCGACAACAACCCGGCCAGCGTCAATTTCGGCAAGCCGGTCACGAGCCGATACGTGAACGGCGTCGCCTTGCCGGTCGCCAACGTTTACGGCATTCAGGGCAGCCCGCTGGCGTTCTCGCCGCCGTTCGAGGCCAATCTGCGCGTGCGCTACGACTGGGTCGTCGGCTCGTACTTCCCCTTCGTACAGGTCGGCTTTCAGCACCAGGCGCACACACACTCGGCCACGGGTTATCTCACGATCTACAACCAGCCCGGCTGGACCACCTATGACGCCTCGGTCGGGGTCTCCAAGGGCGACTGGACCGTCTCGCTCAACGGTACCAACCTCACCAACGTTGACACGAGCCTGTTCACAAACGCCGCCCAGTTCATCGAGACCGAGACCCCGATACGGCCGCGGGTCATCGAGCTCGACTTCCACTACAGCTTCTCGCGGCACGAGTGAGGCGGCGCGCTGCGGGCGGCCCGCCGGGCGCCCGCAGCGCTGTGCCGGCGAAACAGACGGCGGCGCCCGCTCCCCCGGGCGGCTCGGCCGGCGTCGAGCAAGGAGTGCGCGCGTCCGTGCACCCCCGGCGGTGCAGGTGCGCGGAGAAGCGGCCCATCGGCCGCGCCGGGCGCGCTCCGGCACGCCGGCAAGGAGCGCTCAGCCGCCGGCGGCCGACGGTTGCCGCGACAGCGTGCGCAGTGTCTCCAGGCCATGCCCCTCGGGCCCGCTCTCGCGCCGCCAGAGCAGCACCACCGACACGAACGCCACCAGACTGAGCAGCCCGAAATACCACAGCATCGGGTCGTAGCCCTGCGGGTGAGCCGCCCCGGCGTGCCCCCAGTCGGCGAGCCACCCGGCGGTGAGATTGCTCAGCACGAGCAGCAGATTCTGCAGCACGTTGATCAGCCCGAGGGCGGTGCCGAGCCGCTTCGACTCGACCAGCATCGCCGTCGCAGGCCAGATGATCGCCGGCACGACCGAGAAGCTCACGCCCATCAGCGCCGTCGAGATCCACAGGCTCCAGTCGGTCGTGCCGAGGATCAGGAACACGAGCGGCATTGTCAGCGTCGCGATCATCATCATCAGCGAGCGGCGCCCGAAGCGGTCCGCCAGATACCCGAACAGGGGCGTGGCGAAGATCGCCGCAAAGAACACCCAGCTGTTGGCGAGACCGGCCTGCTGCAGCGTCAGGCCCTTGGCGTTCTGGAAGTACTCGATCGCGAAGGTGCTTCGAAACGGGAAGAACACCGCGGCGAACAGCACGTTGAGCGCGAGGATATACCAGTAGGACAGATCGAAACCGACCAGGTCGGCGGCGTGGAAGCGCTCGGCGGCACGCACCGGCGGCAGCCGCCCGCCCGCCCGCGCCCGCCGGTCGACCCCCCCGTAGACGAGAGCGGCGAGGAAGCTCGCGCCCGTGAAGGCCGCCGCGAGCCACAGCGGCAACTGCCAGCCGTGCCGGTAGATGAGCCGGCCCCAGTCGGGGGAGGTATCGGCGGCATACGAGCCGATCCGCGCCACGCTGAAGAACAGGGCCATCGCGAGCGCCGTCGCGCCGCCGGAGAACCACTGCGCAACTCCGGCGAGCAGCGCGATGAACAGCGTCTCCTCGGCCACGCCGAAGATCAGCCGGCCGAGCACCATCATCGAGTAGGGCACGCCGAACGCCGTGAGCGTCGCGCCCAACAGGCACAGCGCCGCGGTCCATACCGCGACCCGCGCCGGCCCGAGCCGATCGATGAGCACGCCGCCGAGCAGCGCGAGAAAGACGTTCGGCAGGCTGAACACGGCGTTGAGCAGACCGATCTGCTCCTGGGAGAAACCGCGCTCGAGCCGCAGGAAATCGGCGACCGGGGCGATCGCGTCATACTCGTAGTAGCTGCCGGCGATGGCGAGGCTGAGCAGCGCGAGCACCCACCAGCGCCCCGCGCCGGGCCGCTCGCGCCGCCCGCCTGCCCTGCCGAGAGCGCCGCTCACCGGATGCGCGCCCCTTGACGCTCGAGCTCCCGGCGCACGGCCCCGACATCGAGCCGCTCGAAAGGCTCTCCGGTGCGCACCGAGATCGCCGCCGCGACTCCGGCACCCTGGCCGCTCACGGCGCAGCACATCATGTTGCGCACGGCGGCGTGCGAGATCCGATCGCCGCCGATGGCGCGTCCGGCGACGAGCAGGTGACCGACGCCTCGCGGCACGAGCGATCGGTACGGTACGTGAAAGTAGCGGCCCGTGGTCGGCAGGATCAGCAAGCCGTAACCGTCGATGAACTCCGGGAAGATGCCGATGGCATCCTCGAAGCGCGCCTCGCCGCGCACATCCTCGCCGGTCAGGTTATAGAGCGCGTCGATCTTGCGTGTGTCGCGCACGCCGAGGGTCATGCCGAAGTTGCGCAGCTTCGCCTGCTCGCACCCGGGCATGAAGCGCTTGAGCGCCTCGATGGCGTGGATCGCCTGCCGCCGTCCCTCGATCTCCGCCCGCGTCAGGTCATTGGCGTCGGTGCCGTCGACGTTCGGCAGATGGATGAGGTTGAGGTAGGTCAGATCGCCCTGGTCGGTCACGCTACCCCACGTGCCGGCGATGGTGCTGAGGCTCGCCGGGATCACGCCGCTCTCGGCTGCTCGCTTGAACGGCTTGCGCAGAAACGGGGAGAACAGGTCGTCCTCCTTGCCGCCGGTCTCGATGTGCCACTCGCCGCTGCCGGCCCAGTCACGGTAGGTCTGCGGATCGGCCTTGACCTGCTCGAGGAAGCGCCTCTTGTTGACCCCTACCATGGAAAACATGACCGACGCGGCCATGAGCTGCTCGCGCGGCGCCTTGCGCACCGGCGCTCCGGCGCGCGCGGCGAGGTCCGCATCTCCGGTCGCATCGATCACCCGCTCGGCGAGCAGCGCCTCGCGCCCGGATTTGCTCTCGGTGATCACCCCGCGGATCAGGCCGTTCTCCAGGATCGGCGCCACGCACAGCCGGTGCAGGAAGGGCGTGATACCCGCCTCCTGTACCAGCACGTCGGCGAGGTACTTGAACATCTCCGCATCGAGGGCATGGCTGTCGGACTGCGGCTCCGGGGTGGCCGCGCCCATGGCCGTCGCCCTCTGCTCGAGCTCGATGCCGATGCCCTCGCAGTCAACGGTGTGCTCGTGGCGGTACCAGGCGAAGCCCTCGACGCCCACCTGCGTGATGTTGCCGCCGAAGCAGCCGTAGCGGTCAAGGAGCGCCGTGCGCGCCCCGGCGCGCGCGGCGGCGAGCGCCGCCGACAGGCCGCCCGGGCCGCTGCCGATCACCAGCACCTCGGTTTCGTGCACCACGTCGACCGACCGGACGGGCTCGGCAATCTGTTTGGGCATGGGCGGGTCCGATTGTCAGGTTACGCGCGCGCTTAGGCGCCCGCACCGCCGGTGAGCGCCTCGTACAGAGGCAGTGTCAGAAAATCCGTGAACGTCTCGGCGAGGCTGAGCCGCTCGAAGACACTTGCAGCCTGCGCATAGGTGCCGATCGGCGCCCCGGCGCGCGCGACCACGGCCTCGACGCGGCGCAGCTCCTCGGGGATGAGCGAGCGAACCAGCCCCGCATCGACCTTGCGGCCGTCCTCGAGCACCCCCTTCGGGCTCCTCACCCACTGCCAGACCTGCGAGCGGGCGATCTCGGCGGTTGCCGCATCCTCCATCAGGTTGTGGATCGGTACACAGCCGACGCCCGCGAGCCAGCTGCCGATATAGTGAATGGCCACGTTGATGTCGTTGCGCAGTCCGGCCTCGGTGATCGGGCGCTCCGGCCGGAAATCGAGCAGATCCGCCGCGGCGCAGCCGCCTTCGGGCACGCGCTCGCGCTGGTGCGGCCGGGCGCCGAGCACCTTGACGAATTCCTCGAGCGCAAGCTGCACCAGCCCCGGATGGGCCACCCAGCCGCCGTCGAACCCGTCCCGCGCATCGCGCGCCTTGTCGTGACGTACGCCGGCGAGCGCGCGCTCGTTGGCGGGCGGATCGTTCTTGATCGGGATGAGCGCGCTCATGCCACCGATCGCAGGCGCTCCGCGGCGGTGGCAGGCCCTCACCAGCTCGAGCGCGTAGGCGCGCATGAACGGGGCCTCCATTGTCACCTGGCCCCGGTCGGCGAGGCAGAACTCCCGCCGCTTGCTGAATTTCTTGATGGCGCTGAAGATGTAGTCCCAGCGTCCGGCGTTGAGCCCTGCGCAATGCTCGCGCAGCTCGTAGAGAATCTCGTGCATCTCGAAGGCCGCGAGCACCGTCTCGATGAGTACCGTCGCCTTGATGGTGCCGGCGGGCAGATCGAGCGCCGCCTGGGCGGCGAGGAACACCTCGTTCCACAGCCGCGCCTCGAGGTGGCTCTCGAGCTTCGGCAGATAGAAATAAGGTCCGGCGCCCCGCGCGAGCTGCTCGCGGGCGTTGTGAAAGAACGCCAGCGCGAAATCAAAGAGCGCCCCCGAGACGCTCTGGCCGTCCACCGTCACGTGCCGCTCCTGCAGATGCCAGCCGCGCGGACGGATGAGGAGCGTCGCCACGGTGTCGTTCAGCCGATAGCGTTTTCCCCCGCCGTCAAAGGCGATGGTGCGCCTGACCGCGTCCTTCAGATTGATCTGACCCTGCACCTGGTTGCGCCAGCTCGGGGTGCTCGAGTCCTCGAAGTCGGCCATGTAGGAATCGGCGCCGGAGTTCAGCGCGTTGATCATCATCTTGCGCTCGACGGGGCCGGTGATCTCCACACGCCGCCGCTCGAGCGCCGGCGGCAGGGGCGCGATGCGCCACTCGCCCTCGCGGACGGGCAGTGTCTCGGGCAGGAAGCCCGGCATCTCACCGGCATCGATGCGCTGCTGGCGCTGCGCGCGCGCCGCGAGCAGCGCTCGCCGGCGCGGCTCGAAGCGCCGGTGCAGCCCGGCGAGAAACGCGAGCGCCTCGGGGGTGAGGATCTCCTCGAAGCGCGGCTCGAGCGGCGCCTCGATGCGCACGCCCTGGGGCAGATCGAATGAGTTCATGAGGTTGCCGCCATCCTTTTCGAGTCGGGGTAGCGCCCGCGCCCGAAGGCAGCCGCGCACGCCACGCGATCCTACCGGGGCAGGCGCCGCAGGGGTTGAATGCTCCCGACCGATGATGGCATTGGGCCGACAATGCGACCGGCCACGGCAGGCGCGGGCGTGTCCGCGGCGCCGCCGCTACGGCAGGATCGGCCGATCGGCCATCTCCAGATGCAGCTCGCGGCCGCTGTAGGGATGGGCGAGCGCCACCGCCTCGTTCAGCTCGACGCCGAGTCCGGGCTCGCTCGGCGGGATGACGTAGCCCTCCTCCCAGCGGATCGGCCGGTGCAGGATCTCGGCATGGAACCCCTGCCAGCGCTCGATGCCCTCGAGGATGAGGAAATTCGCACAGCACGCGGCCAGCTGGATGTTCGCCGCGCCCACCACCGGCCCGCAGTACAGGTGCGGAGCGATCTGCGCGTGGCGGGACTCGGCGAGCGCGGCAATCTTCTTTCCCTCCAGAATGCCGCCGACCCGCCCGAGGTTCGGTTGCAGGATGGCGGCGGCGCCGGCCTCGAGCAGCCGTGCGAACTCGTACTTGGTGGCGAGCCGCTCGCCGGCTGCGATCGGCACCCGACTCGCGCGCGCGACCTTCGCCATCTCCCCGGGCACATCCGGGGGCACCGGCTCCTCGAACCACAGCGGCTCGTACGGCTCGATCCGCCGCGCCAAGCGCCGCGCGCCGGCGGCCGTCATCTGTCCGTGCGTGCCGAACAGCAGATCGGCTCGCGAGCCGACCGCTTCGCGCAGTTGCTTGAGGAAGCGCTCGCAGCGATCGAGCGCCTCGAGCGAGGGCTGGCGCCCGTCGAAAGCCGAGTAGGGCCCGAACGGATCGAATTTGAGCGCCGTGAAGCCCTGGGCGACGTACTCGCAAGCCCGCTCGGCCGCGAGGTCCGCATCCCTGTAGACGTCGGTGCGATCACCGGGGCGCGGATAAAGATACGTGTAGGCTCGCAGCCGCTCGTGCACCCGGCCGCCGAGCAGCTTGTACACCGGCTGCCCGGCCGCCTTGCCGACGATATCCCAGCAGGCCATCTCCAGGGCGCTGAGCACCCCCATCAGCGTCAGGTCGGGCCGCTGGGAGTAGCCCGATGAGTACACGCGGCGCCAGATGCGCTCGATGTCGTGGGGATCCTCGCCCTCGAGGTAGCGTCGAAAGACATCCTCCAGCATGCGTGCGACGAGGTCCGGGTGGAAGGGAACGCCGTACGCCTCCCCCACTCCATGCACGCCGTCGGCGCACACCAGCTTGCAGAACACGAAATAGCGCCCGCCGAAGTGCGGCGGCGGGTTGCCGACCACGAACGTCCGGATGTCCTTCAATCGCATCGGCCTGCCCCGGCCCGAGCGCACCTGCCCGCGCCGCTCGGGCCATGGGGGGCGCCGCGCAGGGGCTGCGCCGCTCGCCGCCCGCCCAGGCTCCCGATCTCCAAGCCCTCGGCCTCATTCTGCACTCCCGTGTCGATGTCGCCGAGCGCGAGCGAGCGGCCGATGCGCGCCTGCCGCAAATCGGCGAAGCGGCCGAGCCCGGCCATCTTCAGCCGGTCGAGCCGCTCTCGGGTACCGGCGAGCACGGCCCCGCCCGTGAGGAGCGCGCAGGACTTGCCGCCGATACGCTCGATCAGCATCACTCGCAGCCGGCCGACCTCGGTTGGATGATACGGCACGCTCGCGCCGGCACCTTCGCCTCCGGCAACCGCCACTGTCGCATGACTCTTCATCAGACCCGACTCTCCACAGCCTGCCAGTCGTTCGACACCGCGAGCTGCACCGCGGGCTGCGCCGCCGCGCCGTCGCGACCGAAGCGCTCGATCAGCCAGGACCGGAACAACGCGATCGCCGTGTCGGCCAGCCCTTCCGGGTGGGCGATGAGGTAGTAGGCATAGCCCTTGTCGAGCTCCTCGGCGAATGGGCTGACGAGCTTGCCGGCGTGGATCTCCTCGGCCCACAGATGGGGATCGACGAGCACGATGCCCTGGCCGCTCAAGGCGTACTGCACCGCGAGCACCGCGGTATCGAACACCAGCCCCCGCTCCACGTTGACCGCGCTGAGGCCGTTCTTGCGCAGGAACTCGGACCAGGCCCGGTGCCTCGGTTCCCCCTCGTATCGCACGTGCACGATCTCATTGGCCTCGATGAAGGCGGCCAGATCCTTCTCACGATGCTGCTCGGCGACCTGCCGGTGGCAGAGAATGCGCAGCCGCACCGGCCAGAGAAGGTCCGCCACCAGATCCGTCACCATAGGCTTGGAGTAGACGACCGCCACGTCCACATCTGCGAGCAGCGGGCCCACCGCGGCGGGACTGACCAGATCGATATCCACCTCGGCGCTCGCCTTGCGAAAGTCCCTGAGGATAGGCACGGCGAGCTGCACGGCGAAGCTCGGCGGCATCTGCACCCGCAGCGTGCGCTGGGCAGGCGCGCCCTCGTTGCGGATGTCATCGATCGCGTATTCAAGCCGGTCGAAGGACTTGGCGACGGCCGGCAGCAGATGCTGGCCGGCCTGGGTGAGGGTGAGCGCGTGAGGCCGCCGCTCGAACAACTGCACCCCGATCAGCTGCTCGAGGGAGATCACGTGCCGCGAAAGCGCGCTCTGGGAAATGAGCAGCGCATGCGCCGCGGCCGTGAAGCTGCCGTGCTTGGCCACACCTTCGAAGGCGCGAAGCGCATTGAGCGGCAGCCAGCGTCGATCGATCGTCTTTTTGCCCATCGAGGCCTCCCGCAGCGGCGCACGACCCCGCCCGCATCAAGGGGTGCGAGTGGCGGCATACTAGCGTTGCGAGCGGGGCCCGCGCAGCGAAATTCCATGCTTTTTTTCGATGCCCGCAGCCAATTTCTCGGCTTGGAAGGGGGCGTCGGATGTGCCACGCTCGGCCCATGACAGCCCTGGCGCTCGAGACACGCCCTCGCGCGAAATGGCAGCGGCTCGTCGCGGCAATGAGGCCCGAGAGCCGCGCCTTCATCGGCGGGCAGCTGCTCGCCTCAGGCAGCGGGCGGACACTCGAGGACGTCAGTCCCATCGTCGGTCGAGGCCACCGTTCTCGAGCAAGTGCCGGCCGGCGCTCGCATCGTCCGTGAGGAGCTGTTCGGACCGGTGCTCGCGGTGGCGGGCTATCAGGATGAGCCGCAGGCGATCCGCCTCGCCAACGACTCCCCCTACGGTCTCGCCGCGGGCGTATGGACGTCGGACATGAACGCCGCCCACCGCCTGACGGGCGCGCTGCACGCGGGCACCGTGTGGGTGAACACCTGCGAGCGCTCCCCGCTCGCCACCCCTTTCGGCGGATTCAAGCAATCGGGCTCGGGGCGCGACCGCTCCCCCCACGCGCTCGACACGTACTGCGACCTGAAGACCATCTGGACGGCCTACACATGAGTGCATCGCCCGACCAGCCCGAGGCCGCCTTCTCGGGCCATCGGATCGCTTCGATCCGAATCACCCATCACCGACTGGCGCTCGATCCGCCGTTTCACGCCGGCTGGGACACCCGACCGCGGCTGCACTTCGACGCCACGATCGTGAGGGTCGCGACCGACACCGGGCTCGAGGGCTGCGGCTCGGGCGACCTGATGGTGGGCTTCGCCGGCCACGAGGACCTGTTCATCGGCCGGGACGCGCTCGCACTCGAGCGGCACTACCGGGTGCTCTCGCACATCGACTTTCACTACGGGCGTTGCTGGCCGCTCGATCTGGCGCTGTGGGACCTCGCCGGCAAGATCACCGGGCAACCGTGCTGGCGGCTGCTCGGGGGCCTTTCCAACAGGGTGCGGGCGTACGCCTCATCGGGCACGCTGCGCGATCCGCGCCAGCTCGCCGAGCAGGCCGACGGTTACCTCGAGGAGGGGTTCTGCGCGCTGAAGATCCGCTTTCAGCGCGGCCATTGGCGCGACGACATCCGGGCGCTCGAGGCCGTGCGAGAGCGCGTCGGGGAGCGGCTGACGCTGCTCGTCGACTGCAATCAGGGCTGGCGCATGCCCTGGGATACCCAGGCGCCCTGGACCCTCAAGGACGCGCTCGCCGTGGCGCGGGAGCTCGAGCGTCTGGGGGTGTACTGGATGGAGGAGCCGCTGCACCGGGCAGATCGCCCCGGCATGCGGACGCTGCGCGAAGCGACTGAAGTCAGAATTGCCGCCGGCGAGATGACGCGGGAGATCCACGAGCTGCGCGACCTGATCGGCTCGGGCTGCATCGATGTGCTGCAGCCCGACGCCGCACTGGTCGGGGGCATCACCGGCCTGAGGCGGGTGCTCGCGCTGGCGCAGGAGCACAACGTCCTGTTCACTCCGCACACCTGGACCAACGGCATGGGCCTCACCGCCAACGCCCACCTCACCGCAGGCCTCGGCGATTCGCCGTTCATCGAATTCCCCTACGACCCGCCCGAGTGGTCGCTCGAGCGGCGGGATTTCATGATGGCGGAGCCTTTGCGGACCGACCGCGACGGGTGGCTCAGCCTCCCGGACACCCCGGGGTTCGGCTACCGCCTCGATGAGGGAGCCCTCGAGGCCACGCGGCTGTAGACCTCAGCTCTTCGGCCGCTCGTTCTGCGGATCGTAGAGGGCGAGCTGCCCGACCGCCTCCACGCGCAACGGATATCGCTCGCCGAAATACTCCATCGCGAGCGCACGCCCCTGCTTCGCATAGCGCTCCGGCAGGTAGCCGAGCGCGATGTTCTTGCCGACCGACGGCCCGTACGCGATGCTGGTCGTGAACGAGCGCCTGCCAAGCTCATCGATCAGCACCTCGCCCGTGTCCGGATCCAGGATGGGCCACTGGCCGACCGGATAGCGCGCGACGCCATGGCGATCCACGTTCTGCGCCAGGGTCATCGTGCACAGGTACGCCACCTGACGCGGCCGCTCGCGCTGCGCCACGTACGCCGCCTTGCCGTGAAAATCATCGTCCTTGATCTTGGCGCGCGCGAGACCCGCCTCGTACAGGTTGTACTCCGTGAGCAGATCCGCGTTCTGAAGCCGCAGGCTCTTCTCCATGCGCCGCGTGTTGGCGTAGGTCTCGATGCCCACCGGGGTGACGCCCTGCTCGTAAAAAATATCCCAGAGGGCGAGGCCGTAGCTCGGCGAGAGGTACAGCTCCCAGCCCTGCTCGCCCACGTAGGAGATGCGGAAAGCCCACACCGGCAGGCCGCGCACGCGTATCGGGTGCGCCGTGGCGAACGGGAAGCGCTCCTGACTCAGCGCCTGCGGCTCATCCGCGACCGCCTGCAGCACGCGCCGGGCGTTCGGGCCCCACAGGCCGAGCGTGACGATGTCATCCGTCCGGTCCTGGATGTCGGCGCGCCAATTGCGCGCCTCGCGGATGCGCTTCATCCACAGCAGATCGCGAGGTCCGGTGCCACCGCCGCACACCACGCGGTACCGGGATGCATCCAGGCGGATGATGGTGAGGTCCGCGCGCACTCCACCGGCTTCATCGAGAAAGTGCGTATAGATGCCTCTACCGGGCGCCGTCGCGCCGCCCACCTTGGCAACCGAGAGATATTCCAGCAATGCCTCGGCATCGGCGCCGCTGACGTCGTAGATGGCGAAGTGCGACAGATTGACCATCCCCACGTTGTCGCTCATCGCGAGCTGCTCGGCGTTGGACACCGGCCAGAAATGACGCGCGTCCCACTCGTTGCGCCGCTCCGGAACGCGTTCGCGGTACTTCGCGAGCAGATGCTCGTTGGCCTGGTAACCGTGGGCGCGCTCCCAGCCCGCCGCCTCCATGAAATACCCGCCGAGCTCCTTCTCGCGCGGCCAGAACGGGCCGCGGCGCAGGTCGCGGCCGGTCAGGTACGGCTCGCGCGGGTGCACCGGCGGGTTGTAGACCTTCTTGGCCGTCTCGGTGCAGCGGCCCAACACGTACGCCGGCGTTTTCTGCACGGCGTAGAAGCGGGCGATGTCGATGCTGAACGGATCCCAGTCCGTCCGTCCCTTGACCAGCCAGTCCGCGAACACCTTGCCGATCCCCGGGGCATCCTTCACCCACACGGCCTCGGCGAACCACAGCCCGCCGACCTCCGGGGACTCACCGACCAGCGGCATGCCGTCGGCCGTGATCGACATCAGCCCGTTGAACGAGCGCTTCGCGTCCCAGCCCAGCTCCCCGAGCAGCGGCACGAGCTCGGTCGCGCGCTCGTAGCCCTGCATCACCTGCTCGATGTCCATGTCGCGCATCGACGGTGACAGGCGGGCCTCGCCCGGCTCCGCGATCTCGCCCGCGAGCACCATGCGCGGCTCGTTCTGCTCGTAGTAGCCCCACTCGATCTGCCCACCCTCGGAAGTGGCCGGGTCGCCCGTGTCGCGCAGATACGAGGAGTTGCCCTGGTCGCGCAGCAGAGGGTAGCCGATTTCCTTGCCCGTGCCGGCAAACTCGCCATAGGGCCCGAAGAACAGCAGCGGGTGCTCGAACGGCGTGAGCGGCAGCGGCGAGCCGGTGCGCCCGGCGAGCAGCGGCCCCCAGATGCCGGTGCTCAATATGACGATCGGGGTCTTGATGTAGCCCTTGCGCGTCTCCACGCCGCACACCCGCCCGTCGTGCACGTCGATGGACAGCGCCGCAGTGTTGGCGAAGATCTGCACTCTTCCCGTTGCCACCGCGCGCTCGATGAGCACACCCGCGACGCGCTGGGAGCGGGGAACCACCAGCCCGGCGTCCGGATCCCACAGGGCGCCCTGAATCGCCGTCTGCTCGAGCAGCGGGAACAGCTCCTTGGCCCTGGCGGCGCAGATGAGCTGCGCCCGGGTACCGAACGCCTTGCCCGAGCCGACCTTGCGCTCGAGCTCCTGCATCCGCTCATCGTCGCCGACGCGGGCCACCTCCAGGCCGCCGATCCGGCAGTAATGCCCCAGACGATCGTAGAAGTCGCGGCTGTAAATCGTGGTGCAGCACGACATCTTGTCGTGGCTGGTCATGTAGCAGAAATCGGAGGCGTGGGCGGTCGACCCGATGTCGGTCGGGATTGCCGATTTGTCGAGACCGACGATGTTGTCCCAGCCCAGCCCGAGCAGGTGATGCACCACCGAGGCCCCGACGATGCCTCCCTGACCGATGATGACCGCGCCCGCCTCTTTCGGAAACCGTCGCTCGCTTGTGCCCTGGGTCATGTGGAGGAATGATCATGCCATGACGGCGTTGCGCGCAGTATGGCCGCCGCCACCGGCCGCCGCTGGCCAATTTGCGCCACCGGCTTGTCCGGATCCGCCCGGCCGGGCCTCGTCGACAGGCCACCGTCGCGATCGCCCGAAGCCGCGCGCGCCCATCCCTGGCTTGCCTCTCGCCGCGGCCGCCGCCGGCCGTCCCCCCGCGCTGCGCTGCGGCGCGCGGTGGATTGACCCGACGGGCGGGCTCGGGCGGGCAGAGCCGGCTCAGCGGGCGCGCTGCGACCAGTGGTAACTGAAGGTGAGCTCGATCACCCTCGGGCGCATCGGGGTCTCGGTGAGAATGAACTGGCGGCGGGAGGTGAACAGGCTCTTGTTCACGTTGGTGAGATTGACCCCATGCAGCGCCAGCGTCCACGCCCCCCTCGAGACGCCCACCGAGGCATCGTAGGCCGTCCAGGACGGCTGGATGTCCGTCTCGATCTCCCCGGTGGGCGAGTACGAATGCGCGCTGTGCTGGAAGCCCACCTGCACGAACGGAAAATACGACCCCATGATCCAGTCGTAGCGCAGCCGCATGTTGCAGCGGAAGGGCGGAGAATTGGCGAGCGGACCGCCGACGGCGCCGAACACGTTCGGCACCGGTATCGCCTGACCGCCCGCATAGTACTCGGTGATCGGCTTGCCGAAATTGGCGCTGCCCGGGACGTTGTCCGTCAGCACCGGCGCATTGGTCTGCTGGCCGCTGTTCCAGGAGGCCGCCGCATGCACCGACAGGCCGCGCATCGGCAGCGCATCGATCGCCAGCTCGATGCCCCGCACCCGGTAATTGGCGCCATTGGTGGTGAATGTCAGGTTGCCAAAGCCGCATTGCGGGCAGAACACCTGCACCTGCGTGTGGGTCCACATCTCCTGATAGACCGAGCCGTCCACCTGCAGCCGGTTATCCAGCCAGCGTGTTTTCCAGCCGATCTCGTTGTTTGTCAGGTTATCGGACAGGTAGTCCGCCGGGCGCACCCACTGCGGCTGGCCGTTCGCGCCGTCGAGGTAGTAGCCGGTGCCGCGATTGAAGCCGCCCGGCCGGAACCCCTGCGAGTAGGTGTAGTACGCCATGATCTGCGGCGTGATCCGCCAGGTGAGGTTGGCACGCCCGCGCATGCCGGTCTGCAGCAGGTGATTGGTCGTCGTGAACACCAGATTCGGATCGTTGACCAGCGGTCCGAGCGCGTTGACATTGCCCTTGTCGGCCGGGTTGAAGTCCGTCACGTTGGACGTCAGGCACTGGCCGTAATAGCTCGATGCGGTGAACTTCTTGCAATAGAAGCTGCCCATCGAGCCGCCCACCTCCGAGTTCGACATGCGGAAGTAGCGCGCGCCGGCGGTGATGATCAGCCTGTGCGGCACGATGTCGAAGCTGCCGGAGAAGTAGATCGCCCGCTGGATGAAGGTGCGCTCGCTGTCGTCGAAGAACGCCGGCTGGGTCGGGAAGCCGTTGGGACCGGACTGATAGGGCATGGCGGGGAAGGTCACCTTCGGCAGGAAGCAACCGGTGGTCGCGCCGGTCGGCGAGCAGTCCGGCAGGGTGTTGTAGTTCCACTGGGTGAGGCCGTAGAGCTTGTAGTCCTCGTAGTACAACCCGACCAGGCCCCGCAGCCGCCAGTCACTCGGCGTGCTGAGGCGTATCTCCTGGGAGAAGTGCGTATTGTGCGTCGTGTCGTGCCAGGCCGACCGCGGTGAGTTGCAGGTCGCACCGGCGTTGCCGCTGGTCGCGCTGTAGGAGACGCCCGTGCACTGATAGTAATAGCCGTACCGGCCGCGGGCATAGTTGGTGTAATCGCCGACCTGCTGGGTATGGCGATCGAGATACGCGCCGGCATAGACGAGGCTCAGCGGCCCCACCTTGCCGTCGACCCGCACCTCGGTGTTCTCCCAGTGGTCCCTGTCGTAGGAGGGATTGAACAGGTTCACCGACAGCGGCGGCAGCGACACGCCCTGATAGGGGCCGGCAATGATGCCGGAGGGATGTTGCGCATCGATGCTGCCCGGGACGACGTATGCCTGCGCCGAGCCCACGTTCGGTCCGTAGCTGGCGTAGGGCATCTCGTAGAACACCCCTTGCGCGTTCATGTCCTGGTACATCTCGCTGAGCAGCACGCTCCAGCGGTCGTTGATCTTGTATTTCAGCTCCAGGCGGCCGCCGCCGTAATCGACCGGATTGATGGCGTTGCCGGCGATCTGGAAGTTGTTGATCGTCACGCTGTTGGTCGGCACCACGCCGCCGTTCTCGTACACGAGGCCGACGTCGTGCGGGCTGCGACTGAAGGTCGCCGGCAGGTTGTTGATATACCCGCCGCGATGGTCGGTGAACCACACCAGTCGCGCGGCGAATCTGCCGGGAATGATGGGCCAGTTGAACACCGCGCTCATGTGATGGTTCGGGTCGCCGTGCGCGGTGATGCCGTAGGCGCCGTTGACGTTCACCTCGTACCGGCGCAGGTTCGGCTTGTTGGTGATGTAGCGCACCACGCCGGCCTCGGCGCCGGCACCGAAGAGCGTCCCCTGCGGGCCTTCCAGCACCTCGATACGCTTGAGGTCGACCGCGTAGACATTCAGGTCGCGGCCCGGCTGCATGACCGAGGAGTCATCGAGATACACCGCCACGTTCGGGAAGGAGCCCACGGTGCCCTGGCCTTGGGCGCCGACGACGCCGTCGGACAGCCCGCGCATGAATATGATGCCGTTGCCGGGCCCCGCGCTGGCCGTGGTGACGTTCGGCAGGTACTTCACGAATTGCGAGAAGGTCTGCACGTTCAGCTGCTGCAGCGTCTTGCCGGTGAGGGCCTCCATGGTGATTGGCACGGATTGGATGTTCTGCGCACGGTGTTGCGCGGTAACGACAACCTCTTGCAACTGTGGCGCGCCGGCCGCGGAGGCCGCCGCTGCGGTGCCGTTGGCGTTGGCCGCGAGCGCCGCGTGGGCGGCCGATGCGCTCAGAATGGCGGCTACGGTGCGTGAGAGCTTGTGGTTCGGTGTCATGCGCCTACCTCTGCACGTTATGAACGTTTCTTGGGCATGAACCGGGTTCTTTACCGCGCCTTTCCCCCCGGGACATGCCGCGCGCCGGAGCGCTCCGGTCTGATGCCGATCATGGTCGCGCATGCCACCGATGGGTGACATGTGAGATTACGACGCCCATGTTGCGGCATTACGACATGGCGCTGCAGAGAGTTCCATAGATGCCGAGGCGATCCAAGCCGAGAATTTCTATGGCGGCATCGGGAAAAAGCATGGTCTGTCCGCCTGCGGGTTCGTATGCTGGCGGCAGGGGCCGCGCTGCGTGCGGCCGAAACACCGATGGCGCAATACGACTACATCATCGTCGGTGCCGGATCCGCGGGCTGCGTGCTGGCACGACGTCTGAGCGAGACGGGGCGGCGTGTGCTGCTTCTCGAAGCGGGCGGGTCGGACCGAAGTCTCTGGATCCGCGTCCCGATCGGGTATGCGCGTACGTTTACCGATCCGCGATACAACTGGATGTACCAGGCCGAGCCCGATCCCGGACTCGACCAGCGCAGCGCGTATTGGCCGCGGGGCAAGGTGCTCGGCGGCTCGAGCTCCATCAACGCCATGGTGTTCGTGCGCGGACAGCCGGGCGATTACGATGACTGGCGCTCGGCGGGCAATCCCGGCTGGGGATGGGCCGATGTGCTGCCTTACTTCAGGAAGCTCGAGGATCACCCGCTCGGTCCTTCGGAATGGCATGGCGCGGGCGGACCGGTGCGCATCCGCGATCCGGCCGACGCCGTGCATCCGCTGTGCTCAGCATTCATCGCGGCGTGCGCCGACATCGGCATCCGCACGACCGGCGATTTCAACGGTGCGCACCCCGAGGGCGCCGGCCTCTGGCAGGTCACGATCCATGACGGGGCGCGCGTCTCGGCCGCCAGCGCCTATCTGCGCGCGGCGCCGCGCCGGCCCGGCCTGCGCCTCGCCCTCGGGACGCACGCGTGCCGGGTGCTCTTCGAGGGCACGCGGGCAACGGGCGTCGAATACATCCGTGCGGGCGTGCGGCAGCGCGCGAGCGCCCGCGAGGTGATCCTGTCGGCCGGCGCCATCGGCTCCCCGCAGTTGCTCGAGCTCTCAGGGATAGGGGATGCGGCGCTGCTCGGGCGCTTCGCCATCCCGGTCGTGGCGGCGCTGCCGGCCGTCGGACAAGGGCTGCAGGATCATGTGTGCGTATCCTATTTCTACCGCTCCAGGGTTCCCACCCTCAACGACGAGCTCGGTCCCCTGAGCGGCAAGCTCAAGGCGGCGCTGCGCTATGCGCTGCGCCGCGACGGCCCGCTCGCGATGAGCGTCAACCAGGCGGGCGCCTTCGTGCGCAGCCGTCCCGGGATCGAGCGCCCGAACCTGCACATCTACTTCAATCCCGCCAGCTACTGCACCACCACTCACGGCCAGAGCCGCCGGCTCATGAACCCCGATCCTTTCCCGGGCTTTCTGATGTCCTTCAACACCTGCCGGCCCACGAGCCGCGGGAGCGTTCACATCCGCAGCGCCGATCCGCTCGCAAGCCCGGCGATTGCGCCGAACAGCCTTGCCACCGCCGAGGACATCGCGGATGTATACGAGGGGGCGCGCCTGCTGCGGCGCATCGCCGGCGCGGCGCCGCTCGCGCGCCTCACCGAGTGCGAGCGCCTGCCCGGGGAGCAGGTCCGCACCGACGCCGAGGTGCTGGCGGATTTCCGCCAGCGCGCCGGCTCGGTGTTCCACCCGTGCGGCACGTGCGCGATGGGGCCGGATCCGGCACACTCGGTGGTCGACGCGCGGCTGCGGGTGCATGGCATTCAGGGGCTGCGAGTGGTCGACGCGTCGGTGTTTCCCTCGGTCACCTCCGGCAATATCAACGCTCCCACCCTGATGGTGGCCGAGAAAGCCGCCACCCTCATCCTAGAGGACGGCGGCGCACGGTGAGAAGGCGGGCGGCGCGTGAGTGAGGTGCGTGGCGGTGCGAGTGCCGATATGGAGCCTGTCGCGGCGTCGCACGCGCATGCCACGCCAGCGGAGGAGGCCACCAGCCTGGCGCAGCGGTGGTATGTCGCCTCCATGATGTGCCTGGTCTACACGCTCAGCATCTCCGACCGCTACTCGATCTCGACCGTGCTCGAGCCCATCCGGCTGCAGCTGCATCTCTCGGACGCCAATGTCGCATTTCTCACGGGCGTCTCGCTCGCTCTCTTTTACGTGTTCTTCGGCTTTCCACTGTCGTGGCTGATCGACCGCTACAGCCGCCGCAACATCATCGGCGCATCGCTCATCGCCTGGTCGGCGTTGACGACGGCTACGGGCGTGGCCCGCGGCTACGGCCAGCTTCTCTCGGCGCGCATCGGCGTCGGCGTCGGAGAGGCCGGCGGCACGCCGGGCGCCAACTCGCTCCTGTCGGATTATTTCCCCGCGGCACGCCGGCCCATGGCGCTGCAAGTGTTCGCGCTCGGCGCGCCGATCGGCGCCTGGATCGGCTCGCAGATCGCAGGTGCGCTCGCCTACCGCTTCGGCTGGCGAGCCATGTTCCTGCTGCTCGGCCTCCCCGGCGTGATCGCCGGCGCGCTCATCTTCCTCACCATCCGCGAGCCGCGCCGCGGACGGCTCGATGCGCACGCCCATGCGCCCGCCCCGCCCGTCCGCGACACCCTGCGATTTCTCTGGAGTCAGCGCTCGGCGGTGCACCTGATGGTGGCGGGCGCGATCACGGCGCTCTGGGGATGGGGCCTCATGTGGTGGACACCCGCGTTCCTCATGCGCGCCTACTCGCTCAACGTCGCGCAGGCGGGCGCCATCCTCGGGCCCGTGCACCTCATCGGGGGAAGCGCCGCGATGATCGGCAGCACCTGGCTGCTCTCTCGCCCGGCATTTGCCGATCCGCGCCGCATCGTGCGCTGGCTCGGCGGATACGTCGGCTTCGCGACCATCGTCACGGCCGTGATCTACTCCACCTCCTCGCTCACACTCACCCGCTGGCTCTTCTGGCTGTACATCCCCGCGCTCTACGTCTACATCGGCTCGAGCTTCGGCATCCTCAACAACCTCGCCCTGCCGAGGATGCGCGCCATGTACTGCGCCATCACGCTGTTCATCGCCAATGTCTGCAACCTCATCATCGCGCCCCAGGCGGTCGGCTTCCTGAGCGACTGGTTCGCGCCGCACGGGCAGCCGACGGCGATGTCGCTGCGCCTGGCGATGCTGTGCCTCGTGCCGACGGGCTTCTGGGCGAGCTGGCACTTCTTCCGCTGCGCGCGCGATCTGCTCGCGGACGAGGGACGCGCCAAGAGCATCGCCGCTTAGCTCACCGGCGGCGCGCCGCCCTCCTCCGTGCGCCGCGCGATGAACTCATCGAGCGCCTGCGCGCAGGCCGCCGCCGATGCCGGCGGCGTGAACTGCGCCAGCACCTGTTTCCACTTGTCCCGCGCCCGCTCCGGGGCGGTACGCTCGCCGTTTTCCTGCCAGGTGCCGAAGTTGGACACATCCGCGATCAGCGGCTCATAGAACGCGGTGCGATAGCGCGCCATGGTGTGCGCCGCGGAGAAGAAATGGCCGCCGGGCGGCACCTCGGCGATCGCCCCGAAGCCGAGCGTATCCTCGTCCGCCGGCGGCGCCACGCACAGCTCCGCCAGCATCTGCAGCACCTCGATGTCGGTGATGCACTTCTCGTAGGAGTTGGTGAGCCCGCCCTCCATCCACCCGGCCGCGTGGATGCAGACGGTCGCCCCGGCGAGCACGCTTGCCCACAGCGAGAACTGCGTCTCCCAGGCCGACTGGGCATCGACCACGTTGGCCGCCGTGCCGGCCCCGGCCCGCCAGGGCAGCCCCACGAGCCGGGCGAGCTGGCCGGCCCCGAGTGTCGCCTGCAAGTGAGTCGGAGTGCCGAAGGCCGGAGCGCCGGATTTCATATCCACATTGGAAAGAAAGCTGCCATAGAGCGCGGGAGCGCCGGGGCGCGCGAGTTGCGCGAGCGTGATGCCGGCGAGCGCCTCGGCGTGCTGCAGCGTCAGGGCGCCGGCGACCGTGATGGGCGCCATCGCGCCGGCCAGGCAGAACGGGGTGATGATCGCGAGCTGGCCGTTGCGGGCGAAGTCGATGAGGCCCTGCGCCATCGAGTTATCGAGCGTGCGCGGGGAGTTGCTGTTGATCACGGTGTAGGCGTAGGCCCCGGCCCGGAACCGTTCCTCGGACAGGCCGCGGGCCAGGCGGATCATGGCAAAGCAATCCTCCACCTGGCCGCGGCCGCGTGCGGACACCTGCGGCATCTTGTCGGACAGGGTCAACTGCACACGCATGGTGGCATAGTGGCGCACGTGCACCGGCACGTCCTGCGCCTCCACGTGGTTGCCCAACATGTGCAGCACCTCAAAGTGCTGACTGAGCTTGGTGAGATCGGTCAGATCGGCGAGCGATCCGGGCCGCCGCCCGCGATCGAGGTCGCTCGCGTTCGGGCAGCTCGAGCCGCCGATGAACAGCAGCGACCCGGGTGCGAACTCGACCGCACGCCCCGGATCGGCGCCGAAGCCCCGGAAGGCCCGCGGACAGCGCTCGAGAGCGTGCCCGATGATCTCGCGCCCCAGGCGCACCATCTCGGTGTCCTCGTCGACCAGCGCTCCGGCCCTGCGGTAAAGAGCGCGCGCCTCCGCAAGCAGCACCTTGATGCCGAGCGTCTCGTTGATCCGCAGCGCGCTCTCGTGCATCGCAGCCACCGCCTCATCCGAATACACCCGCTGCGGCGTGAACGGATTGCGCAACTGCCGGTAATCGCTCCGGCGGGCGGGCGGGCGCTCTTGCGCGGACTGGCCGGGATGACGTCGGTTGTGCCTCATGCGGTGCCGCCGGTCGTGAACGACTTACCGCGCCACTATACAATCCAGCCGTTCCGGACGTATCGGCCGGACTGATTCAGAAAACTCATGGGGCTATCGCGCCGCGGCATGCACGCGGCCGGCCGATGCTCGCCCGCGCGGGGGCGCCGCACTGCGCACCGCTGCCATCGCGGGCGGCCGCAGCACCTGCGGCAGCGGGCCGGACAGGTCCCTAGCGCGTCTCGAACACGAACCCGAACTCCGCGGCGCTGTCATGCACCGCCCGATACAGGCTCTGGGCGAAACTGCGGCCGACGGACAGCTCGAACGCCGCCTCGCCCCGGCCTGTGTCCTCCAGGCGCCACAGCGTCACCGCCATGTGCTCGGCCACAGTCTGGGCAACGTCGTCCACTTGGAAGCTGCGCTCGTGCAGATCAACGGGTACCAGCTTGGCCAGAGCCTCCCTCACCCTCGCGCCGGCGAGACGCAGCATGACGTAGGCATCGCTCAGGTCGACCACTGCGGCGTGGCCCCCGATCGAGTCGCGCAAACCGGCGGCGAAGGCGTTGCCGGCGCTCTCGCAAGTCATCAACCAGCACTCGGGACCGACGCCGGCCGCGGCGAGATCCCCTGAGCGCATGCGCCGGGGTCCCGCCGGCAGGGCGAGATGCAAGCGCTTGTGGACCAGCTGCTCGAGCGCGGCCAACTGCCGGTTGCGGGCCGTGATCCGCGCGATGCCGAGTCCCTCGCGCTCGCCCGCGACCACGCCCTCTCCGGTCCCCGCGCTCGCGGGCATGGCGGCGAACGGCGAGAGCGGACCGTACGCAGAATCAACCATGCGGCTCAACTTCTCACCCGCTCGCCGGCCGGATCGTAAAAGACCGGGTGGGCGATCTCGACCTGCACGTCCTCGCCTCGCAGCGGATCGTACGCCCGCATGCGCTCCCCGAGACGCTCCCGGCCCCGGCTCAAGAACCCGAGTCCGATCCAATGCTTGAGAGTCGGGGAATACGCCGTCGAGCTGACGAAACCCTCATCGTGCGAGAGCGTCGCCGGCGCGCCGGCGGGCAGCAGGTGAGCGCCGGTGCTCAGGCGGGCACGGCGGTCGAGGGGAGCAAGGCCGATCAGAGCGGGCCGCTCGGCGGCGGCGAGACCGGGCCGGGCCGCGAGCACCCGGCCGATGAAATCCTTGCGCGCCGACACCAGCCGCCCGAGTCCAAGATCGGCGGCGGTGCTCGTGCCATTGATCTCGGCCCCAGCGGCATGACCCTTCTCGATGCGCATCACCCCCAGGGCCTCGGTGCCGTAGGGCACGACGCCCAATGTCCCGCCCGCCGCCATGAGCGCGCGTACCGCGGCCTCACCGTACCGCGCGGGCACCGCCAGCTCGTAGCCAAGCTCCCCGCAGAAGGAGATGCGAAACAGCCTCGCGGGCCGGCCGTGCCAGAGAAACTGCGCGCAGGCAAGATACGCAAACGCCGCGCCCGCGACCTCCAGCGCATCGCCGAGCACACGCGCGAGCAGCTCCCGGGAGCGGGGTCCGGCGATCGCAATCTGCGCCCATTGCTCGGTGACGGAAGCGAGCTGCACGTCAAGCTGCGGCCAGAGCACCTGGCGGGCATGCGCCAGGTGGCGCATGACCCGGCCCGCATGGACCGTGCTCGTCGAGAGCAGAAAGTGGCATTCCTGCAGACGCGCGACTGTCCCGTCGTCCAACACGATGCCGTCCTCCCGCAGCATGACCCCGTAGCGAGCCCTGCCGACCGACAGCGTCGAGATCATGTTGGCGTAGATCCGATCAAGGAACGCCCCGGCATCGGCTCCCTGGACGTCGATCTTGCCCAGCGTCGACACGTCGCAAATGCCCACGCCAGTGCGAACACCCGCGACCTCTCGAGCCACCGTGCTGCGCCAATCGGCCTCGCCGGTGAGCGGGAACCACCGCGCCCGCCTCCATTCCCCGGCATCGACGAAGACCGCGCCGCGCTCTTCGGCCCATCGATGGCTCGGGGTGAGCCGGCAGGGCTTGAACTGCGCCCCGCGGGCGCGCGCGGCGAGCGCTCCGATCGCGACCGCCGTATAGGGCGGCCGCGCGGTGATCGTCCCCACCTCCGCCGGCTCCCGCTGCGTCAACGCTGCGAGCAGCGCCTGGCCGGTGAGTTGGGAGCTCTTGCCCTGGTCGGTGCCCATGCCGAGCGTGGTGTAGCGCTTCAGGTGCTCGGCGGAGCGGAAGCCTTCGCGCACCGCGAGCGCGATGTCCTCGACCGTCACATCGTGCTGGTAATCGACGAACGCCTTGCCCCGACAGCCCGGCACGCTCCACAGCCGGGCCGAGCCGACCGGCTCCTCCTCCGTGCGCCACTGCTCGAGCGGCGCATCGAATCCCGCCGAGCCCGCCGCCTCGCGGCCGGCGGCGGCGCCCGTGCGCAATGCCCCTGCGAGCGACAGCTCCCCAGACGCCGCCCCGACGGCGATCATCCCCGGCGGCAAATCGGCGGGCACATGGGCGCCAATCGCCTCCGACCAGCGCGCTCGTCCGCCAAGGTGGGTCGACAACGCCGTGTTCGGACTCCAGCCGCCCGCCACCGCGAGCGTATCGGCGCGGACCCGGCTCACATGCCCCTCCTCGCCTCGCACCTCGATCCCCTCGAGGCCTGCCCCGCCACGGGTACCGAACACCAGGGCGCCGGGCATGATGCGGACCCCGAGCCGGCGCGCCTGCGCGCACAGCGCTGGCGGGGGATCCCGGCGCGCATCGACGATCACGGGCACATCGAGGCGCGCCTCGATGAGGTCGAAGGCCGTCTGCCAACCGTCATCGCAGGCCGTAAACACCGCGATGCGCCGCCCCGGCGCGACCCGGAAGCGATTGACGTAAGTTCGAACCGCCGAGGCGAGCATGACGCCGGGGCGGTCGTTGCCGCCGAAGACGATGGAGCGCTCGAGCGCGCCGGCGGCCAGCACCGCGCGCCGGGCGACGATCTTCCACAGGCGTTGACGCGGTTGATGCGGCCGGGGGACCGGCACATGATCGGACACGCGCTCGAGCGCCGCAAAAGTGTTGCCGTCGTAGACGCCGAACACCGTCGTACGGGTCAGCAGGCGCACCTCGGGCAACGAGCGCAACTCCGCTTCCGAGCGCCTGGCCCAGAGCGCGCCGCTCTCGCCGCCGATCCGGTGGCGATCCCCGTTCAGGCGGCCGCCGAGGAGGAAATCCTCATCGCAGAGGATGACGCGCGCCCCGGGGCGTGCGGCGGTGAGCGCCGCCGCAAGCCCCGCCGGCCCGCCGCCGATCACCAGCAGATCACAGAACGCGTGCGCCTTCTCGTAGGTGTCGGGATCGGCCTCGCCGCTCGCTCGGCCGAGCCCGGCGGCCCGCCGGATCGCCGGCTCGTAGAGCTTCTCCCAACAGGCCGCCGGCCACATGAAGGTCTTGTAGTAAAACCCCGCCACGAACAGCCTCGACAGCACGGAATTGACCGCTGCGGCATCGAAGGCGAGGCACGGCCAGCGGTTCTGGCTGCGCGCCGCAAGGCCCTCGAACAGCTCGATCATCGTGGCGCGGGTGTTGGGCTCGCGGCGCGCGCCGGTGCGCAGCTCGACCAGCGCGTTCGGCTCCTCGCTGCCCGCCCCGAGCACTCCCCGCGGCCGGTGGTATTTGAACGAGCGCCCGAGCAGCCGCACACCCGAGGCGAGCAGCGCCGAGGCGAGCGTGTCGCCCGGATGGCCCGTGTAGCCCCTGCGGTC
This sequence comes from Pseudomonadota bacterium, assembly GCA_021792755.1. Lineage (GTDB taxonomy): Bacteria > Pseudomonadota > Gammaproteobacteria > Steroidobacterales > Steroidobacteraceae > 13-2-20CM-66-19. The sequence goes on from JAJYUA010000020.1 coordinate 38,567, forward strand.
GAAGGTGAACGACAGCGTCTGATCGCGCTGAATGGCGCCCTCGCCGGCGAGGCGGTGCGAGCTCATGGGGCGGCGCTGGCCCCGGCGAGGCGCACTTCGAGAATCTCGTGCGTGCGGGTATCGCGGGTCACCTGCACCCAGGAGCGGCAGCCGAATTCGTGGTACCACAGCTCCCGATGCGCTCCGGCGGGGTTCTCGCGCAGATACACCGCCTCGACGAACCGCGCCTGCGCGTCGGCGGCGCCGGGCGCCGGCCGCGCGCAGCCGGCATCGCCCAGATAGGCGAACTCGCTGTGATCGCGCTCACCGCAGAAAGGGCATTCGATGCGCACGGCTCAAGGTCCCTCAGTGAAGGTTCGGCTGCGGGCCCTGCCCCTTCTCATCGAGCAGGTCTCCGGTGGCGAAGCGATCGAGGCGGAATGCGCGCGCGAGCTCATGACTTTCTTCGCGCGCGAGCAGGTGGGCGAGGCAGTAGCCCGCGGCCGGCGTCGCCTTGAACCCGCCGTAACACCAGCCTGCATTGAGGTACAGCCCCTCGAGCGGCGTGCGGTCGATGATCGGCGAGCCATCCATCGACATGTCCATGATGCCGCCCCACGAGCGCAGCAGCCGCAATCGGCCGATTGCCGGCATCAATGCCATGCCGCCCGAGCACACGTCCTCGACGGTCGGCAGATTTCCGCGTTGCGCGTATGAGTTGTAGCCGTCGAGGTCGCCGCCGAAGACCAGGCCGCCCTTGTCCGACTGGCTGACGTAGAAGTGTCCCGCGCCGAAGGTTACCACGCAGGGCAGGACCGGCTTGATCGCCTCGGAGACGAACGCCTGCAGCACGTGGCTCTCGATCGGCAGGCGAAGGCCCGCCATCGCCGCCACCCTCGAGGAGTGTCCGGCGACCGAGACGGCGACCTTGCCCGCCCTGATCTCGCCCCGCGTGGTGCGCACGCCCGTGATCCGCGTGCCCTCGCGCAGCAGCCCGGTCACCTCGCACTGCTGCACGATGTCCACGCCGAGCCCGCTCGCCGCGCGCGCATATCCCCAGACCACCGCGTCGTGCCGGGCCGTGCCGCCGCGGCGCTGCAGCAGCCCTCCCTGGATCGGAAAGCGCGCGCCGTCGAAGTCGAGAATCGGCAGCATGCGTCTGACCCGCCTCGCATCGAGCAGCTCGGCATCGACCCCGTGCAGGCGCATCGCGTTGCCGCGGCGCACGAAGGCATCCCGCTGGGCGTCGGAGTGGAACAGGTTGAGCACCCCGCGCTGACTGACCATCGCGTTGTAGTTGAGGTCCTGCTCGAGCCCCTCCCAGAGCTTCATCGACAGCTCGTAGAAGGGGTTGTTTTCCGCCAGCAGGTAGTTGGAGCGGATGATGGTGGTGTTGCGGCCGGCGTTGCCGAGGCCGATGCAGCCCTTCTCGAGCACCGCCACGTCGGTGAGGCCGTGCACCTTGGCGAGGTAGTAGGCGGCCGCGAGCCCGTGGCCGCCGCCGCCGATGATGATCACCTCATAGGCGCTCTTCGGCGAGGCATCGCGCCAGGCCGGCTCCCATCCCCGGTGTCCCGAGCATGCCTGCCGCAGCAGGCTCGCGAGAGAGTAGCGCATCGGGTCGGACCCGCCTCTTAAAGAGGCGACATGCGATCGACCATGCGGATCGTGCGCGTCGCCGCCCCGGAATTGGCGCTCTGCCCGGGCGGCAAGTGTCCGGCCTTGGCGATGCGGATCGTGATCAGCGAATTCGGATACAACACGATTTCGTTCTCTCCCCAGCCGCGCATGGTCGGCAGGAAGTACTGCCGGCCGCTCACCGCGCCCACGTAGGGGGTGAAGTGAAAGCCCATCTTGTAGAGGTTGCCGCTCTTCGGGCCGCGCTCGGCGCCGGCCGGCCCGAGCGCGGCGTCGCCGCTTTGCACCAGCGCGTCGCGGCCGTTCAACAGGTCCTCGGTGAGGCCCCGGTGCAGGATCTGCCGCGAGCCGGCGGCGCCGCGGTTTTGATAGAGAAGCGCGATCTTGCCGAGATCGTCGAGCAGTGGGTAGTAGCCGGCGTGAAACCAGGGCACGCCGCGCCTGCCGTCCGGCTCCCGCGTCCTCACGATGGGCGCATGGGGAATGCCGATGGGCTTGAAGACCTCCGCTCTCAACATGTCCCAGATGTCCGCCTGCGGCCCGCGCACGGACTTCAGGAACCGGTCCAGGGCGGCGCCGAGCAGATAGTAGTCCTGGTCGCGATAGCGCATCACCGTGCCCGGCTCCCAGGGGTAGGGCCGGTCGCACAGCTCCATCTGCCGCAGCTTGTCCTTGTGGGAGCGCGCATCCATCCACTCCTGGTAGCGGCCGTCAAGATAGCCGTCCTCCGGGTCGTTCGGGTGGGTCTTCCAGCTGCCCGCCCCGCCGACGCCGCTCGTCATGTTGGCGGCGTCGATGAAGCGGACCCGGCGGTACTTCGCATCGAGGCCCTCGACATAATCGCCGACTTTCAGCGCCAGCACGTACGGCCCGTAAAGCTGCGCCAGGCGCAGCAGCGCGAGCGGCGCCGCAACGCCCTTTAGAATCGAGCGCACCCCGAAGCGCATCTCCAGCGGATAGGGATAGTTGCCGTACGGCGTGTGCGCCTCCTGGTAATACAACGTGCCGTCGCGGACCAGTCCGGTCTGCACCCGCCACTGCTCGCGCACCGGCGCGCCGAACTCGTTGAGCCGCCCGCGCTGAAACTCCCGCGCAAGATCGCTCAAGGGCTTGTGGGGCAGGCGCCGCTCGAGCTCGGAGAGCGCCTGCGCGCGCTGCGCCGCCGTATCGGCGGTGCGCGACTCCATCCAGCGCGTTTCGGCCGTTCCCCATGCCACGAAGTGCTCCTTCAGAAGATAGGGCGCGGTCTGCTGCACGAACTGGAACTCGAGCTCGCTCACTTCGCGGTCCTTGTATCTGAACCTCGCGAGCCCCTGGTGCGCGTGGGTGTCGCAGCTGCTGACGAGCATCAGCGGAAACGCGGCGTTCGACCAGCCGCCCTGCGCGCGGCTGCGCCACACCCGCCCGAGCTGCGGGATGACGCACCAGAAGCTTGAGGTCTGCCCCGCGTTGCTTTCCCGAACCATCTGCCCGCGCTGCAACGGCACGAGCACGCCGTCGGCGGTGACGAACTCCAGCGTCAGCCCCGGAAAGAGACCCGCATCGCCGCAGCCCTCGATCTGCAGACCCCGCGCCTGCGGCAGCAGGCGCATGTGCGCCGGCGAGATGCGCAGCGTCCCGGAGAAATCCGGCGCCTCATCCGCATCACGCTCGGGAAAAAAAGCTTCGTTGGCAATCGGCGAATCCGTCACACCGAGCTCGGGCATGGCTGGCCTTTCGTCATATTGGTCATTGGCCGTGTGGTACATTTGCGCTCGCGACCTACGCCCACGAGCGGTTTCGATGGCGATCAGACCCTCTGACAACCCGGTTCCCGTCGCGTTCTTCCTTGCCCCGGACTTCTCCATGATGGCATTTGCGGCGGCGATCGAGCCGCTGCGCGCGGCCAATCGCCTGAGCGGGCGGCAGCTGTTCGCCTGGCAGCTGGTCTCGGGCGACGGGGCGCCCGTCATTGCGAGCAACGGCATCCCCGTGGCGCCCCAGGCGCCGATCGCCGCACTCGGCAGAATCGACATGCTGATCGTGTGCGCGGGCATCGAAGGGCCGCAACGGGTCAAACACGATCCGGCAATCCTGCATCACCTGCGCCGCCTGGCCTGCCACGGAACGATGGTGGGAGCCATCAGCAGCGGCTCGTTCCTGCTCGCCGAGGCGGGGCTGCTCGCCGGCAAACGCTGCACGGTGCATTGGGAGTACGCCGAGGACCTGCGCGCGCGGCACCCGCAGCTGAACCTGACGCAGGAGCTCTACGTCATCGACGGGCAGGTGTTCACTTGCTCCGGCGGAACGGCGGCGCTCGACATGATGCTGCATTTCGTCACCGCGGTGGGCGGAACCGAGCTTGCCCTCGGCGTCGCCGAACAGTTCATCCATCCGCACATCCGCGCCCGCGAGGAACACCAGCGCCTCGACCTGCGCACCCGCTACGGCATCCGGAACCCGAAGCTCATCGCGGCCGTGCGCCTCATGGAGGGCTCGCTCGATGAGCCGCTCGACATGGAGGAGATCGCCCGCCGCGCGCACCTCTCGGCCCGGCAGATCGAGCGGCTGTTCCGCAAGTACCTCGCCAGCTCTCCCAAGGGGTTCTATCTGGGCCTGCGCCTGGCGAGGGCCCGAACGCTGCTGCGCAGCACCACGAGCCCTCTGCGCATGATCGCGCTCGAATGCGGTTTCGCCTCCCCGTCGCATTTCAGCAATGCCTACAAGCGCGCATATGGAATTCCACCGACCCAGGAGCAGCGCCTATTCTCCGCCCGCGGCGGCGGGCAGCCAACCCTGCAGCGCGCGCCAACCCGGCTCCAGCCCCGCAAAACGGCCGAGTCTCAGGGTTGACAGATCCGCGAATCCGCACCTCCCGCTCACCACCAGATCGCGCACCGCCCGGCCCGCGGCCGGGGAGAGCCCGAAGCCGACGCTCGAGAGCGTGGCGATCGTCAGGTTCTCGAGGCTCGCCGGACGATCGAGGACCGGGCGGCCGTCCGGGGTGTTCTCGATGAATCCGGCCCAGCTGCGGATCACGCGGGCGTGGGCCGCCTTTGGAAACAGCGCGTACAGGCGCCGGGCGATGCTCGCCTGCAGCACCGTGGAGTGGGCGCGTGCGCCCACGTCCTGCAGCTCGACCCACTCGTGCGGACCGCCGCCGTAGGCGAGATTGCCGCGCAGCGTCTGGCGGCCGTAGAGACCGTTGCCGTCGACGGCGCCCGTTGCCATGAGCGCCAGAGGCTCGGTCACGATCATCTCGGCCCGTGCGCTCATGAGCGGCAGCGCGACACCGAGCTGCGCGGCGAGCGCGCCCGTGGCAGGCCCCGCCGCGATGACGAGCTGATCGCAGGCGAAAGCGCCACGGGGTGTCCTTACCCCGGCCACCCGGTTGCCGCGCGTATCGAAACCCAGGACCGGCGTGTGCTGCAGGAGCCGTCCGCCGTGATCCTGCAATGCCCAGGCGTAAGCCTGGACCGTGCGATGCGGATTGGCGTGGCCGCCGAAGTGATAGAAGTACCCGCCGTAGGCCTCGCCGGCGAACGGCACCAGCTCGCGGATCTGTGGTGGATCCAACACATCGGTGCGAAACCCCTGGCGCGCGCCGTTCTCGAGCGCGCGCCGATACAGCCGAAACTGCCGCTCATCGAGCGCGATGCGGATCCGATTGGGCCGGAACTCCGTCGGGTAGCCGAGCAGCTCATCCAGCATCGGCCACAGGCGCTGCTCCTCGAGGAACAGCGGACTGTGGTGATGCGAGCAGCCGCCTCCGTTGCGGCCCGATGCGGCCCAGCCGATCGCCCCGGCCTCGATCACCAGCACATCGATGCCGTCGCGGGCGAGCCACCACCCCGCGCTCAACCCGGTCACGCCCCCTCCGATCACGATGACCGCGGCGCCCTCCCCGCCCTGAGGGCTCATTCGGCCGCCTCCGGTCCCTCGGTGCAACGAGCGGCGACCGTGTACGAGGGAGGAACGCGCCAGAACGGCACCCATTGCGTAGGCATGCCGAACCAGCTGTCCCAGTGCTGCGCCATGGCAGCAGACTCCGCAAGCCCCGCCAATTGATCGAGCCTCAGCGGTCGCACGGGCGGACGGTACGTCGCGAGCGGCACATCCGCGAGCGGCCGGCCGGCAGCGAGGGCGAGCAGCGCGGCGATCTGCTCGCGGCAACGGCGCCCTTGGCAAGGTCCCATGCCTGCCCGCGTCAACCGCTTGACCGCATCGGGATGGGGAGGAACGTCCTCGAGCGCGGCGAGGCCACCGGACTCGCGGGCGCCCGGAGCTCGCGGCCGGCCGAGATAGCGCGGCGGGCGCAGCGAGAGAATATCGGCGCAGGTCACCTCCTCGCATTGACACACCTGCGGATCCCCCGGCGCCTGCAGGATCGCGGCTCGCACCCAGGCGAGGCGCTCGAGCGCGGCATCCGCAGCCGGACCGTCCGGTGTCGACGGCGCCTCGGGCGCCCCCTCGGCCCGGACACCGAGCGCTTCGAGCGCCGCACGGGCCGCGATGGCGCCTTCGCGGCGGGCCACGGCCTCGCAGAGCGTCTTTGACGGCCAGATGCCGGCGCAATCGCCGGCCGCGTACACATAGGGGAGCGAGGTCCGCTGCGAGCCATCGAGCAGCGGCGCGTGCCCGCCGCGCTCCGGCTGGAACCTGACCGCACAGCCGCCGGCCTCGAGCAGCTCGATCGCCGCAACCGCTCCCACCCCCAACAGGACGGTGTCGCATTCGATGCTCTGCAGCGGCTGTCCCGTGCGGCGCCCGAGCCCGTCCACGGGAGCGACCCGGACCGCGGTCACGCCGCGGGAATCGCCGCTCGCCTGCTCGATGATGTGGCGGGTCAACACGCGCGCGCCCTTGCCGACCAATCGGGCCAGCAGCTTCTGCGGGCCGCCGGCGATCTCGGCCTGCTCGATGATGGCCGCAATCCGCACGCCCTGCTCCGAGAGCGCATCGGCAATCTGAAGCGCCTCCGTGCCAGCCCCGAGCAGCACAGCCGTGCGCGCTTCGAGCGCGCCGTAGGACTTCGCGAGCCGGTAGGCGGCGCTCGCGCCCATGACCCCCGGCCGCTCCCAGCCCTCGAAGGCGAGACCCATGTCGCGGCGCCCGCAGGCGACGATGACCTGCTTGAAACCGATCAGGTAGGCCCGGTCCGCATCGGCGAGCCCGGCCACGTGGACGCCGATCCAATTGGTCGTGAGACGTCGGGGAAACAGCCCCCACGCCGCCGTGCCGAGCCGCACGTCGATTCCGGCGTCCACTGCTTCGGCGAGCCGTGGACTGGCCTCGAGAACCGCCTCGAGCATCGCGTTCCGATTGGCTACCACCGCGCCCATCCGCCCGCCGAAATGCAGCGGCACCTCCTCGCCCATGGCGCTCAGGGGAATGGGGTTTTCATCCACCAGAGTGACTGGCACGCCGCGGCCCGCCGCCGCAAGCGCAGCCGACACTCCAGCCGGCCCGGCGCCGATCACGAGCAGATCTGTCGCCTCGCCGATCGGTGGGGCCTTGCCAGTGACCGAGGCGGGGTCTGGAGCGTGAGGCCTGCTGCCCGGCGGGACCATGTACCGTCGCGTATCCGACTAATGCGTTGGCGAAAGTATTGCCCGGCGCCCGCGCGTCAAGTTCGCAAACCCGACATCTTGCGCACAGTACACGACGTGTTCGCGGCGGCGGGCACATCCCGGTGCCTGCGCTTCGTGCTGCAGAGTGGTCGGGCGCCGCCAAGCCCGTCGTGCGAACATACGCTTGCGTCGGATTTCCGTAAGCGCGAGCCGGCGCGGCACCGGATCCTTGGCCCCACAGATGTGCGAGCGTGCTCCCATGGAGACACACCGACGACGCGAAGGCACCAGAGCCCGGCGCAGCGCGGGCGGGCGACTGCCTCAGCTCCCGTGGCAGGCGGTGAGCAATCCGTTCCCCCCGTGGGAGCTGCTCGCGCCCGAGCAGCTCGAGGCCATACACCTCACGTCCATGCGGATACTCGAGGAGCTCGGCATGGAGGTGCGCTCTGCGCACGCCCGCAGTCTCATGCGCGCCGCGGGCGCGCAGGTCGACGAGGCGACGGAAACCGTCCGCCTCGACCGCGGCCTGGTGCAACAGGCGCTCTCGAGCGTGCCGGCCTCCTTCACGCTGACGCCGCGCAATCCGCAGCGCCGCCTGACCTTCGGCGGCCGGCATGTCAATTTCGGGCTGGTGGCGGGGCCGCCGAACGTGCACGACCGCGAGCGCGGCCGCCGCGCCGGCAACCTGCGCGACTACTGCGATTTCATCCGGCTCGCCCAGTACTTCAACGCCATCCATCTGATCGGCAACCAAGTCTGCGCGCCCGTCGAGCTGCCGGCAAACTCCCGGCACCTCGACACCTACCTCGCGAACCTCACGCTTTCGGACCGCCCCTACCACTGCACCGCCATCGGCGCCGGCCGGGCGCTCGATGGCATCCGGATGATGGCCACCGCCCGCGGCGTGACGCTCGAGCAGATGGCCGCCAGTCCCGGGGTCATCACCATCATCTCGGTCAACAGCCCGCGCCGGTTCGACGACGCCATGACCGAGGGACTTCTCGCCATGGCAACCCACGGCCAGCCGGTGGTCATCACGCCCTTCACGCTCATGGGGGCCATGGCGCCGGTCTCGCTCGCCGCGGCGCTCGCGCAGCAGAACGCGGAAGCGCTGTTCGGCGTGGCCCTTACCCAGGCCGTACGGCCCGGCAGCCCCGTCATGTACGGCGCGTTCACCTCGAACGTCGATCTGCGCTCGGGCGCGCCGGCCTTCGGCACGCCCGAGCACACCAAAGCCAACATCGCGAGCGGCCAGCTGGCCCGCCGCTACCGCCTGCCCTACCGGACCTCCAACGCAAGCGCCTCCAACGCCGCCGATGCGCAAGGGGTCTACGAGACCGAGATGTCGCTGTGGGGGGCGATTCTCGGGGGAGCGAACCTCGTCTACCACGCGGCCGGCTGGCAGGAGGGCGGACTCACCGCCTCGTTCGAGAAACTGGTGCTCGATGTGGAGATGCTGCAGATGATGATCGAGCTGCTGAAGCCGATCACGGTGGACGAGGCCGAGCTCGGCTTCGAGGCCGTGCGCGGCGTGCAGCCCGGCGGGCACTTCTTCGGCGAGCCGCACACGCTCGAGCGCTACCAGCACGCCTTCTACCAGCCGCTGGTGTCGAACTGGCAGAACTACGAGAGCTGGCTCGCCGGCGGCGGCCACGATGCGCTCGAGCGCGCCACCGGCATCTGGAAGCGTGCGCTCGCGGAGTACGAGGAGCCGCGCATCGAGCCTTCGATCCGCGAAGCGCTCGAGGAGTACGTCGCACGCCGCCGCGCGCAAATCGGGGACGGCGAGCCGTGAGCGCGACGACATGGCCGGCGAAGCGGGCGAAATCGAGGCAGGATTGAGCTCGAACAGAGGCTTGGCGAAAAAACCAGTGCAAGACCCCGCTGAACACACGGGGCTCGAGGTCGCCGAGCTCAACCGGATCGAATCCCTCTCCGCGAGATGCCTCGGCGCGGGCACGATCGGCAACGTGCTCGAATGGTACGACTTCGGGCTCTACGGCTTTCTCGCCCCGCTGATCGGCGCGCATTTCTTCCCCTCCTCCAATCCCATCGCCTCGCTCCTCGGCGCCTACGGCGGATTCGCCATCGGCTTCGCCATGCGCCCGATCGGCGGCGTGCTGTTGGGCCACGTCGGGGATCGCCTGGGCCGGCGCGCCGTGTTGGCCCTCTCCATCGTCATGATGGGCACCGCGACGACGCTGATCGGACTGCTGCCGACCTACCGGCAGGTCGGCATCTGGGCGCCGATTCTGCTGGTGGCGGTGCGCCTCTTCCAGGGATTGTCGGTCGGCGGCGAATTCACCGGCTCCGTGTCGTATCTGATCGAGACCGCTCCCTCTGCCTGGCGCGGGCTCGCCGGCAGCTTCGCCAACATCGGCTCCGAGGGCGGCTACATCCTCTCCTCGGCGCTCGCGGCCACCACCGTCATCCTCCTGCGCCATCACTCCGAAGCCCCCTGGATCTGGCGTCTGCCGTTCCTCGGCGGCGGGGCGCTCGCCTGTCTCGCCTGGGTGTTCATCAGACGTCTGTCCCGCGCAGGCTACGAGCCGGATCGACGCAAGGACGTCCAGCACGAGCTGCCGCTGAAGCAGGCCTTCAGGGAATCCCCCCGGACACTGATCCTCATCATGGTGTTCACCTGGGGCTACGGGGTTCTTAACTACCTGACACTGGTGTTCCTGCCGACCTTCGCCAGCAAGTTCGGCGGCATCGATGCCGGCGATGCGCTGACGATCAACTCGGCGCTGCAGCTCGCGGCGCTGCTGCTGATACCCGTCTCCGGCTGGCTGACGGACCGCTTCATCCGGCGCCGCGTGCTGCTGCTCGCGGTGTTTGCCCTGGTGTGCCTCACCTCGGTGACGTTCTTCGAGATGGCCGGAGGGAACCTCGCACGATTCGGCGTGGCGCAGGGCAGCCTCATCGTGCTGCTGTTCCTGGTCGAGGGCACTGCGCCTGCGATGCTCGCCGAGCAGTTCTCCTCGCGCTACCGTGTGTCCGGCTACTCGGTGGCGTTCAACATCGGGATCGGCCTGGGCGGGGGCACCGCGCCGCTCATCGCCACGGCGCTGATCGCTCCGCTCGGCAAGCTCGCCGGCGCCGGTTATTTGGTGGTGTGCGCGCTGCTGTCGTTCGCGGCGCTGTACCTGATGACCGACCGCAGCCGCGAGCCGCTCTCCTAGAAGCCTGCACGCGCCGATCCTCCGCGCTCACATCAAATCGCGCGCGATCACCGCGTCCCAGCGCCGCTCGGCCACGAGCTGCCCGTTGAGCCGGGCGGTCAAAGTGCCGGTCACATGGAAATTGTCCCGGTCGCCGTGCATCTGCGTACGGCTCTCGATCACGGTCCGCCACCCCTCGCGCCCCATCTCGTAGGTTTGCGTCAGTACGTAGCGCGCCGACAACGGATCATCGTCCCTGATCGTCAATTCACGCTTCAGGCCATGCGCCACCTGAACGTCGACCTCATCGAAGCGCAGGATACCTTCGCCAAACAGGCCGCCAACGCCTTCGGTGATGTACGTCGCATCGCCGGTGACGGGGTTCTGGATGCTCAATCGGCGCACCCTGCCGGGATCGATCAGGGTGACGGGCGCCTTCGGGCCGTGAACCGGCTGCTCGAATGAGACCGCCCGGTCCCGATCCGCCTGCCGGACGGGCAACTCCAGAGAGCTGCCCGCGGTGCGGATCGAGATCCTCGCCGCGCAGGGTGCCGGCCAGACGATCGGCCAGTAGGCGCTCGCGATCGACAGCCTGAGACGATGGCCTCGGGGGAATCGATGGCCGCACGTCTTGAGAGCCACGATCACCTGGTAGTAGCGTCCTGGCTCGAGCGCCGTAGGGTTTTCATGGTCCTCCCGATGAGTGAGGTTGAGCACCTGGTAGCTGACGCGGGTGACGCTGTCGTCCGGCGCGATGTCGGACAGACGAACCGAGAGCTGCGCGACGGGCGCATCGGCGGCGACTTGCAGGCTCAGCAGCGGCGAGCCGAGAACGCAGATCTGTTCATCGAGAACGGCGGTATCGAACACCAGCGCGCCCCCGTCATCGAGCCGTTGGTCCGTCGGCTGTTCCCCCGGGCAACCGGTCGCCATCCATTCGCCCGCCGCCTTGCCGTGACTCTGTGGCGAGCGGATCGCAAGCACCGCACCGGTTGCGTCCGCGCGCTCCCCGAGGCTTCGATCCGCGCGCAGATGCAGCCGGCGAGGCCGGATATTCGGGGAAGGCCAGGCAGGCTCGCCGACCCACCGACCCGGTACGAGCGCGCGAGTGCCCTCCGGGGCGACGGGGTCCTCGAGGTAGGCCCGCAGCATCGGCTCATCCATGATCCCGGTATCGCGCCTCTTGAGCCAATGATCCCACCAGCGCACCGCTTCCTGCAGATAGCCGATCGCCGGTCCTGGGGCGCCCTCGTGCGGATAGACGTGCCCCCACGGGCCGATGATGCCGAGCCGCGGCACCGTCAGTCCCTCGAGCAGCCGCGGCACGGCATTGGTGTAGGCGTCCGACCAGCCCCCGATCGCCAGTACCGGACACTCGATCGCAGCATAATCCTCGCAGACCGAGCCGTGCTTCCAGTACGCATCGTAACGCTGATGAGCGAGCCACAGCGCCGGGAAGAACGGCAGCTGCTCGATCCGCTCGAGCCACTGCTGCCGCCAGCCCGGGCCGACGATGCGCGGATCGGGCGGACGGGCCTGATAGGCCATCATGATGCTGCCCCACCACAGATTGTCGTTGAGCAGACACCCGCCCATGTAATGAATGTCATCGCTATAGCGGTTGTCCGTCGAGAAGGTCGTAATGATCGCCTTCAGCGCCGGCGGGCGGCGGGCGGCGACCTGCAGCGCGTTGAACCCCCCCCACGACTTGCCTTGCATGCCCACCGCGCCGCTGCACCAGGGCTGCCTGGCAATCCACGCGATCACCTCGAGGGCATCGTCCTGCTCCTGTGTCAGGTATTCGTCCTCCAGCCTGCCATCGGACTCGCCGCAGCCGCGCATGTCGACGCGCACGGCCGCGTAGCCGTGCTGCGCAAAGTACCCGTGCATGGGCTCATCGCGCGCGCGCGTTCCGTCGCGCTTGCGGTACGGAATGTACTCGAGCACCGCGGGAACGGGTTGCTGCAAGGCCGTGCTCGGCAGCCACAGCCGTGCCCCGAGGCGGCAGCCGTCGCTCAGCGGTATCCACACATGCTCCTCGACGTGCACGGACATCGCCGTCTGCTCGGAAGTTTCGGTCACGCTCTACCCCTTATGTATCTATCCTCCATCTATGCCTCGGTACGCCCGATCGGCGCCTGCCGCGCATCGACACGCATCTCGCGCCCATGGATCAGCGCGGCGAGCGCGTACATGGCAAAACTGATGCAGGCCGCGACGACGACGATCCACACCACGGAGTGATAGTCGCTCGGGGTCACGAACAGCGCCGCCAATGCGGAGCCCCCCGCCGAGCCGAAAAACGCGCATCCGCCGGTGAGCGCCACGGCGCGCCCGGTGACATCGACGCGGTTGACGAGCGTGAATTGATACGCCAGGGAGTAGCACCAGGAAAAGTAATAGAGGATCCCCGCCGCGCCGAAGGCCAACGTACCCTGGACGGCGCCCAGAAAGAGCGCCGCAACCAGCGTGACACAGGTTGCGAACGCCAGCGGCCACAGCGTACCGAACCGGCCACCCTGTGCCGAGGCGAGCAATCCGCCCGGGATCCCCGCCGCCACGCTGAGCGCGACAGTGTCGGCGACGACATGGGCCGCCATCCCTTGCGCCTGCCCCATCAGCTCGATATAGGTCCAATACGCCCCGGCGCCCACGAAGAACATGGCGAAGCCCAGGAATGCGAGCAGCGGCGCCGGCCGCAGAAGGCCGCCGCGAGCCTGGCGCGGTATCGCACGGCCTTGCGCCGGCAGCAGGGGCATCAAAGCGATGGCCAGAGCCGCCGGGACCGCGAGCAGCAGCAGGACCCCGTTCAGTCCCGAAAGACGCAGCAGCAACGGTCCCGCCCAAAGAGCGGCGATCTGATAGGCGGCCTGCGCCGAGACCGCCAGGCCGAAGCCGCGCGCCGACTCGTGCCGATCGGAGACTATCGTCATGCCGAGCGAGAAGGCGGCGCTCGCGAAAAAGGCCGCAGCCCCCAGCATCGACACCGACACCCAGTAGCCCCGCACGCGCAGGGCGATCAGCAGACAAAGACACATGCCGGCTAGGGCCGCAGCGGCCGCGCGCGGCCAGGGCAAGGAGCGCACCCACAGCCCGGCCAACAGAGCGCTCAGGCCGGAGGCGACGGTGAGGACCGAGGACATCACGCCGACCTGCCGCGCCGAGAATCCCAGCTTGTCGGCGGCTCCCGCCGTGAGCAGCGGCAGGATGTTGAACATGCTGGCGCCGATGACCACCAGGGCGAGGCCCGCCGCTGCGAGCGCCGCCCGCTCGGGCGGGGGCGAGAAGCTCTGTGCGCTCTGCTGCAATGCGGACTCCCCTCGGGTCGGCTCTGTGCCGGTCGTATGCGAACTGAAGATGCGCGCGCGGCGCCGCACCGCCACCCACCGATATCAAAGATCCTTCAGCAGCCTCAGGGCGTCAAAGATCGCCGCATGCGTGTTGCGCGAAGCGACCGCATCGCCGATGCGAAAGAGCTGAAAACTCCCCCGGGGGTTCGGCCGGGCGGTCTGGGCGAGCCCCGCGATGAGCCGGTCATGATCGACTTCCCCGAGGTTCGCAGACAAGGGCTTGAGCGCGAAATACAGCTCCTCGTTGGGAATCGTCCCATGATTGACCACGACCTGATCGATCCGTCGCTCCTCGCGTACGCCGCCGTAATCGCTGCCCACGACGCAAAGCAGCTGTGCCCCGTCCCGGCAGACCCGTTCCAGCCGCAACGCCACCGTAAAGGTCACATCGAGCTTCTGCAGGCTGCGCATGTACGGGACGAGATTCATGCTCATGACCTCCGGGGCGAAACAGCGGTCCGGCGTCATGATCTCGAGCTTCGCGCCGGCGGCCGCGATGATCTCCGCCGCCTGCAGTCCCGCATGATCGCCGGCGTCATCGAAAAGCAGCACGCTGGAGCGAGGCGCGACGCCGCCGGAAAGGATGTCCCAGCTTGACACCAACAGCTCGTTGCCCGATTCGAGCACCTCGACGTGCGGCAGGCCTCCGGTTGCGACCACGACGACCTCGGGCGATTCGGCGAGCACATCCTCGGCCTGCGCCCATGTCCCGAAGCGAAACTCCACCCCGCGCCCCAGGCATTGCGCCATGCGCCAATCGATGATGCCGAGCATCTCCCGGCGGCGGCGGCTGCGGGCCGTGAGCCTGACCTGGCCGCCGGGCTCGCCGCCCGCCTCCAGCACGAGCACCTCGTGACCCCGCTCCGCGGCGACCCGTGCCGCCTCGAGCCCTCCGGGACCCGCCCCGACGATGACGATCCTGCGCTTGCGCGGCGCACGCGCGATCTCGTGCGGCATCGACAGCTCCCGCCCGGTCGCCGCATTGTGGATGCAATAGGCCGATCCGCCCTGGTAGATCCGGTCGAGGCAGTAATTGGCCCCGACACAGGGACGGATGTCCGCTTCCCGCCCGCCGGTGAGCTTGCGCACGATATGCGGATCAGCCAAATGCGGGCGCGTCAGACCCACCATGTCCAGCTTGCCGGAGGCGATGGCGTGCCGCGCGGTGGCGGCATCCTGGATGCGGCCCGCGTGGAAGGTCGGCAGACCGACCGCCGCACGCACCTCGCCCGCGAAATCAAGGTGCGGAGCACTCGGCATGCCCTGGATCGGGATCACGTCCGTCAGCCCGGCGTCGGTGTCGATGTGCCCGCGGATGACGTTGAGGAAATCGACCATACCGCTTGCCTTGAGGCGCCGGGAGATCTCGAGTCCCTCCTCGCGCGTGAGCCCGCCGGCGAGCTGCTCGTCGGCGGTGCAGCGCATTCCGACGATGAACTCGGAGCCGACGCGCTTGCGAATCGCGGCAAGCACCTCGAAGGTGAAGCGCAGGCGGTTCTCGAGCGAGCCGCCGTACGGACCCTCGAGCTCATTGGTCAGGGGCGACCAGAACTGGTCCAGGAGATGGCCATAGGCTTCGAGCTCGATGCCGTCGAGCCCGGCAGCCCGCACACGCTCGGCGGCGTCGGCGAACTCCGAGACGATGCGCCGGATATCCCAGTCCTCGATCTTCTTCGGGAAGGCGCGGTGGGCGGCCTCCCTGCGGTGCGACGAGGAGAGCACGGGCAGCCAGAAATTGCGATCCCACCGGGTGCGGCGCCCGAGGTGGGTGATCTGGATCATCACGGCGGCACCGTGCTCGTGACAGGCATCCGCCAGGTCCTTCATCCAGGGAACGACCTCGTCCTTGTAGAGCAGGATGTTGTTGAACGCCGGCGGGCTGTCACGGGAGACCGCCGCGGAGCCCGCGGTCATGGTCAACGCGATGCCCCCTTTGGCACGCTCGGCGTGGTAGGCGCGGTAGCGCGCCTTCGGCATGCCCTCCTCCGGATAGGCCGGCTCGTGCGCCGTCGTCATGATCCGATTGCGCAGCGTGAGGTGCTTCAATTGGTAAGGCTGCAACAGCGGATCGCTCGAAGTCACGAGTCTTGTCCTGAATGCGCCGACTCCGGGCCGACCATACCCCCGGGCAGTCCGGTTGCGCCTTGGCTGTCGTGCGCGGTTGCTAGGAAATCAGCTATTTTCAACCCCCGCCGATCGCTCGCTTCGGGGCGGGCTCGACCATGGGAGCGCAGCGCGGTATAAGGCGCAAGACTTCCGATAGGCTCTCCATGACCCCCACGACACCCGACGTCGAGGCATTTCGCTTGATGCGCGCCGGGCGCCTTTCCGAGGCGTTGGTCCTCGCCGAGCGGGCCGTCGCCGGCAAAAGCGTGTGCACCTGCGCTCACGGCCTGTTGGCGACGATCCTGGTGGGGCTCGGTCGCACCTCGGAAGCCGACGCGCTCATCGAGAGCGCGGCCGGACTCGAGCCGGCCGGCGCCGATGCCTGCGACGCCCTCGCTTACGTCTCGATGAATCTCGGCCGCCATGCGCGCGCCAACGCTCTGTATCGGCGCGCGGTGCAGCTTGCGCCGGACACGCCCCGGCATTGGTACAACCTCGCCGCCAGCGAGCGCAGCTTCGGCAGGCTGGCGCAAGCGGAGGCGGCCTGCGATCGGGCGATCGCCCTCGATGAGCACGAGTATCGCAGCTATCTGCTGCGCTCGGAGCTCAGGGTTCAGACGCCGCAGGCCAATCATGTCGCGCAGCTGCGCAAGAGCCTCTGCCGGCCGGGACTCGCGGACGGGGCGCGGGTGTCTCTCGGCTACGCCCTCGGCAAGGAGCTCGATGACCTTCAACAGTTCGATGAGGCCTTTCACTGGTTCTCGCAGGCCGCCAGCACCCGCCGCCGCCATCTGGCGTATGACGTCGGGGTCGATGAGCGCAAACTGAGACGCATCGCCGAGGTTTTCCCGCGAACCGCGCCGGCCGCGCGCGCGCACGGGCAGGACTCCGGACGGTTCATGTTCATCGTCGGCCTGCCGCGATCGGGCACGACGCTGCTCGAGCGCATTCTGACCAATCTCCCCGGCGTGCGCTCCAACGGCGAGACCGACAACTTCTCGCGCGCGCTTCTCGGCGCATCCGCCGCCCGGGACACCCCCGGGAGCGGCCCGGCTGCGGACGTGTTCGAGCAAGCGGCGGCGGCGGATCCGGCCGCCGTCGCCGCCCATTATGCGAGGCTCGCGGCAAGCGGCCGCGGCGAGGGTTTCGTCCTCGAGAAACTGCCGATGAATTATCTTTATCTCGGCGCCATCCATCGCGCCTTGCCGCGGGCGAAGCTGCTGCTCGTGAGCCGGACCGCGCTCGACAGCTGCTTCGCCATGTACCGCACCCTGTTCGGCGCGGCATACCCGTTCAGCTACGACTTCGAGGACCTCTCGCGCTACTACGCGGGGTATGCCCGGCTGGCGGCCCACTGGCGCGCGACACTGGGGGGATCCGTCCACGAGGTGAATTACGAGGCGCTGGTGAGCGATCCGCTCGCCACGGCCGCCGCCGCGGCGAGCTTCTGCGGCCTTGACTGGAGCGATGGCGCCGTCGCGGTCGAGAACAACTCTGCGGTGTCCCTCACCGCGAGCGCCTCGCAGGCGCGCCGCCCGATCTACGGTACTTCCTCGGGACGCTGGCGTCATTACCGCGCTCACCTCGCTCCGCTCATCGAGGGACTGCGCAGCCGGCAAGTCCCGCTGCCCGAGGGCGCCTGAGCACGCGCGGGACATGCCGCAGCCGCCCTGCGCTTGCGCCGCTCCTCGATGGCAAGCCGGACCGGAGACCGGCGGGGCGAGCCTGAGACGCCCCCGCTCTCACCAGTTCCCCGGCGCACCGGCCGGCGCATGCAGCGCAAACTGCAGAGGCGGCCGCGCTCCGAGCAAGTGGCGCACGAAATAGTCCCAACTGCGCCGCACGGCGTAAAGCCGCGCCACGCCCCGATACGTGTGGTCCTGATTGGGCAGCATGATCAGGCTGAAGTTCTTGTTCGCCTCGATCAGGGACTTCACGAGCAGCATCGTGAGGTACGGGGGCACGTTCTGGTCCATGGTGCCATCGATGAGCAAAAGGTGTCCCCGTAGATTTCCCGCATACCGCTGATCGTCCTGCCGAGCGTAATTCGAGCGGCCGTCGGGCCCGCGCTTGAGAAGGCCCATGTACTGCTCGCCCCAGTCGGCCTCGTAGCCCCTCTGGTCGTAGTTGCCGGACTGCGCAACACCCACCTTGAAAAACCCCGGATAGCGCAACATCGCCGCCACGGCCGCGTAGCCGCCGCCCGAATGCCCGAGGATGCCCACCCGCCTCAGATCGATCCACGGGTAGCGGCGCGCGAGCTGGCCGATGGCGGCCACCTGGTCGGGCAACGTGTTGTTGATCAGGTCGCCGTGATAGGCGTCCTCGAAGCGCTTCGATCGCAGCGACGTGCCCCTGCCGTTGATCTGCACGACGATGAAGCCGAGCTGCGCCAGGGCCTGCGAGTCCCTGTGCGCGGCCTCGAAGCCCCAGTTCATCACGCTGCCGATCTGAGGCCCGGGATAAATCCGGTCGATGAGCGGATATTTGCGCCCAGGATGAAAGTCCGCCGGCTTGAACATCAATCCGTAAAGATCCGTGACACCGTTGTGCGCCTTCACGGTGATCGGCACCGGCGGGCGCCAGCCGGCGGCGCGCAGACGGGAGATATCGGCTTTCTCGAGCGTGCCGATCAGCCGGCCGTTACCGGTCCGCAGCACCGTCACCGGCGGCGTTTCGGGCGTGGAATAGGTATCGACGAAGTAACGGCCGCAAGGCGACATCGAGACGACGTGGTTCGCGATCTGCGCGGTGAGCAGGCGCAGATGCCGCCCGTCCAAGCCGACCCTGTACAGATAGGCGAAGTAGGGATTGCCCGCCTCACGGCCCACGCCGAGCAGATAGAGCAGGCGGCGCTTGCGATCGACTTTCAGCAGATCGACGACGTTCCAGGGACCGGTGGTGATCCTGTTCTTGAGCTTCCCGGTGCGCGTGTCGTACAGGTACAGATTCCCCCAGCCAGCACGCTGCGAGAACCAGATCGCCTCGTGGCTGCCGAACAGGTACCGCCAGTTCACCGCATTCTGATACGGCCCCGTAGCCGACTCGTAGAAGCTCCTCGTCCGCTCTTTGATCACCGTGCGCACCGCGCCCGTCTCGGCATCGGCAACCCGCAGCCAGGCAATCTTGTGATCCCTCGAGACGGAGACGAAAGCGAAGCGCCGGCCGCCCGGGCTCCATTGCACATCGGTCATCGAGCCGCCCGGGCCGCAGTCAAGGGCGTAGCAATGAGCGACGCGCGCCTGGTCCGGCGGCATCTTCAGCCGCACGACCTTGCGGGCGGCGACGTCGATCACCACGCGTTGGATCGTCGGCACCACCTTGTCGCCCGGCATGGCGTACGGCCAGGCCTCGAGCGTCGGATGGCCCACCTCCGTGTTGACGAGGTACATGTCGGGGACACCGCGCTCATCGAGCTGATAGGTCGCGATCCGCCGCGAATCGGGGGACCAGCTGAGGACCGCCCGCCGGGAGTGCTCCCATCCCATGTTGTCGGTGGCGTATCCGAAGTCCTTCGCCCCGTTGAAGGTGAGCTGCGTCTCGACTCCGGTCGCAAGATTGCGGACCCACAGATTGTGATCCCGAATGAACGCGGCCGACTTTCCGTCGGGCGAGCGCTCATCCTCGGCACTCAGCCGCGGCACGGACCGGCACCGATCGAGCCGCATGTCGCAGGACCAGCGACGGGCGCCGATATCGAACGCCACGGTGCGCCCGTCGTGCGACAGCGCGAAGGTGTCAAACGGCAGGCTCCCACCGTGATATTGCACGCCGGCGGCGGCCGAGAGCGCCGCGGCCAGCCGTGTCTGGTCAAACGCCGCCCGCCGGGCGCCGGTTGCCGCATTTACCAGAATGAACTCGCTGCCGCGAGCCGTGCGCGTCCGATACCAGAAATGCCCGTCATTGAGCCAGGTCACGTGGCTCACGGAGTGCAGCACGAGCGGGTCGGCGTCGTAGGGCATGAGCCTCTCGGCGCGCGCGTAGTCCGCATCTGTCAGGGCCCTGGGCACGGCGGCCGCAGCGGATGCCGCGACGAGCAGCGCGGTCGCCGCGCACACCGCCCGCCGGCCGATCTTACGGAAACTCGACAGCGAGGACATGAACTTCCCCTTCCCCCCCCCCCAGGATCACTCAAGAGTTGCGCCGCCCGAACCGCCCGCCCGCAGGCGGGCGGGGACCGCAGCGGATCCGGAGCGCTTCGCGCTCAGAAGAGATACGTCACACGGGCGCCGATCATCCGCGGCTGGTTCACGATGGTATCGTTCGTGAGATTGTCGAACGCGTTCGGCAGCGGCGGCGGCACCAGCAGCTCCTCCTTGTCGAGCAGGTTCGTGACGTAGAGCGTGTAGCGCATCGGATCGTGACTGATCGACGCCGACATGTTCATCACGAAGTAGCTCGAAGACTTCTGCGCCGGCACATTGCCCGCCGGCAACCCCATCCTGATCGGGCTGTGGTAGCTGCCATTCACCGACAGCGCGAGCATGTAGCCCGGGGTGAGCACGCGCCGGTAGTCGAGCGCAGCGGTGATGCTGGTCCTCGGACTGCCGGGAAGCCGGTCGCCCGCCTCGCCCGTGACCAGGCCCGGCACGATTACCCCCGCGCCGTTGTTCGCCGGCAGTGAGAAATTGCTGGTGAGCTTGGCATCGGCGTACGACACGCCGAAGTCGTACGTCAGGCCCGGCAGCAACAGCGGCCCGCTCGACTGCAGCTCGACGCCCTTTGACTGCGCGGTATTGCCGTTGAAGACGGCGAGGTTGCCGGAGGGCAGGCTCTCGAAGATCTGCGGGTTGTCCCAATAGATGTCGAACACGTCGAATGCGTAGCTCAGTCCGTTGGCGAACCTGCCCTTCAAGCCCACTTCGTAGTTGTTGGTGCGGTCGGGCTTGTAGCCCGAGAGCAACGGACTTTCGGCGAACGGCCCGGTGAGCGGCACCGAGTTGGCTCCGCCGCGGCGAAAGCCCTGGGACCAGAGGGCGTACAGGTACTGATCGCCGGCGTATTCATAGGACACGTCGAGCTTTCCGATGTTGGCCGAAGCGGGGGCGCTGCGCGGCGTTGCCGGAATCAGCGTCGGGAACGTGTAATCCAGGTACAGCTGGGCGTCGGTGAACTGCTGCACGAAGTGGCGCAAGCCACCGGTGACGGCCAGGCGGCCGGTAACGTGCAAAGTGAGGTTGCCGTAGACGGATTCCTGCTGAAAGTGCTGCGTATCGACCTGCGTGAACGTGACGTCGTTTGGACCGCTCGTCACCAGGCAGTCCGGAAAGCTCGAGCCGTAGTAGACCGGGGACGTGCACCCCTGCGCGACCGAGCGCTCGGGCGAGCCGGGGTTTGCGATGACCCAGTTTCCCCCACGCCGCTGCGTCTCGTAGAACGCCCCGAAAACGTAGTCGAGCCGGTGCCAGAGCGGGGTCTTCGACACGAGCCGCACCTCCTGGGTGAAGGTATGCTCGGAGTCGCCGAACTGATAATCGTAGACGAAGCGCGGATTGGCCGGGGTGCCGGCGTAGTACGGGATCCAGAAGCCGCCGGCGGTGCCGGCGATGTTATAGGTGTCGTCCTCCAGAGTCTGGCCCGTGGTCGTCTGATAGGAGCTCGTCGAGGAGAGCGTGGCGAATCCCAGATCGTAGCTCATATCGAGGCTGGTGAGATTCGTGTAGCGCGAGTAGGGCTGGTTGACCTGGGAGAACTCCTGATAGGGCCCGCCGGGCGGCAGAGTGACGTTGGGATCGAGCGGGGAGATCCCGCCCGGGAAGCTCGGATTCACCTGCGGTCCGCCGTCACCGCGCAGCCCGCTGTGCAGGATCGCGAGCAGAGCCTTGAAGCTCTCGGTCGGCTGCCAAAGCAGCGCGGCGCGCCCGGTGAAGGTCTTCTCGTAATTCCAGTCCGTGCGATGGCCGTAGATCCCGGAGCTGCCCACGGGATTGGACGGATTGGCGAGCAGCGGCACGCCGCTCACTCCCGGATTGGTGCGCTTGAGCAGCCCGTAGACGTTGATCCAGCCGGGCTGGTCATCATACTTGGCGGCCACCCGGAACGCCAAATGATGGCCGATCGGCAGGTTGACGACTCCGGCGAGCGTATAGCCCTTGCCGCTCGAGTGCGCGATGCTGTCCCCGCCCACCTGTGCCCAGCCGGACACCCTGTTGAGCCGCGGCTCGTTCGGGATCAGCCGGATTGCGCCGGCGAGCGAGCCGGCGCCGTAGAGCGTGCCTTGCGGGCCGCGCAGCACCTCGATGCGCTTCAGGTCGATGAGCTGGATGTAGCCCTCGAGCGGGGAGTTATCGATATAGATGCCCACCGGGCTTTGCTCGAAGGAGCGAAATCCCCTCGGCTCGCCGTTGGCGTTGATGCCGCGGATGGTCGGCTGCACGGCGCCTGCGAAGCGCGCGCCGTAGTCGAACATGCTGACCCCCGGCACGTAATTGGCGAGGGAGGAGAGGTTGGTGACACCGGCGTTGGCGAGCTGCTGCGGGGTGACGACGGTGATGCTGTACGGAACGGACTGGATGGTCTCGCGCCGGCGACTCGCGGTGACGATGATCTCCCCGAGCGCCTGCATCTGCCCGCCGGCGGCGGCCGGGGAGCTCGAGCGACCGGCCTGATCGGCTGCCTCGGAGGCATGGGCCGCGGCGCCAAGATGGGCGGCGCCGTAGAGAGCGAGGCACACCGCCGCGCCGACCCTCGAGAGCGTTCGTCCGCGCGCCGCAGTTGCCGTCACGGCGCTGCCGCGCCTCGAATTCGAGCCTTTCATCACTATCGCCCCCGAGAGCTGGTTGTCTTGACTGACGGGCGCGACCGACCGCTCCGGTTCCTCACCAGGCGCCATGCGACCGCATGCCTCGTGGCCGGACGATACGCGCGCCGAGCTCGAGCCACCTTTGTTGGCGCGGAGGATTTGCTAGGAGTTCGGCCGCATCAGCGCGATTTGCCGCGGCGCAGGTCGATCGGGCGCATGCCGAAGTGACGGCGAAAGGCGGTGGTGAAGGAGGTGGGATGGGCGTAGCCGATCGCCTCGCCGGCCTGCTCGACCGAAACCCCCTGATCGCGGATCAGGGTGAGGGCGTGGCGCATCCGGCAACGCAGGCTGAAATCGAAGATCGTTTCACCGAAGACGGCCTTGAAGCCCTTGGTGAGGGTCGACTTCGACATGCCGACAGAGCGGGCGAGCTTGTCGATCGTGGGCGCGGGCGCGAACTGGCGCATCAGGACGGCCCGCGCCGAATGCAGGCATTTGAGCTCGCGGTCGCTGTATTGCTCCGCCGGCGCCCCGGTGAGCGCACACAGGCTCGCCACCGCATGACAGACCAGCTCGAGCGCGAGCGCCTCGGTGTAGACGAGCGCCAGCGGACCGACCTGCTGATTGTTGATGAGCCGCGTGGCGACCTCGAGCGTCTGCGAGGAGAGCGGATGCTGGCAGTAGTTGATCCGCTCCGCGCAGCTCGAGACGAACGCCCTGAGCGGCTCCGGCGCCTCCAGCGCCGAGGAGAGGAAGGTCTGCGCAAGAAACTCCGGCCGCATGCTGACGATGATGAATTGCTCGCGGGCGCGCGGCGCCGTCCACTCGCTGATGTCCACGCCCTTCGGCTGTGACCACACGAGCAGCGATGGACGGTTCCATCTCACCGGCTCGGTGCGGCTCACCGCGAGGGTGAGGTCGCCGGAGATCTTGAAGTCGAACTGCACGAGCCCGTCGCCGGGCACCAGCTCGATCCGCGGATCCTTGTAGGCGAAGTTGGCGACCACGACGTAGATCTCGTCGCGGATGCGGGTGAATTCCCAATAGCCCTCGCCCTCCTCCGGGGCGAGGGCCACGCGCGCCCCGATCACCCCGCGCGTCGGGTGGCGCAGGATCCGCTCGACATGGGGGGGGCGCTCGAGACTTGCGAACGCATCGGCAAGCGTATGGCCCGGGCCGGCCAGTATCGCCCGGAACAGCCCCTGGGTGCCGGACCAGCCGTCGCGCCTTTCATCGGGCTTGTGGCTGTCCGAGGTCACGATGAACGATGCTCCGCCCGAGCCCGCCGCAACGAATCCTCCTCGATCGCAATCCTGGCCGAACTCCTAGCAATGGTACACGGGAACGAAGACCCGGGCGCGGGCGCGGCGCTATCGTCACGGATGCCCGTGCGATCATTGCGCATGCGACCGAGGGGGAGGAGTCCCATGACCGACGAAGCGGCAGTGCCGCGCAGAGCCCGGCCGAGCGCCCGGGAATCACGCAGGGCGCAGCGCGCCGTCCGCCCGGCGGGCCCGGCGTACATCACCCGCGCCATTCCGCCCTACGAGCTGCTCTCGCCCGAGGGGCTCGAAGCCCTCGAGCGGCATGCCGACCGGCTGCTCGAGCAGATCGGTCTGGAGATCCGCGGCGACGCCGAAGCGATCCGGCTCTGGCGGCAGGCGGGGGCGAGCATCACGAACGAGTGGCGGGTGCACGTGCCGGCAGGACTCGCCCGCGAGATCGTTCGCCGCACGACCCCGGGGGAATTCGTGCAGCATGCGCGCAATCCCGCGCGCAGCGTGCGGATCGGCGGCAACAACACGGTGCTCTCGCCCGCTTACGGATCGCCTTTCGTGTCCGATCTCGATCGCGGCAGGCGCTACGGAACGATCGAGGATTTCCACAATTTCGTGAAGCTCGCCTATCTTTGCCCCTGGCTGCACCACTCGGGCGGCACCGTGTGCGAGCCCGTCGATGTGCCTGTCGGCAAGCGGCACCTGGACATGGTGTACGCCCACATGCGCTACTCGGACAAGCCGTTCATGGGTTCGGTGACCACCGCGGCAAGGGCGGCGGACTCGATCGACCTGTGCCGCATCCTGTTTGGGGCGGATTTTGTCGCGGACAATTGCGTCATCCTGGGCAACGTCAACGTCAACTCGCCGCTCGTTCTCGACGGCGAAGCGAGCCGTGTCATCCGAACCTACGCCGCCGCCAACCAGGCCCCGGTTTGCGTGCCGTTCATCCTGGGCGGAGCGATGGGGCCGGTCACCACGGCGGCAGGTCTCGCGCAGTGCTTCGCCGAGGCCATGTTCTGCGTCGCGCTCGGCCAGCTCGAGCGCCCCGGCTCACCGGCCATTCTCGGCAACTTCCTTTCCTCGATGTCGTTGCGCAGCGGCGCTCCGACCTTCGGCACCCCCGAGCCGGCCCTGGCCTACTTCGCCATCGGCCAGCTCGCCCGCAGGCTCGGTGTGCCGTTGCGCTGCGGAGGCAATCTTTGCGCATCCAAGGTGCCCGACGCGCAGGCCGCGTACGAGAGCGCCAACTCGATGTGGCCCGCATTCCTCGCGGGCGCGAACTTCATACTGCATTCGGCGGGCTGGCTCGAAGGGGCCCTGGTCATGTCCTACGAGAAATTCGTCATGGACGCCGATCAGTGCGGCGCGCTGCACATCCTTGCCCGGGGAATGGCGCTCGATGAGAACGCGTTCGCGCTCGATGCGTTCCATGAGGTCGGGCCGGGCAAGCACTTCCTCGGATCCCGGCACACCCTGGCCAATTTCGAGACGGCCTTCTACGATTTCGAGCTCTCCGACAACAATTCCTTCGAGCAATGGAGCGCCGAGGGGGCGCAGGATCATTTGATGCGCGCAAACAAGCGGTGGAAGGCGATGCTCGAGAGCTACCAAGCCCCGCCGCTCGATCCGTCGAAGGACGAGGCGCTGCGGGAGTTCATCGCGCGCAGAAAAGCCGATCTGTCGGATTGAGACGGCCCGAGAGGCTCGCGTATCCTCGCATCCGCGCAAGTCGCAGGCGTGCCGATTGCCGCCGTCCGCCGCCAATCGGGGGCGGTCGCCCGCGGCGCCGGCGCCCTCGGCCGGGTCGGGCGGGCGGCTCCCGGCGCGGGCCGATACCGAAAACGCATCACGCCATCGCGTCGCGGCATAACGGCGCGCGACGCAACATCGGCGCGGCGCCGTGGTAGCATGGCGCGCGATCCGCTCGGCAGTGAGCGGCGGCCCGTTCCGATCCGGCGGTTTTCTCCGCCGCACGCCTGCGACGAGTCACCCATCGTGAGCTCCCCACACGAAGGCGACAGCCTTCATCCCCCCTCGAGTGCGCTCTCGGCGACCTGGCAGCTGTTGCTGGGCGTAGGCATTCTGATGCTCGGGGCGGGCTTGCAGAGCACCGAGATCAGTCTGCGCGCCACGCTCGAGGGCTTTGCCGCGCCGGTCACCGGCATCGTGATGTCGTGCTACTACCTCGGGTACCTCTTCGGAACGGCGGCGGCGCCCCATCTGGTCCGGCGCGTCGGGCACATCCGGGTGTTCGCCGCGATGGCGGCGGTCGCCTCGGCGGCCATTCTGGTGCAGGGCATATTCGTGCACCCGCTCTCCTGGGCGCTGCTGCGCGGCATCTCGGGGCTGAGCTTCGCGGCCATCTATGTCGTGGTCGAGAGCTGGCTCAACGACACCTCGACCCGCGCCACCCGCGGCCGGCTGTTCGCCGTTTATATGGTCGTGCTCTACATCGGGCTCGGCGGCGCCCAGTTCCTGCTGATCCCGGCCAACCCGCGCACCGCGACGCCCTTCATGCTGGCCGGGGCGTTCATCTCGCTCGCCATGGTGCCCATCCTGATCGCCGCTCAGCGAGCGCCCGAGATCGCCCTGCCGCGCAAGGTGAGCTACCGGGAGCTCTATCGCGACTCGCCGCTCGGCGTGGTGGCCGTCACGGTCGCCGGCATGGTGACCTCGAGCGTCTACTCCATGGGGCCGGTCTACGCGCAGCTCTCCGGCCTCCGCACCTCGGGAGTGGCCACTTTCATGGGCGTGAGCGTGCTGGCCGCCGTCCTGGGCCAGTACCCGGTCGGTCGACTGTCCGACCGCATGGACCGGCGCACGGTGATCGCCGGCGTATGCGTCATCGCGGGGGCGTGTGCAACGGCATTGGCGGTATTTCGCCACCTTCCCCAATTCCTCTTCCTGTCCCTGACCGCCTCCTTCAGCGTCATGGCGTTCACGATCTACTCCCTCGGGGTATCGCATGTGAACGACAAGCTGGAGCCGTCGCAAATGGTCGCAGCGAGCGGCGCGTTGCTGCGCCTGAATGGCCTGGGCGCTGCCATCAGCCCCGTGGTGCTGGGCAGCCTCATTGCCGCCTTTGGCCCGAGGTCCTATTTCGCGACGCTCGCCTCTCTGACGCTCGTGCTCAGCGCCTTCGACCTCTGGCGCAAGCGCCGCCGCAAATCGGTGCCCGCAGAGCTCAAAGGGCGGTTCGTTGCCGCCGGCCCGCAGGGACCGGCGCCGCGGGTCGCCACCAATCCCCTGGCCCTTTCGGACGCCGCTGGCCCTTCGCATGGCAGCACGGAGGCTGCACCGCAGACTGAGTCTCACGACGGTGCCGCCGGTGACGCGAGACACTGATCAAAGGGCAGGCACTTGACTCGCGAGATGTCGTCTACGGGCATGCGGCAGTCGCAATTCCACCAGCTTTCCGGCCCCTCTCCATTACCCTTGCACCGGCAAGACCCTATCGGGAGCTAGCATGACAGACGACAGCGACTTCAATCTGCGCGACCTGAACGATCAGGAGTTGACCGAGCAGGTTCACGACGATCTGTACAACGGGCTGAAGGACGAGGTCGTCGAAGCGACGAATCTCTTCCTCGAGCGCGGCTGGGGCGCGGAGAAGGTGCTGAACGATGCGCTCGTCGAGGGCATGCGGATCGTGGGCATAGACTTTCGCGACGGGATCCTGTTCGTGCCCGAGGTGCTGCTGGCGGCGAACGCCATGAAGGCGGGGATGGAGATCCTGCGACCGCTCCTGGCCGAGACCGGAGCGGAGCCGATCGGCAAGGTCGTCATCGGCACCGTCAAGGGCGATATCCACGACATCGGCAAGAACCTGGTGTCCATGATGCTCGAGGGAGCGGGCTTCGAGGTGATTGACTTAGGGATCAACAACCCGGTGGAGAAGTACCTCGAGGCGCTCGAGCGGCACAAGCCCGACATCCTGGGCATGTCGGCGTTGCTCACCACCACCATGCCCTACATGAAGGTGGTGATCGACAAGCTGCGCGAGCTCGACATCCGCAAGGACTACATCGTGCTGGTCGGCGGCGCCCCGCTCAACGAGGAGTTCGGCAAGGCCGTGGGGGCGGACGCCTATTGCCGCGATGCGGCGATCGCGGTGGAGACCGCCAAGAGCCTGATCGCCGCCCGCCGCGCCGCGCGCCACGCCGCCTAAGGGCCGATGCACTCCCATGGACACACGCCGCGGCATCCTGATCATCGCCTGCGGAGCGCTCGCCCGGGAGATCAACGCGCTGCGCAGGGCCAACGATTGGGCGATCGACCTCAAGTGCCTGGCTCCCGAGCTGCACAACCGTCCGCAGCGCATCGCCCCGGCGGTGCGCGAGCAGCTGCGCGCCCACCGGGGGCGGTACCGTGCGATTTTCGTCGCCTATGCCGAGTGCGGCACCATGGGAGAGCTCGATCGGGTGCTCGCCGAGGAAGGCGTCGAGCGTCTCCCGGGGGCGCACTGTTATGAGTTCTTCGCCGGCGCGCAGACCTTCGCCGAGCTGGCCGACGCCGAGCCCGGCACGTTTTATCTGACGGATTTCCTCACGCGCCACTTCGAGCGGCTGGTCATTCACGGACTCGGCATCGACCGCCACCCCGAGCTCGCCGAGACGTATTTCCGCAACTATCGAAAGGTGGTCTATTTGTCGCAGGCGCGTTCGGGGCAGCTCATCGAGCAGGCGCGGCAGATCGCCTCGCGCTTGGGCCTGGCGTTCGAGCATCGGTTCACGGGTTACGGCGAGCTCGGTGCCCGTCTCGCCGCCCTCGCCATCCCTGCCATCCCTGCCACAGGCGCCCCCCCCGCATGGCAAACCTGATCATCATCTCCTGGCGCAACATCCCCGCGCAGGTGATCGTCAAGCGCGCACGCGAGACGGCCAAGGCGCAACTCTCCCCACGCTTCCAGGAAGCGGTGGACCGGGCCGCGATGCGCGCCGGCCGCGGCACCTCGAACGCCTATCTCGCCGACTGGCAGCGCAGCCCGCCCCGTCCCTGCGGAGAGGACCTTCAGGCCGAGGCGCTCGCGGAAGCGGCGCGGCTGGAGGCCCTGTACAGCGACGAGCGCCTCGAGCAGCTCGTGCGCTGCAAGGGCGTGGATCCCTCCTCCGACACCCCCTTCTCTGCCGAGTCCGGCGAGGCCTGATGTACGCACTGCGAGTCTGGTCGGTGCGCCATGCGCGCGGCCTCAACGCCTTCTATCGCGGCTTCGAGACCGTCCTCGTCGGCCTGCATCCGCTCTTCAAGCGCTTGGGCTATGAGCGCCTCGAGCGCCCCGTGGCCGCCCTCGAGCGCTCGGTCAAGGGACTGTTGTTCGACTGCAGAATGTGCGGCCAGTGCGTGCTCTCCTGCACCGGCATGTCCTGCCCGATGAACTGTCCCAAGCAGCTTCGCAACGGCCCCTGCGGCGGCGTACGCGACAACGGCCATTGCGAGGTGCGCCCCGAAATGAAATGCGTCTGGCATCAGGCGGTCGCCGGCAGCGCGCGCATTGCGGGCGGCCGCGAGGCGCTCGGGCAGGTCCAGCTGCCGGTCGACCGGCGGCTGCAGGGCCGCTCCTCCTGGCTGCGCGTGGCCCGCGAGCGCGCCGGAGCGGCCGCATGATCTTCGAGGACGAGCCGGTTCCCGGCTATCCGCTGCCGATCCTGCCGGGTCACACCTCCCCCGGGCGGCTCGAGCGGATTCTGCGCGCCGGCCAGTTCGCCGTGACCACCGAGCTCGCTCCGCCCGATTCCGCCGACCCCGAGGAGGTCTACCAGCGGGCGAAGATCTTCGACGGCTACGTGGATGCCATCAACGCCACCGACGGCAGCGGAGCGAACTGCCACATGTCGAGCGTGGCGGTCTGCGCGCTCCTCACCCGCATGGGCTACGCCCTGGTGATGCAGATCTCCTGTCGGGACAAGAACCGCATCGCGATCCAGGGCGACATCCTGGGCGGGGCCGCCATGGGCGTGTGCAACATTCTGTGCCTCACCGGCGATGGAGTGCAGGCGGGCGATCACCCGCAGGCGCTGCCGGTGTTCGACCTCGACTGCATGTCGTTGCTGTTGACGGCCCGGACGCTGCGCGACGAGCACCGGTTCCTGAGCGGGCGCAAGCTCACGTATGCGCCGCGGGTGTTCCTCGGGGCGGCCTCGAACCCGTTCGCGCCGCCGACCGAGTGGCGCGCGCAGCGTCTGGCCAAGAAAGTGGCCGCCGGCGCGCAGTTCGTGCAGACTCAGTATTGCTACGACGTGCCGCTGCTGAAGACCTTCATGAGCCGGGTGGAGGATCTCGGGCTGTTCGGCAAGGTCTTCATCCTGGTCGGTGTCGGCCCGCTGCGCTCGGCAAAGACCGCCGAATGGATGCGCGCGAACGTTCCGGGCCTTCATATTCCCGAGGCGGTCATCAAGCGCCTCGCGGGCGCCCGGGACGGCGCGCGCGAAGGCCGCAATCTTTGCATCGAGCTCATCCAGGAGATCCGCGAAGTGCGCGGGGCGAGCGGAGTGCACGTGATGGCCTACCGCCAGGAAGACAGTGTTCCCGACATCATCGAGCGCTCCGGAATCCTGCGCGGCCGGCTCCCCTGGTATCCGGGCCGCGATCCGCAGGCATCCGGGCCACGATCCGCAGCGTAACTCTCCAACACAATGGCCGCATCATGACCGACACAGTCTTAAGCTCAGCCACCCGCGAAGTCGTTATCGGCTTCGAGCGTCCCTTCGTCATGATCGGCGAGAGGATCAATCCCACCGGCCGCAAGATCCTCGCCGCCGAGATGGCCGCGGGGGATTTCTCGCGCGTCGAGGCCGACGCGCGCGCGCAAGTCGCAGCCGGCGCGCACATGCTCGATGTGAATGCCGGCATCCCGCTCGCGGATGAGCCGGCGATCCTCGCCAAGGCCGTGCAGCTGGTGCAATCGATCACGGATGTGCCGCTGTCCATAGATTCCTCCATCGTGGCGGCCCTGGAAGCGGGCCTTGCGGCCTACAAGGGCAAGGCGCTGGTGAACTCCGTCACGGGCGAGGAGGAGCGGCTCGAGGCGGTGCTGCCGCTGGTGAGGAAATACGGCGCGGCGGTGGTGGCGATCTCCAACGACGAGACGGGCATCTCAGAGGACCCGGATGTGCGCTTCGAGGTGGCGAAGAAGATCGTGCACCGCGCGATGGACCATGGCATCCCGGTCTGCGATGTGGTGGTCGATCCGCTCGTGATGCCGATCGGCGCCATCAACAAGGCGGGTGTGCAGGTGATGCACCTGCTTCACCGGCTCAGAGCCGAGCTGAAAGTGAACACCACCTGCGGCGCCTCCAACATCAGCTTCGGGCTCCCCGCCCGCGAGGGCATCACGGCGGCGTTCCTGATCTCGGCGATCGGCGCCGGCATGACCTCTGCGATCATGAACCCGCTGCACACCGAGATCGTGCGGGCCATCATGGGGGCGGACGTCATGATGGGGCACGATCCGGACTGCGCGCGCTGGATCCGCAAGTTTCGCGAAGTCCCGGCCGCCGGCCTCGCCGGTGCCGAGGGCGCCGCGCGCGGCCGGCGCGAGGGAGGTCATCGCCGCCGTGTCAGCTGAACCGGGCGCGCTGGTCGTTTTCACGCCCTCGGGCAAGCGCGGTCGCTTCCCGCTCGGCACTTCGCTGCTCGCGGCGGCGCGCGCGCTCGGCGTGGATATCGATTCCGTGTGCGGGGGACGGACGATCTGCGGGCGCTGCCAGGTGCTCGTCATGGAGGGCGAGTTCGCCAAGCACGGCGTCCTCTCCGAGGCCGGTCACCTCTCTTCGATGGGCGCCGCCGAAAAAAGTTACGCGCGCCGCAGCGGCCTCTTGAGCGGCCGGCGTCTGTCCTGTCAGGCGCTCATCCAGGGCGACCTGGTGGTGGACGTGCCCCCGGGCAGCCAGGTGCACCGGCAGGTGGTGCGCAAGGACGCCGACGCCCGCGCCATCACCCTGAATCCTGCGGTGCACTTTTACTTTGTCGAGGTGCGCCAGCCCGACATGCACCATCCGGCCGGCGATCTGCAGCGGCTGAAGGAAGCCCTCGCGCGCGAGTGGCAGCTGAGCGCTCTTCAGTGCGACTTCCAGGTCCTGCAGAGCCTGCAGCCGCTGTTGCGCAAGGCGCAGTGGAAAGTCACGGCGGCCGTGCGCTGCGGCTCGCAGATCATCGGCCTCTGGCCGGGCTACCACGATCGCAAGCTCGGGCTCGCGGTAGACATCGGCTCGACCACCATCGCCGCCCATCTGTGCGACCTGCGAACCGGCGAAGTGCTCGCCTCGAGCGGGGCCATGAACCCTCAGATCCGCTTCGGCGAGGATCTGATGAGCCGTGTGTCGTACTCCATGATGCACCCGGGCGGAGCCGAGCAGATGACGGTCGCCGTACGCGAAGCCCTCAACCAGCTCGCCGCCGAAGTGGCGCTGCAGGCGAACGCCACCCCCGAGGACATCCTGGAGGTGACCCTGGTCGGCAATCCCATCATGCACCACCTGCTGCTCGGCATCGACCCGGTCGAGCTCGGCGGCGCCCCGTTTGCACTGGCCACCGACGAGGCCACCGCCCTTCGCAGCGCGGAACTGGGTCTTGCCCTGCACCCGAATGCCCGCGCCTATGTGCTGCCCTGTATCGCAGGGCACGTCGGCGCGGACACTGCGGGCATGATCCTCTCGGAGCGGCCTGACCTCGCCGATGAGATCACCCTCCTGGTGGATGTCGGCACCAACGCCGAGATCGTGCTCGGCAACCGCCAGCGGCTGCTCGCCTGCTCGAGCCCCACGGGCCCGGCCTTCGAGGGCGCGCAGATCAGCAGCGGTCAGCGCGCCGCGCCCGGAGCCATCGAGCGGGTGCGGATCGATCCGCAGACCCTGGAACCCCGATTCAAAGTCATCGGCTCGGACCTGTGGTCGGACGAGCCGGGGTTCGAGGAGGCGATCAAAGAGACCGGAGTCACCGGCATCTGCGGCTCAGGCATCATCGAGATCATCGCCGAGATGTATCTCGCGGGCATCATCAATCAGGACGGTGTGGTGGATGGACGGCTTGCCGCACGCAGTCCGCGCATCGTGCCGCAGGGGCGAACCTTCAGCTACGTGATACATCAGGGGGCGCAGACGCTCCTGGTCACCCAGAACGACGTGCGAGCGATCCAGCTCGCCAAAGCCGCCCTCTATGCCGGCATCAAGCTGCTGATGGAGCACTTCGGCACCGACCGCGTCGAGCGCATCCGTCTCGCCGGCGCCTTTGGCGCTCATATCGAGGTCAAGTACGCCATGCTCCTCGGGATGATCCCGGACTGTGATCTCTCGCACGTCGCCTCGGCAGGCAATGCCGCCGGCACCGGAGCGCGCATCGCGTTGCTCGACCTCGACTCGCGGCAGACGATCGAGACGCTGGTGCGCAAGGTGGAAAAGGTCGAGACCGCCCTCGAGCCGCGCTTCCAGGCGCACTTCGTGGAAGCGATGGGTATCCCGCACTCCACCGCCCAGTACGTGCATCTGCGCAAGGTGGTGGACCTGCCTGCGCCCAAGCCGCTTGCTCCGCGCGAAAACGCGCGCGGGCGGCGGCCGCGGTCGCCGCCGGAGACGGTCGAAAATACATGACACGGTCGATGGCGCCGCCTTCCCAAGTGGCACTACCTCGTTTAGTGAGCAATCGAACTAACTGATGAAACGCATACTGGTTGGCATCAAGCGCGTTGTGGACTACAACGTGCGCATTCGCGTCAAGCCGGACGGCACGGGCGTGGTGAGCGAAGGGGTGAAGATGAGCGTGAACCCCTTCGATGAGAT
>JAJYUA010000021.1 GCA_021792755.1 Pseudomonadota bacterium
TCGCTCCTCGTTCAACAACACAATCTCCGCCGCTTTGCGCATCGCTCGTTCCCCATTGATCGCCTCAATGGTAAGACAGGAATTGCGCTCATCGGTTCCGTTAATTATGAAGCACTACACTAGCGGCTTCGCAACTGCGGTGCCGCCGCGCGATGAGGGACTGACGATGGACGAGAAATTCGTGGCAAATCGAGTGTTGGCGAGCGTTCCCGAGAAAAATCGCGCGCAGCTGCGGGCGCGGCTCGAGCCGGTGACGCTGAAGTTCCGCCAGGTGCTTTACGAGCCTGGACGGACGATCCGCCACGTCTACTTTCCCGTCGATTGTCTGGTCTCGCTACTTACGGCGGTCGACAGGCGACGCAGCCTCGAGGTGGGCATGGTCGGCAACGAAGGCATGGCCGGAATGCCGTTCATCCTGGGCGTCGGAAAGTCCGGCGTTCGCGCGATCGTGCAAGGTGGCGGCGCGGCGTTGCGCATGTCCTCGGCGCCCTTTCTCGAGGAGTTCAACCGAAATCCGCCACTGCAGCAGGCGTTGTACAGGTACACCTTCGCGTTGATGACTCAGATATCGCAAACCGCCGCCTGCAACCGCTTCCATGAAGCGGACGCGAGACTCGCGCGCTGGCTGCTGATGACGCGAGACCGGGTCGGAAACACGGACTTCTTTCTGACCCACGACTTTCTCTCCCACATGCTCGGCTTGCGGCGTGAGGCGGTGACCCAGGCCGCGAGCGAGCTCAAGCGCCGGGGCGTGATCGAATATAGCCGCGGCAGACTGCGAATACTGAACGAAAGGAGGCTCGAGTCCTCCTCCTGCGTGTGCTACCGGGCGGTTCAGGCGATATTTCGGCGCGCACAGAGCTAGGCGGCGCACCCGTAAGTCCTCGCACCGGCTGCGGCGCGCCTGAGGGTTTGCATCCGAACATCGGCCGCCGATCGGGCACCGTCCGGCAGATTTCTCTCTCGGCAAGCGCGCGCTGTGCCGATGGTGCGGAATTTCGATCGGTCGGCCCGGCCCGCCCCTCGGGCGTGCCGTGTTACGGGCGCGTGAAGAGAGTCGAGCAGCGGCCGAGGAAGACGCGGCGCAGCCCGGAGGCGCCGCATGAGGCCAGGGCGATGGCGACTCGCAGAAGGTATCGAGCGATGCGAGGCGCGCCATCGCGGGCGCGATGAACCTGTCGCTGGCGACGCTCGGCAAAGGTCGGCACGGGTCGCGTCGGAGAGGCGGCTGCGGGATCGCTGGGTCAGGAATGCGACTGCGCCGCGACACGCTCGCGCATGTTCGGCGTAAACAGCTGGTATTGCGCCCCGCCACGCATCTTCGCGTCGAGCATGGCGATGTCGGCATGGCGCAATACCGTATCAGCGTCGGCACCGTCAGTCGGGTAGAGTCCGATTCCGATGCTCACCGTGATACGCAGCACCAATTTCTCGAGCTGGTGCGGGCGGCGCAGGGCGGCCAGCAGGTTTTCCGCACACGCAATTGCATCTCTTACGTGCGCCACCTCGGGCAGCAGCACTATGAACTCATCGCCTCCATGGCGACTCACGGTATCGGAGTCGCGCACGCAGGCTGTCATCCGATGCGCGATGGACCGCAGCAATTGATCGCCAATTGCGTGACCCATCGAGTCGTTGATCTGCTTGAAGCGGTCCACGTCCAGAAACATCAATGCGAGCAATGTACCGTGACGTCGGGCGAGCGACATCGCCTGCGTGAGCCGCTCGTTGAGCAACAGGCGGTTTGGAAGGTCGGTAAGCGTGTCATGCTGGGCTCTGTGGATCATCTCCAGCGATCGCGCGCGCGTTACGCTGACGTCGTGGAACACGATCACGGCGCCGCACAGAGTTCCCTTGCCGTCGCGAATGGGCGCCGCAGTGTCCTCAATGGCTGTCTCCACGCCGTCGCGGCGGATCAGAACGCTGTTCGCACTCAGCGTCGCAGTCCTGTTGTGCAGGATGGCCATGGTGAGTGGGTTGAGCGCCGGCGTGCGGCTGTCGGCATCGATGATGCGCAGCACTTCCAGATGGGAGCGGCCGCATGCCGCCTGGCGCAACCAGCCGGTCATGCGCTCGGCGGCCGGATTGAGGTAGGTGATCTTGCCGTCAACGTCGATGCTGATCACCCCGTCGCCGATGGAATCGAGAGTCATCTGCGCCTCGTCGGTGGCGGGGTGGCCGCTCTGCGAATTCATCGAACTCACTCCGCACCGCTGCACGATCGTACAGCCATGGCAGCGTGGGCCGATGGGACTCGACGGTCTGTACGGTATCGCACGCAACATGGCGGCAAACGGGATTCAAAGTCCAAATTGAGCGGATTCGGGGCTCGAAACAGGCAAATTGACAGCTTGCGCAAACAGGCGCAGCCATGGCTTTGCCGCGGCGGCGCGGGCCGCGATGTCGCCGCCGCGGTCGAGGTTGGTGTAGTGGAGAATCCGGTGCTCCGATCGCTGCCGGTCGCCGCCCGATTCCTCGATGCCACAGAGCGACGCCTCTTCCGTAAAGAACAGCCGCGTGTTGAGCGCGGCCTTGCCGTAACCGGGCGTCTGCGAGACCGGCCGGCTGCCGGCGAGGTCGCGCGTGTAGGGATACGAGGTCGGTCCGATCTCGGTGCCGTGTTGCAGCCGGTGGGGACTCCGCACTGCCGAGGGGGGGGGGCGGCCGAGCGTGCGCGTTACGCGACCAGAGGATGTGCCGCCAGGTACTCGTCGAACGTTCCGGTGAAATCCTCGATGGTTCCGTCCGCTTTCAGCTCGATGATCCGATTGGCAAGGCCGCTGATGAATTCCCGGTCGTGGGAGACGAACAGCAGCGTTCCGGGGTAAAGCTCGAGCGCCGTTTGCAGCGACTCGATGGTTTCCATGTCCATGTGGTTCGTGGGCTCGTCCATGATGAGGACGTTGGGTCTGGTCAGCATCAGCTTGCCGTAGAGCATGCGGCCCTTCTCTCCTCCCGAGAGCACCTGCACCGACTTCTTCACCTCGTCGCCGGAGAACAGCAGCCGGCCGAGCGTGGCGCGCACGATCAAGTCATCGTCCGCCTTGCCCGTCCATTCGGACATCCA
This sequence comes from Pseudomonadota bacterium, assembly GCA_021792755.1. Classification (GTDB taxonomy): domain Bacteria; phylum Pseudomonadota; class Gammaproteobacteria; order Steroidobacterales; family Steroidobacteraceae; genus 13-2-20CM-66-19. The sequence continues at coordinate 3,068 of JAJYUA010000021.1, forward strand.
GGTGAACAGATCCATCCTCTCGGCGAACTCCGCTTGCGGGTCCTGTGGCATGTAACCGGGTTCGGCGTTCTCCACCCAGTCGATCCGGCCCGCCGTGGGTGTCAATTCTCCGATCAAGCACCGCGCCAGAGTCGTCTTGCCCGCTCCGTTTGCGCCGATGATGGCGATCCGATCGCCGGCGCGGACGTTGAAGCTCACCTTGCTGAAGACATCCCTGTGCGCACCGGGATACCGGAATGAAAGACCTTCGACAGCGACCGCGGAGTTGTACAGCTTCTTGCGCTGTTCGAAGCGGATATACGGGTTTTGCCGTGAGGATGGCCGCACCTCCTCGAGCTTGATCTTCTCCAGCTCCCTGCGGCGGGAGGTCGCCTGCCGCGCCTTGGAGGCGTTGGCCGAGAAGCGCCGCACGAATTCCTGCAGATCCGAAATGCGATCCTGAGCCTTGGCATTCGCCGCTTCCACGCGCTGGCGCGCCTGCAGCGAGGCCAGCATGAAGTCGTCATAATTGCCCGGATAGAGCTTCAGTTGCTGGTAATCGAGATCCGCGATGTGCGTGCAGACCTGATTCAGAAAGCGTCGATCGTGGCTGATGATGATCATGGTCGCGTCGTAATCATTGAGCACGCCCTCGAGCCAGCGGATCGAGTGGATGTCGAGGTTGTTCGTCGGCTCATCGAGCAGCAGCACGTCGGGCCGCGAGAACAGGGCCTGCGCCAGTAGCACCCGCAGCTTCAATCCGGGCGCCACCTCGCGCATCGCTCGCTCGTGCAACGATTCCTCGATGCCGATGTCGCTGAGGATGCTGCCGGCGCGCGCTTCGGCGTCATAACCCCCATACTCGCCGAATCTCACCTCGAGCTCGGCCGCCTTCATGTAATCCGCGTCCGTCGCGTTCGGGTCGGCGTAGATGCGATCGCGCTCCTGCTTGGCGCGCCACATCTCGAGGTGGCCCTGCATCACCACATCGAGCACGCGCTCGCCTTCATAGGCGAACTGATTCTGCCTGAGGGTGCCGAGGCGCCTTCCGGGCTGCATCACGACGTCGCCCGCGCTTTGCTCGAGCTCGCCGCTCAGGATCTTCATGAGGGTCGATTTGCCGCAGCCGTTGGCTCCGATCAGGCCGTAGCGGTTGCCATCGGAGAATTTGACGGTGACTTGCTCAAACAGCGGCTTGGCCCCGAATTGCATCGTGACGTTGAATGTGGAAAGCATGTCTGTCCGTTCAAATGGTGCGGTACCGGACCGGCCCGCGCTTCGGATCGCAATCCGGTCGTACGGGGTCGGGGGGTCGAAGGCCTGTGCAACAGCAGCCGCGACGATCGTGCTGTCGTGCCCCGTCCTGCCGGGGGACAGGCGGACGTAGGTCGCTTGTAGGCCTGGGTGCCGCGCGGGCATGGCTCGCAGCGGGCCGCAGAGTCTAGCCGATGAGCCGAATGTGCGCAACGAAGCCTCTGGAACGGCTGGGTGGCCCGACGTTCCCGGGTTGGCCGGACAGCAGGATCCCGGCGCGACGAGGCTGACCTGCCTGTGTTGGCGGCGCTGTGACGGGTCAGTCCGCAGCGCCGAGCCGCAGCGCGGGCCGAAGCGGGCCGGCAGACCCGCGGACTCTGCCGCTCGGACGCGATCGGGCCGGGTTGACTGCCGCCGGTGCCTGGGCGAAGCCGCACCGCCGCAGCCGGTGCCGGCTCACCCTGAGGAACTGGCGGACCGCGGCGCCGTCACGCCTTGCTAATGAGACCGGTCCGCGTCGCAGACAGCCGCATTCGGGGGCGGCTGACTGTCGCGCGCGCACGGGAGAGCGTCGGGGTGGGTGACACGCTGCAGCCGATCGAATGTGGCGGCGAGCAATGCGCGGACGCGCGCGGAGCGCGCCACGCGGTAGCCGAGCAGAACGGCGAGCACCGCGGCATATTCGAGCGGCGTGCGCTCGTCGATTTTCTCCTGCCAGTAGAAGTGCCATATCCCGAGCGCCGCGATCAGGTAGAGGAGTCGGTGCAGCCGGCTCCAGCGCCGTCCGAGCCGCCGCATCATCCGATTGGTCGACGTTACCGCGAGCGGAATGAGCAAGAGCAGTGCGCCGAACCCGACTGTGATGTACGGGCGCTTGAGGATGTCGGCGCCCACCATGTGCCAGTCCAAGTCCAGGTCCAGCACCACGTATACCGTGAAGTGCAGCAGCACGTAGAAGAATGCAAACAGTCCGAGCATGCGCCGCAGGCGCACCAAGTGCGGCAGCCGCGCCAGCTGGCGCACCGGTGTCACCATCAGGGTGATCATGATCAAGTCGAGCGCGGTCTTGCCGCAGCGGCGCTCGAGGAATTTCACCGGGTCCACGGCAACGCTCAAGCCGAGCCAGCCGAAGAGGCTGCAGGTCATCCACACCAGAGGAATCAGACAGGCCAGGAACACCGCCGGCTTGTAGATGAGGCGGTAGCGCCGCTCCACGGTCAATCCGAGAAATGGCGTGGGCGGGCTGATCGCAGTATGGGTCATGGGGGGATCGTGGAGGGAAGCTCAGAAGTACTCGCGCAGGTTCATGCCCTTGTAGAGGTGGGCGACCTCCCTCGCATAGCCGTTGAACATCAGGGTCTTCTGGCGCTGATGGAAGAACGGGTTGCCGATGCGCAGCTCCGACTCCTGGCTCCAGCCGGGTGTTGGAACGTTGGGATTGACGTTGGCATAGAATCCGTAGTAGTCGGGCCTGGCCAGGCTCCAGGTGGTCGGCGGCTGCGTTTCGGTCAATGTGATGCGCACGATCGCTTTGATGCCCTTGAAGCCGTACTTCCACGGCACGATCAGGCGCAGCGGCGCGCCATTTTGATTCGGCAGCACGCGCCCGTAGAGTCCCACCACCATGAACGCGAGCGGATTCATCGCCTCATCGATGCGCAGCCCCTCGCGATAGGGCCACTCGAGGATCGGCACGTTCTGGCCCGGCATCTCACTCGGACGATAGAGCGACTCGAAAGCCACGTACTTGGCCCGTGATGTGAGCTTGAGCCGATCGAGCACGGCGCGGAGCGGAATTCCAACCCAGGGGATCACCATGGACCAGGCCTCGACGCAGCGAAAGCGGTAAATACGTTCCTCGAGCGCGTAGGGCTTGAGAAAGTCCTCGAGCGCGAACGTGCCGGTGTGCTCCGCCTCGCCCGCAATCGTGATGCTCCAGGGCCGGGTCTGCAGCCGTCCCGCGCGCTCGGCCGGGTCGGTCTTGCTGGTGCCGAACTCGTAGTAATTGTTGAAGTGCGTGATCTGGTACCAGGTGTTGGGCTTCTCGTTCTGGTCCGGGGCATGCACCAATGCGCCGACGGATTCGGCGGCGTCGAACGTGTAGGGGAGCGGCGCGCCGGCCGCGGCGGGCACCACCGCCGCGGTGGCCCGCCCGAGTGCCACGCCGGTCGCCGCGGCCAAGGCTCCGGTCAGGAAGGCGCGGCGGTTGAAATACACCTGCGGCGGGGTAATCTCGGAAGGAGCGATTCGGGGGACGCGCGTTGTCATGACCGTAGCACCTTTGATGATTGTCGATGCCGCAGGTTCCAATCGAGTACGGCAACCGTCCGGCGCCGCGGTTTCACCAGCGGGCGAAGCGCAAGGATGAGCCGCGCCGGTGCGGTCATGAGTCCGCGGCTCACCGCGAGGGCTCATCCGATCGGCCGGCCCGGGGAAGGAGCCTCGCCGCGCCCGCCGATCATGGCTCTGAGTGGACGGGGGCAGGGCAGACGATCACCTCGGTGCGCACGGAATTTGCGAGAAAGCACTCGCAGTGGGCCTGGTGGTGCAGGTGCTGCACTTGCGCCGGATCCGGGATCGTTGGCCCCGAAAAGACAATCCGAGGCCGCAGTTGCACGCGGCTCAGCCACTGCTTTCCGGTCCCGTTGCGCGCCAAGTGGCCGACCGCCTCGTCCCGGTAGCTGTCCACGCAAAAGCCGCGGCCGGCGGCGATGCTGAGAAACCAGAGCATGTGGCAGCTCGAGAGCGCCGCTACGTACGCTTCCTCCGGATCGACGTTGGCCGGCTCCGAGAGCGGAACGCGAACCACGTGAGGCGAGCTCGACGCCTCGACTGTCGCGCCGCCGTCGAACGTCCAGACATGGGCACGGCTGTACTTGTTGTCGAGGAACGGCTGGGAGCCCCGGCGCCACTCCACGGTGGCGGTGTGTGACGTCATGAGTTTCCCCTGAATCGGCCGATCCGATTGCATCGAGCGGCAGTTGCCCGCTGCGCGTCGGCAATATATTGTATCCGCAATCCCGAATCCTGCGCGCTCCCCACAACATCATCGCGAGTGAGGTTCCCGACATGTCGATGTCCACCGCATCCCTGCCCGTGTTCGAGATCGGCCTGAATTCGCTCTCGGCGCTCCTCGACAAGGCCGAGGCGTATGCCGAGGCGAAGAAGATCGATCCGGCGATACTGCTCAACGCGCGCCTTTTCCCGGACATGTTCTCGCTCGCCCGCCAGGTGCAGATCGTGTGCGACCAGGCGAAGAACGGCGGCGCGCGGCTCGCCGGCATCGATCCGCCCAAGCACGATGACAACGAGAAGACGATCGGCGAGCTCAAGGCGCGGATCGCCAGGACGATCGCCTTCGTGAAGACGCTCGATGGAGCGACGATCGACAAGGCCTCGGAGCGGGAGGTCACCTTTCCGTTGGGGCCGGATCACAAGGGTCACATGAAAGGCGCCGACTATCTCAACCACTTCGTTCTGCCGAACTTCTACTTTCACCTCGCCATCGCGTACGGCATTCTCCGGCACAACGGTGTCGAGATCGGCAAGCGGGACTTCCTCGGCGCCATTCCGATGACGATGACTTGAGACCGCGCAAGCCTTGAATCGCCCCGCGGCCGTTGACCCATGAGCGCCGGGTCCGCCCCGCAAAGGCCGGACAGGCGAGCGATGGGCGCTGCCCGGCGGGCATACACCCGCCGGGCAGGGCATCGCTCCCGCAGGGAAGATCAGGCGGCCTTGCGCCGCGAGTCGGCTGAGTGCTCACGTCGCTCCTCGCCGCGGCTGCGCGGCACCGGCCCCCTGAGCCGGGAAACGGTGGGCTGCCAGGAGGGAGAGCCCTGTGCGCCGTGCCCGCCGGCGTTGCGGGAAAATCCGCTCTAGGGCACGTTTCGCTCATCGTGTCGCCGGCCGGGTCATCAACGATGCGGCCTAGCGTAACTGGCTGTCCTTGCTGCCGCGCCGGTTATAGCCGCTGAACTGGGCGACCGACCGGTCGGAGGCCTCCTGGCAGGCCACGCATAGACGCACGCCCGGGATCGCCTGACGGCGGGCCTCGGGGATGTCCGCGCCGCATTCTGCGCAATGGGTGAGTGCCGGTCCCTGCGGCAGCCGGCTCTGCGCCCGCCGGATGGCGTCGCTCACGGTTGCGTCGATCTGATCTTGTACGGCGCCGTCGCCGGCCCAGCCGCTGGCCATGGGCTTTCACCTAGGACAAGCTTCGAAGCAAAGATTGTACGCATACCGCCCTTGCAGAAGCGATCGCTTGCGAGGCACCGTATCAAGGTATATAATAGACACCGATATTATATTCATTGATACGAGTGTGGACCATCTCCGCCAGCTGGGCTTCCTGCTCAAGGACGTCAGCCGTCGCTATACCCGCCGCTTCGAGGAACGAGCGCAGAGCCTGTCGCTCACCCTGCCGCAGTGCAAGGCACTCATCTACCTGCAAGACAGCGAGGGTGTCAGCCAGAAGCGTCTGGCGGAGCTCACCGAGCTCGATCCCATGACGCTGGTGCGCATCCTCGACCGGATGGAGGCGGACGGGTGGGTGCAGAGGCGCTTCGATCCCTCCGATCGCCGCGCCCATTCGCTGTGGCTCACTTCCAGGGCCGCGCCAGTGGTCGAGCACGTCTGGCAGCTCATCCAGGAGACCCGAGCGGAGATGTTGCAGGGCCTGTCGGCCGAGGAGCGCACGCTGCTCGTGACGATGCTCGAGCGAGTCCACGCGAACCTGATTTCACTGCCACCGCTCTCGAGGCACCAGCCGTAGCCGCTCGAGGCGGCACCCAAGGCGCAAAGGAACGACGATGAACGATTCGGCCAAGACCGCGCGGCTGGGGGAACCGCCGTCTCCCGAGACCGCCGTGCCCGGGGCCGCGCCTGCGGCGGCGCAGATGCGGCGGGCGTGGCGCGCGCGGTTGCGGCCGCTGCTGCTGTGGGGCGTGCCGCTGCTGGTCGGCGCGGTCGCGCTCTATTTTTATCTCACCGGCGGCATTTATGTGTCGACTGACGATGCCTACCTGCGGGCGGCGCAGGTGGACGTCAGCGCCGACGTGTCCGGCCGAGTGGTCGCGCGCTACGTGCACGACAATGAGCCGGTGCGGCGCGGCCAGATTCTCTTCCGGCTCGATCCCCGTCCGTTCGCGATCGCGGTGCAGGCCGCGCGCGCGCGCCTCGCGGCCGCGCGGCTCGCGGTCGAGTCGCTCGAGGCCGATTATCGGGCCGGCCAGGCCGCGCTCGCCTCGGCCGAGAGCCGTCAGGCCTACGCCGAGCGGGAGTATCGGCGCCAGGTACGATTGCTCAAGATCGGCGTTTCTTCGAAGTCCCGATTCGATCGCGCGCAGCTCGCCCGGCAACAGGCGCGCCAGGCCGTCCTCGCGGCGCGACAGCGGATCCTGGCGGTGCTCGCCCGTCTCGGCGGCAGTCCCGACATTCCCGTGCGCCGCCACCCGCAGGTCGCCGCGGCCCAGGCGGCGCTCAATCGCGCGCTGCTCGAGCTGTCCTACACCACCGTGCGAGCTCCCATGGACGGCATCGTCACCGAAGTGCAGCACTTCCAGGTGGGCGACTATCTGCCGCTTGCCGAGAAGGCGTTCGTGCTGGTGTCGACGCACGACGTGTGGGTCGCTGCGGATTACAAGGAAGACGAACTCGCCAACATCCGTCGGGGCGAGAATGCCACCGTGACCATCGATGATTACCCGGGCCGGACCTTCCAGGCGGTCGTCTCGAGCATCACACCCGGCACGGGCGCGCAGTTCGCAATCCTGCCGCCGCAGAACGCGACCGGCAATTGGGTGAAGGTGGTGCAGCGCCTCGATGTGCGGCTGCGGCTCATCGGCTCGCTGCCGCCGGTGCGCTCGGGACTGAGCGCTGAGGTGACGATCGATACCCGCTCGGGCCCGGTGCACGGCCGGGCGGGACGCCCCGGCGCCGCCACCGCCTCATGAACAGCTCCGCCGACGGTGCTCATCCGCACCGCATTCCGATCACGATCGCGGTGACTCTGGCGACCGTACTGCAGTCGGTCGATATCACGATCGCCAACGTTGCGCTGCCGCATATCGGCGGCAGCATGGGGGCGACGCTCGTGCAGATGGACTGGGTGCTCACCTCGTACATCGTCGCGGCGGCGATCGCGACCCCGCTGTCGGGATGGCTCGCCGGGCGTTACGGCCGCAAAAGCGTTCTATTCGCCGCCGTCATCGGCTTCACGGTGAGCTCGGCGCTGTGCGGGCTTGCCCAGTCAATAGGGCAGATCGTGGTGTTCAGGCTCATGCAAGGCGCATTCAGCGCCGCGCTGGTGCCGCTGTCGCAGGCGGTGCTGCTCGACATCAATCCTCCTGAGCGCCACGGCCGGGCGATGGCGCTGTGGGGCCAGGGCGTGGTGCTCGGCCCGATGCTGGCGCCGGTGCTCGGCGGCTGGCTCACCGACAGCTACAGTTGGCGCTGGGTGTTCTACATCAACGTCCCGTTCGGCATTCTCGCGGCGGTCCTCATCGTCATCTACATGCGCGAGACCGAAAGGCGCCAGTCGACATTCGACTTCTTCGGGTTCGCCGCCCTGAGTCTGGCGGTCGGGGCGCTGCAGATCCTGCTCGATCGCGGCTCGCTGAAGGATTGGTTCGGTTCGACCGAGATCTGGATCGAGGCGGCCGTGGCGCTGCTCGGCCTGTACTGGTTCCTGGTGCATACGTTCACGACGCGCGAGCCGTTCGTCAGTCCGGCGTTGTTCCGCGACCGCAACTTCAGCACGGGAAACTTCCTGATGTTCATCATCAGCATGGTGCTGTTCGCGACTCTTGCGCTGCTGCCGCCGTTCATGGAGGACCTGCTCGGCTATCCGGTGCTGACCGCCGGCATCGCCATGGCGCCGCGCGGCATCGGCAGCTTCATCGCCATGTTTCTGGCCGGCCGGCTCATCGGGCGCGTGGATTCACGTGTGTTGATCGCCGCCGGCCTCGCGATCGCGGGCGTTTCGCTCTGGACCATGGCCGATAACCTCTCCCTGCAGATACCGCAGGCGCTGATCTGGAGCGAGACCCTCACCCAGGGTTTCGGCATCGGACTCACCTACGTGACCTTGACGACCGTCGCGTTCGGCACGCTCGCCCGGCACGAGCGCTCCGAAGGCACTTCGATCTTCAACTTGCTGCGCAATATCGGCAGCAGCGTCGGCATCGCGGGCACGAGCGCGATTCTCACGCGCAACGTGCAGGTGATACACGAGAGTCTGGTATCGCACATCGTGCCGTACGGGGGGCAGATTGTGCTGCATGCGCCGTTCAGTTGGACGTCCGTCTTCGGCTTGTCGGCGCTCAATGCGATGGTGACACAGCAGGCGGTCATGATCGCCTACAACGACGACTTCAAGCTGATGGGCGTCATGACGCTCGCGGTGGTGCCCCTGGTTTTGCTGCTGCGGCCGCGCCTGAGCCGCAGCAGCGGGGAAGCGGTGGTGGTGGAGTGAGCGCATGAGACGACGGCGAAATGACCGGCGCGCCGGGGCGCGTCACGCACTTGCGCTCGCAGCGCTGCTGCTCGCCGGCTGCACGGTCGGTCCGGTGTTTCAGCGCCCGCGCGCACCCGCGCCGCGGCATTACCGCCGGCCCGGCAAGCCGGTCGCGGGCGATACCGGCGCGCCGGCGCGATACCGCCAGCAGACGCTGCTCGGGGCCGGCCCGGCCGCGCGATGGTGGCGGCTGTTTCACTCGCCGCAACTCGATTCGCTGGTGCGGCAGGCGCTTGCCGACAATCATGACCTGGCCGCGGCCGAGGAGGCGCTGGCTGAGGCGCACGAGGGCGTCATGGTCGCCGCCGCCGCGCGTTACCCGCAGATCGAGGCCAACCTGGGCGCCGGACGGCAGAAATACGGCGCGGCGTTTCTCGGACCCGAGCACTTTCCCCCGTTCACCTACTTCGAGGCGGGTGTCAGCGTCGCTTATGAGCTCGATTACGTCGGCCTCACGCGCCACACCATCGAGGAGCGGCGCGCTCTTGAGCAATACCAGCGCAGCGAGCTGGCGGCCACGCGGCTCGTCCTGAGCGGGGAGGTAGCCTCTCGCGCGGTGATGATCGCCTCGACGCGCGCTGAAATCCACGCGCTGGATGGGCTGCTCAGCGCGGATCGTACCAACGTCGCGCTGGTGCGCGAGGCGGTTGCGGCGGGCTCCGTGCCGCGCCTGGATGTGCTCACCGCGCGCACGCAACTCGCCAGCGATGCGACGCTGCTGCCCCCTTTGTATCAGCAGCTCGCCGTGGCCCGTCACGCGCTCGCGGCACTGTTGGGTCGCACGCCGGCCGAGTGGCGCCGGCCGGACTTGACGCTCGGCGAGCTGGCGCTGCCGCGTCACGTGCCGGTGAGCGTTCCGTCGCAGCTGCTGCGCCGCCGCCCCGACATCCTCGCGGCGCAGGCCGAGCTGCGCGCCGCGACCGCGGCTGCGGGGGTTGCCACGGCAGACCTTTACCCGCGAATCGAGCTCACCGGCACACTGGCCCAGGAGGGGCTGCAGCCCGGCCAGCTGTTCGACGCCAGCTCAACCGCCTGGTCGCTGATCGCGGGGCTCACCGCGCCCCTGTTCGACGGCGGGCGGCTTCATGCCGAGCGCCGCGCGGCGCTCGATGCGCTTCAAGCCCGGGCTGACCTGTATCGGCAGGTGGTCGTGAACGCCTTCGAGCAGGTGGCCGACGCGCTCGATGCGCTGCAGCACGATGCGCAGCTGCGTGCCGCGCAGGCGCGCGCGCTGTCCTTGTCACGCAGACGGCTGATCCTCGAACGCAAGAGCTACCTCGCCGGCAACTCCGGATTGCTGCCCGTCCTCGATGCGGAGCGTCAGCGCGAGCGCGCCGAGCTCGGACTGCTCAGGGCCGAGGAGCGCCAGTACCTCGATACCATCCGGCTGCTGCTCGCCTCCGGTGGCCCGGTGAGCTAAAGGGCCGACAGCCCGCCCGAGGAGGCGCGGATCTTGACGACCGAGCAGGGCTGACGAGCGCGGCGCACTTTGAGGCATGCGGCCTGCGCGGCGTTCTGGCTCATCTGCGAGGAGCGCACCTCGGTGAGCTTGCTCTTGCCTGCCGGCGGCAGGACGATGACGTCGGCGAACAGGCCGGCGAACTTCGCCTTCAGGCGTTTGGCGACGGTCTGCGCGACCGCCGGCGAGCGATAGCGGCCGAACAGGAGCTGGTAGGGGGCGAGCGTGTCGATCTTCGCCTGCGCCTGCGCCGCCTGGGGCGCATTGGGGTATTCCTTCAGGAAGGACTGGTAGGACGCCACGGTGTCCGCGGACTGGGCGCTCTGCCACGCCGCCCCTTGCCTGAGCCGGGTGACGGTGCTCTGCGCATCGGCGGCATGCGTGCCGTCCGGATACTGCTGCAGATATTGCCGGTAGGCCTGCACCGTGCCGGCGCTCTTGGCCGCGCTCCAGGCCAGCTGGTCCTTCAGCGTATCGATGCGGTTGCGCGCCTGCTGCACCCGCGGGTCGGCGGGATAATGCTGGATGAAGCTCTGGTAAGCGGCGACGGTGTTCTGCGAGGACGCCTTGTTCCAGGCGGCATTCGGCGAGCTGCAGCCGGCGAGCGCGGCGGCAGCGAGGATGCATGCGGCGTAAAATCCAAGCGATGTCTTTTTCACGTCAACCCCGGCGCGGACAGGTCAATCGCGTAACTTACCGCAGGGGCCGCAGATGCGCCAGCGAGCGGCGCGTTCGCGCGCCGCCAGCCCGTCCGCCGGCCGCGCATAGGTACTTTCCGCATGCCGGCTGCGTCAGCTCCTCATGCCTGACCCGCGGGACGCTGCCTAAGCTGCCGCTCGCATGCAGGTACCGGAAGCGGGATGCCGCCGGACTTCGCCGATGCGCAGCGTCCGCCGAGGCGGCGGGCCGCGCGGCCGGGCTCCCGGGAGGTAGCGCTCAATGATTAACGGAACCGTCGTCGATCTCTCGCGCATACAGTTTGCGGCCACCGCGCTCTATCACTTTCTGTTCGTGCCGCTGACGCTCGGGCTGAGCTTTCTTCTGGCCGCGATGGAGACCGTGTACGTCACCACCGGCAAGCCGATCTACAAGGAAATGGCGCAGTTCTGGGGCAAGCTCCTCATGATCAACTTCGCCCTCGGCGTGGCCACCGGCCTGACCATGGAGTTTCAGTTCGGCACCAACTGGTCGTTCTATTCCGGCTTCGTCGGGGACATTTTCGGGGCGCCGCTCGCCATCGAAGGCCTGATGGCGTTTTTCATGGAATCGACCTTCATCGGGCTGATGGTGTTCGGCTGGGAGCGCCTGAGCAAGGGCCAGCATCTGGCGGTCACCTGGCTGGTGGCCTTCGGCTCGAACCTCTCCGCGCTGTGGATACTGGTTGCCAACAGCTTCATGCAGAATCCGCAGGGCGCGGTGTTCGATCCGCTGACCATGCGCATGCAGCTGACCAGTTTTCAAAGGCTGATCTTCAATCCGGACGCGCAGTCGAAGTTCGTGCACACCAGCGTCGCCGGTTACGTCACGGCGGCGGTCTTCGTCGCCGGCGTGAGCGCCTATTACATGCTGCGCAAGCGGCACATCGAGCTGGCCAAGCGCTCATTCCGCATGGCGGCGCTGTTCGGCGTGTTGGCCACGATCGCGGTGATCACGCTGGGCGATGCTCTGGGCTTCGTCGATGCGCGGGTGCAGCCGACCAAGCTGGCGGCGATGGAGGCGCTGTGGCAGTCGGAGGCGGCGCCCATGCCGTTCAACCTCATCGCATTCCCCGACCAGGCCAAGCGCGAGAACGCGGGCGCCGTGCGCGTGCCGTATCTGTTGTCGCTGCTGGTGACGCACTCGCTCACGGGCACGGTGCCGGGCGCCGATGCGCTCGAGCGGCGGGCGGTGGGGCGGATCGAGGGCGGCATACCGGCGGTGCAGGCGCTTCAGAGGCTCGCCAAGAGTCCGGGCAACTCCGCGGCGCTGGCCGAATTCGATGCGCATCGCAAGGATCTCGGCTACGGGTTCCTCGTGCAGCGCTACGCGCCGGACCTGAACGAGGTCACTCCCGCACAGATGCGGCGGGCGGCGCGCGACATCATGCCGCCTGTGGCGGCGGTGTTCTGGTCTTTCCGGGTGATGGTGGCCCTCGGCCTGCTGATGCTGGCGTACTTCGTGATCGCCGTGCTGTATACGCTGCGCAACAGGATTCAGCGCAAGAACTGGTTGCTGAAGGTGGCGATGTGGATGATTCCCGTGCCATTCATCGCCAATGAGGCCGGCTGGCTGGTGGCCGAGCTCGGCCGCCAGCCATGGACGGTGTTCGATGTGCTGCCGACCTGGATGAGCGCCTCGACGCACAGCGTGGCGTACATGGTGTTTTCGCTGGTCGGTTTCGTGGCCCTGTACTCGATCTTCATCGCTGTCGAGATGTACCTGATGGTCCGGGCCATCCGGCTCGGGCCCACCGGGCACGAGGAGTCGGGCGGGCCGCCCCTGCAGCCGAGTCCCGCGCTCCCGGGGCGTGCGCTGGCCGCGGCGCCCCAGGGCCGCAGACTGGAGGACTGAGTCATGGCGCCTTATGCAATCCTGCAAGTGATCTGGTGGCTGCTGCTCGGCGTGCTGCTGATGGGACTTGCGATCATGGTCGGCATGGACATGGGGGTGGGCGCGATCCTGCGCTACGTCGGGCGCACCGATATCGAGCGACGCGTCGCCCTGAACATCATCGGACCGCACTGGGATGGCAACCAGGTCTGGTTCATCCTGGGCGGTGGCGCCATCTTCGCGGCCTTTCCGTTGATATACGCCACCGCATTCTCCGGCTTCTACGTGGTGATGCTGCTGCTGTTGTGGACCATGATCATGCGTCCGCTCGGCTTCGAGTATCGCAGCCAGCTCGCCAACCCCGCCTGGCGCAACGTGTGGGACTGGGTCTTCCTGGTGAGCGCTGCGGTGCCGATGATCGTCTTCGGGGCGGCCTTCGGCAACCTGTTTCGCGGCGTGCCGTTTCACTTCGCGTGGGACTTGACCTCCTTCTACACCGGCAGCTTCCTCGGGCTTCTCAACCCCTTCGCGATCGTGACCGGGGTGCTGGCGCTCTCGCTCTCGGCGATGATGGGGGCATTGACCGTGATGAACGGCGCCGAGGGCGCGATGTTTCAGCGTGCCCGCCGGCTCGCGCAGCTGGCGGCAGGCCTCGCGATCGTGCTGTTCGCGCTCTGCGGCATCTGGGTGCACGCGCTTGCCGGGTATCGGTTGCTCGGCGGACCCGGAGCGGGTGTGCCGCAGACCCCGCTGCAGCAGAGCGTCGCGATGGTGCCGGGGGCGTGGCTGTCGAACTACGGCGCCCATCCGGTTCTGTGGCTGCTGCCGCTCGCCGGATTTGCCGGGATGGTCGGGGCGCTGCTCGCTGCGCGCACCGGGCGCTCCCATCTGGGCTGGTGGCTCGGTGCGGTGGCGTGGATCGGCGTGATCAGCACCGCCGGTGCGGCGCTGTTCCCGTTCATGCTGCCCTCGAGCACCGATCCGTCGGTGAGCCTGACGGTGTGGAATTCCAGCTCCAGCAAGTTGACGCTGTTGTGGATGCTCGGATTCGCGGTCTTTTTCATGCCGCTGATTCTGTGGTACACCAGCTGGGCGTTCTGGGTCATGCGCGGCAAGGTCACCGCCGAGCGGATCACCCACGAAGACGAGCACGCTTACTGAGGAGGCGTCCATGCGGACTTTTCTTTACTTCGTGCTGTTCATGGTGATCGCCTTTGGCGTGATCTTTCTCGCCGCCGTTCTGGGAGCCCGCGGCGCCTGGTATTTCGCCTGGCTGGTCGGTACCGCGATGATCGTGCTGATCTCGGCTGCCGGCGGGGCGCTGCTCGATGCTCAGGAAGAGCATGCCGCTGCGGCGCAGGCCGGCGCCGGCGCCGGCGAGCGCAAGCCGATCTGATCGGGCAACGACAGGTGCCCGCCGCGGGGCCGATTCCGGCCCCTCGTGCGCGCGATGCGGCACCGGGGGCAGAGTGGCTTCGGCGCGAGGCCGGGCGCATCCGCAAGCCCCTGCTGGGCGCGGCGCTGCTCACCGGACTGCTGGCGCTCGCGCTGGTGGCCCAGGCGTGGCTGCTGTCGGGCCTGCTCGATCAGGCGGTGTTCGCGCATGCGCCGCTCAGGCGCCTGTGGCCGCTGTGGCTCGGCCTGCTGCTGCTCGCGTTGCTGCGTTTCGGGTTGAGCGTCGGCGCCCGGCGCACCGTATTTCGCGCGGCACAGCGTCTCTCCCAGGATCTGCGCGCCCGTCTGCTGCGCGGTGCGCAGGGACTGGGTCCCTACGGGCTGCGCGCGCAGTCGAGCGGTGAGCTCATCACCGGGCTGGTCGACGGGATCGAGGCCATTCTGGCCTATTTCGCGCGCTATTTGCCGCAGCTCGGCAGTGCGCTGCTCGTTCCGGCGCTGCTCGCGGTGTTCGTGTTTCCGGCGGACTGGCTCTCGGGTCTGGTGCTGCTGCTCACCGCGCCGCTGATTCCGCTGTTCATGACGCTGGTGGGCAAGGCCGCCGGGCAGGCGAGCGAGCGACGCTACGCGCAGCTGAGGCGCCTCGGCGCGGCATTCATCGAAGCGCTGGGCGGACTCGTCACGCTGCGTCAGCTCGGGGCCGCCGATCGCTTCGCGAGGCGGCTGGACGGCGAGAGCGAGGAGTATCGGCTGCTCACCATGCAGGTGCTGCGCATCGCGTTTCTGTCGACACTCGTGCTCGAATTCTTCTGCACGATCAGCATCGCGGTGGTCGCGGTGCTCATCGGCTTTCGCCTGCTATGGGGCGAGCTGCACCTGCGCGCGGGGCTGTTCGTGCTGCTGCTGGCTCCGGAGTTCTACCTGCCGCTGAGGGCCCTCGGCGGCATGCGCCACACGCGCATGGACGCGCTCGCGGCGGCGCAGCATCTCTCGGCGCTCGATGACATCCCGTCCGCCCCGGGGGCATCGCTCGTAAGGGGCGCACGAGCGCCGCTCGAGGCCGCGCCGGAAATCCGCATCGAGCGCGTCAGCTATGCGCACGGCGGCCGCGCAGCGGCACTTCGCGACTGCAGCATCGTGCTCGAGGCGCATCGTGTGACCGCTCTGGTCGGCGCCACGGGGGCCGGCAAGAGCACGCTGCTCAACCTGCTGTTGGGCTTCGCCGTGCCCGATGGCGGTCAGATATGCATCGATGGGGTCGATTTGACCGTGCTCGACCCGGCGCAGTGGCGTGCGCGCGTAGCCTGGGTGCCGCAGCAGACGCATGTGTTCGAGGGCAGCGTGCGTGACAATCTGCTGCTCGCAGCCGCCGACGCCGACGCCGACGCGCTGCGGCGCGCCGCCGAGCGCAGCGGTCTTGCGGCCGTGATCGAGCGTCTGCCGAAGGGTTGGGACACCCCGCTCGGGGAGCGCGGCTTGGGCCTCTCCGGCGGGGAGCTGCAGCGTCTGGCACTGGCGCGCGCGCTGCTGCGCGAGCGGGCGCGGGTCTGGCTGCTCGATGAGCCGACCGCGCATCTGGATCCCGACGGCACGCGCGCGGTGGAGGCGGTCATACGCGCCGCCGCCGCCACGCATACCGTGATACTGGTGGCGCACCGGCTGAGCGCGGCGCGCTCGGCGGACTGGGTGGCGGTGCTGCGCGACGGACGTGTCATCGAGCAGGGCACGCCGCGCGAGCTCGAGGGCTCGCGCGGGGCCTACGCCGATCTGTTGCAGGCGGAGCTGTCGTGAAAAAATCGCCGGGAGCGATTTTTAACGCGGCGAAGCCGCGGCCCTCCAAGGGCGAGGCGCAGGAGGCGCCGAGTAAAAAATCGCCGGGAGCGATTTTTAACGCGGCGAAGCCGCGGCCCCCCAAGGGCGAGGCGCAGGAGGCGCCGAGTAACCCGCTGTTGCCACCTGTGCTGCGACGTTTGCTCGGCACGCTGTACCCCTATCGCGGCTGGATGGCCGGCGGCGCGGCGCTTGCCCTGCTTGCGGCGCTGGCCGCGATCGGCCTGATGGCGGTTTCGGGCTGGTTCATCGCGGCCATGGCGGTCGCCGGTGCCGGAGGCATCGTCATCAACTACTATACCCCCGCCGCGGCGATTCGCGCGTTCGCCCTCCTGCGCACCGGCGGCCGCTACGGCGAGCGTGTCGTCACGCACGAGGCGACGCTGCGCGGTCTCGCGGGGTTGCGCGCCTGGCTGTTTCGGCGATTGATCCCGTTGGCGCCGGCGCGCTTGTCGGCGCTGCGCAGCGCCGAGCTCTTCGCACGGCTGCGCGCCGACATCGATGCGCTGGAGCATTTCTATCTCGCCGTGCTGGTGCCGGCGGCGGTCGCGCTGCTCACCGTGGCGGCGGCTGTGCTCGTTTGCCTCATCGTGCTGCCCGCCGCCGCTTCGGTGCTGCTGCTTGGCGCGCTGTGCGCGGGCGTGCTGCTGCCGGTCTGGATGCAGCGCCGCGCCGCGCACGATGCCGCGCAAGCGGTGCGCGAGGGCGCCGCGTTGCGCGGCCTGCTGCTCGATGCGCTGCGCGGTCACGCCGAGCTGCTGGCCTGGGGAGGCGTCGCCGCGCACAGCCGGCGCATCGATGCGCTGGCGGCCCGGGTGGATGCGCGCCGGAGCCGCATCGAGCTGCTGCAGGCGGTGACCGGCGGCGCGGTCGGGCTGTTCGCGCAGCTGACGCTGCTTCCCGTGCTGGCGTTCGCCCTGACGGCGGCGCATCGCGGCACACTGGCGCCGTCGCTGGTGGTGATGCTGTCGCTGTTGACGTTGGCTTCGTTCGAGGTGATCGCGCCGCTGTCGGAGGCGCTGGCGCAGTGGCAGGCGACTCTCGTCGCCGGCGCGCGCGTGTTCGAGCTGGCCGATACGCCGCCGGCTTTCGTCGAGCCCGACAGCTGTGCGCCCCTGGCGCCGGCTGCCGCCATCGTGTTCGAGGGCGCCCGCCTGCGCTATGCCGCGGATGCGCCCTGGGCGCTCGATCGCGTCGACCTCGCGCTGGCGCCGGGAGCCCGGGTGGCCGTGGTCGGCGCATCGGGAGCGGGCAAGAGCTCGCTGCTCGCGGCGCTGCTGAAGCTGTACCCGCTGCAGGAAGGACGCGTGCTGTTCGCCGGCCAGTCCGTGCAGGCGCTGCAGGGGGACGTGCTGCGCCGGCGCATCGCGGTCATCGCGCAGCAGCCGGTGCTGTTCAACCTGTCGTTGCTCGAGAACCTGCGGTTGGCGGCGCCCGAGGCCGACGCCGGGAGGATCGAGTGCGCCGTCGGGCTGGCTCAGCTCGATCCATTCGTGGCCTCTTTGCCCGCGGGGTATGACACCGTGTTGGGCGAGGGGGGGGCGCTCGTCTCCGGCGGCGAGGCGCGGCGGATCGCGATCGCGCGCGCACTGCTGCAGGATGCGCCGGTGCTGGTGCTAGATGAGCCGACGGAGGGCTTGGATGCGCGCACGGCGCATGACCTGTACTCTGCATTGGATGCGGCGGCGCGCAATCGGACGCTGCTCCTCATTACGCACCGCCTGAGCGGCCTCGCCCGCCTCGTGGACGAGGTCGTGGTGATGGAGGCTGCTCGGGTCATCGAGCGGGTCCCGGTAAGCGATTATCTTGCCCGCGAGCGCACCGCCCGTATGGCCGATTCCGGAGGCTGAAAGCATGAGCCATTCCACCTCGCTCAATCCCGACCAGGCGCTGATCCTCGACTTTCTCGCCGGTGACGGGACGCCGCGGCCTTTCGATGCCAATCCCCTGGCGCGTGGGCTGGGCACGCAGCTGCTCGCGGCCGATGCGAAGGAGGGTACGGTGACGCTCGGTTTCACGCCAGGGCCGCAGTTCCTGCAGGGCAACGGCTGTGTGCAGGGGGGGATCGTCGCCGCCATGCTGGATTTCGCGCTCGCGCTCGCGGTGCTGACGCGCCTTGCGGCGGGCCAGAGCCACACCACTGCGTCGTTCTCGGTCAACCTGCTGCGGCCGACGCGCGTGGGACGCTATGTCGCCCGGGGCCGCCTGCAGCGCCTGGGCTCGCGCCTCGCCTTCGCGTACGCCAGCTTGGCCCTTGGCGATACCGAAGAGCCGGTGGCGACGGCCACCGGCGTCATGTCGCTGCGACAGGGGACGCGCTAAGCAGAGCAAGAGCGGCCGGCCATCGGCGGGGGTGACACGGGTCCGGGACGCGCGCGCGCCTGCCCGCATTATGTCTCCTATCGCATTGGCGTGGGCGGGCGCAAGGAGTAAATTCACAAAACTGGCAACTCGTCCGCTCGGCCGGCCGGAGCAGGCGAAGATTAAGTCAAAGAGGGCCGCCTGATCGCGGCCCGCAGAGCGACAACGGAGAATGCAGATGAAGAAAAGCCACGCCACGCTGCTCGTGCTCCTGATGATGGGGCTCGCCGGGCGCGCTTCGGCCGTCTCGCTCACATTCGGCCACTGGCTGGTGGCCACCTCCACCGATGGCAACTACTCCTATGCGGCCACCGTGAACCGGCAGGGGGAGGTTTTCGGGGAGTTCTGCGCCTACCGCTCGGCCTCCTGTCGATGGCTGCTCGCCGTTCGCACAAGCTGCCGGTTCGGGGACGTTTACCCGATCCTGGCCAATTCCAGCAGCGGCGCTAATCCCGTCGCGATCTTCTGCGTCGGTGCGGTGGGTCACCGTATCTACGGCATGGCGCTGATGAATCGTGAGAAGCTCGAGCAGAGCATTGCGCATGCGGCCCAGGTCGGCTTCGCGGTTCCGCTCGATGACGGCGGTTTTACGGTGGCGAACTTTCAGCTGAACGGACGGGTCCAGGCGACGTCCTTCCTGCAGAAGTCCTTCTTCGCGGAAATCCAGCGCCGACGGCAGGCCCAAGCGGCCGAGCAGCCGCTTTAGCTCCGAGGGCGCAGATCCCTCTCCTCCCTTCGAGGGACAGTGCGCGCCCGCGTGCGACGAGGACACGCTTAAGTGCGTCGAGCCGAGCTCAGAAAGCCCGCCGACAGGTAAAATGGCCCATCTCTAAGCCGTACCGAGCGCGCATAGCGCGAGCCCGACGCGCATCCCTGAGGGGGATGCCGCCGGCTTCCGGCTGCTCCTTGAGATTGTAAGGTGAGCTGCAGCGAGATCGCCGGGAGCGGTCTGGCGAGAACGATCAGGACAGGAACCGTGATGAAGAACGTGATGAGGCGACGACTGGTCATCGTACTGGTCTCGATGGGGGTGGTGCTGGGCGCCGTGGTGGCCTGGAACCACATCAAGGCCCACTTTATCGCCCAGTTCATGGCAAAGAACGCCTCGATGCCCCAGACGGTGTCAACGGCGGTGGTGCACTACTCGACCTGGCAGCCCCACATCACCTCCGTGGGGAGCCTGCGCGCGGTGCACGGTGTCGAAGTCAGCCCGCAGGTGGCCGGCATGGTGGTCAGCGTCGACTTCACGTCCGGATCCTATGCCCATGCGGGGCAGGCGTTGGTTCATCTCAACGACACGCCCGAAGTCGCGCAGTTGCGCTCGCTGCAGGCGACGGCGCACTACGACTGGCTAACGTACCAGCGCGACGTGAGCCAGTATAAGGCCCAGGCCATCGGCAAGGCGGTGCTGGATGCCGCGACGGCCAACTGGAAGAGCGCCGAGGCGCAGAGGAAGGCCGAGGCGGCGCTGATTGCGGAATTGACCATCCGGGCGCCCTTCAACGGCCGGCTCGGTATCACCACCGTCAATCCGGGGCAGTACCTGCAGGCGGGAGCTGCCGTCACGGCCCTGGAGTCGCTCGACCCGATCTACGTCGACTTCAAGCTCCCGCAGATCGACTTGTCCCGGGTGAGGGTCGGCCAGACCGTGCACGTCACGACGAGCGCATTCCCGGGCAGCGTGTTCACCGGTCGCGTGACCTCCATCGACTCGGAGGTCGATCCGGCCACCCGCAATTTCGAGGCGGAAGCCACGATCGCCAACCCGCAACGCCGGCTCATGCCCGGGATGTTCGTGGATGCCGCGGTCCAGTCGGGCGCGCCGCGGCACTACCTCACCCTGCCGCAGACGGCCATCAGCTACAACCCCTACGGCGACACGGTGTTCGTGGTGAAGCGCGGTGCGAAGTCCGCCGCCAAGCCGACGGTGCGCCAGGTGTTCGTGACGCTGGGGCCGACGCGCGGCGATCAGGTCGCCGTGCTGAAAGGTCTTTCGGCGGGCGAGCAGATCGTGACCAGCGGCGAGATGAAGCTCAAGAACGGCACGCCCATCACCGTCAGCAACAGCGTGCGGCCGCACGGCAAGTTTCGCGCCGTCGCGCAGAATCGGTGACGGCGTGAGATTCACCGACATCTTCATCCGGCGGCCGGTGCTCGCGGCCGTCGTCAGCCTGCTGATCCTGGTGCTCGGCGCGCGCGCGATCTTCCAGCTGCCGGTCACGCAGTACCCGAAGACCCAGAGCGCGGTGATCACGGTCAGCACGTACTACTACGGCGCGGATGCGCAGACGGTGGCCGGGTTCATCACCCAGCCGCTGGAGACGGCGATCGCGCAGGCGCAGGGCATCGATTACATGTCCTCCCAGTCGATACCCGGGGAGTCGGTCATCACCGCGACGCTGCGCCTCAATTACAGCGCCAACAAGGCGCTCACCGAGATCAGCGCCCAGGTGAACGCGGTGCGCAACCAATTGCCGCCGCAGTCGCAGCTGCCGGTGATCGCGCTGGCGAAGAACCAGACGACCGACACGATGTACGTCGGCTACTTCAGCAGTGTACTGCGGCCGAACGCGCTGACCGATTTTCTGCTGCGCGTGGTGCAGCCGCAGCTGAACGCCGTCGCGGGGGTTCAGGACGCCGAGCTTGTGGGCGCACGTATTTTCGCCCTGCGGGCCTGGCTGGACCCGAACCGCATGGCGGCGTACGGTGTCACCGCGGCCGACGTCTACCAGGCCCTGGCGGCCAACAACTACCTGTCGGCCGCCGGCCACACCAAGGGACGGATGGTCAGCATCAATCTGACCGCCTCGACCGATCCGAAGACGCTGCGGGCATTTCGCAACCTGGTGATCCGTGACCAGAACGGGGCGATCGTGCGCCTGAAGGACGTGGCCACGGTCGTGCTCGGCGCGCAGAATTACAACTTCAGCGTGCGCTTCAACGGCCGCCCGGGCGTGTTCATCGGCATCAAGGCGGCCCCCAGCGCCAATATTCTCGACGTGGCCCGTCGGGTCGAGGCGCAGCTGCCGGTCATCGCGCGCCAGCTGCCGCGCGGCATCACTCAGAAAGTGGTGTTCAACGCCACCAGCTTCATTCACGCCTCCATCGTCGATGTCATCAGTACGCTGATCGAGGCGCTGCTCATCGTCACGGCGGTCATCTTCCTGTTCCTCGGCAGTCCGCGGGCGGTCGCCGTGCCGGCGCTGGCGATGCCGCTGTCGATCGTCGGCGCCTTCATCGTCATGCTGGCGCTCGGCTACTCCATCAACCTGCTGACGCTGCTCGCGCTGGTGCTCGCGATCGGACTGGTGGTCGACGATGCCATCATCATCGTGGAAAACATCGACCGGCACATGAAGCAGGGGAGCACGCCGTTCGAGGCGGCGATCCAGGGCGCGCGCGAGCTCGGCGGCCCGATCATCGCCATGACCGCCGTGCTGGTGGCGGCCTACGTGCCGATCGCCTTCCAGGGCGGGCTCACGGGCGCGCTGTTCACCCAGTTCGCCTTCACGCTGGTCGGGGCGGTCACCGCCTCGGGCATCATCGCGCTCACGCTCTCGCCGATGATGTGCTCGCGCATCTTCCGCGCCGAGCAGGAGGACAACCGCTTCACGCATCTGCTCGATCGCGGCTTCGATCGGTTGCGCCGCGGCTATCACCGCGTGCTGCAGAACTGGTTGTCGACCTGGCCGGTGCTGGTCGTGCTCGGGGTGGTGCTGCTCGCCGGCGTGTTCTACCTGTTCATGACCTCCAAGCACCAGCTCGCGCCGCAGGAGGATCAGGGCGTGGTGCTCTACCAGGTGATCGGCCCTCCGGATGCGACGCTCGCGCAGATGAAGCGCTACGCCCGCCAGATCTACCGGGAGGCGCGCACGCTGCCGGAAGTCATGCACGTGTTCCAGATGACCGGCACGCCGTCGGTGAACCAGGGGTTCGGCGGCGTGCTGCTCAAGCCCTGGAACGAGCGCACCCGTACCGCTACGCAAGTGCAGCAGATCCTGCAGAGCCGCTGGAATCACGTCGCCGGGGCGCGCGTGGTGGCCTTCCAGTTCCCCTCGCTGCCCGGGGCGCAGGGCCTGCCGGTGCAGTTCGAGATCACCACCGCCGAGCCGATCGCCAATTTGAACGTCGTGGCGAAGCAGGTGCTCGCGCGCGCGCGCGCGAGCGGGCTGTTTTTCTTCGTGGACGATGAGCTGAAGATCGATCAGCCTCAGGACGAGCTGGTGGTCAATCCCAACAAGGTGGCCGACCTCGGCCTCACCCAGCAGGACATCGCCGCGACGCTGGGGGCGGCGCTCGGCGGCGGCTATGTCAATTACTTCGAGCTCGGCGGCCGCTCCTACGAAGTGATGCCGCAGGTGCGGCAGAGATTCCGGCTGAACCCAAGCCAGATCCTGGACTATCACCTGCGCACGGCCTCCGGGCACATCGTGGAGCTCGGCACGGTGGCGCACCTGAAGCCCGAGGTCGTGCCCGAGGCGATCACGCATTTCCAGCGGCTGAATGCCGCCCTGATCGCGGGTGTTCCGGCCGTCTCGCAGGGGCAGGCGCTCGCTTTCCTGCGCAACGCCCTGCACAAGGTCGCTCCCACCGGCTACGAGGCCGACTACGCCGGCGAGTCCCGGCAGTTCATGAAGGGCTCCAACAGTTTCGTCGCGACCTTCGGTTTTGCGCTGATCATCGTGTTCCTGGTGCTCGCGGCGCTGTTCGAGAGTTTCCGCGACCCGGTGGTCATCCTGGTGTCGGTGCCGGCGGCGCTGTTCGGCGCGCTGCTGTTCATCAATCTCGGCTTCACGACGATCAACATCTACACCCAGGTGGGCCTGGTGACTCTGCTCGGGCTGATCAGCAAGCACGGCATCCTGATGGTGCAGTTCGCCAACGATGAGCAGCGCTCCGGCAAGACGAAGCTCGAGGCCATCGAAGCGGCCGCCGAGGTGCGGCTGCGCCCGATCCTCATGACGACCGCGGCGATGGTCGTGGGTGTGCTGCCGCTGGTGCTCGCCACGGGCGCGGGCGCGGCCGGAAGGAGGGCCATGGGCATCGTGATCTTCACCGGCTTGTCCATCGGCACGCTGTTCACGTTGTTCATCGTGCCGGCGGTGTACCTGCTGCTGGCGCAGGATCACGAGCAGGACCGGCAGAAGGCGGCAGGCCTGGCCGTCGCGGCTACCGCGGTCGCAACCGCGGCGGAGTGATTCCGCCGCAGCGACTCTCTATCCCGGCACGCGGCGCCGGTCGCGTGTACGGGGGGGGCGGCATGTCGGCCGCGTGGAGTCCGGCGCGGAGCGCGTGAGGGGAATTTGATCCCTGTCAATCGGATGCCGGTGCCCTGCGGTAGCGTTCGCAGGAATGGCATTCCATGATCTGCGCTCGTTCCTCGCTCGCCTGGAGGAGAGCGGCGACCTGCGGCGCGTGGGCTCGGCGGTCAGCCCCGAGCTCGAGAGCACTTCCTTCTGTCTTCGCGCGCTCAAGGCCGATGGGCCGGCGCTGCTGTTCGAGCGGCCATCGGGCTCTCGGCACGCGCTTCTCGGCAACCTGTTCGGGCACCGGCGGCGCATCGACGCGGCTCTCGGCGGGCGGTGCGCCGGAAACCTGCGCCAGCTGGGCGAGTTGCTCGCCGCGCTGAAGGAGCCGCATTGGCCCGCGAGCCTGCGCGAGGCGCTCGCGAGCTGGCCGCAGTTCGCGCAGCTCGCGCACGTGGCGCCGCGCCAGAGCCAGCGGGCGGCCTTTCAGGAAAACACTCTCGGGGGCTCGGAACTCGATCTCGCCCGCCTGCCCATCCAGCGCTGTTGGCCGGAGGATGCGGCGCGGCTGATCACGCTCGGCCTGGTCGTCACCCGCGGTCCGCGCAAGGCACGCCAGAATGTGGCCATCTATCGCCAGCAGGTCATCGACCGCAACCGCGTGATCATGCGCTGGCTGGCGCACCGGGGTGGCGCCGGCGACTTCGCCGACTGGCAGCAGGACCGGCCCGGCGAGCCCTTCCCCGTGCTGATCGCGATCGGCGCCGATCCGGCGACGCTGCTCGCCGCCGTGGCCCCGATCCCCGATACGCTGTCGGAATACGAGTTCGCGGGCCTGCTGCGCGGGGAGCGCAGCAGCGTGGTCAACTGCGGGCTCACCGGGCTCGATGCGCCGGCGGGCGCCGAGATCGTCCTGGAGGGCTTCATACGGCCCGGCGACCGTGCGCTCGAGGGGCCCTTCGGCGATCACACCGGGTACTACAATTCCCGCGCGGAGTTTCCGGTGGTCACCCTGGAGCGGATGCACCTGCGCTCCGGGGCGATCTACCAGGGCAGCTACATGGGCCGCTCGCCGCACGATGAGCCCTCGGTGCTCGCCATGGCGCTCAACGAGCTGTTCGTGCCCATCCTGCGGCGCATCTTCCCCGAGATCGTCGACTTTCATCTGCCGGCGGAGGCCTGTTCCTATCGCATGGCCGTCGTCAGCATCCGCAAGCAGTATCCGGGCCACGCGCGCCGCGTCATGATGGGAATCTGGTCGTATATGCGCCAGTTCACGTACACCAAGTTCGTGATCGTCACCGACGATGACATCGACGTGCGCAACTGGCAGGAGGTAGTCTGGGCGGTGGCCACGCGAGTCGACCCGGCGCGCGACGCGATGCTCGTCGAAAACACGCCGATCGACTACCTGGATTTCGCAAGTCCCATTGCGGGGCTCGGCTCGAAGCTGGGGCTGGATGCGACCCACAAGTGGCCGGGGGAGAGCGCGCGCGAATGGGGCCGCTCCATAACGCTCGATCCGCAGGTCGAGCGCCGCGTGGATGCATTGTGGTCGGAGTGCTTCGGTCGTGTCTGAGCCAAATGAGCAGAAGCGTCCCCAGATCGAGCTGGTATGCCCCGCGGGGAGCCTGCCGGCGCTGCGGGCCGCGGTCGACAACGGGGCCGACGCGGTGTACATCGGCTTTCGCGACGGACTCAACGCGCGCAACTTTCCGGGCCTGAATTTTTCGGCCGAGGATGCCCGCCTGGGGATCGAGTATGCGCACCGGCGCGGGACGCGGGTCTTTGTCGCGCTCAACGTCTATCCGCGGCCGCAGCTGTGGGAAGGGGCGACGCGTGCGGTCGATGAGGCCGCCCGCCTCGAGGCAGATGCGGTGATTCTTGCCGACGTGGGCCTGCTGCAGTACGCCGATGAGTATCATCCGCGGCTCAACCGCCATCTGTCGGTGCAGGCCTCGGCCACCAACTGGCGGGCCCTGGAGTTCTACGAGCGGCAGTTCGGCGTGCGGCGCGCCGTGTTGCCCCGGGTGCTCTCGCTCGCGCAGGTGCGCAAGGTGATCGAGCACACTCATCTCGAGATCGAGGTGTTCGGCTTCGGGAGCCTGTGCATCATGGTGGAAGGCCGGTGCGCCCTCTCCTCGCACGTGACCGGCGAATCGCCGAATACCCACGGAGTGTGCTCTCCGGCACATGCCGTGCGCTGGGAAGAGACGGGCGCAGGGCGGAGGGTGCGCCTCAATGGCGTGCTCATCGATGAGTTCACGCCGGGAGAAGCCGCCGGCTATCCGACGTTGTGCAAGGGGCGGTTCGAGGCGCTCGGCAACGTCATGCATGCCCTCGAGGAGCCGACCAGTCTCAACGTGCTCGACATCCTGCCGCAGCTGGTGGCCGCCGGCGTGCGCGCGATCAAGGTGGAGGGGCGCCAGCGCAGCCCGGCCTACGTGGCACAGGTCACCCGCACGCTGCGCGCGGAGCTCGATGCCTGCCTGCGCGACCCGGAGCGCTATCGGCCGCAGGCTGCCGCGAGCGCGGCGCTGCAGCGCCTGGCGGAAGGACGCACCCACACGTTGGGCGCGTACTCGAGGCCATGGCAGTAGGGCGCGCCGGCATGCGGCTCTCGGTCGGCCCGCTGCTTTATCTCTGGGACCGGCCCGGGGTGTTCGCGTTCTACCGGCAGCTCGCGCAGCTGCCGGTCGACATCGTTTATCTCGGCGAGGTCGTGTGCTCGAAGCGCCGGGTGCTGCGGCGCGCCGACTGGATCGCGATTGGCCGCGACCTGTCCGCCGCCGGCAAGGAAGTGGTCGTCTCCACTCTGGCGCTCATGGAAGCGGAGTCGGAGCTCTCCTCCCTTGCCCACACCGTCGCCATGGCCGATCTCATCGAAGCGAACGACATGGCGGCCGTGCAGCTGTTGCGGGATCGGCCATTCGTCGCCGGCCCTCATCTCAACGTGTACAACACCGCGACGCTCTCGCTGCTCTCCTCGCTCGGCATGCGGCGCTGGGTGGCGCCGGTGGAGCTCGATACCGCCACGCTCGCAGCGCTGCTCGGGGAGCGGCCCCCGGGCCTCGAGGCCGAAGTGTTCGCCTACGGCAGGATGCCGCTGGCGTTCTCCGCCCGGTGCTTCAGTGCGCGCGTGCGCCGCCGGCACAAGGACGACTGCGGCTTCGTTTGTGCCGAGGACGTCGATGGTCTCACCGTGCACACGCGCGAAGGCGAGCCGCTGCTGGCGCTCAATGGGATCCAGACTCAATCGGCGCAGGTGCGCAATCTCATCGGCCGCGTCGATGTGCTCGCACGCGCCGGAGTGGATGTGCTGCGCCTCTCCCCGCATTCGAGCGCGGCCGTGAGGTTCGAGGAAGTGGCCGGCGCGTTCCGCTCGGCGCTCGACTCGCACGCGCGCAGCGCACCGTGTCCGCCGACGGCGTTGCCGGGCGGCTATTGCGAAGAGTACGTGCACACGGCTACGGTCTCAGGCGCCGGCCCAGCGCGATGAGTGCCTCGGCCGGCAGCAGCGGCAACACGGCCCGCACGTGACGCGTCCAGTCCCAGTCGAGCGCATCTAGCGCGTTCTTCATGGCAAGGCCCGTCTCCGTCTCCCCCTCGACGGCAAGCCGGCGCTCGAAGAACAGCGTGTCGGGGTCCTCGGCCCGGGTGGCGAGCCGCCAGAAATCCCGCAGCCGCCCGCGAAACGTGACGTGCGGCGGATCCTGGGCGGAGGCGGACTTGAGCCGGCCCGAGGCGACGACCAGATACAGCCTCAGCGGCACGTCCGTGACCTGGATGCGTATCCGTTTGCCTTCGAGCGCCGCGAGCGACTCGCCCAGGCTTTGCCCGCGCGCCCAGTGATTGAACAGGGGCGTGAACAGCCGGCTCGGCACCGTTTCGGCGCCGGGGGGGCGCGGCAGCCGCGATGCGAGTGCGAGCAGGCGGTTCATGCCGCCCATGGTAGGGGAGGCGAAACTCATGGCTTTTGACCCGTGTCAAGTGCCAGTATTGCGGATGCGGTCTGTGCGGCGCGTGCGATAGGGTGACAATTCACATGAAACCTCAACGGCATACCAGCGCTCCCGCGGCCACCGATTCCTGCCGGGGCGCCCTTGCGCGGGTCTCGTGCCGCAGCTGTGCGCTCAATACCCTCTGTCTGCCGGCGCGCCTTCCTCCCCAGGAGGCGCGGGTCCTCGAGAGCGTGGTGGAGCGAGGCCGGCAGCTCTGCGCTGGCGCCAGCCTGATTCGTGCCGGCACGCGCATGGATGCCCTGTACGTCCTGCGCAGCGGCTCGGCCAAGCGATATGCCTTCACCATGAACGGAGCGGAGCGCGTGCACGGCTTCGTGCTGCCCGGGGAGACCGTGGGGCTGGAGGGCTTCGCAAGTGACCGGTATGCGTGCGAGGTCGCTGCACTCGAGCCCACGAGCTACTGCCGCATCCCCTTGAACCGGCTCGAGCCTTTGCTCGAGCAGTTGCCCGGGCTGCGCCGGGAGGTGCTGCGGCTGCTTGGAGAGGCGCTCGATGAGTCCTTGCGGCTGCGGGCGGAGCTCGGCATGTGCGATGCTCGCGGCCGTGTGGCGCGCTTCCTGGCAGACCTGTCGCGCCGTCTCGAGCTGCGCGGGCTGTCGCCGACGCAATTTCGCCTCAGCATGAGCCGTGGCGACATTGCGCGCCATCTTGGCCTGACGCTGGAGACCGTCAGCCGCGCGCTCGGGACGTTCAAGCGCTCCGGCTGGGTGGAAGTGCGAGCGCGCTATATCACGCTGCTGCGCCCGGAGGCGCTCGCATCGATGGGCGGGTACGCGGCGTCCTGAGGCCCCGCCGCCGGGGATCACGTGCCCGCCGGGGCGGCCAGCCGCACTTGAAACGGCCAGGCATTGAGCGCGGCCAGGCCGTGCAGGACCTCGGCCTCGATCGAGACCTTGTCGGCGAAGTGCGCCAGACGATGGAGGAGCCGCTGCAGCCGGGGCACGTCCGCGGCGCGGATCTCCTCGAAGCGCAGCGTCAGCCGCGCGGGCGTTTCCCGGAGCAGGGAGCGCAGCTGCACCGCCGCACGCCTCAGCCCCCGGCCCGGCACGGCGCGCAGTGACAGCGCCAGCACCGGTGTGCCGCGCTCGCACACCCCATGGCTGATGGTGACTTTCCCGGCGTCGCAGCGGCGCAGCACGCGCGCCAGGCGCGCCAGGCGCTTGTTCCACACAGCGGGACTCTCGGCCGCCGCCCCGCCGAAATGTCGCTTGGCGTAGTCCTGCATCGACAACCCCACGATCCAGTCGCCGAGGGTGAGCGGGATCTGCCATGGCTTCGCCCAAGGGAAGCTGCGCAGGAAGTGCCAGAGACGGGCCGGGCCTCCCGGCAGCAGTCCGCGACGGAAAAAGCGCAGCATGATGCCCAGGCTCGCGCTCGCGCCATATTCCAGGGCCGGACCGCCGCAGGATCTGCCGAGGAAGCGGTTCTTGCTGCGGATGCGGCGGGCGATCGCGCCGTCGGCAAGCAGCCGCTCGTGCAGCCGGCGGTAGCCGGCGATCAACTCCTCATGCGACATTCCCAGGGGCACGACGTTGGTGGAGAGCTTGGTGTTGTCTCCGCCGCTGTCCTGCTCGCGCAGCCGGCCCGCCGCCTGCAGTCGCTCGTAAAGCGGCGTGCGCGGCATGGCGTTGAGCAGGCCGATCATGGCCGTCTGGATGCCCGAGTTCACGATGAACTCGTACTGGCGCTCGAAGGTGGCCACCGTGTCGTTGTCGAAGCCGACGATGAAGCCGGCCAGCACTTCGATGCCGTGCGCATGGATCCGGCGCACCGCCGAAAGCCCGTCCATGCGCAGGTTCTGCAGCTTGTGCGTCTCGCGCAGGCTGTCCTCGTCGGGGGACTCGATGCCGATGAAGGTCCAGCGGAAGTGCGCCGCGCGAAACAGCTCCATCAGCTCCTCGTCATGGGCCAGATTGAGCGAGGCCTCGGTGCCGAAGCTGAACTCGTAGCGGTGGCGCGCCTGATAGTCGATGAGGTATCTCAACAGGCTCTTGGCGACCTTGAGGTTGCCGATGAGGTTGTCGTCGACGAAGAACACCTTGCGCACGCCGCGCCCGCGCAGCACATCGAGCTCGGCGCCGACCTGCTCGAGGCTCTTGTGCCGGGGCTTGCGGCCGAACATCACGATGATGTCACAGAACTCGCACATGTAGGGGCAGCCGCGCGAGAACTGCATGGTCGCCATCGTGTAAAGGTCGAGCTTGAGCAGGTCGAAGCGCGGCGCCGGCGTGGCGCGCAGGTCGACCGCGCCGGTTTCCCTGTACAGCGCGAGCGGCCGCCCTGCCTCGAAGTCGGCGCAGAAGCGCGGCCAGATGTGCTCGGCTTCGCCACAGATCACCGTGTCGGCGAGATCCTGGTAGCGCTCCGGACACAACGAGGCGTAGCTGCCGCCGGCCACCACGTGGTGGCCGCGGGCCCGGAAATACTCGAGCAGCTCGCGCTGACGCGGAAACTGCACGCCCATGCCGCCGATTCCGATCAAGTCCGCTTCGGGCTCGAGCTGCAGCGGCTCGATGTTCTCATCGACGATACGAACCTGCCAATGCGGTGGGCAAAGCGCGGCGAGCGTGGCGAGACCGAGGGGCGGGTTGACCGCGCGCTTGCCCGGCAGGATTTCGCTGACCGCCCAGTGGAAATTCCAGAAGCTTTCCGGGGACTTGGGGTTGATCAACAGCAGGCGCATGCGCAGGACCTTTGCGGCGGGGTGTCGCGCAAGCGTAGCCGTCCGCGGCACGGATCGTCTGATCCAGGTCAAATGGGGTGTCACCGGGCGCCGCGACGTGATAGGTTCGGCGGATGCCAGCACCTCAAGCCGGCCGGCGGACGTGGACGGACCAGGCGGTGCGCCGGATCGAGGCGGACTTCAACCGCTCTGCCGATACGCACCTCATCCCGATCGAGCTGCCGCATTACCCGGGCATCGAGCTGTATTTCAAGGACGAGTCCAGCCACCCGACCGGGAGCTTGAAGCACCGGCTCGCCCGTTCACTGTTCCTGTACGGGCTCTGTAACGGCTGGATCGGGCCCGACATGCCCATCGTCGAGGCCTCCAGCGGCTCGACCGCGGTGTCGGAAGCCTACTTCGCGCGCATGCTGCGCCTGCGCTTCATCGCGGTGGTGCCGCGCTCGACCGCGGCCGAGAAGATCGCCGCCATCGAGTTTCAGGGCGGACAGTGCCATTTCACCGACGATCCCGGCGCGGTGTACCGGGAGGCCGAGCGGCTGGCGCGGGAAGTCGGCGGCCATTACATGGACCAGTTCAAGTACGCCGAGCGCGCCACCGACTGGCGCGGCAACAACAACATCGCGGAGTCGATCTTTTATCAGCTCAGGCAGGAGCGCCATACGGTACCGCGCTGGATCGTGTGCGGGGCGGGCACCGGGGGGACTTCCGCGACGCTCGGCCGGTTCGTGCGCTACAACCACTACGCGACCGAGATCTGCGTCGGCGACCCGGAGGGCTCGGTCTTTCACCGCTATTTCGCCGATCGGCGCACCCTGACGCTCGAGCGCTGCGAGTGCCTCATCGAGGGCATCGGCCGCCCGCGTGTCGAGCCGTCCTTCATTCCCGAGGCGGTCGATCGCATGATCGTCGTGCGCGACGCCGACAGCATCGCCGCCGCGCGGGTGCTGAGCGAGCGGCTCGGGCGCCGCTGCGGCGGCTCGACCGGCACGAACCTCTGGGCCTGCGCGCAGCTGATCACGGAGATGGCCGCGCAGGGCGAGAGCGGCTCGGTGGTGTCGATCCTCTGCGACCAGGGCGAGCGCTACGCCTCGACGTATTTCAATGACGAATGGGTGGCGAGCAAGGCGCTCGATCTGGCGCCGGCGATGCGCGCGATGCACGAGTTCTTTGCCGGCCTCGGACTCAGGGTGCCCTGAGTCGGGTGCGGGCCGGAGGTGGCCGCAGCGAGCGGCTCCGCGGCGAGGCTCAACGCCTCGGTCCGACGATACCTACGGGTCCGGGGTGCAGCCCGAGGATGGACCGCCGCCGTCTCGCCGGGGGGGGGGCCGGCGCAGCGGGCTGCCCGGGGAATCGCCGCGAGCGACGTCCCCAGGCAGTGCGTGATGCGCTCAGGCGGCGGCGAGCTGGGCTGCGGCGAACTCGAAATTTGCCAGCTTGGCGAGGAAATTGTCCACGAAGTCCGCACGGCGGTTGCGGAAGTCCACGTAGTAGGCGTGCTCCCACACGTCGATCACCAGCAGCGCCTTTCCTTCCCTGGTGGCCACCGGGGTGCCGGCATTGCCGGTCTTGGTGATCTTCAGCCGGCCCTCGGTGCCGAGGATCAGCCAGGCCCATCCGGAGCCGAACTGGCCGAGCGCTGCGGCTTTGAACTGCTCCTTGAACTTGTCGACGCCGCCGAAGTCCGCGGTCAATTTCTTCTCCAGGCTCCCGGGAACGCCGCCACCCTCCGGCGACAAGGAATTCCAGAACAGGCTGTGGTTCCAATGCTGTCCGGCGTTATTGAACACCGGGGCAAGATCGTCGCGGCCGTGAGCGAGGCGAATGATGTCCTCCAGGCTCTTGCCTTTGAGGACATCGTTCTTGTCCACCAGCCCGTTCAGCGCGGTGACATAGGCCTGATGGTGCTTGCCGTGGTGCAGCTCCAGGGTCTCCTGGCACATGCCCCGGGCGGCAAGCGCGCCGGGCGAGAAGGGAAGCGAGGGAAGTGAAAAGGTCACGGTGGCTCTCCTACGGTGACGATGGATCAGCTCTTGCTGAGTGTCGCCGAAGGCTAGGAGACTTTCTGGAATTTGTCTACCGAGCTTCCTGAGCGCTTCGGCGGCGCACTTTCGGCATAATCCGGCGCCGAGGACCCAGTCCGCTCACCGGATCGACATGAGCTCCAAGCCCCAGGCCCGTCAATCGGCGCGCGCCCCGGCGTCGCTGCCGAGGCGGTGGCGCGTGATCCTGTCCGGTCACGAGGACCTCGCGAGCGCCGTCTTCTGGCCCGCTGTCGCGGCAGTCGCCGCCGCGCTCGCCAGCGCCGCATTGCGCCTGGGCATCCGCCTCTGCGTCCGCCTGTTCAGCGGCTCGATCCTGAAGGTGGGGCGGCTGCCCGTCGCGCCGGGACAGGGGCGCCGCACGATGCTCGGTGACGTGTCGTGCGACGATGTGCTGCTCGCCGTCCCGCACCCTCCCCCCATCAGGAAATGAGTACGCTCACGCTTCTGGCGACCGTCCCCCGAGGGCTCGGTGACTTGTTGGCCGCGGAGCTTGCCGCGCTGGGCGCTGGGGAAGTCCGTGAGCGCTCGGGCGCGGTGTCTTTTAGCGGCACACTGCAGTGTGCGTATCGCGCCTGCCTGGAATCGCGGCTCGCCAACCGGGTGCTGCTCGAGATCGCGCGTTTCGAGGCTGCGGACACCGCGGCGTTCTACCGGGGCGCACGTTCCATCGACTGGCAGGCGCTGCTGAAGCCGAACGCGACGCTCGCCTGCGAGTTCAGCGGCCGGCACCCGAGCATCGCCCATAGCCATTTCGGCGCACTGAAGCTGAAGGACGCCATCGTCGATGCCCTGCGCGAGGCGACCGGCACGCGCCCCGATGTGGTCTTGGACAGGCCCGGCGCGCGGGTGCATGCCCACGCGCACGGGGCGGCCGTCAGCCTGTCGATCGACCTCTCGGGCGAGAGTCTGCATCGGCGTGGCTACCGGGCAGCCGCCGGCGAGGCGCCGCTGAAGGAGAACGTGGCCGCCGGCGTGCTCGAGCGCAGCGGCTGGCCGAGGCTCGCCGCAGCCGGGGCGCAATTCCTCGATCCGCTGTGCGGCTCGGGCACCCTGGCGATCGAGGCTGCGTTGATCGCCGCGCACTGTGCGCCGGGCCTTCACCGGCAGTACTTCGGGTTCTTCGGCTGGCGCGGACACGACGAGGCGCTGTGGCGCAGCGTACGGGAGGCGGCCGCGGCGCGTTGCCTGGCGGATCGGGCGCCCACGGTGATCATTCGCGGCCAGGATCGCGACCCGGCGGCGGTACGCGTTGCGCGCGCCAATGCGCAGCGCGCCGGAGTCGGGCAGTGGGTGCGCTTCGATGTGTGTCCGCTCGCGCAGGCGGCGCCCGCCGAAGGAAGCGACTGCCGGCGGGGCCTCATCTGTACCAATCCCCCTTATGGTGTCAGGTTGGCAGACTTGCAAGCCGCCCGCGCGGTGCACCGGGAGCTTGGCGCGGTGCTGCGCGAGCGATTCCAGGGCTGGCAGGGATCGGTGCTGACCGGTGCGCCGCAGCTCGGCATGGAGTTGGGCATCCGCGCCGCGCGCACGCACGCGCTATGGAACGGGGCGATCGAGTGCCGGCTGCTCAGAATGACCGTTGAGCCCGGGAGCCTGCGCGAGCCCGGCACCCTGGCGAGGCCGGAGAGCTCGCTGCGCGAGACTGCCGGGGCGCGCATGTTCGCGAACCGGCTCGAGAAGAACATGAGGCGCTTGAGAAGCTGGGCGAAGCGCGAGGGAGTCTCGTGCTATCGGCTCTACGATGCGGACATGCCCGAGTACGCCTTCGCCATCGACCTGTACCGGACGGTGCAGCCGCAGGAGGAGGATTGGCTGTACGTGCAGGAATACGCCGCCCCGGCAGACATCGAGCACGAAGCGGTCCGCCGGCGCCGCGCCGAGGCGCTCGCGAGCCTGCCGGAGGCGGCCGGCGTACCGCGGGAGCGGATCAAGGTGCGCCTGCGCCGCCGCACCCGCCGCGGCGAGCAGTATGAAAAACACGGCGGCGACGCCGAGTTCCACGTGGTGGGCGAGGCGGGGCTGAAATTCCTGGTGAATTTCGGCGATTACCTCGACACCGGGCTGTTTCTCGATCACCGGCTCACCCGCGAGCGGTTGCGGCGCTCGGCCTCCGGCGCGCGCTTTCTCAACCTGTTCGCCTACACGGGCACGGCCACTGTGTATGCCGCTGCGGGCGCGGCGGCCGAGACCACCTCGGTGGACCTGTCGAGGACCTATCTTGACTGGGCGCGGCGAAACCTCGAGCTGAATTTCCCGGCCGGCGGGCCGCACGAACTCATCCAGGCCGATTGCCTGACCTGGCTGCAAGAGGGCTCGAGGGCGCGTGCGCGCTACGACCTGATCTTTCTCGACCCTCCGACGTTTTCCAATTCCAAGCGCATGCAGGGCGTGCTCGATGTGCAGCGCGATCACGCCTCGCTCATCGAGGCGTGCATGCGGCTGCTCTGCCCGGCAGGGCTGTTGGTGTTCTCGACCAACGCGCAGCGCTTCCGCATGGACGCCTCAGTGCAGCAGCGCTACGCGGTTCGTGACGTGTCCGCGGCCACGCTGCCGCGCGATTTCGAGCGTAACCCCCGGATTCACCGCTGTTTCGAGGTTCGCTTCCCCTGAGGGGCGGCGCGGGGCGAGGCGCCCGCGCGAGGCGGCTGCTGCGGGCGCCAGGGCCGGCGCTGCTTGTCCTCGATATAGGCGCGGATCAGGCGCCGTACCACCTGGGAGGGCGTCGCGTCCTCCTCGACGCACAGCCGCTCGAACACGGCTTTTTTTCGCGGGTCGATCAGTATCGTCAGCCGGGCGGTACGCGCTTCGAGGGGCACGGAGTGCAATCTGCTTCACATTCAAGATGCATGCAATGATAATACGATGCATCGGCTGCCGCACCTGTGACCACCACCTTCCCATCGCTTCTGACTGGCTGCGTCGCGCTGCTGTGCGGCTGGGTGCTCGTCGGCCTTGCCGGCCTGCTGCGCCCGGAGAGCGTCCGCTTCGCCGGCCGGACGCTGTTTACTTTGGGGGCGGCGCTCGGGCTGGGGCTGGCGGCTCTCGCCGGGGCGAGCCTGCTGTCGGGCGGCATCGAGCGGCTGATCCTGCCGATCGGCCTGCCGGAGCTGCCGCTGCATCTGCGGCTCGATCCGCTCTCGAGCCTGTT
The DNA here is from genome assembly GCA_021792755.1 of Pseudomonadota bacterium. Lineage (GTDB taxonomy): Bacteria > Pseudomonadota > Gammaproteobacteria > Steroidobacterales > Steroidobacteraceae > 13-2-20CM-66-19. Next base: position 38,535 of record JAJYUA010000021.1, read on the forward strand.
CCTGTTTCTGCTCGGCGCCTCCTCCTTCGGCATCTCGGTGTTTGCCGGGGGGTATTTCAGAGAGGGGGAAGGCACCGCCCCCGGACTCCTTTGCCTGCAATACCACCTCTTCCTCGCCAGCATGGGCGGCGTGCTGCTCGCCAACGACGCTTACGGGTTTCTGGTCGCCTGGGAGGTGATGGCGCTCTCGTCCTACTTCCTGGTCACCACCCAGCATCGCCTCCCGGAGATCCGCCGCGCGGGCTTTCTCTACCTGCTGATGGCGCACGTGGGAGCGCTGTGCCTGCTGCTGTGCTTCGGGGTGCTGCAGGGCGGCAGCTGGCTCTTCACGTTTCATGCCATGCGCGCAGCGCACCTCTCCCCGGGCTGGGCGGCCGCGGCGTTCCTGCTGGCGCTCGTCGGCTTCGGGGCCAAAGCGGGGCTGGTGCCGCTGCATGTGTGGCTGCCGGATGCGCACCCGGCGGCGCCCTCGCCGGTCTCGGCGCTCATGAGCGGCGTGATGCTCAAGACCGCCGTCTACGGCATGTTGCGGGTGGGACTCGATCTGCTCGGCCGTCCGGTCTGGTGGTGGGGGCTCGCGCCGCTGATTCTCGGGCTGTTCACGATTTTCTACGGGGTGCTGTTCGCGGCGGTGCAGACGGACATGAAGCGCCTGCTCGCCTACTCGTCCGTCGAGAACATCGGCATCGTGTTCGCCGGCATCGGGCTCACGATCGTATTCGCGGGCTCGGGAATGAAGGCGGTCGCGGCGCTGGCGCTGCTCGCCACGCTCTATCACTGCCTCAACCACGCGTTCATGAAGAGCCTGCTGTTTCTCGGCACGGGCTCGGTGCTGCACGCCACCGGCGAGCGCAACCTCGGTCGCCTGGGCGGGCTGATCCACCGCATGCCCTGGGTGGCGTGGCTGACTCTCATCGGGACGCTCGCGATCGCAGGGATTCCGCCGCTCAACGGCTTCGTGTCGGAGTGGCTGCTGCTGCAGTCGTTTCTGTTCGCCGGCCGCCTGCCGCACGCGTTCGTGAATCTGTTGATCCCGATGGGCATGGCGCTGCTCGTGCTCGGGGCCGCGCTCGCCGGCTACGTCATGGTGAAGTTCTACGGGATCATCTTTCTCGGCCAGCCGCGAGAGGCGTCCCTTGCGCGCGCGCACGACTGCGGCTGGCTCGAGCGCGTCGGGCTCCTGTGGCTCGCCCTCGGCTGTCTGGCGCTCGGCCTGTTCCCGCTTCAGGTGATCCGGGCGCTCGGGGCCGTCACGGCACAGCTCATCGGGGCGGTCGTCCCGCAGGCATCGCCCCACTGGTGGCTGCTCGCACCCGTACCCGGCCGGCCGGTGTCCTACGGACCGCTGGTGTTCCTGACGGCGACCACCGCTGTGGTGCTGCTCACGGTGCTCGTCGTGCGCCTGACCTATCGGCAGCGCGTGCGGCGGGGACCTGCCTGGGACTGCGGGTTCGGCGCCGTCACGGCGCGCATGCAGGACACCGCCGAGGGCTTCGGCCAGCCGATCCGGCATCTGTTTCAGCCGTTCTTCGAGATCGAGCGGCAGCTGCCCGAGCCGGCCGATCGCGAGCCCCGCTATCGCATCGCCATTCGGGAGCGGATCTGGCGGCTGCTCTATGAGCCGATTTCGGCTGCCGTCGACCGGTTGGCCAACACCGCCGCCCGCGTGCAGCAGGGACGCATTTCGGTGTACCTGCTCTACAGCTTCGCAACCCTGCTGGTGCTGCTGGCGGTGGCCTTGATCTCATGAAGGCGATCGACTGGATCACCCAGGTGCTCGAGATGGCGGCGGCGCTCGCGGCGGCGCCCGTGTTTCTCGGCTGGGTGAACCAGTGCCGCGCCTGGCTGCAGAATCGGCGTGCGCCGAGCCTGTGGCTGCCCTATCGCAACCTGCACAAGCTCTTTCACAAGGAGGCGGTGATCGCGCAGAACGCCTCGCCGCTCTTTCGGATCGCTCCGTACGTGGTCTTCGGCGCGATGGTGCTCGCCGCGGGCATCATCCCGTCGATGGGCACACGGTTGCCGCTGGTCGTATCGGCGGACGCCATCGCCCTCGTAGGGCTGTTCGCGGCGGCGCGCGTGTTCATGACGCTGGCGGCGATGGATGTCGGCACCGCGTTCGGCACGCTCGGCGCGCGCCGCGAGATGATGGTCGGCTTTCTCGCCGAGCCGGCGCTGCTCATGGTCATCTTCGTCGCCTCGCTGATCTCCTCGAGCACGGCGCTTCCGGTGATCACCGAGCACCTGGTCTCGGGCCACCTCGGCCTCTCGCCCAGTCTTGCCTTCAGCGCGGTGGCCTTCATCCTGGTGCTGCTGGCGGAAAACGCGCGCATCCCGGTCGACAATCCCGCCACCCACCTCGAGCTCACCATGATCCACGAGGCCATGGTGCTCGAGTACTCGGCTCGCCATCTGGCCCTGATGGAATGGGCCGCGCAGCTGAAGCTGTTCAACTATGTCTGCATCGGCTTCGCGCTGTTCCTGCCCTGGGGGGTGGCGACGGGGCACATCGGTCCGGAGGGGCTGCTCGTGGCGATCCCCGCGCTCGCGGTGAAGCTCGCCGCCGCCGGCGTCGCCCTGTCGCTGATCGAGACGGTGTCGGCCAAGATGCGCGTCATGCGCATCCCGGAGTTCCTCGGCACGGCGTTCCTGTTCGCGGTGCTCGGGCTTCTGGTACACGTGCTGCTTAGGACCTGAGCGCGATGACACACCTTCCATTGGGGCAACAGCTGCTCGACACCTGCGCGGCGCTGCTGCTGCTGCTGTCCTTCGCCATGTTGTCGCAGCGGCGCGTGGTCACGCTGGTCAATCTCTACGCCGCGCAGGGCGCGGTGCTCGCCGCGGCAACTTTGCTGCTCGCCTGGCGGACCGGAGAAGAGCATCTGTACGTCTCGGCCGCGCTCACCCTCGTGCTCAAGGTGGCGTTCCTGCCGTGGCTGCTGCACAGGCTGATCCGCAGGCTCGGGGTGTATTGGGATACCGAGCCGCTGCTCAAGGTCTCCGGCACCATGCTCGCGGGCCTGGTGATCGTGGTGTTCGCCTTCTCTCTGGCGCAGCCGATCACGCGCCTTGCCAGCACCGACACCCGCAGCGCCATCGGCATCGCGGTGAGCGTCGTGCTGCTCGCCTTCCTGATGATGATCACGCGGCGCAAAGCCATGTCGCAGGTGGTGGGGTTCCTGTCGATGGAAAACGGCGTGTTCTTCGGCGCCATGAGCGCCAGCTACGGCATGCCCATGGTGGTCGAGCTCGGGGTCGCTCTCGATGTGCTGGTGGCCGTGCTCGTGCTGGGGGTGTTTTTCTTTCAGATCCGCGAGCGCTTCGACAGCCTGGATCTGCATCATCTCGAGACGCTGAAGGAGCGCGATTAACATGGAGCTCGTGCTGCTGCTCGGGTTTCCCGTCCTCGGCGCGGCCCTGCTCGGGATCACCGGAGCTCATCGCCGGGCGCCCGAGATCAATGCGGCGCTCAGTCTGGCGACATTCCTCGCCTCGTGCGCGCTTACGGTGCGGGTGATCCGCCACGGCAATCTGCTGCTCGGGGACGAGCAATTCTTCATCGACCCGTTCAACGTGTTCCTCGTGGCGCTGACGGCCTTCGTCGGCTTGACTACGTCGTTGTTCTCGCGGCCCTACATGCGTGTCGAGCTCGATCACGGCCGCCTGACTTCGGGAAGGCTGCGCCTCTATCACAGCATGTATCAGCTGTTCATGTTCACCATGCTGCTGGCACTCACGACCAACAACATGGGGCTGATGTGGGTGGCGATGGAGGGCGCGACACTCTCGACGGTGCTGCTGGTGACCCTGTACCGCACGCCGGGCAGCCTGGAGGCGGGCTGGAAGTACTTCATTCTTTGCGGCGTCGGTATCGCCCAGGCCCTCTTCGGCACCATCCTGCTGTACGTTGCGGCCGAGAAGGTGCTCGGCGCCCAGGGCATGACGGCGTTGCTGTGGACGCATCTCGATGCCGTCAAAACGCAGCTCGAGCCGACCGTGCTGGCGCTCGCGTTCGTGTTCCTGCTGATCGGCTACGGCACCAAGGTCGGGCTGGTGCCGCTGCACAGCTGGCTGCCGGACGCGCACGCGGAGGGACCGACGCCGATCTCGGCCGTGCTGTCGGGCCTGTTGCTCAACGTAGCGCTCTATGCTGTCGTGCGCAGCAAGGTGCTGGTGGAGGGCTCGCTGCATTCGCGGCTGCCTTCGATGCTGCTCATGGGTTTCGGCCTGGTGTCGGTGGTGCTGGCCTCGCTGCTGCTGTGGCGGCAGCGCGACATCAAGCGCTTGTTCGCGTATTCCTCCATCGAGCACATGGGGATCGCGACCTTCGCCTTCGGCATGGGCGGCCCCATCGCCAACTTCGCCGCCCTCCTGCACATGACGGTGCACTCGCTCACGAAGTCCTCGATCTTCTTCACGGCGGGCCACGCCGCGCAAAAGACGGGCACGCAGGTCATGGAGCACATCCGCGGCCTGATCACGCTCTCGCCCACCGTGGGCTGGGGGCTGATGCTCGGCTCGCTCGCCATCCTCGGACTGCCGCCCTTCGGGGTGTTCACCAGCGAGTTCCTGATCCTGACGACCGCCATGCGCGAGCAGCCGTGGGCGACGCCCATCCTGCTGGCGGCGCTCGCCGTGGCGTTCGCGGCCATCTTCTCCAAGGTGCAGCCGATGGTGTTCGGCGAGACCAGCGGCCGGCGCCTGCCGCATGCGCCGGCGCTGCTGCCGGTGTTCACGCACCTCGCCATCGTGCTGCTGCTTGGGCTGTACATCCCCCCGTATCTGGCGCACTGGTACCGCGCGGCGGCACATCTGATCGGGGGCGGATAGCGATGGGAGCCACCGGGAGCCGCAGGGGGACCGATCGATGCCATTGAGGCGTTGGTGGAATGGGGCGCGGGCCGTTGCAGGCGCACCGGGGGTGCGAGGCCTCGGCGCCGGCCGCGGGGAATGGGTGCAGGTGGCGCGGGATGTGGCCGCCTCGGGCGGCACGCTGCACGCCCTGTGGGTCTCGGCGGTGTCGGAGGCGGTGCCGCAGACCGCTGTGCATGGGGCATATCTGACGGACATGGGGGTGCTGGTCGTCGAGCTCGCGCTGCCCGCCGGCACCGGTGCGGCTTATCCGGGGCTCGAGGGGATCTTTCCGGCCGCCTCGCGGCTGCAGCGGGCCGCGTTTGACTTGTCGGGCGTTCGCGCGAGCGATCCGGACGCGCGGCCCTGGCTGAATCATGAGAGACCCTACGAGTTCATACGGGTCGACGGAGAGGGTGTTCATGAGATTGCCGTGGGACCGGTGCATGCCGGTACCATCGAGCCGGGGCACTTCCGCTTCTCGGTCGTGGGCGAGAAGGTCTTGAGGCTCGAGGAGCACCTGGGCTACGTGCACAAGGGCCTCGAGCAGCGTTTCACCGAGCTGCCCATCCTGCAGGGCCATCGGCTGGCGGCTCGGGTGTCGGGCGACTCGGCGGTGGCGTTCTCGTGGGCATACTGCCAGGCGCTCGAGGGCATGAGCGGCTGTTTGGTCCCGCCGCGAGCGGCCTGGCTTCGCGCCGCCTGCCTCGAGCTCGAGCGCCTGGCCAACCATCTCGGGGACCTCGGGGCGCTCGGCAATGATGCCGGGTTCGCGTTCGGGCTCGCGCAGTTCTCCCGCCTCAAGGAGGATCTGCTGCGGGCGGTGGCGGCGGCATTCGGCCGGCGCTATCTGTTCGATATCCTCGTCCCGGGAGGCATGGCGGTGGACCTGCCGGCCGAGGCGGCACGCGCGCTGAGCGGCGCGGTGCGCGCCGTCTGCATCGAGACCGCCGAGCTCCGCGGTATCTACGAGGAGCACGAGGGCGTGCGCGATCGTTTCACCGGCACCGGCCGCCTGGAACCGCAGCTCGCCGCCAGGCTCGGCGTGGTCGGGCTGGTGGGGCGCGCCAGCGGACAAGCGCGGGATGCCCGTGTGGATCTGCCGTGCGCGCCATACAGTGAGCTGCCGGTGGCGAAGGTGGTGCAACAGGCAGGAGACGTGGCCGCGCGGGTGGCGGTGCGCTTCGAGGAGGCGCGGGAGTCGGGTCGGCTGTTGGAGCGGCTGCTGTCACAGCTGCCGCAGGGAGATCGCACGGCGCCGGTCGATACGCCGGCCGATGGCGCATTCGGCGTCGGCCTCATCGAGGGCTGGCGCGGACCGGTGCTCGTTGCGCTGCAGGCGGGGCCCGGCGGCTCCGTCCGCCGTTGCCACCCTCACGATCCGTCGTGGCAGAACTGGCCGGCGCTCGAGTACGCCATCATGGGCAACATCGTGCCGGACTTCCCGCTCATCAACAAGTCGTTCAACCTGTCCTACAGCGGCGTGGATCTGTAGACCATGCTCAAGACGCTGCGCAAGATCGCATCGGTCGGCTTGGTGTCGGAGCCGGCGCCGCCGTCCGAGGAGTCATTGCGCGCGGGCCGCGCGCTGGACGAGAGGATCGCTGCGGTGCTCGGCAGAGCGCTGTGCATCCGTCACGTCGATGCCGGCTCCTGCAACGGCTGCGAGCTCGAGATCCAGGCGCTCGGTAACCCCTATTACAACCTGGAAGGCCACAATATCCGCTTCGTCGCCAGCCCCCGGCACGCGGACATGCTGCTGGTCACGGGGCCGGTGGTGAAGAACATGGAGGCGGCGTTGAAGCGTGTCTGCGCGGCGACGCCGGATCCGAAGCTGGTCGTGGCGGTGGGGGACTGCGGCGGCACGGGCGGTCTGCTCGGCGGGTGCCCGGCCTGCCTCGGCCGGGTGTCGAACGTCATCCCGGTGGACGTGGCGGTGCCGGGCTGTCCGCCGAGTCCCATCCGCATCCTCCAGGGGATACTGACGGCGATATCGCCGCCGGCGTGAATTTCCGCTTCCCGCCCGAGGCGCGCCTTGCTGCGCACCGCGCGGCAGCGCTTTACAGGCCGCGGCGCTTGCGGTAGCTTCGGCTCGCGATGGTCCCGAAAAAGCGCACGATTACCCTCGAGACGCCCGGCGGCGGGGCTGCGGGGGACTGCGCTCGCTGAGAAGCGCCCGGGAAGTCCCGAAGATGCAGAGGCCCCGCCGGCACCGCCGCGGGGCCTTTTTTCTGTCTGAGAAACCTTGCCTGAGAATCGGAGCTCGCACATGTCATCTGGTCGTTCCGCCGGCGCTTCGCCGGTCGTCGCGGTCGTCGGCGCCACCGGGGCGGTCGGCGTCGAGCTGATACGCTGTCTCGAGGAGCGGCGCTTCCCGCTCTCGAAGCTGCGCCTGCTCGCCTCGGCACGCTCGGCGGGCAGGACGCTGCCCTTTCGCGGCCAGGAGCTTGCCGTGCACGAGCTGCAGGAGGATAGCTTCCGCGGGGTGGACATCGCGCTGTTCTCGGCCGGGAGCGGTATCTCCAAGCGCTTTGCGCCCCTTGCAGTCGAGCAGGGCGCGGTGGTGGTGGACAACTCCTCGGCCTTCCGGCGCGATCCGGCCGTGCCGCTGGTGGTGCCCGAGATCAATCCGCAGACGATCGAGAGCCACAGGGGCATCATCGCCAATCCCAACTGCTCGACCATCATCACCATCACGCCGCTGTGGCCGGTGCACCGCAGGAACCCCATCCGGCGCATGATCGTCTCGACGTACCAGGCGGCTTCCGGGGCGGGGGCGGCGGCGATGCAAGAGCTGCGCGAGTCGACCCGCGCCTATCTCGAGGAGCGCCCCTATCAGCCCACCGTGCTGCCGCACCCTTATGCCTTCAATCTCTTCAGCCACAACTCCAGGATCGACCCGGAGAGCGGCTACAACGAGGAGGAAATGAAGGTCGTGCACGAGACACACAAGATCTTCGGCGATGAAAGCATTCGCATCGCCGCCACCTGCGTGCGCGTGCCGGTGCTGCGCGCCCACTCCATGGCCGTCAATTTCGAGTGCGAGCGGCCGATCACCCCGGCCGAGGTGCGCGACATCGTGGGCGGTGCGCCGGGCGTGAAGCTGGTCGATGATCTCGAGCGCAATTATTTCCCGATGCCCAAGGATGCCTCCGGCGCCGATCCGATCCTCGTCGGACGCATCCGTCGGGACATCTCGGACCCGAGCGGCCGATCGATCGCGATGTTCTTGGCGGGGGATCAGCTTCTGAAGGGCGCAGCGCTCAACGCGGTGCAGATCGCGGAGCTGCTCTAAAGCAGGTCCCTCAGCCGGTAATAGAGCATTGCCAGCACCAGCAGCGGGCGGCGCGCGAGCGTCCCGCCCGGGAAGTCGCGGTGCGGAATGCGCGCGAAGACATCGAACCGCTCCGCCTCGCCCGCGACCGCTTCGGCAACCAGCTTGCCGGCGATGCCGGTGAGGGCGATGCCGTGTCCCGAGAAGCCCTGCAGGAAATACACATTGGGCATGAGCCGGCCGAAATGCGGCGCGCGATTCAGGGTGATGTCGACATAGCCGCCCCAGGTGTATTCGATGCCCACGTCCTCGAGCTGCGGGAACACCCTCAGCATGCGCGCGCGCGTAGCCCGGCGCGCATCGAAGCCGCCGAGCCCCGAATAGCTTACCCGCCCGCCGAACAGCAGCCGGTGATCGGCCGACAGCCGGAAGTAATCGAGCACCCAGTTCATGTCGCTCACCGCCGCGTTGTTGGCGATCAGGGCGCGGGCGCGGCGCTCGCCGAGCGGCGCGGTGGCCACGATATGGGTGCCGACCGCCATGATCTTCGAGCAGATCTGCGGGGCGGTCTTGCCGAGGTAGACGTTGCCGCACAGGACCAGGTGGCGGGCGTTGACTTCCCCGTGCTCCGTGCGCACGTGTGCCGCCGTGAAGCCCACGGCGCGCGTTTGCTCGTGGATGCGCACGCCCTTGCTTTCCGCGGCGGCAGCCAGCCCCAGCGTGTAGTTGAGCGGGTGAAGATGGCCGCTGTTGCTGTCGTAGAGCGCGCCGAGGTAGCGCGTCGTGGCGAGGGTCGCGCATACCTCGTCCCGGTCGATGTGCCGGACGCTGTGATAGCCCAGGCGCGTCCTGAGCTCCTCGATCTCCTCGTGCAGCTGCCGGTCGTGCCGGGGCTTGATGGCGGTAAGCAGGTATCCGTCGGCCCAGTCGCAGTCGATGCGGTAGCGGCTGATCAGTTGCCGTGTCAGAGCCAGCGCTTCCGTGGAGACATCCCAGACGGCGCGGGATGCCTGACCGCCGATCAGCCGCTCGAGCCGGCTCTGACCACAGGCGACGCCATGGATGACCTGGCCGCCGCTGCGGCCCGAGGCGCCCCACCCGATGTGGTGCTGCTCGAGCAGTACCACCGAATACCCCCGCTCGGCGAGGTGCAGGGCGGCCGAGCAGCCGGCGATGCCACCGCCGATGACGCACACATCGCAGCTCACCGAGCCGGCCAGGGGCACCCGGTGGGGGGTCGGATGCGCCGAGGCGGCGTAGTACGAAGCGTGGGCGGCAGGCATGGTGCTCCCCCTATAATAGCCCCCACTTCCATGGCATCGGCGCGTCCCCTCATTGGCCTTCCCGCGGACCGCCGCATGATCGGGCTGCACCCCTTTCATGTGGTGGGGGAGAAGTATTCCCGGGCGCTGCTCGATGCCGCGGACGCCCTGCCGCTGCTGATCCCCGCGCTGGCCGAGGAACTGCGCTTCGATGAGCTGCTCGAGCGATTGGACGGCCTGCTCTTTACCGGCAGCCCTTCCAATGTCGAGCCGCATCGCTACTCGGGCCCGCCCAGCGCGCCCGGCACCCTGCACGATCCGGCCCGCGATGCCACGACGCTGCCGCTCATCCGCAAGGCGGTAGAGAAAGGCGTGCCGGTGCTCGGCATCTGCCGCGGGTTCCAGGAGGTCAATGTCGCCTTCGGCGGCAGCCTGCATCAGAGGGTGCACGAGGTGCCGGGGCACATGGACCACCGCGACGATGACAGCCAGCCAGTGGAGGTGCAATACGGGCCGGCGCACGAAGTCACCCTGGAGCCCGCAGGGGTGCTGCGCGCCCTTGCGGGCACGGGGCAGGTGAGGGTCAATTCCCTGCACTGGCAGGGCATTGAGAGCCTGGGCCACGGCCTGCTCGTCGAAGCGCGGGCGCCGGATGGCTTGATCGAGGCGTTCCGCGTGAAGGGGGCGGCGCGGTTTGCGCTGGCGGTGCAATGGCATCCGGAATGGAAGGTCATGGACAATCCGTTTTCCCGCGCGCTGTTCGCAACGTTCGGCGCCGCGTGCAGGGACCGTGCGCGCGCACGGTGAAAGGTCGGCCAATGGCGAGCGAGATCGGACAGTTCTTCCGCGACAACAGCATCTCGGAAGTCGAGGCGATCATCCCGGATATGGCCGGCATCGCGCGCGGCAAGATCATGCCGGCGGAGAAGTTCGCCGAGGACGGCGGGATGCGCTTGCCCGAGAGCGTGTTCCTGCAGACCGTCACCGGGGACTATCCGCCCGATACCACCGCCGCCATGAGTCAGGCGGAGATCGACATCATTCTCAAGGCCGATGCCAAGACCGTGCGGCGCGTGCCTTGGGCCGCCGAGCCCACCGCTCAGGTGATCCACGACTGCTTCTACGCCGACGGGCGGCGTGTGACGATGGCGCCGCGCCACGTCTTGCGCCACATCCTGGAGCTTTACGCCCAGCGCGGCTGGGAGCCGGTGGTGGCCCCGGAGCTCGAGTTCTATCTCGTCGAGCAGAACAAGGACGCCGATTATCCGCTGCGTCCCCCCGTGGGCCGCTCGGGACGCTCCGAGCCCGGCCGCCAGTCCTACAGCATCGCTGCGGTCAACGAGTTCGATCCGCTGTTCGACGACATCTACCAGTTCTGCGAGGAACAGGACATCGAGATCGATACCCTGATCCACGAGGACGGGCCGGCGCAGATGGAGATCAACCTGATCCACGGCCATCCCATGGACCTGGCGGACCAGGCGTTCCTCTTCAAGCGCACGGCGCGCGAGGCGGCGTTGCGGCACAAGATGTACGCCACTTTCATGGCCAAGCCCCACGCAAAGGAGCCGGGCAGCGCCATGCACATCCACCAGAGCGTGGTGGACGTCGAGACACGCCGCAATGTGTTCAGCAGCGCCGACGGCACGCCCTCGCCGCTGTTCTTCTCGCACATCGGCGGGCTGCAGAAGTACCTGCCTGCGGCGATGGCGCTGTTCTGCGCCAATGTCAATTCCTATCGTCGTCTCACCCGCTATCTGTCCTCGCCGATCAACGTGCATTGGGGGTACGACAACCGCACCGCGGGGCTGCGTGTGCCGATGTCGGACCCCGAGGACCGGCGTGTGGAGAATCGCGTGAGCGGCGCCGACGCCAACCCGTACATCGCGATCGCCGCGTCGCTCGCCTGCGGGTACCTCGGCATGGTGCAGGGCCTGCAGCCCTCGGACCCCGTCACCGGCAGCGCGCACGAGCTGCCTTTCGGCCTGCCGCGCTCGCTCGATGAGGCGTTGCGCGAGCTCAGGCGCTGCGAGTCGCTGGTAGAGGTGCTCGGCGAGGCATTCGTCTCGGCGTTCACCATCGTGAAGGAGGCCGAGTACGAGGTCTTCCTGCAGGTCATCAGTTCCTGGGAGCGCGAGCATCTGCTGCTGAACGTCTGAGGAATCGAGTGCGGGTGCCGGAGCGCTCTTTACTTGCCTCGCTGCGGCCCCGCGGACCTCTCTGCACGAATGGCTGGGACCAAGAGACTGACGTTATGACAGGAAAAATGCTGGGCATCGACGTGGGCGGATCCTCGATCAAGGCGGGCGTGGTGGACGTCGGCGCCGGAGAACTGCTGGGCGAGCTGATCTGCGCCCCGACCCCCAGGCCGGCGACGCCGGATGCGATGATGCCGGTGATCGCGGCGCTCGCGGGGAGGCTGCCCGAGGCCGCCGGCCGGATCGGGCTCGCCTTCCCGAGCGTGGTCAAGCACGGCAGGGCGCGCACCGCCGCCAACGTCGATCACGCGTGGATTGGCGCTGACGGAGCGGCGCTGGTGCGGCGCACGCTCGAGCGCCCGGCGCTGTTTCTCAACGATGCCGACGCTGCCGGACTCGCCGAGATGCGCCTGGGCGCCGGCCGGGGCGTGCAAGGCACTGTCATCATGCTCACCTTCGGCACGGGCATCGGCACGGCACTGTTCACCGACGGGCGGCTGTTCCCCAACGCCGAGCTCGGGCACATGGAGCTCAACGGGATGGATGCGGAGAAATGGGCGTCAGCGCACGTCAAGACGGTGGAGGGCCTGGACTGGCGCGCCTGGATCGAGCGGGTGAATGTGTACCTCGAGCGCATGCACGCGATGCTGTGGCCGGACCTGTTCATCCTGGGCGGAGCGATCAGCGAGCGGTTCGCGGACTTCGAGCCGCTGCTGCGCTCGCAGGCCGAGATCCGCCCGGCGCAGTTCGCCGGCCAGGCGGGCGTGATCGGCGCGGCGCTGGCGGCGGCGGAGAGCGAGTCCTGAGCGCGCGAAATCGCCGATGACGCCGGGGCGCAGCAAGCTTCCCGATGTCGGCACGACGATCTTCACCGTCGTGTCGCGCCGGTCCGGCGAGCTCGGCGCGCTCAATCTCGGCCAGGGGTTCCCCGATTACGACATCGACCCGCGGCTTGCGGAGCTCGTGGGGCAGGCGATGCGCGAGGGGCACAACCAGTACGCGCCCATGGAGGGCCTGATCGAGCTGCGGGAAGGTATCGCGCGCAAGCTCGCGTTGAGTTACGGACTCTCCGTCGATCCGCACTGCGAGATCACGGTGACGCTCGGGGCCACCGAGGCCATCTACTGCGGCATCCAGGCGCTCGCGGGGCCGGGCGACGAAGCGATCGTGTTCGATCCGGCGTATGACTCCTACGAGCCCGCGGTGCGCCTCGCCGGCGCGCGGTGCGTCCGTCTGCCGCTCATGCCGCCGCAGTTCCGCTATGACTGGGACCGTGTGCGCGCGGCCATCAACGCGCACACGCGTTTGATCCTGTTCAACTCGCCGCACAATCCGGCGTGCACGACCGCGATGGCCGGGGACCTGGATGAGCTGGCCGCAGCGATCCGGGGGCGTGACATCGTCGTGTTGTCGGACGAGGTCTATGAGCACATGGTGTTCGACGGCCGCGCTCACGCGTCCGTGCTGACGCAGCCGGAGCTGCGCGAGAGGAGTATGGCCGTTTTCTCCTTCGGCAAGACGCTGCACGCTACGGGTCTGCGCGTCGGCTACTCCGTCGCCCCGGCGCCCCTGAGCGCCGAGCTGCGCAAGGTTCACCAATTCAACACGTTCAGCATCGCCAATCCGCTGCAACGCGCGATCGCCGCGTATCTTGCCGAGAGGCCGCAGACCGGCCGGGATCTGCCCGGATTCTTCCAGGCCAAGCGCGACCGGCTGCGCTCGCGGCTCGCGCACTGCGGCTTCTCGCTGCCGCCGGCGCAAGGGACGTTCTTTCAGCTGCTTGACTTCGGCGAGCTGTGTCCGCCGGGGGACGTGGCGTTTGCCGAGCGCACGCTGACCGAGGCGAAGGTGGCCACCATCCCGCTCTCGCCCTTCTACGCCGAGCCGCCCGAGCTCTCGGTGGTGCGGCTGTGCATCGCCAAGCGCGATGACACGCTGGACCGGGCCGCCGAGCGGCTTGCGCAGCTCGCTCAACGGTTGGGGCGGGCCTGAGCCGCGCGCCGCGAAGCGGATCGATTCACGCGCAAGCCTTGGCCGAGCGGCGGATCAGCGGCGGAAGATCCACGCCAGAACGGAGATCACCAGGCTGAGCAGCAGCATCGTGGTGATCGGGAAGAAGAACTGAAACCCGGGCCGGTCGATGACGATGTCGCCCGGCAGCTTGAACAGCGGCAGGCGCCTCGCCCAGGGCCAGGCGAGGCCGATCAGGATCAGAATGACGCCGAGGACGATGAGGATGCGGCTCATGGGCCGCAGTCTACCTGCTACCGCTCGCCGATCACAAAGTCGCCTGGAGCGGTCCTGCTCGGCACGATCGCCGCGCCTCGCGGCCTGCCGGCTCCGCGCGCAAGGCCGCCCGTTCACAGTCGCTGCAGGCGACTTCAGCGCACGGTGCGAAGCGCCGGCCCCGAAGGGGCGAGTCGCGGGGGGATCCTCCGGGACCTGCGGCCAGGTGCACCGGCGTGCTCGAGGAAACCCCTCCGGGGCCGGCCTGTGCAAGGCGCAAGAGCCCCCGGGGAGGCGGACGGGCAATCCCTGCGCGGCCTCTCAAGGGTGACTCGCCACCCGGACGCGGTATGGGTGATAGGGCAGCACTTCGAGCACCTCTCCGTCGGCGAGACGCTGCTGGACCCTGCGCCAGTAGGGAGCGGTGAAAATATCGCCGTGCGCGCGCAACAAGGCGGCGCGCTGGGCTTCGTCGAAGGCCAGGAAGTTGATGAAGGTCTCGGGGAAGACGTCGTGTTCGCCCACGTAGAACCAGGCTTCGGCGCGCATCTCGTCCTCGGGGCTGGTCGGTTGAGGCAGGTCGCGGAAGCGGCAGTCCGTCACCCGGCAGAGCTCATCGTAGTCGTAGAAGATGACCCTGCCGTGGCGGGTGACGCCGAAGTTCTTCGGCAGCAGATCGCCCGGAAAGATGTCGGTATTGGCAAGGTCGCGGATGCACTGGCCGTAATCGAGCGCAGCCTGCTCGGCCGCCGCCGGTGGGGCGGTGCGCAGGTACAGGTTGAGCGGGATCATGCGCCGCTCGATGTACAGATGGTCGAAGTCGAGGTACTCGCCGTCCTCGCGCACCGTGAGCGCCGTCTCCCTGAGCAACTCCTCGAGCAGTTCGGGGGCGAACAGCCGCTTGGGCAGGCGCAAGCGGCGGAACTCCTGGGCATCGACCAGGCGTCCGGCGCGATCGTGCTTGTACACGAGCTGATATTTCGCGAGCACATCCTCGCGCGCCACGTTCTTGGGGTAGGGGAACCGGTCGCGAATGACCTTGAAGACGACCGCGAGCGACGGCAACGTGAAGCACACCATGACCAGTCCCTTCTCCCCGGGGGCGCAGACGAAGCGGTCCTCGGTCCTGTCCAGGTGGCGCATGATCTCGCGGTAGCGCTCGGTCTTACCCTGCTTGGCCCGCCCCAGCATGGTGAACAACTCGCTCACCGGCTTGCGGGGCAGGAGGGATCTCAGGAATGCGACGGCTTCATCGACCCGGTCGAGGTCCGCGTGGAAATAGGATCGCGAGACGCTGAAGACAATACTGACGTCGCCCTCGGCCATCATCACGGCATCAACCATCAGGCCGCCGTCGGCATTCTTCAGTGCCATCACCAGCGGGATGCAGGCCCCGGGGCCGATGATCCGCCCGACGATGTAGGCACGGGACAATTGATAGAACACCGGCCGGATCACCTCGATGCGGTGCACGCCGCCGGTTCCGCCCAGGGTTGCCAGCTGGTGCTGAACTTCGGTGGTGACGTGGCGGATGCTGCCGTCGAGGTCCTTCCACGGCGTGCGGAAGCGCACGTCGCCCAAGAGGTCCTCGATCAGCAGGGGCAGTGACCCGTGGTTGCTGTACGTATTGGTTACGACGGTGGAGGTGGCGTTCGCCAGAGGGTCGAGATCGGTGGCGACGAACTCGATGTCGGGCGCGACGCCTATGGTGCCGAAGAGCCGGCGGCTGACGGAGCTGAAATAGGTCTTGCGGAACTCGGCGTCGGGCAGCCGTGCCACGCGTGTGGCGAAGGCGGCGCGGATCTCACGCCACAGGGCGCGCTCCAGCGCGCGCGCGCCGAGCAGGTCTCGAACCTCCGCGACGGTGTGGTCGACGAACAGATCGTAGAGCTCGATGCGCTCGACGATGTCCTGCTGGGCGCCCTTCCAGTCGCGGTTGTCGAAGCGCAGCGGCGCGCGGCGGGTGATGGCGCGGAATTGCGCGTTGTATCGGGCGAACGCTTCGGCGATGCGGCGGGCGCACTCCCGCGCCGCCGCATGCCCAGGGCCGTCCTCGCCCGCGATGCGTCCCTCAGAGGTTGCGGATGAGCGCGTCACCGAAGGCGGAGGTCTTCACCTCGGATGCGCCTTCCATCAGCCGGGCGAAGTCGTAGGTCACGACCTTCTGGCCGATGGTGCGGTCCATCGCGGCGATGATGGCGTCGGCCGCCTCGGTCCAGCCCATGTAGCGCAGCATCATCTCGCCGGAGAGCAGCACCGAGCCGGGATTCACCTTATCGAGATTGGCGTACTTGGGTGCGGTCCCGTGGGTCGCCTCGAACACCGCGTGCCCGGTCAGGTAGTTGATGTTGCCGCCCGGGGCGATGCCGATGCCGCCGACCTGCGCGGCGAGCGCATCGGAGAGGTAGTCCCCGTTCAAGTTGCACGTGGCGATGACGTCGAACTCGTCAGGCCGGGTCAGCACCTGCTGCAGGGTGATGTCGGCAATCGCATCCTTGATGATGATCTTGCCGGCGCCCTTGGCCGCATCCATCTCGGCGTTGGCGGCCTTCTCGCCCTGGGCCGCCTTGGTGCGCTCCCATTGCTCCCAGGTGTGCACCGCGTCGGGGAACTCCCGCTCGGCGAGCTGGTAGCCCCAGTTGCGGAATGCGCCCTCGGTGAACTTCTGGATATTGCCCTTGTGCACGATGGTGACGCTGCGGCGCTTGTTTGCCAGCGCGTATTGGATCGCCGAGCGCATGAGCCGCTCCGAGCCTTCCTTGGAGACCGGCTTGATGCCGATGCCGGAGCTGTCCGGAAAGCGGATCTTGCCGTAGGCTTTGGGGAAGTGCTTCTTGAACAGATCGAGGAATTCCCGGTTCTCGGGCGTACCGGCCTCGAATTCGATACCGGTGTAGATGTCCTCGGTATTCTCGCGAAAGATCACCATGTCCACCTTCTCGGGGTGCTTGACCGGGGAGGGCACGCCCTTGAACCAGCGCACCGGGCGCAGGCACACGTACAGGTCGAGCAGCTGGCGTAGCGCCACGTTCAGCGAGCGGATACCGCCGCCCACCGGGGTGGTGAGAGGGCCCTTGATGGACACCAGGTAGTCCCGGCAGGCCGACACGGTCTCATCGGGCAGCCAGCTGTTGAATTGACGGTGAGCCTTTTCGCCGGCGTAGACCTCCATCCAGTGGATCTTGCGCCTGCCCCCGTAAGCTTTCTGCACCGCCGCGTCCAGCACGCGCACGCTGGCGCGCCAGATATCCGGTCCCGTGCCATCGCCCTCGATGAAGGGAATGACGGGATTGTCCGGGACGAGGAGCTCGCCGTCTCGGATGGTGATTTTCGCCCCGGAGGCGGGCGGGGTGACCTGCGGCGCTGCGGCGCTGGACATTGCGGACTCCTTTGGCTGAGAGGGCTTCGCGGGCTGCGGCATGAGCCTGGGCGGGCCGGGAATCCTAGCATGGGCCCTTCCGCGGCGGGGCCGGGAAACTGAGCTGGATCAGGTCTTGCGCGTGAATGGCACGAGCAGTGAAGGCGCGATACGTGAACAGCGAGCCCGGCCGGGACCGCCCTGATGCCTGCCCGGCACATCGAGAGAGCCGACGGGGCTGACGAAGAAGGCTGCCGGGATGCCCGCCCAAAGCGCCGAAGGCGTCTTTGGGCCAAGGTATGAGACACTTCGCCATAACCATTTTTCCGGGGGTTTTCCGAATCATGAATGATGTCACCGAGAGCGAGGCGCCAGGGGCAATGGCCGGGAATTCCTTGCTGCGCAAGCTGTTTGCGGTGCACCCGGTCGTGGCCCCCGAGCGCTCGGGCGCCGAGCGCCTTCGCCAGACGCTGTCCGTCTGGGCGCTGATGGCGATCGGGATCGGAGCCACCATCGGTACCGGAATCTTCGTGCTCACGGGCACCGTGGCGGCGAACGAGTCCGGACCGGCCATCACCCTCTCGCTGATGGTCGCGGCCTTTGGCAGCGGGCTGGCGGCGCTGTGCTACGCGGAGTTCGCCGCATTCCTGCCGGTGCCGGGCAGCGCCTATAGCTACACCTACGCCACGCTCGGAGAGGTGGTGGCGTGGTTCATCGGCTGGAATCTGCTGCTCGAGTACGGCATCTCCGCCTCGGCGGTGGCGGTGAGCTGGTCGGCGTACGTGGTGAACCTGCTGGCCGAGGTGCACATCCATCTGCCGGCCGACTGGATCAATGCCCCGTTCGCGCAGAACGCCGCCGGCCACCTGGTGGCGACCGGGGCGATCATCAATGTGCCCGCGATACTGATCGTGTTGGCATTGAGCACGCTGTGCTACGTGGGCATCCAGGAGACCGCGCGCGCCACCAATTTCATGGTGGTCCTGAAGGTGACGGTGATCGTGGTCTTCATCGTGGCGGGATTGAAGTTCGTGAACCCCGCGAACTGGCATCCCTACATCCCACCCAACACGGGAACCTTCGGACACTTCGGCTGGACCGGCGTGCTGCAGGGGGCGGGGATCATTTTCTTCTCCTACGTGGGGTTCGACACGGCCTCGACGACGGCGCTCGAGGCGCGCAACCCCCAGCGCGATCTGCCACTGGGGATCATGGGCACGCTCGTGATCTCCACGGTGCTTTACGTGGCCATGGCGGCGGCGATCACCGGGATGGTGCCGTATTTCAAGCTCAACGTGGCCGAGCCGGTGGCGACGGCGCTCGACGCGCATCCGACGCTCTCGTGGCTGGGCATGTTTCTGAAGCTCGGCATCATCGCCGGGATGACCTCGGTGATTCTGACCTCGATCCTGGGGCAACCGAGGATTCTGCTGTCGATGGCCGATGACGGGCTGTTGCCGCCGGCGATGAGCCGCTGCCACCGGCGCTTCAAGACCCCGCACGTGGCCACCGCGATCACCGGGATCGTGGCGGCGCTCATCGCCGGGGTGTTTCCCCTCGATGTGCTCGCGGACCTGATCTCCATCGGGATCCTGCTCGCCTTCGCGGTCGTCTGCATCGGGGTGCTGGTGATGCGCTACACCCGGCCGGATGTGCATCGTCCGTTTCGCGTACCCGCGGCGAGGATCCTTTGTCCGTTGGGGGGGGCGGTGTGCCTGGGCATGACGTATTTTCTCTCCGACGCCACCTGGATTCGCCTGGTGGTCTGGACTGCGGTGGGAGGAGCCATCTACGCCTTCTATGGCTTCAAGCACAGCAAGCAGCGCTGCCGGCCATGATCTGCGAGACCGTCGCCCTGCCGGGCACCCCCGCCGCCGACGGCTGGTGGATGCCGGCGGAATTCGAACCGCACGCCGGCTGCTGGATGTTGTGGCCGGAGCGAGCGGATAACTGGCGCGAGCGGGCGCGTCCGGCTGAGGCAGCCTTCCTCGCCGTGGCCGAGGCGATAGGCCGGTTCGAGGAAGTCCACGTCGGCGTCTCGGCCGAGCACCGGGCGACGGCCCGCGCGATGCTCCCCTCGCACGTGGATTTGCTGACGCTGCCGCACGATGACTGTTGGATGAGGGACGTCGGACCGACGTACCTGGTGAGCGAGCGGCCGGGGCTGCGGGGAGTGCACTGGCAATTCAACGCCTGGGGAGGTCTCGAGGAAGGGCTCTATCACCCCTGGGATCGGGACGAGCGGGTCGGTGCGGCAGTCCTCGCATACGAGAAGCGGGACCGCTACCGCGCGCCCGTCGTCCTCGAGGGCGGCGCCATCCACGTGGATGGTGAAGGCACGGCGCTGCTCGTGGAACAGTGCGTCCTCAATCCCAACCGCAACCCCGGCATGACCAAAGAGCGCATGGAGGCGCTGTTGCGCGAGTATCTCGGCGTGAGCGGCTTCATCTGGCTCGGCCGTGGCTTGTTCAACGACGAGACCGACGGGCACATCGACAACCTGGCCTGCTTCGTGGCGCCCGGCAAGGTGTGTCTTACCTGGACCGATGACGGCGCGGATCCCCAATACGCCATTTCGCGCGATGCGTGGCAGCGGCTGAGCGAGGCGCGCGATGCGCGCGGCCGCCGGCTGCAGGTGACGAAGCTGCCCATGCCCGGACCGCTGTACATGACGGAACAGGAGGCGCGGGGCCTCGCACCCGGCAGCGGCAAGCCGCGAAGGGCCGGCGAGCGGATGGCGGGCAGCTACGCGAATTTCTACTTCGCCAACGGCGGCCTCATCATGCCGCTGTTGGATCCGCGTACCGACACGCTTGCGGCGCAATGCCTGCAGCGGCTCTGCCCCGGGCGGCGCGTGGTGGGGGTGCCGGCGCGCGAGATCCTGCTCGGCGGGGGCGGCATTCACTGCATCACCCAGCAGGTGCCCGACCCGCAGGCGAGGCGGGTGAATCCCAGGCATGCGGCGAAGAGCTGATCCGCCTCGCGGCCGGCGCTCGGCTGTCAGGACTGCGCCGGGGCCGGGCTTGCGGCGCGCTGAATCAATGCCGCGAAACGCGTTGGATCCACATTGCCGCCCGAGAGCACGACACCCACGCGCTTGCCTCGGACGGGCGCCCGGGCGAAGAACGCCGCCGCCGCCGCCAGCGCACCGGTGGGCTCGACGACGATTTTCATGCGGCCGGCGAAAAAAGCCATGGCCTCGATGAGCTGCGCGTCGCTCACCGTGACCAGGTCGTGGACCAGGTCGCGGATCACGGGAAAAGTGAAGTGTCCCAGGTGCTGGGTCTGGGCGCCGTCCGCGATGGTGTCGGGCGTGTCGATGTGCACGATATGCCCGGCACGCAAGCTCCGTTGCCCGTCGTCGCCGGCCTGCGGCTCGACTCCGATCACCGTGCAGCGGGGACACAGGGCCCTCGCCGCCACCGCGCACCCCGACAGCAGCCCGCCGCCGCCGAGCGGTACCAGCAGCAAGTCGAGATCGCCTGAGTCCTCAAAGAGCTCCTTTGCGGTCGTGCCCTGTCCGGCCATGACATCGGGGTGGTCGTACGGAGGGATCAGCGTGAGCCCCCGCTCTTCGGCGAGGCGCCGGCTGATCGCCTCGCGATCCTCGCCGTAGCGGTCGTAGAGCACCACCTGTGCGCCGTAGCCGCGGGTGGCCGCCACTTTGATCTGCGGCGCGTCCCGCGGCATGACGATCAACGCGCGGCTGTCAAGCAACCGCGCGGCCAGCGCGATCGCCTGGGCATGATTCCCGGAGGAAAAGGCGACGATTCCGGCGGCCCTGCGATCGGCATCGAGCCTGGCGATCGCGTTATACGCGCCGCGCAACTTGAACGCGCCCATGCGCTGGAAATTCTCGCACTTGAAGAACAGGCGCGCGCCGGTCATCGCATCGGCGGTGGCCGAGGTCAGCACCGGCGTGCGGTGCGCAACGCCCGCCAGCCGCCTGTGCGCGGCCTCGATGTCGGCGAAGGAGAGGGCGGGCTCGGTCATGATGTGCGCCGGGGCGATGGTAACACGGTTGGTAGATATGCCGATGGCGGTCCGGGCGGCGCCGGCGGTAGGCTTTTTCGGGCGCGCGGCGGACTGTTGTCCCGCTGCGCGCCGGCGCAGCGCACGCCGCTGCGCCCGCTCGGGTGGCGTACCGGGGCCCGCTGCTCCCGCCCGCTTGCCGCCTGCGGCTCGGCCGCCGCGCGCAGGCCCGCGCTGTCCGCCGATGGGCAGCCGCTCGGGGAAGCGGCGTGCAGCCTCGCTGAACGGCGCCGCCTCGGCTTGCTTTGGCGCCCGGGCGTGCGGGCGGCCGTGGCAGAATGCGTGCCGGCCCGCCACCCGATGCCATGAATCTCAAACAACTGGAATACTTCGTGCGTGTTGCCGAGCTCGGCAGCTTCAGCCGGGCGGCCATGATTCTCGATGTGGCGCAGCCGGCGCTCAGCCGCCAGGTGAGGCTCCTCGAGACCGATCTGCGCTGCGCGCTCCTGCAGCGCACGGGCCGAGGCGTGGTGCTGACCGAAGCGGGCAGGCGGCTGTTCGAGCGCGGCGTCGGGATTCTGCAGCTGGTGCGACAGGTACGCGAGGATCTGGAGGCAGGCCGGGAGGAGCCGGCGGGTCGCGTGACGATCGGCCTGCCGCCGAGTCTCGGGCGCCTGCTCACCCTGCCGCTCGCCGAGCGCTTCCGCGATCATCTGCCCAAGGCGCATCTGGTCATCATCGAGGGGCTGTCCACCCACCTCATCGAGTGGATCGCCACCGGACGGGTGGATCTCGCTCTGGTGCACAACCCGGAGGCCCAGCCCGCCATCGAGATCCAACCCCTCCTCGACCAGCCGCTGTGCCTGGTCGGCCCGGCTCGCCGGCGGCCGCGCCGCGCCGGGTTGAGAATCGAGGCGCCGGTGCCGTTCACCGATCTGGCGCATCACCGCCTCGTGATTCCGGATCATACCCAGGCCATCCGCAGGCTGCTCGAGGCTCAGGCGGCTCTCTCGGGCGTGAAGCTCGCGATAGCCTGGGAAGCTTCCGGCGTGCCCGCCATTCTCGAGTTGGTGCACGCCGGCTACGGGTACGCGGTGCTCGGCGCCGACGCCGTGCGGGCGGCCCCCGAGCCGCAAGCGTTCGTCATCCGCCCGATCGAGCGCCCGCAACTGCTGAGCAAGCTGTGCCTGGCGCAGTCGGCGCACAAGCCGGCGACGCCGCTCACTCGCCACGCCATGCGCATGCTCGAGGAACTGGCGCGCCGGTGCGGCGATCAACCCGATAGCGGTCCCTGATATCTGCTAGTGCGCGCGCCCCCCTTCCCGGGGAGGCGGGCACACGCGAGAATCAGGCATTCCCCCCCTGCCCCGCATCACGCCGATGGACACCCCACCGCATCGCCAGCGCCAAATCGGGCCCTTCACGGTCACCGCGATCGGGCTCGGCTGCATGAGCCTCAACCACGCGTACGGGACGCCGCCGTCGCCTCGGGACGCCGAGCGCCTGCTGCTCACCGCGCTCGACCTCGGTGTGGATTACTTCGATACCGCGGCGCTTTACGGCTTCGGCGCCAACGAGGCGCTGATCGGCCGGGTGCTCTCGCCGCATCGCTCACGAGTGGTACTCGCCACCAAGGGCGGCATGGCCGGAGTGCTCGGCAAGCGGGTCATCGACGGCCGTCCCGAGGCCATTCGCAGCAACTGCGAGGACAGCCTGAGGCGGCTGCGCACCGAAACGATCGACCTCTATTACCTGCACCGGTGGGACCGGCGGGTTCCCATCGAGGAGAGTGTCGGTGCGCTCGCCGATCTGAAGCGCCGGGGCAAGATCCGCGCGCTCGGCCTGTCCGAAGTCTCGGCGGCAACGCTTCTCAAGGCGCACGCAGTCCATCCCATCGCCGCGCTGCAGAACGAGTACTCCCTCTGGACGCGCAACCCCGAGATCGCCTCCCTTGGCGCGTGCCGGCGGATCGGCGCGACTCTGGTGGCGTTTTCTCCCCTGGCGCGCGGCTTCCTGACGAACACGCTGCACGAGGTGTCGGTCCTGCCCCCGCAGGATCTGCGGCGGGCGATGCCGCGCTTCTCGCCCGAGAGCTACCCGCGCAATCTCGCGCTGCTCACCGATTACACCGCTCTGGCGCGGGAGGCCGGCTGCACGCCCGCGCAGCTGGCGCTCGCCTGGCTGCTGTCCAGGGCGGAGCACATCGTGCCGATTCCCGGTACCACCCGGGTCGAGCACTTGCGCGAGAACCTGGGCGCTCTCGATGTGCACCCGGCAGCGCACGTGCTGGCGCACGTGGACGGCCTGATCAATCAGCGCACCGTGAGCGGCGCCCGTTACAACGCCGCCGCACAGGCCGATATCGATACCGAAGAGTTCTAACCCGCTCCCGGCGGCGCACGGTGATCGCGGAAGATGAGCGCTTGCTCCCGGTTCTCTCCCGCCTCGGCCTGCGCCACGATGCGCGTCACCAAGTGGCGATGAGGCGAGAGGTTGCAGACCGGATCGGCGTTTGCCGCAGCACCGGTGAGCAGGTAGGCCTGGCAGCGGCAGCCGCCGAAGTCTGCCGAGCGCTCCGGGCAGCTGCGGCAGGGCTCCTTCATCCATCCCTCGCCGCGGTAGCGGTTGAACGCCGGCGAGTCGTACCAGATCGAGCCGATGCTCGCCTCGCGCACGCTCGGGAAGGCGAGTCCCGGCAGCATGCGCGCCGCGTGACACGGCAGCGCCACCCCATCGGGCGAGATCGCGAGAAAGATCCGGCCGAGGCCCTTCATGCACGGCTTGGGACGGGTCTCGAAGTAATCCGGTACCACGAAGAAGATCCGCATGCGCGATCCGAGGCGCTCGCGAAAGCGCCGCGTGCTCTCCTCGGCCCGGCGCAGCTGCTCGCGGCTCGGCAGCAGCTGGGCGCGGTTGAGCCACGCCCAGCCGTAGTACTGGGTGTTGGCGAGCTCGACGTACTCGGCGCCCATGCGCTCGGCCATCGCGAGGATGTCCTCCACATGGTCGATGTTGAGCCGGTGGATCACCACGTTGAGCACCATGGGATAGCGGTACTTCTTGATCAGCGCCGCCACCTTCGATTTGAGCTCGAACGTGCGCGTGCTGCTCAGGAAATCGTTCATCTGGCGCGTGCTGTCCTGGAACGAGAGCTGGATGTGATCGAGCCCGGCGTCCCGCAGCGCGGCCAGGCGCTGCTCGGTGAGCCCGATGCCGGAGGTGGTGAGATTCGTGTAGAAGCCGAGACGGTGCGCCTCGGCGACAATGATCGCAAGGTCGTCCCGCACCAGCGGCTCGCCGCCGGACAGCCCCAGTTGCACCGCCCCGAGCGCGCGCGCTTCCCGCAGAACCCGCAGCCACTCGGCGGTGTCGAGTTCGGCCCCGACGTGCGAGAAATCCGTCGGGTTGTAACAGAACACGCAATGCAGCGGGCAGCGGTAGGTCAGCTCCAGCAGCAGCCACAGCGGCGGACCGGGCCGTCCGGGCAGGGCTTCCCGCGTCACAGTGCTCACGGGCGCAGCTCCAGCCAGTTGCGCTCCAGCGCGAGTCTGACGAAGGCGAGGACGTCTTTATCGAGCCCCTCGGCCGAATACGACCGCTCGAGATCGGTGATGATGTCGGTGACGGTCCTCGCACCGTCGCACCGGGTCAGGATCGCCGCGGCGCTGGGGTTGAGCTTGACCATCCCTTCGGGGTAGAGCAGCACATGCGCGTCCTGCGCGCTCTCCCATTGCAGCCGAAAGCCGTGCCCGATCGCCGGGCGGGAGGTTTCGCTCAAGCCTTCCATCATTGAACCCCATAGTGCTGCTGCAGGGCATCGTTCATCTGCCACAGCACGTCGAGCTTGAACTGCAGGATGTCGAGGGCGCGCTCTTGAGCGGCGCGCGTCGTGAACCGGTCGAGCGTCGTGGCGAGCCCGTACTCGACATCCCGCCGGGCCTGCTCCACCCGGTTTTGGAAATAGCGCAGGCCTTCGCGCTCGATCCACGGGTAGTGCTCGGGCCAGCCGGCGAGCCGCTGCTTGTGAATCTGCGGCGCGAACATCTCGGTGAGCGAGGAACAGACGGCCTCGGGCCAGGGCGCGCGCCGCGCGAAGTTCACGTACGCGTCGACAGCGAAGCGCACGCCCGGTAAGACGTCTTTCAGACTCTCGATCCGCGCCCGTTCCAGCCCCACTGCGTCGGCGAGCCGCAGCCAGGCCTCGATCCCGCCGGGATCATCGCCGTGGCCGTCATGGTCGTGAATGCGCCGTATCCATTCGCGCCGCACGGCCCGGTCCTCGCAGTTGCTCAGAATGGCCGCATCCTTGATCGGGATGCTGATCTGGTAGTAGAAGCGGTTGGCCACCCAGCCGCGAATCTGCGCCGCGCCCGCCCGCCCGGAGTTCAGCATCGCGTTGAACGGGTGATGGATGTGGTAGGCGCGGCCCTTCTCGCGCAGCTTCGCCTCGAACTCCGTACGGCTCCAGGGGGCAGCGCTCACAGCTCGATCTCCAGCCCATCCCAGGCGACTTCGATCCCGCGGCGCTCGAGCTCGGAGCGCTGCGGGGAATCCTCGTCAAGGATGGGGTTGGTGTTGTTGATGTGGATCAGGATCTTGCGCGTGCCGCCAGCCAGGCGCTCGAGCCACTCGATCATGCCACCCTCGCCGCTTTGCGCGAGATGGCCGATGTCGCGCGCCCGGTGGCGTGATAGCCCCAGGCGGATCATCTCGTCGTCGGTCCAGAACGTGCCGTCCACCAGGACGCAATCGCAGGAGCGCATCGCCTGCCATAGGGGCTCATCGATTGCCGCCAGGCCGGGCGCATAGAAGGCCTTGCCGCCGGTACGCTCATCGCTTACGACGAGCGCCACGTTGTCTCCGCGCAGTGGAGCGGCGCGATTGGGCGAGTAGGGGGCCGGCTTGCTGGCCACCGGCAGTGCGCGCCAGTGCAATCCCGGTATGGCCTCAATGACGAAACCTCCGCCGGCGAGCGGCACGGACCGGCGGTCGATGCCGCAGTAATGAGACAACACATCGAGAATGGGGTTGCCGCGGGTCAGGTCCGCGTACACCGGGTCGGTGCACCAGAGCGCCCAGGGGCGGGTGGCTTCCCGGAGCATGTACAGCCCCGTGCTGTGGTCCACCTGCCCGTCGACCAGCACGATGGCCGCAAGCGCCGTGTCACGCACGGTCCGCGCCGGCTGCAGGCCGGGACTGTCACGCAACTGGAACAGAATGTCGGGCGAAGCGTTGACCAGCGCCCAGGGCATGGCATTGCGGCGGGTCGGAGTATCGTCGGCCGAGCCGCTGGTGACAGCGATCGAAGACTGCGTGCGGGGGCGTGCGCGCACCGTGCCGTTGCGAACGCCTGCGCAATTGCGGCAGTTGCAGTTCCACTGCGGAAAGCCTCCCCCGGCGGAGGAGCCCAGAACGCGGATCTTCATGAGCGTGCGGCCCACGGGCGCCCGCCTGGGCGGGCACCCGCGGGCGGATCGCTTTCGGTCAGCGGTTGGCGATGTACATCGTGATTTCCATGCCGAATCGGAAGTCGATCGCTTGCGGAGTTTCCCACTTCATGACGAGCACCTCGGGTCGGTTGGACAGAAGGGGGGCCGGCATGCCGGCCGGTTGGCCGGGCAGGGTGCCGGTGCCGCCCCACGCTCATCCTCGCCAGCGCCGATCGGTCCGCGGAAGCGGAACATCATGAATCGCGGCTCATGAATATCATGAGTCGCCGCTCGGGCGGCGCTGCTAGGATGGCCACGGGGTCATCCCGGGCTTGGCCCTGGGGTCGAGATTATGAAGCTGCGTACGCGTCTGCACTTGGTCGTGACGGGCTTGACGGCCGTGTTCGTGATTTTGCTGGTCACCGCGCAGCTGGTCGCGACTCGCGCCCGGGTGCGTGAGGACATCGACGGCTCGCACGTGGTGGCGACCCAGTTTCTCAGCCGCCTGGTGAATATCTACTGGGGTTTCGGGGGACCGCAGGTCGTGCTCGGGTTTCTCGTGCAGCTCGGACACGTGCGGTCGAATGCCATCACCCTGCGGTATGCCCACGGTGCGGTGATCTACCGCTCGCCGCCTTCCACGTACAAGGCGGGGCGCCGTGCGCCCGCGTGGTTCTCGCATTTGCTCGCACCGCGAATTCCCCGCTATACGCTTCGCATGCCGGGGAATCTCGAGCTCGTCATCCGTTCGGTGGTTCGCCCTGCCATCCTGGACGGCTGGGACGCCATCACCCGGCTGCTCGCCCTGGCCGTGATACTGCTCATCGCGGCCAACGCCGTGGCGTTTTCGATCATCGAGCGCGCCCTCTCTCCCTTTCCGATCATCGTGGCTGGGCTCGAGCGGCTGAAGAAAGGCGATTTGACCTACCGGCTGCCTCTGCTCAAGGGAATGGAGGCGCAGGCCATCGGTGCCGCATTCAACCGCATGGCGCAGGCCATCGAGGACAATGTCGCGGCGCAGCGCCAGGCGCGCGAAGCGCAGGCTCGCCTCGAGGAGCGCCGGGAGATGGCCCGGCTGGTCGAGCAGCGCCTGGAGGAGGAGCGGCGCCTCATCGCGCACGAATTGCACGATGAGTTCGGCCAGTCCGTCACGGCCATCCGCAGCCTTGCACAGGCGATCAACACCCGCTCGAGCGAGCCGCCGATGCAGGAGGCGGCGCGGCTGATCTCCCGCGAGGCCGCCGGGCTCTATGACGCCATGCACGGGCTGATCCCGCGCCTCTCGCCCCTGACGCTCGACACGCTGGGACTGGCCGGAACACTGGAGAGTCTGTCGCGGGACTTGCAGAAGCGTCATCTGCCGGTGAAGCTTTCCCTGCGGCACGATCTGCGCGTAGAGCTCGGCCCGAGCGTGACGCTCGCCGCCTATCGGTTCGTTCAGGAGGGTCTGATCAACGCGCTGCGGCATGCGCACGCCTCATGCATCGATGTCGAGTTGCGTGCCGACGCGAGGAGTTTGTTCGTGAGCGTGGCGGACGACGGCTCGGGCCTGCCCGAGGAGTGGGCGCGCCCGGGTCATTTCGGACTGCGCGGTCTGAAAGATCGCATCGAGCATCTCGGCGGCCGCTTCGACGTGCGCAACCGCGAGCACGGCGGGGTATCGCTCGCCGCCGAGATTCCCCTGGATGCGACGCCGGAGAGCGCATGATTCGCGTCCTGCTCGTCGACGATCACGCCGTGGTGCGCACCGGCTTTCGGCTGTTGCTCGAATCGAGCGCGAACGTCAAAGTCGCCGGCGAGGCTGATTCCGGGGAGAGCGCGTACCAGCGCTACCTCGAGCTCGCTCCCGACGTGGTCGTGATGGACATCGCCATGCCTGGCATGGGCGGGATCGAAGCATTGCGGCGGATCCGCTCTCATCACCCCCAGGCTCGCGTGCTCGCGCTGTCTGCCCATGACGACCCCGTGCATGCGCGGCGGGCGCTGCGCGAGGGCGCGTTCGGGTTCCTGTCCAAGCGCAGCGCTCCCGAGGCGCTGATCGAGGCGATCACCGGCGTCGCCGCGGGAAGACGCTACATCGATCCGGGCGTGGCGCAGCGCCTGGCTCTGGCCGACGTCGACGCGAAGCCCCCGGCCGAGCGGCTCTCGGAACGGGAGTTCGAGGTATTCATCCGACTCGCCCATGGTGAGTCCGTGCAGCGCATTGCCGAAGATCTGCGGCTCGCGCCCTCGACGATCGGCACGCACCTGTACAACATCAAGCAGAAGCTCGGGGTCTCCAACCAGTCCGAGCTCACGCTGTTCGCGGTCCGGCACGGTCTGATCGAGCCGTAGGCGGCGCCGGCAGGTTTGCGCCGACCGATCGAAGGGGCTCATGGCACTCATGAGCGCCGCGCGGTTTATCTGCGCCCCGGCGTGTGAATACTTAGATTCATACCAGGACCCAGTCCAATACGCGCCATCCCGATGGAGAGTCCCCATGCCCGGCCCGCGGAACATTCCCGGCACCACGCTCTTCGATGGCGCCCAGGCCATCAAGGGCTATGCCCTGAACAAGATGTGCTATTCGTTCAATCTTGCCGCCAACCGTGAGGAGTTCAAGCGCGACGAGGACGCCTATTGCGCCCGCTATGGCCTGAACGCCGAGCAGCGCGAGGCGATCCGGCGGCGCAATGTCTTGGATCTGATCGCCGCGGGAGGCAACGTCTATTACCTCGCCAAGTTCGCCGGCATCCTCGGACTGGATGTGCAGGATCTCGGGGCGCAGCAGACCGGCATGACCAAGGAAGCGTTCAAGGCGAGGCTCGTGGCGGCGGGCAGGTGAGCCATGGCTAGAATCGTCGGTGCCGTCACTACCTCTCACATCCCCGCCATCGGCAAGGCCATCGCCCGCAATCTTCATGAGGATCCGTACTGGAAGCCGTTCTTCGACGGCTATCCGCCGGCGCACCGGTGGCTCGAGCGGGTGCGCCCGGACGTGGCGGTGATCTTCTACAACGATCACGGACTCAATTTCTTTCTCGACAAGATGCCGACCTTCGCCGTCGGTGCCGCGCCTGAGTATCGCAACGCCGACGAGGGCTGGGGCATTCCCACTCTGGCGCCCGTCCCCGGGGATCAGCGCCTGTCTTGGCATGTCATCGAGAAACTGGTGGGCGAGGAGTTCGACGTCACCAGCTGCCAGGAGATGCTGGTCGACCACGCCTTTACGATTCCCATGGCGCTGCTGTGGCCGGGCGAGGGCGCCTGGCCGGTGCGCACGGTGCCGATCTGCATCAACACGGTTCAGCATCCGCTGCCCTCGCCCGCGCGCTGCTACAAGCTCGGCCAGGCGGTCGGGCGCGCGATCGAATCCTACGATGAGGCTCTGCGGGTGGTCGTGGTCGGCACCGGCGGGTTGAGCCATCAGCTCGACGGCGAGCGCGCCGGGTTCATCAACAAAGCCTTCGATACTCAGTTCATGGAAAAGCTGCCCGCGGACCCGCAGTGGGCGACGCGGTACTCGGTTGCCGAGCTGATCGAGCTCACGGGCACGCAGGGCATCGAGCTGCTGATGTGGCTGGCTGCCCGCGGTGCGCTCGGCCGCCATGCGACCGCGGTCCATTCCAACTACCACATTCCCATCTCCAACACGGCGGCGGGACTGATGGTGATGGAGAGCCGGGCCGCCTGACGGCACGCGGGGGCGAGTCGCATGCGAGGAGCGGGCGAGCAGGAGCGAGCCCCGATCAGATCGCGCGGCAGGATTGCGAGGCGAGGTGCCGCACCGGGCTTGCGCGCAAGGTGGCTGCGAGGCATGGCTCGGATGGGCAGGCGGGGTTTCCGGCCCGGCGCGCGGCGCGGCGCAAGGCCCCCGCCGGGGGGGACGGGCGACGATTGCGCGCGGCGGCCGAGTTTCTCTGTGCCACAATGGTCGGGCCCGCCGCCCGGGCCGGGAGCAACGGGCGCGGCGGGCGAGAGCCCATGAATGACCTGCATTGCCCGCCTGCGCATCTGCTCGAGATAGACGGCCGCATGCTGCGGACCTTCCTCGCCGTGCTGGAGGCCGGCTCGGTCACCGCGGCGGCCGAGCGGCTCGGCCTTACCCAGTCGGCGGTGAGCCACGCGCTCGAGCGGTTGCGAGAGGTGCTGGGCGATCCGCTGTTCGTCAAATCGGGGCGCGGCATCGCCGCCACCGCCCGCGCCGAGGCGCTGGCCGCGCCGGCGAGGCAGCTGCTGCAGGATCTCGAGCAACTCGGCCGCCGTCCGCAGTTCGCGCCGCGGCACACCGAGCTGGTGCTGACCGTGGCGGCCAACGATTTTCAACGCGACCTGCTGTTGCCACCGCTGCAGAAGCGATTGACCGGGCAGCTGAAGAGCCTGCGTCTGATCGTCATCCCTTCCCGGGCGCCCACGGCGCAGATGCTGCGCGACGGCCGCTGCGATCTGATCGTCACCCCACGCCCTCCGGAAGGCTCGGACATCCTGCAAAAGCGCCTGCTTACCGACCGCTACGTGTGCTTTTTCGATGCCCGCAAGCGGGCCGCGCCGGTCACGTTGGCGGACTATCTGGCAGCCCGCCACATCACCGTGGCGTACGAGGACGGCCGGCGGCTGGAATTCGACGAATTGCTGGAAGCGCGCGGCCTGCCGCGCGTGGTCGGCGTGGCGGTGCCGAATTTCGGGGGAATCGCCGCTTTCTTAAGCGGCACGGACATGCTGGCGAGCCTGCCCTCGCTCATGCGGCTAGGACCGCTCGGCAGCTTCGCCGGTGCGCCGCTGCCGCTGAGCACGCCCGAATTGTCGATGTACGCGGTATGGCATCGCCGCCGCCACGATGATCAGGCGCACGCATGGCTGCGTGGTCAGCTCGAGGAAGTCGCGCACGAAATCACCGCCGCGGTGCAGGCGTAATCGCCTGCCTACTTCAGCACCACCGTCTTGCGGCCGTTGCGGAACACGCGCCGCTCGGCGTGCCACTTGATGGCGCGATTGAGCGCCACGGTCTCGAGCTCGCTGCCGAGCACCGTCAGGTCCTCGGCCGACTGG
>JAJYUA010000022.1 GCA_021792755.1 Pseudomonadota bacterium
GGGTCTTGCGCATGCGCATATCGTGCCAAAAATCCAGACACCGTGCATGCGTGCGAAACACTGGGAAAATGGGTTCGAAAACATCACGGGACTATCATCTTTACCCACACTTTTCCGCGAAGAGCCCGAATTGTTTTCAGACCGCTAAAGTGACACTCCGAATGAATTCGCGGTTGAACTCAGTATGCACGACCGTCAGCAATTGACCAGCAGAGCTGAAGCCATTCGCCGCATCTCTATGCTCCTCATTCCGGCTTGCGTCCTGCAGGACAAAGAGGGGTCATCGAACACGGTCACGGCTTCCTCGAAAGAGACGCCGTGTTTGCGCTGGTTATCCGTGACGTTCATCTCGCTCCAGCAATAAGGTGGTGCCAGCGTATTCGAAGACGCGGTCCATGAATCACACTTTGCCGCTACGTGTTTACACTCTAAATACGTACCGCGAGCGGCGTTGATGGGAACTGAGATCCGCCTCTTCCAGGGGATCGACGCGTTTTTTGCGACTTTCTGGCATGCAGCTTGTTTCTGCTGCGAGTCTCTCTCTTCAGCTCGCCAAGCAACTGCTTGATTCCACTGCGGCAGCGCCTGGGCTCAGCCGTGACCTCCTGGAGGGCCGTGGCCCCGTCGGCGTCTGGAGGCACTCCGCAAATGCGCGTCTCACTCCCAGAATCACGCGGCTTCTCGACCCCACCAACAGGCGGACTCAGCGCATCCGTTAGTTCTGACGGATGTGGAGATCGATACTTCGCGCTCCGTCGCGCGATCATCCACGGAAGGCTCTGCGCAGCCAGAACCGGCAGTCCCCCGCAAGCGCATCAGGCAACCGCCAGCCCTCCCCTCCCCTCCGCCACGGCTACAGCACAGAAGCTCTCTGACCCTTTGTGCTCGGGCGATGCGCCCACCTCTGCCAAAGTACTTGACGTGCCGCTTGACTGGCTCCACCGGTCCGCCATCTTCCCTTGACAATTCCGGAGTCTCCTGATATGTCTGTCAGACATGTCTACCACAAATACGACCAGATACGCGATACTTGGCTTGCTCACGATTCAACCGATGTCCGGCTATGACCTGAGGAAACATCTCGGCGAAAGCCTCAACTTCTTTTGGGCCGAGAGCAACGGCCAGATCTATCCCGCTCTCAAAAAGCTCGTGGCAGACGAATGGATCATGCCGATCAAGACTCACCAGCGCGGAAGACGAACGCGACAACAGTACGCATTGACCCCCGTCGGCCGCAATCAATTGAAGAAATGGCTCGCCAAGCCACCTCACATCCAGCCACCGCGCAACGAACTCATCCTGAAACTGTTTCTCGGCCGCTCCGCCCCAAACGGGGCATTGGCGCAGCATGTCAAGGCTTTCAAGAGACGGCACGAGGACGTTCTTGGCGTGCTCCTCAATTTTCGTAAAACCATTCCGAAGGACAATGCCCGATCTGCGGACCTGGATTACTGGATGCTGTGTCTCGAGCACGGAATCAGGCTCCGACAGGCGGAAATCGAGTGGTCCAGTGTAACCCTCACCAGAATTGCCTCAACATCAACACGGAACCGCAGATGATCGTCGGCAGCCTTGATAAATTGGATTCCCGACCTGGATAGAAACCAGCGCGGTTGCGTCGCGGCGTTCCGCGCACAACCCCGAATGGCCAACCGGGCTGTCAGACGCACACCGCCTCGTGTGCACTTAGGAGAACATTCCATGGCCGCTCGTGAACCAAACTCAAGGTCCGGCGTCTTCACACCACCAGCGAACGACGCGGGCCCAAAATACCCGGCAATTGCACCAGCGTGGCACACTTGCATCCTCATCGCAGCCATGATCCTCCTCGGGATCAGCCAGATCCCAGGACCACGCCCCGAGTCTCCACCCCCGGCACTACAGTTTTATTTGGGCGCGATCGCTTTTGAGGCGCTCTTATTCGTCTACGTATGGTGGGGGCTCAGGCTGAGAGGCGGCTCACTCGCGGTCTTGATTAGTTCCCGCCGATTTGCGAGGTGGGGACGTGATACGGCGCTGGGACTTGCGATCTGGGTCCTGTGGTATTTTGTCGAAAGCCTCATTGCACATGGGTTGGCGGCAGGTGGACTGACCAACGCGGGTGCATCCGGGACGGCATTTCCGCATGGCCCCATGCAGGCCAGTCTTTGGATCCTGTTGTCCATGATCACCGGCTTTTCGGAGGAGCTCGCATTCCGCGGCTACCTCCTCAAGCAATTTACGGCGTGGAGCGGCAACACCACCGTAGCTGTTGTCATGCAGGCAGTCTTGTTCGGCGTCGGTCACGCCTATCTTGGAATGAGGCAAGCAGTCCTCATTACGGTGTCCGGTGCGCTGTTAGGAATTTTGGCCGTCCGGCTGCGTAATATTCGTCCGCTCATGGTCACGCACGCCTGGGCGGACATATTCGGTGGGCTAATAGTGCGAGGCCTTCCATATTGAGAGCGGAACCACAATAATCCGGTCTTGCAATCGCAGCGGATGAGATTGGCCGTCCGGAAGCGAGCGGGAGCCAGATTACGGTCGGCCGCTGCCAAAAGGCGCTGCTCACGGGTCACCCGGTGCGGCAGGCGCGCGGGCTGGGCTTGGCTCGGCCGCAGCGCCTCAGTCGAACCGGATTACTTCGCCGCCGGTGACCGGCCGCAGCCGGCCGGCCAGCCCGACCGTCCGATATGCCCGCGCCAGATCCTCCTGCGACTGGGTGAAATGCGCCCAGCCCTCATAGTGCACGGGGACGATGTCGGCGCCGTCGAACGCCACCGCGGCCTCGATCGCGTCATTGGTGCTCATGGTCATGTGGAAGGGGCCCCGCACCTGGGCGGCGTCCCCGAAGCGCAGCACGACTCTCGGCCGGAAGCGGCGCGCCACTTCCCGCGTGCCTTCGTACCAGACCGTATCGCCGGTCACATAGACGAGGTCGGTGCCGCGCTCGAAAGCTCGGATGACGAACCCGATCACCTCCCCCGAAATCGGCTCGATGCCGGCCGGTCCGTGCCGGGCCGGGACCGCAGTCACCGACAGGGTCGAGCCGCGAGGGGTCTCGATCGAGCATCTCTCCCAGGGCTGCAGGCCGACCGCGCCATTTCCCAGGCGGGCGGCCCCTGCGCGCGTGGTGAGGACGTGGCGCACGTCCTGCAGCGCTGCGCGGCCGGAGTGGTCGAGATTGTCGGGGTGCTGATCGTAACTCACGAGTGCGACGTCGATGGGCCCGATCTCGTCCGGCAGCAGCGCAGGGCCGCGTGCCTTGTGCAGCGACACCGTGCCGGAGGCGTACTCGCCTCCCGCAGGATCGAAGGTCGGATCGGTGATGAGCCTCAGATCCTCGATCGGCAACACGGCAGTCGGGCCACCGACATAAGTGACGGCAAGTTCAGGCGAGTTCATTGCCGACTCCGCGCACGGCCGTCAGATAGCGGGCGAGCAGCCGCGGCTCCTCGATCGAGCCGTGATGGTGCGCCTGGCGCCAGCTGCCGCCGCTCAATCGAAAGAGCCGGGTCGTGCGTATCGCGAGATCGAGGGTCTCCGTCTCATTCGACAGCCGCCCGCGCTCGCGCCCGACGACCCAGAACACGTCCGCGCCGCGGTGCAGCGTGTAGTCCCAGAACTCGAAGGAGTAGCTCCAGGGCGCGTCGAACAGCGCTTCGTAGGTCCGACGGATCTCCGCCCAACCGCGCCTGATTCCCCCGAGGGGATTGTCCATGGCGGCCTCGGGCGAACTCTCCCAGTTGCGCTCCATGAGCGTGAGATCGCGCCCGTTGAGCGCCCGGTAGAACTGGGACAGGGCGAAAAGGGGTTGCGCCGGATCGGCCATCGGCTCCCGGCCGGTCACCGGCTCCTGTATGCGCGTGATGGTGTTCGACATCGTCATGGTCCTCCTCCGAGCGGCAGTGGCGGCAGCGCGGATTCGTTGCCGATGAGAGCGAGCGTAACGGTTCCCACAGCCGCGTCGTAGTGGCATGATTGCCACTTATGAGGTCAGTCGTGCCACAGCCGGCCCCCGTCCGCATCGCGGTGCTCCTGAGTCCCTCCTCCTCCCTGGCCATGGCGCTTCTCTTTCGCGCCGTCTTCGAGCGCGCCAACCGCAGGCTCGGCGCCCGGCGATACCGCGTGACATTCGTGAGCGCACAGCCCCTCACCCGCCTTTCCGCCCCCGACGTCACCGTCGCGACGCGCTCGGCCCGTCGGCGCTGCGACTACCTGGTCGTCACGCCATACGAGGGAATCGAGCCCGGGTGGCAAGCGGATCCGGCCGAGGTCGCCTTGCTGAGGCGCCAGCACGCGCGCGGAGCGGTGGTTGCTTCGTCGTGCCTCGGAGCGCTCACGCTGGCGCAAGCCGGGTTGCTGGAGAGCCGGGAGGCGACGACACACTGGAGTTGGACCGGCTACGTTCGGGGTCGATATCCGCGCGTGGCCTGGAACACTCGCAGAATCGTCTGCGATCAGGGGACCGTGATCACCGCCGGAGGCTACCTGGCCACCGTCGATCTCGCCCTGCACATCATTGCCGCCAACAGCTCGCGCGCGCTCGCGCACGAGCTCGGCCGGATGATGCTCGCCGACAGCGCACGGCAGCACCAATCGATCTATGCGCTGCGGCTGGCCGATCCGGCCGCCGCGGGCGGCTCCTTGAGCGGCCTCGAGGCCTGGCTGGACGGCCGGCTGAGGTCCGCGCCCACCGCCGCCGAGATGGCGACCCATTGCAACATGAGCCTGCGGTCCTTTCACCGCAGGTTCCGGGAGGCCTACGGGGTCACTCCGCGCAAGTACCTGCAGTTGAAGCGGGTACAAGCCGTGCGGCAGCGCCTGGGCGAGCAGCGCCGCAGCATCGGGCAGATCCTGGCGGAGGTCGGCGTGAGCGACGTGACTTCCTTCCGGCGAGTCTTCCAACGCGAACTCGGATGTTCCCCGGCGGAATTGCGCAGGCGCCTGCGCGGCTGATGCGCCCGGCGCGAGGGGACGGAGCCGCTCTTGCGCCGCAGGCCGCATGCTCGTCCCCGACCCGCGGGAAGCAGCAGTCCCCTGGGCGCAAGCGATCTCGCCGAGCCTGCCGTCCACGGGCCGCTCCATCCGGCCGGCCATGCCGCCCGCACGTTGGCGCTTGCAGCCGCTTGGCCCTCCCGCCCGCAGCAGATGCGCGGATTTCCGTGGACTCGCGCCCTGCCTCGCGGCTACGCGAGGTAGGGTCTCATCCCGTATTGTGCAACGACATCTGGTACACGGCGCAATCGGAATTCAATGACTCAACTCGACCGCTCACCATGAGATGGTGAACCTCGGCATCTTCCAACAGCGAAACCTCTCCTGTGACTGTCGCTGAGACCCAGCAGTACCCTCCTGCGTGAAGGCCGACGGGATCTCTCGGGCAGGGCGCGCAGCTGTTTGCGCCATGACGCTGCAGCTGAAACACGAAGTAAGCATCCTTGTACGTCAGGTTCGTCACATACCCGCCCGAGACCGCATTGGTCGCGTTTGCCGAATGCATCGACGCCAGTGCGATCAAGCACAAGGCGGTCAGGGTCAATTTCCGCACGGTGCCTCCCCCGTCGAGCGGCTGTTCAGGATCAAAATCTGCCCGGGGTGTCGGCCCGAGCCTGCCGCCTCCCGTTCGCACCTCTGCGACCGGACGATCGGCCGCGACACGCCGCGGATGATGCGGCGAACCGTGTTCGTTCCGGGCCGTTGCGCCGCTTCGCCGCCCTGTCCTGCGCGCAGAGGCACCCAGGCTTCGACCCGTTCTCCGCGGCAAGGCCGGGGACAGGGCACAATTCCCGTTCCTCGCTCGCAACCGCCGTCGCAGACAGGTGGCGCCCGCGTGAGGCAGTCGGTATGGCATAAGGGCCGATGGTCTTCCCCTTGGAGGGCAAGACGACGTTGATCTCGCCGAACTCCTTCGCCGCCCGCGATGGAGACCGGCTCCAGCGCAGTGATGAACTTCATTGTAACCGAGATCCAGCGCAAGGCCCGCGCGGACTTGCCGTTCGGCAGACGCCGGTGCCTGGCGGGATCCGACTTCGGCGCTGGTCCGATCGGCGGCCGCAGCGCTGGCCGGGTCCGATTCTCTGCCGAGGACTTGGGCTCGTAGCCTTGCATCCGCCGGTCCGGTCCGTAATCCGGCATCCGCACCGGCAGGCCGAGCGCGGCCGCGAGGTTGGCGGCGGCACTGCCGCTCCGCTGCGCAATCAAGGCTCCTCGCCCGCCGCCTCCGTGGCACCGATTTCGACGCTGGCAGCCGCCGGGGCCGAAGAGGCCCTGGCGGCCAACGTATCGGCGATGAAGAACTTGTAGAGCGCCACCCCCAGAGGGGCGCCGATGAGAGGTCCGACGATGGGCACCCACCAATAGTCGTGCGGGCCGGGGAACGCGTTTGCGCCCCACCCGGTCAGCCAGCAAAAAAGCCGCGGGCCGAAATCGCGCGCCGGATTGATTGCATAGCCCGCGCCCGTTCCGAAAGACATGCCAATCGCCGCCACGGCCATGCCGACCATGAAGGGTGCGAGACCGGACTTCACGCCCACGTTCATCGAATCGACGATTGCCAGGATGCACAACAGCAGAAGACAGGTTCCGACAACCTGGTCGAACAGCGGACCGAGCATATTCTGGCCATAGTAGCGCGCCGGAAACGTGGCGAAGATGCTGAACGTCGTCAGGCCGCCACGATCGGCGCGCGAGATCACCTTGTGTGCGGCGTCCCACATATTGATCGCCGGAACATAATCGGCGTAGGCGAGCGCGGCACCGGTAAATGCGCCGGCAACCTGCGCTCCCCAGTACGGCAGGACCTTGCGCCATTTGAAATCACCCTTGACGGCGAAGGCGAACGTCACGGCCGGATTGATGTGGGCGCCGGTAACGCCGCCCGCCACGTATACCGCCATGGCCACGGCCATGGCCCATCCCCAGGTGATCAGCAGCCAACCGCCCGCGCCCGCGAATATCACCGACGTTCGGCCAGACTCGGGAAGCCCCACGACCGCCACGGCCACCGCACCGGCGCCGAAAGCGATCAGGACCAGGGTTCCCAGGAATTCCGCCAACAGCTCGCTCCATATGCTGCGAGCGCGCCAGCCCGTCTTGACCCCCATCTTCACAGTCATGTCATTTTTCCTCGGATCGGCCGCGCCGCGTGCCGACTTTCGCAATCACCGGCACTGCGACGCCGGCGCTCCTCAGTCAACCCAGCCAATGGACCGCGTAACCGCCTTTCTCCAACATTTGTAGTAATGCTCGCGCCGCTCCCGGGCCATCTGCGGCGTCCACGCGCGATCGATCGCCCAGTTGGCGCGCAGATCCTGCGTGTCGCCCCAGAACCCGACCGCCAGGCCGGCGGCATATGCGGCGCCGAGCGCGGTGGTCTCAGTGACCCGCGGCCGCACGACCCCGACATCGAGAATGTCGGCCTGAAACTGCATCAGCAGCTCGTTCGCCACCAT
Organism: Pseudomonadota bacterium; assembly: GCA_021792755.1. Lineage (GTDB taxonomy): Bacteria > Pseudomonadota > Gammaproteobacteria > Steroidobacterales > Steroidobacteraceae > 13-2-20CM-66-19. The sequence goes on from JAJYUA010000022.1 coordinate 7,434, forward strand.
GCCCCCGTCGACGCGCAGCTCGGTCAACACCGCACCCGAGTCCTGCTCCATGGCCGCGAGCACGTCACGGGTCTGGTACGCCGTCGCTTCCAACACCGCCCGGGCCAGGTGCGCGCGGTTGGCGTAGCCGGTCAGGCCGGCGATGATGCCCCGGGCGCTCGCCTGCCAGTGGGGCGCGAACAGCCCGGAGAAGGCCGGCACGAAATAGACATCTCCGTTGTCCTCGACCTCGCGCGCCAGGGCTTCGACCTCCGCGCTCGACTTGATGAGTCCGAGCCGGTCGCGCAGCCACTGCACCAGCGCCCCCGCCACCGCGATCGACCCCTCGAGCGCATAGCAAGGCTTCTCGCCCCCGAACTGGTACGCCACGGTGGTGATCAGCCCGGCCTTGGAGGGCACCGGCTGCTCGCCGGTGTTCATCAGCAGAAAGCAGCCCGTGCCATAGGTATTCTTCGCATCGCCGCGCCGCAGGCAGGTCTGGCCGACGAGAGCCGCCTGTTGATCGCCCAGGTCTGCGGCGATCGGCACGCCGGCGAGCGCCGGCAGCCGCGAGTGCCCATAGACCTCGCCCGAGGAGGCGATGCGCGGCAGACACGCCGGCGGAATGCCGAACGCCGACAGCAACTCCCCGTCCCAGGCGAGCGTGGCGAGATTCATCAGCTGGGTGCGACTGGCGTTGGTCACGTCCGTGACGTGTACGCCGCCGTGCGCACCGCCGGTGAGATTCCACAGCAGCCACGAGTCGATGGTGCCGAAGAGCGCATCGCCCGCCTCGGCGAGCTCGCGGGCCCGCGGTACCTCATCGAGCAGCCACCTGAGCTTGAGCGCGCTGAAATAGGTCGCCAGCGGCAGGCCCGTCTTGCCGCGAAAACGGTCCTGGCCGCCCTGGCGCTGCAGCGCGGCCACGCTCGCGGCGACACGGGTGTCCTGCCAGACGACGGCGTTGTACAGCGGGTTGCCGCTGCGCCGGTCCCACAGCACGGTGGTTTCGCGCTGATTGGTGATGCCCACCGCCGCCAGGTCCCTGGCGCCGATGCGAGCCTGCGCGAGCCCCGCCTCGATGACCTTGCCCGTGTTGGCCCAGATCTCGAGCGCATCGTGCTCGACCCAGCCCGGGCGCGGATAGATCTGGCGGTGCTCGAGCTGGGCGCTGCCGATGATCTCTCCCCGGCGCCCGAACACCATGAATCGCGTGCTCGTGGTTCCCTGGTCGATCGCGCCGACGTATCTGCCCTTGTTCACGGGTGTCATGATCTTGATCTCCGCGCTAAGAGGGGTTGAGCCGCACCGAGGTAGCGATCGAGCCGCTGCACCTCGGGCGCCGTCAGCCGCAGGCCGAGCTTCGTGCGCCGCCACAGGATGTCCTCCGCCGTCGCCGCCCACTCCTCAGCCCTGAGGTAATCGACCTCGGCCGCCGTGAGATCCGCTCCCAGGGGCTCGCCTAGATCCGCCGCCGTGCGCGCCCCCTGGAGCACGCGCTCCATGCGGGTGCCGTAGGCGCACGCGAGCCGCCGCAGATGCTCCCGCCCCAGGAACGGCCAGCGACGCGCCGCCTCGTCGAGGAAATCCGCCAGGCGCCCCTCGGGCAGATCGCCGCCCGGCAAGGCTGCCGTCGCCGTCCAACGGGTCGTCGAGCCGCCAAGCGAGGGCTGCAGCCTTGCGAGCACGGCCTCGGACAGCTTGCGATACGTGGTGATCTTGCCGCCGAGCACGGTCAGCACCGGGGAGCCGCCTTCGGCGCGCTCGAGCACGAGCTCGTAGTCGCGGGTAACCTCGGCGGCCTCGGTGGCGCCGTCGTCGCGCAAAGATCGCACGCCGGAGTAGCTCCACAGGACATCCTCCGGCCGGATCGTGCGCTCGAAGTAGCGGTTGACGCTCTCGCAAAGATAGGCGGTCTCCTCGGGCGTGATCGTCACGTGATCAAGCAGCCCGGTGTGCGGCACGTCGGTGGTACCGATGAGCGTGAATCGCTCCTGGAACGGGATCGCGAACACGACGCGGTGATCCGGATTCTGCAGGATATAGGCCTGCTCGCCATCGAACAGGCGCGCCACGACGATGTGACTGCCCCGCACGAGCCGGATCGGCTCGGGCAGCTGCAAGCCCAGCAGCCCGCGCACCTCGTTGACCCAGGCCCCGGCGACGTTGACCACGGCTGCGGCCCGCAGGCGTATCGTTCCAGAGGCGCCGCTCTCGCACTGCACCTGCCAGCCACCGGACTCGGGCCACGCCCGGCTCACCCGGGTCCGTGTCAGGATCACCGCGCCGCGATCGGCCGCGTCGCGCACATTGACCACCACCAGGCGGCTGTCATCGACACGACAATCGGAGTAGGCAAAGCCCCGGCGGTAGGTGGCCTTGAGCGCGGCGCCGGCGGCCTCGCGCCGCAGGTCAAGCGAGCGCGACCCCGGCAGATGCCGATGCCCGCCCAGATGATCGTACAGAAACAGCCCGGCCCGGATCTGCCAGCGGGGCCTGAGCGTCGGCACGTGCGGCATGATGAATCGCAACGGATGCACCAGGTGAGGCGCGATGCGCAGCAGCCGCTCGCGCTCGGCCAGCGCCTCGCGCACCAGACGGAACTCGCGATATTCGAGATAGCGCAATCCCCCATGGATCAGCTTGGTGCTCGCCGAGGAGGTGTACGCGGCGAGATCCGATTGCTCGACCAGGCATACTCGCAGGCCCCTGCCGGCCGCATCGCGCGCGATTCCGGCTCCATTGATGCCCCCGCCGACGACCAGCAGATCGAACCGGCCGGCTCGCGCCTCGATGGCCGGGGACGATCCGGGCGATCGCAGGGACTCTGCAGCAGCGGCGGCTGAATCTGCGGCACACATTGGCGCGCAGATTAATCCGCTTCCAGCACGCCGGTCCATGCGCCGGCCGCGGATGTCGTGACGATACAAGGGGGGCGTCGGATCCCTGCCGCGGAAACGAGCCGGGCCGGGCCGGGCGCCCCCGAGGACGATCGGCACGGCCGGACATCGGTGAGCGAGCCGCCCCTTCAGGCGCCGCCGCCCAGGGGGGCGAGGAGAGCTCCCGCACCCGCCCCATCGGCGGCAACTGTGACGCGACGCACGGGTACGCGCAAGTGCCGACCAGCCGGCGCGCGCCGGTGAGAGAAGCGTGAATTCCAGCCGTATCCGCGCCGTCGAGTCACCATAATCTGACGCTCCTCATGAGCAGACCCACGTCAAGACGGCACAACGCAGCGCGCGTGTGCACCGCGCTGCTCACTCTCGCGCTCGGCGCTTTCGGCACCGCCCGCGCGGGCTGCTTCGATGTCAAAAACGCGCAGTTCACGCGGTTGCGCCCGCTCGTCTCGCGCAACGCCGAGAAGGCGCTCACCGCGGTCAACCGCCTGCTGGCCGGCCTTCCCGCCGATGCCGCACGCACCGAGCCGGGGCGACTCGCGGCCCTGTACGCCGTCCAGGCCGACGCCTACGGGGAGTTGGGCCTGTATACCCCCGCACGCGCCTCGGCCCTGAAGGGCCTCGGCCTGCTCCCGGGCCGTACCGATCCGCTGCGCCTGGCGCTGCTTTCGGACTACGCGCAGAGCTTCAAAGAGCCTGCCGGCATCGACCAGGCCCTCGGGCTCATCGAGCGGGCGCGTGCGGCGCAGAAGCGCGCATCACGCAATGACATCTGCCTGCAGATCGTCCAGGGTTACATGAATCAACAGCGCGACCGCTCCGGGCTCGCCACCCGCGAGCTGACCCAGGCGTACCTGCTAAGCGCCTCGCCCGCGCTCGCCGGACCGAGGATGGATGCCGCCTCGCTGTTGGCCACGACACTGCGACGCATGGGAGACGTCGACGAGGCTCTCGGTTTGATCGGCCGGGTCATCCGCTGGGATGCCGCGCGCGGATCGGCATCCAACCTCGCGATCGACACGTACAAGCAGGGCCAGATCCTGCGGACCATGGGACACTTCCGCCGCGCCCTCGTGTCGCTGACACGCGCACGCAGGATCAGCCTCTCCCAAGGCGTGCATCAGGGGGTCGCGTACGCGGATCTGCGCATCTGTCAGGCCGAGATCAGGCTCGGCCGGTTCACCGCGGCCCGCCGCGATTGCGATCGAGCCGCTCCGGTTTTCGCCGCAGGAAATGCGACTGACATGGTCAAGGAGACCCATGCCCTGCTGGCCCGCATCGACCTTGCCGACGGGCATGCGGCCCGCGCGCTCGCCATGCTCAACCGGGTGCTGGATCACGGCGGCAAGGACATGGTGGCACACGAGGTCGCACCGGCCTATCTCTCGCGCGCGCGCGCGAATGCCGTGCTCGGCAACTACCGCAACGCGTACGCGGACCTGCAGCAGTATCTGCGGCTTTATTCGGCGCGAAACCAGGCGGCAAGGGTGCGCCTGCAGGACGCGCTGGAAGTGCGCTTCCACGCCAAGGAGGAGATCGCGCGCAACGCGGTGCTGCGACGAAGACTGCGGGCCGCCGCACTGCGGGCCGGGCGCCAGGGACAGCTGCTGCACTGGATCGAGATCGCCAGCATCGCCGGCACCCTGGCCATCGTGCTGCTCTCCTACATCCTGCTGGCCGAAAGGAGCCACCGGCGCCAACTGCTGCGCCTCGCCAACGAAGACAACCTCACCGGCGCGCCGAACCGCGGCCACACCGCGCGGCTCGCCGCGGCGGCGCTGCAGAGCGCCCTCGCCCGCAACCGGCCGCTGACGGTGGCGCTGCTCGACTTCGATCACTTCAAGGAGATCAACGACCAGTACGGTCACGCGGCAGGCGATCACGTGCTGAGGGAATTCGCGCGCCTTGCTCGCGGGGCGCTGCGCGCCACCGACACCCTCGGCCGCTGGGGCGGGGAGGAGTTCCTGCTCATCCTTCCGGACACGACGATCGGCTCGGCGCTCTCCAGCATCGAGCGGCTGCGCCTGCTGGCGCTCGGCATCGCACCCCACCCGGGGGAACGGGCCGAGACCTGGCCGCGCGTCACGTTCAGCGCCGGGCTCGCCACCACCGCCGAAGGCGCAAGCACGCTGGATGAGATCGTCGCCAGGGCGGACGCGGCGCTCTATGAGGCAAAGAACGCCGGCCGGGACCTGGTGCGCATCGACCGCGAGAGCTGCCGCAACGCCGCCAACGGCGCGCCGATTTGACCCGCAGCGCCCGATGCGCCGCCGCGCGGGCGGCAATCGACAAGCTCCCGCCGCCCCCGTATGCTGGGCGCACGCCATGAATTTCTGCAGTCAATGCGGTGCCCGGCTCGCCTTCCGCGTGCCTCCCGATGACCATCTTCCCCGATACGTCTGCGACGCGTGCGGCACCGTCCATTATCTGAACCCGAAACTCGTCGTCGGCTGCGTGCCCGATTTCGAAGGCCGGATCCTGTTGTGCCGGCGCGCCATCGAGCCGCGGCGCGGCTTCTGGACCATCCCGGCCGGTTTCATGGAAAACGGCGAGACGCTGCAGCAGGGAGCCGCCCGCGAGGCGCGGGAGGAGGCGCTGGTCGAGGTGCAGATCGGCTCACTGCTGTCCGTCGTGCACGTGCTGCAGGCTCACCAGGTACACGTGTTCTTCAGAGCGACCCTGGCACGGCCGCACTATGGCGCGGGCCACGAGACCCTCGAGGCAGAGCTCGTCCGTCCCGAGGACATCCCCTGGCCGCAGCTCGCGTTCCCGAGCACGGAATTCAGCCTGCGCCGCTACCTGGAGGACCGTGCCGCCGGCCGCGAGCCGCATCACTTCGCCTCGCTCGAGCGGCGGCTGATGCAGGCTCCCTAGAATCGCCCGCTCGGCCTCGCCAGGGGCTGCTGATATGATGCCCGCCCCGATGGATGATGGCTGCGATGGGTTTTGCGGCCTGCGGCGACGTGGCACAATGCGCCGCCTCGAGGTCCATCCAGCCGCTTCACGACGCTAGGAATCCAGATGACTTTTGTAGTGACTGAAAACTGCATCAAGTGCAAGTACATGGACTGCGTGGAGGTCTGCCCGGTCGATTGCTTCCACGAGGGCCCGAATTTCCTCGTGATCGATCCGGATGAATGCATCGATTGCACGCTCTGTGAGCCGGAGTGCCCCGCCGAGGCGATCTTCTCCGAGGAAGAGCTGCCGGCCGACCAGGAATCTTTCAAGCCCCTCAACGCCGAGCTCGCCAAGCAGTGGCCGGTCATCACCGAAAAGAAGGAAGCGCCGGCGGATGCCAAGGACTGGGACGGAAAGCCGGGCAAGCTCAAGCACCTGGAACGCTGAAGCGGGCTCGCAATCTGCTCTGCCGATCGGGCGCGTAGCGTCGCTTCATGTTCGGGGCCCGCCACGGGCGAACCCCGCCGGGCCCTGCGCGCAGTGCCCGGGAAGCCTATCCCCTGGGGTGATGGCGCGAGTGCAGCTCCTTCAAGCGCTCGCTCGCCACATGCGTGTAGATCTGCGTCGTCGACAGATCACTGTGCCCCAGCAGGATCTGCACGACGCGCAGGTCCGCGCCGTGATTGAGCAGATGCGTCGCGAACGCATGGCGCAGCGTGTGCGGCGAGAGCCCCTTGGAGATGCCCGCCTTGCGCGCATAACGCTTGATGATGTGCCAGAAGGCCTGGCGGGTCATGCGGTCTCCCCGCCGCGTCGGAAAGAGATATTCCGTCTGCCGCTCGAGCAGGATCTCATCGCGCGCGCCGCTGACGAACTCGATGAGCCAGCGCACGGCCTCATCACCCAGCGGGATGAGGCGCTCCCGGTTGCCCTTGCCAACGATGCGAATGACGCCTTGGTTGAGATTGATCTGCCCGTAGCGCAGATTCACCAGCTCCGTTACCCTGAGGCCGGTGGCGTAAAGCACCTCGAGCATGGTGCGATCCCGATTGCCGAGCGGATCGCGCACGGCGGGAGCCGCCAACAGCGCCTCCACCTCCTCCTCGGTCAGGGATTTCGGCAGCGAGCGCCCGATCTTCGGCATGGCGATCTGGGCGGTCGGATCCTGCTCGATGGCCGCCTCGCGCACCAGGTACCGAAAGAAGCGGCGGAAGCTCGAGAGCTGACGGGCAGTGGAGCGCGGGCGCGCACCGGTTTGCACGCGCCACTCGATGAAGTCCTGCAGATCCTTGTGCGAGGTCTGCATGATCGGCAAGCGGCGCTCGGCGAGCCAGCGGGAAAGCGCCGTGAGGTCCGCGCGATAGGCCGCCAGGGTATTGGGCGACAAGCCGCGCTCCATCCACACCGCGTCCAGGAAGCGGGCGACCGCCGGATCCGTATCGGGGTGAACAGGCTTGGCAATTGCGGCAGAATGGTTCGACAATTCGCGTCTCAATTGGGCCGTCTCGTTCGCAGCCGTCTCGCTGCACATCCAGTCATGCACCTGATGCGGCTGAGCCGGGACGCGACGACGGGCGGCACCGTGACTGTCGCAGTATGGTGACCCTATGCCCTCACCCGGCGTGACGAGCATCACACTCGGCCGCGAGAGTTAACGTAATAGAGAACCTGATCACAGTCCGCAACCGGTCCATTCGAGCTCGCCAAACCATGCCCCAGGAGCCGCCGCACCGAAGCTCGCCGCTCGGGACCCTCGTCCTGCTCCCGCTCAGGCTCGCGTATGCGCTGTACGCAACGGCTGTGTTTCTACTGGTCGGGTTGACGGCGTCGCTCGCCGCGCTGCTGCTGCCGGGCCTGGACCGGCGCCGCCGCGCCGCGCGGACACTCGCCCGCACCTTCCTTTGGGCAGCGGGCATGAAGCTCACCGTCCGGGCCCTCGATCGCCTGCCGCGGGGACAGTGTGTGATCGTCGCCAACCACGCGAGCTACCTCGACGGACTGGTATTCACCGCCGCCCTTCCCCCCCGCTTCGGTTTCGTCATCAAGCGCGAGATGGCCGCTGTACCGCTCGCCGGCTGGTTCCTGCACCGCATCGGCTCGGAGTTCGTCGAGCGCTTCGACCGCAAGCGCGGCGCCGCGGACGCGCTGCGCGTGCTGCGCAACGCCGCCAACGGCCATTCCCTGGTGTTCTTCCCGGAAGGCACCTTCACCGCCGACCCGGGACTGCTCAAATTCCATGCCGGCGCGTTCACGACGGCCACCCGCGCCGGCTGCCCGATCGTGCCCGCGGTGGTGCGAGGCACCCGCGCCGCCCTGTCGCCGCGCGGCAATCTGCCCCGCCCGGTCGGGATCGAGGTGCAGATCCTCCCCCCGATCCCGCCCCCGCCGGGGGCGCGGGCTCACAGCGCTCCGCTGCTGCGCGCGCGGGCGCGGGAGGCGATCCTGGCCACGCTCGGCGAGCCGGATCTCACATGTTTCGCCGATAGCGCCCACCGACTTCATACAGAGCGTGCGAGATCTGCCCCAGAGAGCAGCTCTTGACCGTCTCCATCAGCTCGGCGAACACGTTGCCGCCGGCGCACGCCGCCGCCCGCAACCGGCCGAGCGCCTCCGGCGAGCGCCCGGCGTTGCGCTGCTGAAAGGCGCGCACGGCCGCCACCTGCGCCTGCTTCTCCTCCTCCGTCGCGCGGATGAGCTCGGCGTGGGCATGCTCGGCGACGCCGCTCGAGTCGGAGAGGAAAGTGTTGACGCCGATGATGGGCAGGCTGCCGTCGTGCTTCTTTCTCTCGTAATCAAGCGATTCTTCCTGGATCTTGGCCCGCTGATACATCGTCTCCATGGCCCCGAGCACCCCGCCGCGCTCGCTCAGGGCGTCGAACTCCCGATAAACCGCCTCCTCGAGCAGATCGGTCAGGTACTCGAGCGCGAACGAGCCCTGCCACGGATTCTGCGTCTTGTTGAGGCCCAACTCGCGGTTGATGATCAGCTGGATCGCCACTGCGCGGCGCACGCTCTCCTCGGTCGGGGTGGTCAGCGCCTCGTCGTAGGCGTTGGTATGCAGGCTGTTGCAGCTGTCAAACAGCGCGTACATCGCCTGCAGCGTGGTGCGGATGTCGTTGAAGGCGATCTCGCGGGCATGGAGGCTGCGCCCCGAGGTCTGCACATGGTACTTCAGCATCTGGCTGCGCGGCCCCGCATGGTACAGGTCGCGCATGGCGCGCGCCCAGATGCGGCGCGCGACGCGGCCGATGACCGCGTACTCCGGGTCCATGCCGTTGGAGAAGAAGAACGACAGGTTGGGAGCGAAATCGTCGATGCTCATGCCGCGGGCAAGATAGTACTCGACGATGGTGAATCCGTTGGCGAGGGTGAAGGCGAGCTGCGAGACCGGGTTGGCGCCGGCCTCGGCGATGTGGTAGCCGGAGATCGACACCGAGTAGAAATTCCTCACCCGCCGCTCGCTGAAGTACTGCTGCACATCGCCCATCATGCGCAGCGCGAACTCCGTCGAGAAGATGCAGGTGTTCTGCGCCTGGTCCTCCTTCAGGATGTCCGCCTGCACGGTGCCGCGCACCGCGGCGAGCGTTTCGGCCTTGATGCGCTCGTAGAGCCCGGGCTCGACGAGCTGATCGCCGCTCACCCCGAGAAGCGCCAGTCCGGTGCCATCGTGGCCAGCGGGCAGATCGCCGCGATAGACGGGCGCGGCAATGCCCCGTTCCGCGCCCGCCCGGTGCAGCGCCTCGATGCGCCGCTCGGCCTCGCTCCAGCGCCCCTCGGCGCGCAGGTGCCGCTCGATGCGCTGATCGATCGCGGTGTTCATGAACATTGCGAGGATCATCGGCGCCGGACCATTGATGGTCATGGACACCGAGGTGGAGGGCAGGGCGAGATCGAAGCCCGAATAAAGCTTCTTCATGTCATCGAGTGTCGCCACCGACACGCCCGAGTTGCCCGTGCGTCCGTAGATATCGGGCCGTGTGTCGGGATCCTCGCCGTACAGCGTCGTCGAATCGAAGGCGGTCGACAGCCGCACCGCGCTGTGGCCGTGCGCCAGGTAGTGGAAGCGGCGGTTGGTCCGCTCGGGGGCGCCCTCGCCGGCGAACATGCGCGTGGGATCCTCGGCCTCGCGCCGATAGGGATAGACGCCGCCGGTATAGGGGAAGGAGCCGGGAAGGTTCTCGCGCCCGATGAAGCGCAGCTGCTCGCCCCAGTCCTTGCAGCGCGGTACGGCGATCTTCGGCACCCTCTGGCGCGAGAGCGTCTCGGTATAGTTCTCGCCTGTGATCTGCCGGTCCCTCACCTGGTAAGAATAGGTCTCCTCCGTGGCGGCGCGCACACGCAGCGGCCAGGCCTTGAGATCACCGATGCCCGCGGCGCCGATCTGCTCGAGCGCCCGATTGTAGGCCGCCCGCAGTTGCCGGCACGTGGCATCGGGCGCCTCTTCCAGCGCCGATTGCGGATACGGATCGAGCGGCCCCGGAAGCAATGCATCCCCGAGCGCCTCGAGCGACTGGTACAGGCCGTGCGCGCGCTGCGCCGCGCCCGCCCGGCGCTCGATATCCGCATGAGCCTCGCGACCGCAGCGCGCGATTTCCGACAGGTACCGCATCCGCGCGCCGGGTATCAGCGGCTGCAGCGGCGTGATCTGCACCGGGCCCGGGTCGGACACCTCCCAGCTCGCCGCGCCGATGCGCCTCTCGGCGAGCATCCGGCACAGGGCCGCGAACAGCCGGTTCACCCCCGGATCGTTGAAGCGGCTGGCAACGGTGGGATACACGGGCAGATCCGCATCGGCGAGCTGTGCCTGGGGGTGGTTGCGGCGCCATTGCTTGCGCACGTCGCGCAGGCTGTCGGCCGCGCCCCGCTTGTCGCTCTTGTTGAGGGCGATCAGATCCGCATAGTCCAGCATGTCGATCTTTTCCAGCTGGCTTGCCGCGCCGTACTCGCCCGTCATCACGTACATCGACACATCCACGAGATCGACGATCTCGGTATCGGCCTGGCCGGTGCCGGCGGTCTCGACGATGATGAGGTCGAATCCCGCCGCCTGGTAGAGCTGGATCACATCCTTCAGCACCGCGGCGGTCGCCAGATGCCGCCGGCGGGTGGCCAGCGAGCGCATGAAGATATTTTCCGAGGAAAGACTGTTCATGCGGATGCGGTCGCCGAGCAGCGCCCCGCCGCTGCGGCGGCGGGTCGGATCCATGGCCGCTACGGCGATCTGACGACCGGGGAAGTGGCGCAGGAGCCGCGCGAGCAGCTCATCGGTCAGGCTCGACTTGCCTGCGCCACCGCTGCCGGTCATGCCGATCACCGGCACCCGGCTCGGGGAGCGCCGGATGGCCTGGCGGATCTGCTCGGCCTCGGCTTGAGCCGATTCGGCATTCTCGAGCACCGTGATGGCGCGCGCGATCTGAACGGGGTCGCGAGTGTTCAGGGCGCGCGTCTCGTAGGCGGGCCGGCCGGCCGCGCGAACCCGCCCGAAGACATCCTCGATCATCCCATCCAGCCCTAGCCGGCGGCCGTCCTCGGGGGTATAGATACGCTCCACCCCGTAGCGCTCCAGAGCCTCGATCTCGCGGGGGGCGATGGTTCCCCCGCCGCCGACCACGACCCGGATGTGCGGGCAGCCGCGCTCGCGCAGCATATCCACCATGTAGGCGAAATACTCGTTGTGCCCGCCTTGATAAGAGCTGGCCGCGATGGCGTCCGCGTCCTCCTGGATGGCCGCGCGCACGATGTCCGCGACGCTGCGGTTGTGGCCGAGGTGCACCACTTCGGCGCCGTGCGCCTGCAGCAGCCGGCGGATCATGTTGATCGCGGCGTCGTGACCGTCGAAAAGCGAGGCGGCCGAGACGAACCGCAGCGGCGGCTGGGGGCGCTCGGGGATCGACTCCTCGACCTGGCGGGGGCGGACGGCGCTTGAGGGCTTCGGCGGCATGGGCGGCTCTCTAGGGTGCGCAAGGCGAGCAGGGCCTTTACGCACCGGTAGGATGGCTACCCGCGAGTATGATGCATGCTCCCGCGAGCGGTCAACGCGCCCGCCCGGCGGGTGGTCCGATCCGCCGCGCACGGCACACACGCCGACGCTATACTGCGGCTTGCCGGGCCACGTGCCGCAACCGGCCCACAGGCCCCTTGACTTAACCGACATGCCGAACAGCCGCCGCAAACCCGCGAGCCCCGCCCGTGGCAGGGCCGCGCCGGATATGTCTCAGGAGGGATCGCCCTGCGGGCCTGCCGCAGCCCGGGCGCCGCTGCGCGAGTCGCCGTGGCGCGCGAGCCGCGAGCGGCTGCGCGACCGGCAGGTCAAGCGCGAGGCGGTGATCCGCGCCGCCGCCCATGCCTTCAACCGCAAGGGGTACCACAACACTTCGCTGGACGATATCGCCGCGGCGCTCGAGGTGAGCAAGCCCACCGTCTACTACTACGTGTCCAACAAGGAGCAGTTGCTTTTCGAGTGCTTCGTGGCCGGCATCGAGCCGATCCGCGCCGCCTTCCGCGAGGCGCGGCTCATGAAGGCGCCGGCGCGCGAGCGTCTGAAGGCGGTGCTGCGCCACTATGGCCGCGCGGTCGCCTCGGAGTTCGGCTGGTGCATGGTGCGTGCCGAGGACCAGGACCTCGCGCCCGCCATGAGCGGTCACATCAAGGCGCTGAAGTCCGAGATCGACCAGGGAATCCGACGCCTGCTGCGCGAGGGGATGCAGGACGGCTCCATCCACCCCTGCGACCCGAAAATGACGGCGTTTGCGCTCGCCGGAGCGCTCAACTGGATCGCGCATTGGTACCGCGACAGCCACTCGCTGAGCGGCGCGGAGATCGCCGAGGCATTCATCTCGGTTTTCGAAAGCGGACTCACCCCGCGCCAGAGCGCCGAGAGCGCCGGCGCGCCGCGCCACGTGAGCGCACGGCTCGCCCGCTGATCGACCGTATTCGAGAGAGGATTCCCATGTCATCTGAAATCGTCATCGCTTCCGCCAAACGTACGCCCCTCGGAGCATTTCAGGGCGCCCTCGCTGCCCTCACCGCCCCTCAGCTCGGCAGCGCTGCGGCCCGGGCGGCCATCGAGGCCGCCGCGATCCGCGCAGCCGACGTGCAGGAGGTCATCCTCGGCTGCGTGCTGCCGGCAGGGCTCGGCCAGGCTCCCGCCCGGCAGGCCGCCATCGGCGCCGGCATCCCGCTCGCCACCCCGGCCACCACCATCAACAAGATGTGCGGCTCGGGCCTGAAGGCTGTCATGATGGCCGCCGATCAGATTCGCGCCGGGGGCGCCGAGATCGTGCTCGCCGGGGGCTTCGAATCCATGACCCAGGCGCCGTACCTGCTGCCCAAGGCGCGCGGGGGCTATCGCATGGGCCACGGCGAGGTGCTCGATCACATGTTCCTCGACGGCCTGCAGAGCCCCTTCGACGGCAAGCTCATGGGCTGCTTCGCGGATGCCACCGCTGCCAGATACGGCTTGACGCGCGAGCAGCAGGATGCGTTTGCCACGGAATCGGTGCGGCGGGCGACAGCCGCGGTGCAAGGCGCGTTTGACGCCGAGATCGCCCCGGTCACCGTCAAGGGGCGCAAGGGAGAATCGACCGTGGCGCGGGATGAGACCCCAGGAACTTGCGATGTGCGCAAGATCCCCTCGCTGCGACCGGCCTTCGGCAAGGACGGCACCGTCACCGCAGCCAGCGCCTCGTCCATCGCCGATGGCGCCGCGGCGCTGGTGGTGATGAGCGGCTCCGCGGCACAGTCCCTCGGCGTGAAGCCGCTCGCCCGAATCCTCGCCCAGGCGAGCCATGCGCAGGAGCCGGAGTGGTTCACCACCGCGCCCGTGGGCGCCGTGCGCAAGATCCTGGCTCAGCTCGGCTGGCAGGCCCGGGACGTCGACCTGTACGAAATCAACGAGGCGTTCGCAACGGTGACCCTGGCCGCCATGCGAGAGCTCGAGCTCGATCATGCCCGGGTCAACGTCAACGGCGGCGCCTGCGCCCTCGGCCATCCACTCGGAGCCACCGGCGCGCGAATTCTCACTACACTGCTGCACGCGCTGCATCGCGGCGGCGGGAAGCGGGGCATCGCCTCCCTGTGCATCGGGGGCGGTGAAGCCGTAGCCGTCGCAGTAGAGATGATCCGCTAGACTACCGAGCGGGCAATGGCCGCTCATCGCTGCACGCGACTCGGAAGCATGGGCAGGACCACAGGATGTGCCCGCCGCAGGTGGCGAGCAGCAGGCAAAAGGCGCGCCTTTTGCCCGTTGCTGCGCTGAGACGGGCAGGATGCCGGGATTCAGCGCCTCATACACGAAGGGGACACATGAAGATCCAAGATGCTCGTGCCGTCGTGACCGGCGGCGCTTCCGGGCTCGGACACGCCGTCGCATCGCGCCTGGTTTCGCTCGGGGCGAAGGTTGTCATGCTGGACGTGCAGGACGGCCCCGGCTGTGCCGCCGCCGAGGCGCTCGGTCCAAACGCCGGCTTTATCCGCTGCGACGTCAGCGCCGAAGCGGAGGTCAACTCCACCATGGCGGCCGCGCGGGAGCGCATGGGGGGACTGAATCTGCTGGTCAACTGCGCCGGGGTGATCGGCGCCGGCCGCGTGCTCGGCAAAAACGGCCCGATGGCGGGGGAGTTTTTCACCCGGGTGGTGCACATCAACCTCATCGGCACTTTCCTCTGCGACAAGGCGGCGGCGAGCCTGATGCAGGCCAATGAGCCTAGCGAGGAGGGGGAACGGGGATTGCTGGTGCATACCTCGTCCGTGGCGGCATTCGAGGGCCAAATCGGCCAGGCGGCCTACTCGGCCACCAAGGCGGGCCTGGCCGGCATGACGCTGCCCATCGCCCGGGAGCTTGCCCGCTTCGGCATCCGCTGCCTATCGATCGCCCCCGGCATCTTCCACACCCCCATGGTCGATTCCATGACGGCGGAGATCCAAGCCTCGCTCGCCAGCCAGATCCCCTTTCCCCGCCGGCTCGGCAAACCGCAAGAGTTCGCGCAACTGGTCGTCGCCGCATTCGAAATCCCGATGCTCAACGGCGAAACCATCCGCCTCGACGGCGCCGTGCGGATGCAAGCGCAATGAGCGCCCGCAATGGGGCGGATGTCGAGCGCGAGGTCATGGAGTATGACATCGTCATCGTGGGAGCCGGCCCCGCGGGCCTCTCCTGCGCCATCCGGCTGAAACAGCTCAAGCCGGACCTCACCATCTGCCTGCTGGACAAGGCCTCGGCCGTCGGCGCGCACGCGCTCTCGGGGGCGGTCATCGAGCCGGAACCGCTCGATGCGCTGGCGCCGGAATGGCGGCAATCCCCACCCGGCATCTGTGTGCCGGCGACGCACGATGAATTGAGATTGCTCACCCGCACGGGCGGCGTCAAGCTCCCGCTGCCGCCACAGCTGCACAACCACGGCAATTTCATCGTCTCGCTGGGCCTGCTCACCGCCTGGCTCGCCAGCAAGGCCGAGAGCCTGGGAGTCGACGTCTTCCCCGGCTTCGCCGCGGCACAGGCGCTGTTTACTCCGCAGGGCGCGGTGGCCGGCGTGCAGCTCGGCGATGTCGGTCTTGCCAAGTCCGGCGAGCCTGGACCGCACTACGCCCCCGGCGCCGAGATCCGTGCCCGCAGCACCGTCGTGGCGGAAGGGGCCCGCGGGAGCCTCGCCAAGCAGCTGATCCGCCGCTTCAATCTCGACGCCGACAGCTGCCCGCAGACCTACGGCTTGGGGATGAAAGAGCTGTGGCAGCTGCCGCAGGGCCGGGTGAGCCCGGGGCTGATCCAGCACACCGTGGGCTGGCCGGTCGACTGGCATACCTACGGCGGCAGCTTCATCTACCACCTGGATCAGAATCGCGCGTATGTCGGCTTCGTGGTCGGGCTCGACTACCAGGACCCGCGCTTTTCCCCCTTCGAGGCCTTCCAGCAGTTCAAGCACCACCCGACGATCAAACCCTTCCTCGAGGGCGGCGAGATCCTCGCCGCCGGCGCGCGCACCATCGCCGCGGGCGGCTGGCAGTCGATCCCCCGCCTTACGATGCCGGGGGCGATGCTGATCGGGGATGCCGCCGGCGGCGTCAACGTCCCAAAGATCAAGGGCGTTCACCAGGCGATCCGCTCCGGGATGCTCGCCGCCGAGCACCTGGCGCAGACCGGCTCGCCCGAGGGTTTCGATGCGCGCTGGCGCGCCTCGGCGGGCGGCAGGGAGCTGCGCGCCGTTCGAAACTTCAAGCCCGGCTTCAAGCGCGGCCTGTGGTTTGGCCTCGCGAACTCGGGCCTCGAAGTGCTCACCCGCGGGCGCACGCCGTGGACGATCAAGAACGTCGTGCCGGACCATCAGCGCCTGAAGCGGCTGAGCGAATACGAATCCCCGCCGCGCGGCTGGGTCGAGCGCACGCTCCCTCCCCGGGACCGGCCGGCTTCGGTGTTCTTCGCCTCGACGAGCCACGACGAGAGCCAGCCGGCGCACCTGAAGGTGCGCGATACCTCCCTCTGCTCCGGCGCCTGCGCCCGGGAGTTCGACAACCCCTGCACGCGTTTCTGCCCGGCCAGCGTCTACGAGATGATCGATGACGGCAGCGGTGGCAAGCGCCTGCAAATCAACGCGGCCAACTGCGTGCATTGCAAGGCCTGCGACATCAAGGACCCTTACGGCATCATCGATTGGACCCCGCCGGAGGGTGGCTCCGGACCCAACTATCAATCCTTGTAGACCCATGTCCGAGATCTGGCGTCCTTCGGCGGAGCGTATTGCCGCCTCCAACCTGACCCGTTTCATCCACTGCGTAAGTACCCGTCTCGGGCTCGCGCTCGAGGGCTATGAGGATCTCTATGCCTGGTCGGTGGCGCGGCCGGAGCAGTTCTGGACGGAGCTCGCCCGGTTTGCCGGCGTGCGCGCCGACTGGGGCGAGGGGCCGGCGATCGAGCACCCCGAGCGCATGCCCGGGGCGCGGTTCTTTCCCAACGCGAGACTCAACTTCGCCGACAACCTGCTCCGCTACCGTGACGAGCATACCGCGGTGCTCTTCACCAGCGAGCGCGGTGCGCGGCGGACGCTTTCGTACCGGCAGCTGCACGAGCAGGTGGCGCGGGTGGCGGCGGGCCTCGAGGAGGCGGGCGTCGGGGTCGGCGATCGCGTCGCCGGATACCTTCCCAACTTGCCGGAGACGCTGATCGCCATGCTGGCGACCGCCAGCCTTGGGGCCACCTGGTCGTCGTGCTCGCCCGACTTCGGCGTAAACGGTGTGCTCGATCGATTCGGGCAGATCGAGCCCAAGGTTCTGTTCACCGCCAACGGATACTTCTACTCCGGCAAGACGATCGATTCGCTGACGACGATCGGGACGGTCGCCGCGCAGCTGCCAAGCGTGCGACGCATCGTCGTCATCCCGTATGTCACGGAGCAGCCCGAGCTCGCGAAGCTCGGGGCGGCGGCGAGCCGCGCCACGCTCTGGGCTGCCTTCGGCACATCCGCTGCGCCGCTGCGTTTCACTCCCGTGCCGTTCAACCAGCCGCTCTACATCCTCTATTCCTCGGGCACGACCGGCGTTCCCAAGTGCATCGTGCACGGGGTGGGCGGCACGCTGCTGCAGCACCAGAAGGAGCACCTGCTGCACGTGGACCTGAAGCGCTCCGACCGGATCTTCTATTTCACGACATGCGGCTGGATGATGTGGAACTGGCTCGCGAGCGCGCTTGCGGTCGGTGCCACGCTCATCCTGTACGATGGCAACCCCTTCTTTCCGGACCCGGGGGTGCTGTGGCGGATGGCCGAGCGCGAGCGCGTCACGGTCTTCGGCACCAGCGCCAAGTACCTGGCGGCGTTGGAAAAGCACGGCTATGCGCCCGCCGACAAGGTCGGGCTCGCCTCGCTCAATGCCATCCTCTCCACCGGCTCTCCGCTTCTGCCCGAGGGATTTGATTTCGTCTATCGCTCGATCAAACGGGACGTGCACCTTGCCTCGATCTCCGGCGGCACCGACATCGTCTCGTGCTTCGCGCTCGGCTGCCCGACGCTGCCCGTGCACCGAGGCGAGCTGCAGTGCCGGGGCCTCGGGATGCGGGTCGAGATCTTCAGCGACGAGGGCAAGCCGCTGCGCGGCGAGCGCGGGGAGCTCGTCTGCACCGCGCCGTTCCCGTGCATGCCGGTGGCCTTCTGGAACGATCCGCAGGGCGCAAAGTTCCGCGCCGCCTACTTCGAGCGCTTCCCGGGCGTGTGGCATCACGGGGACTACGCCGAGCTCACCGAGCACGGCGGCATCGTGATCCACGGCCGCTCGGATGCGGTGTTGAATCCCGGCGGAGTGCGCATCGGCACAGCCGAGATCTACTCCTCGGTCGACAGCCTGGAGGAGATCATCGAGTCCGTCGCGGTCGGCCAGGACTGGCAGGGAGATGTGCGCGTGGTGCTGTTCGTGCGGTTGAAGCCCGGGGTCGCGCTCGATGAGCCGCTGAAGAAAAAGATCTGCAATGCCATCCGCACCAACGCCTCGCCCCGGCACGTGCCGGCGAGAATCATCGCCGTCGAGGACATCCCCCGCACACGCTCCGGCAAGCTCACCGAGATCGCAGTGCGCGAGGTCATCCACGGCCGGCCGGTGAAAAATGTCGAGGCGCTCGCCAACCCACAGGCGCTCGAGCACTTCCGCAACCTCCCGGAGCTGGCGCGCTGAGCGGAACGGAGCGATGAGCGGGCATGGCGCGGGAACGCTGCGCGCGGCATACGCGCGGCAACTGCGGGAGCGCGGCTTTGGCGAGGACGAGGCCCAGCTCGCCGTCCTGGAGCGGCTCGAGGATCTTCGCAGCCGCCTGCTCGATGCCCGCGCCGATGGCGCCTTCGGCCGCCTGCTGCGGCGGCGGCGGCTGGCCGGCACCGCACGGGCGCCCACGCGCGGACTGTACCTCTGGGGGCCGGTCGGGCGCGGCAAGACGTGGCTGATGGACCTGTTCTTCCACAGCCTGCCCTTTCCCGAGCGCCGGCGCCGGCACTTTCACCGCTTCATGCACGAGGTGCACGCCCGGCTGAAGACGCTCGCCGATGTGGCCTCGCCCCTGGAAACGGTGGCCGAGGGGATCGCCCGCGATACGCGGGTGCTGTGCTTCGATGAGCTGTTCGTGACCGACATCGCCGACGCCATGATCCTGGCGGGTCTCTTCCAGGGTCTGTTCCGGCGCGGCGTGACGCTGGTCGCGACCTCCAATTACCCACCCGCCGATCTGTATCGCAACGGCCTGCAGCGCCAGCGCTTCCTGCCCGCGATCGAGCTGATCGAGCGGCATGCGGACATCGTGGGCCTCGACGGCGGCAGCGACCACCGGTTGCGCCAGCTCACCCGGGCGGGAACCTATCTTTCGTCCACCGATCCGGCGACGCCCGGGCGCCTGCACGCCCTGTTCGCCGAGCTATCCGGCCACGCCCACGCCGCCAATGGAATCATCGAGATCGAAGGCCGCGACATCCCTGTGATCGGCCAGAGCGAGAGCGCCGTCTGGCTCGACTTCCAGGCGCTGTGCGGCGGCCCGCGCAGTCAGGAAGACTACATCGAGATCGCCCGAAACTACCCCGCGGTGATCGTCTCCGGCGTGCCGCTGCTCGATGAGCGGCTCGACGACGAGACCCGGCGCCTCATCGCCCTGGTCGATGAGCTCTACGACCGGCGCGTCAAGCTAGTCGTGTCGGCCGCCGCCCCGCCGTACGAGTTGTATCGCGGCGAGCGCCTCCGGTTCGAGTTCCAACGCGCGGCCAGCCGCCTCACCGAGATGCAGAGCGGGGACTACCTCGCGCGCGGGCATCTGCCGTAGAGGCCGAGGACTCCCTCGCCTCGGGACCGGTAGGTCCGGTGAGCGGGCGAGACGCCGGGTTCGCGCACGGGACATGCCGCGTCCCTGCTCTCACGCGAGCCTCGGATTGCGCGCCGCCGCGACCCGATCGGCCGCTCCGCTGTGCGCCTTGCCCGCTGCGCCTCGGCCGGACCAGCACCCTCAAGACTGCATAGCTTATGCCCAAGCAAAGCCGTCGGCCGCGGCCGGCGCCGCTCGCGGCGCGCGAGCATCGCGCCAGCGCCGAGGCCGGTGCGCCCTGGGCCGCGCCGCACCGGCCGCCGGCACTTGAATTCACCGGACCACGTCCCCACTACACACCCCCCGAATGTTCCCTGTAACCGAACTGGAGGTGCTCACATGTTCTCCATTGCCTCGAGTGCGTCCGACTCGCTCTTCGATGAGCTGTGGCAGCTGCAGCAACAGGTGGACGAGCTGTTCGGCAGTTGGACTTCCTCCTCCGGAGGCATCCGCTCGCTCCCCCGTGGCAGCTTTCCGGCGGTAAACATAGGCCACACGCCGGAGCGCGTCGACGTATACCTCTTTGCGCCCGGACTCGACCCGAAGACGCTCGACATCTCGATCCAGCAGAACCTGCTCACCGTAACGGGCACGCGTGAGATCCCGACCGAGGAACAGGCGACCTATTATCGCCAGGAGCGCTTCAGCGGCGAGTTCCGCCGCGTGATCGCCCTGCCCGAGGATATCGACCCGGACCGGGTCCATGCCAAGTATCGGGACGGCGTCGTGCAGATCGGCGTCGAGCGGCGCGAAGCGGCTCGCCCGCGCCAGATCGAGATCCACTGACCACACCTGGAGGGCGTTCGTATGGCCACGAATACAGAGATCACATCACGGGACTCGAGCGCAGCCGAGCGGCGCGGCGCGGGCACGGCCGAGCGGCGCGGCAACGCAGGCGAACCGCCGATCCGACCGCCGGTTGACATCCGGGAGGACGGTGAGGGCATCACGCTGTGCGCCGACATGCCCGGTGTGTCCAAAGACCGCCTCAACTTGCGAGTCGACGGCAACACGCTGGTTATCGAGGGCACTGCGCGGCTGGAGCTGGCGGAAAACGAGGAAGCACTGTACGCCGACGTCCGCTCGAGCGTGTACCAGCGGACGTTCGCATTGAGCGGCGAACTGGAAACCGGCAAGATCGAGGCGACTCTCAAGGATGGGGTGCTGACGGTGCGTATCCCCAAGCGCCTCGAGCTGCGTCCACGCAAGATCGAGGTTCAGGCCTCCTGACCGGCGGCCCGCGCGATTCTGCGGAACGTCGGCCGTTCCGCAGAATCGGCGGCGTGCGTGCCTGCGACTCGCCCAGCCGCTCCGCCGGCCGGACTGGCGGCGGGCATGCTGACAGGCGCCGCGGCGGGTGCGCGGATCGATCGCGCGCAGCGCTGCGGCGAGTTGCGAGCCGCCCGGCGCGGGCGGCAGCGGGCTGCGGGGAATCGAGGGGCGGGCGCCGTGAAACCCACGCGGCGCTGCGCGGTCGAAGCGTGTGGTCCGGCTCGCCGGGAGCCGGTAGATTCAAGGAGGTGCCTATGCGTAAGAAAGTCCTTGCCCTTGCCCTGGCCCTTGCGGGGCTGGCATTGCCGGCGATGGCGCTGGCAAAGCAACCGGTGCTGATCCGAGTCGACGGGCACGAGGTGCCCGTGCGAGAGGTGGTGCAGGTGATGCACACCGCCG
Source organism: Pseudomonadota bacterium (assembly GCA_021792755.1). Lineage (GTDB taxonomy): Bacteria > Pseudomonadota > Gammaproteobacteria > Steroidobacterales > Steroidobacteraceae > 13-2-20CM-66-19. The sequence goes on from JAJYUA010000022.1 coordinate 28,701, forward strand.
CAGGGCCGGTGTACGTACGCACCTGGAGCTGGCGCGGGCCGACGGGCGCGGCCACCTTCCAGGTGTCCGAGAGCCGGGGCGCAAGTGCCGCCCTGCCCGCGTGGGCCATGGCACAGATGGGCGCTCTACGGGCGCAGATGCGGCTGATCGAGGCGGCACTCACCCGGCCGCTGCTGATGCCTTCCTTGCCGGTTCCCACGGTGTACGGCCAGCCTCTGCTGCTGCCGCTGCCGGGGCAGGTACCGGTCGAGGTGCGCTTTCTGCAGCCGATGATCCGGCTGCGCGCGCTGCCCGTGCCGGTGCGGGTCTTGGTCGTGCTGCCCTCGCCGACCCCGCACGTGGCGGCGCCGGCGCCGGCGCGCTCTCGCGGTCGGCTCGTCTAGCCCGAACAGGCGCCGGGCGGCCGTGCGCGGCCGCCCGGCCCGCCGCGGCGCGACTTGTATCACGGCGAGCGCCTGCGGCTCGAGTTGCGAGGCGCCTGGCGGCGCCTCGCCGAGACGCAGAAGCGCGCACGGCCTCCTGCGCGGGCATCTGCCGTAATCCGGCGCAGCCGCCGCCGATATCGGCGGCTGACCTTGGGCTCACCGCCCCGCAGTCCGCCCGTACAGCCGGCCCGCCGGCGACGGCGATCCCGCGCCGGGCTGCCCCCCCTTCGGCGGCTGGTAGACACCGGCCGATCGCGCCACCAGCAGATATTGCCGGAACACGCGGTTCGTCTCCTCTTCATGCTCGCTGACGGTGGAGCGATCCACCGGATCAAAGAAACACGTAGGGTCTTCCCCCATGTAATCCCCGCCGTGATAGAAGGCCATGGCCCGGCATCCCCCGCAGGTATACTGATAACGGCAACGGCCGCAGCGACCCTTGAGGCGGGAGCGATCGGTGATCTCGGCGAAGAAGGTGCTCGACCCGACCAGCTCGTCAATGGGTTTGTCGCGCACGTTTCCGCCGCTCAGCGCATCCAGCAGCACCGGGCAGGCCGAAACATCCCCCTCCGCGTTGATGGTGAGCCACGAGCCGACCCAGCAGCCGATCGAGGGATTCTGCGGGACGGTATTGTTGCGAACGCCGCCGGATGCCTGCGCGTGCAGCTCGGGCGAAAGGAAATACGGCGTGTAGCTCACATATCCGTGCGGATGGCGGCGCAGAGCCGGATGGAAGTACCGCTCCAGATCGTCCCTGTCGAAGGCCATGCCGGAAAAGCACCCCGCCCCCGACCCGCGCGGCACGAGCGGAGAGCGATTATAGGCGATGTTGTGCCTGACGCAGAATTCGACGGTCTTCTCGAAGCTCCTGGTGTTGTACTTTCCGATCGTGATGACCACGTGCTGACCGAGCCCGAGCTCGGCGCAGTCCCGCAGCACCTGAACCGTCCGGTCCGACTCGCTGTCGCGGCTCCAGCGGTTTTCCTCATCTACCGCATTGAGTCCCACCACGATTCTCGCCCGACCCTGCGTCACGTCCCGGATCCTCTCCAGACGCTCTCGGGTGAGCCGCTTGCAGTTGCTCAGGACGGAACACCTGAAACCGAGATCGACCGTCAGGCGCAGCAGATCCAATGCGTCTCTGCGCAGCAGAAACTCCCCGCCGCTCCATCCCATGGTGTGAATCCCGAGGCGGCGCGCGGGCATCATGACCCGGTCCCGGATTTCCTCCAGGGACAACTCCCTTCGAAAGCTCTGTCGCACCCTGTGCGCATCGTTGCTGCCGGTCATGCACATGGGGCAGCGCAGATTGCACCTTCTCGTCGCCTCGAAGTAAACGACCTGAAACCGATACTGCACCGTAGGTTCCTTTCGCCGCTTGCACGCACAATTTGCCCGGCGTCGGAGCACTCATCAGCGGCTCATGCGCGGCTTATCCACCGCCGATGCCGCGTTGTCAATCCACCGACGAGAGGCGGCTGAGAAAAGTCAACCCGCGGCGCGTCACCGGCGCGCTGTGTCAGCGCGTCTTCGCCTCCGCTCCGGCACGCTCTGCCTGAGCGGTGAGCCGCCGCTCCGACACGGCGACCGCGGTGCGCAGGTCCTGGGCATAAAACGACACCCGCAACTCCTCGATCATCCAGCGCAGCAGATCGAGCTGCGGGCGCGCACCGGCGCCGAGGCGATCCGCCTCGAGGCTCTGCCACAGCCGGACAAAGGGCTGGATGCGGGCGGCAAGCTGCGCATCGCGCTTCGCGTCGGCCGGCAGGCGGGCGAGCCGCCGTGCGAGGGCCTTCAGGTAACGCGGCAGGTAGCCGAACCACGGCCGCGGGGTCGATTCGATGAAATCCGGCCGCAGAAGCGAGGCGAGCTGCGCATTGACATCCGCGAGAACAGCGGCCAGCGACGCAGAGCGCGCCGTATCGAGCGCCGCGCGCACCGCCCGCCACTCCTTGAACACGGCCTTCGCCGTGTTCGTCACACGGCCTCCCTCTTCCTCGAGCCTGGCGCGGCCCTGGCGCAGCCGCTCGTTGAAAGTCTCACGGTTGCGCGGCAGCGGCGTCTCCGGCGGCGCAAAGCAGTCGTGAAAAATGCGCTGGGTCACCGCCTGCGCCAGTGGTTGCGCCAGCTTGAGCCCCCCGCCCGCGAGCACCAGTTCCCGATCCTCTCCCACCCGCTCCTGCCAGTACTTGACCTGCTGCGGCAGGGCGAGCAGAGCCAGGCGCGTCACGCCGTTGCGCAACAGCGTGTTCGCCGATGCCGGATCGCGCGCTTCGATCAACGCCACACCGCCCCGACGCTCTTCGAGCGTCGGGAAGACCATCAGGCGCAATCCGTTCCTTTGCACCTGGCGTGTCTCGGACAGCTCGCCGAAATCCCACTGGCGGTGCAGCGAGTCCGCCGCCGGCAAAGGACCCGTGGCCGCCAGTGCAGCCGCCCTCGGGCGCATCTTGCGCCTGAGCGCCGTGACATCCCGACCCTCCGCCACCACCTCGTCGTGCGCGTCCACCAGCCGAATATTCATGCGCAGGTGATCCGGCAGCGGCAGCGCCGCGAGCTCCGCGGCGCTCACGGGCGTGCCGGTCCGCCGAGAGACCCAGTGCGCCAGTCCTGCGTAAAAGCCCGGCAGCGCGCGCTCCCCGACCGCGGCCAGTTCCTCGAGCGCCTGCCGGGCGTGCTCGGGCACCGGCACCAGGCGCTTGCGCTCGCTCTTGGGCAGCTGCCGCATTACCGCAATGATTTTCTCCAGCCGCCAGCCCGGCACGAGCCACTCGAGGCGATCGGCATCGAGCGTCTCGAGCAGCAGGTCGGGCACGATGAGCGTGATGCCGTCGTCCGGCTCCCCCGGCTCGAAGCGATAGCGCAGAGCCAGGCGGTTGGCGCCGACTTCGAGCTCCTCGGGAAAGCGGCTTTCATCGACTTCCGCCGCCTCACGCAACATCAGATCCGTCCGCGACATGTGCAGGACTTTCGGCTCGCGACGCTCGGCCTGCGCCCGCCAGCGCTCGAAGGCCGCGATGGAGCTCACCCGCTCCGGAATCCTTGCCGCGTAGAACTCGATCTGCCGCTGCTCGCTGGCAAGAATGTCGCGGCGGCGCAGCTTCGCTTCGAGCCGCTCCACCTGCCCGCGCAGCTCGCGATTGGCCTCGAGGAACGCCCCGCTCACTGCCTCACGCGGCGGCCCCTGCCCGGGATCGATCAGCACTTCGCGGATGAAGATCTCCCGCGCCTCCTTCGGGGCGACCCGCCCGTAGTCGATGCGCCGCCGCGATGCCAGCGTCAGTCCGAAGAGCGATACGCTCTCGAGCGCGCCCACGAACCCGCGCCGCTGCACCCAGTGCGGCTCGCTGTAACTGTGTTTGAGAAGGTGCCTCGCCGCCCGCTCGATCCAGACCGGGTCGACCACGGCCACCATGCGCGCGTAAAGCCGCGTCGTCTCGATGAGACTGCCGGCGACGACCCACTTCGGCGGCTTGGCGGCAAGCGGCGTGCCCGGTGCGATCACGAAGCGCATGCCGCGCGGCCCCTCGTACTCGCGCCGCTCATCGAGCATTCCGATCGAGCCCAGAAAGCCGGTGAGGATGGCCTGGTGCAGCTCGGCATACGCGGCAGGCAGCTGATTCGGCCGCAGATCGAGCTCGCGCACACTCTGGGCGAGCTGCGCGTGCAGATCCTGCCACTCGCGCATTCGCAAAAACGACAGCAAGTGCTCCCGGCACCACCTGCGCAGCTGATTGCCCGACAGGGCATCGGCCTGCTCCCCGAACGCCCGCCAGAGATTGAGCACCGTCAGAAAATCGGAGCGCGGGTCGCAGAACAAGGCATGTTTCTGGTCGGCTTGGCTCTGCCTGTCGGCCGGCCGCTCGCGAGGATCCTGGGCCTCGAGAAACGCGGCGATGATGAGCATCTCGGCGAGGCAGCCGAGGCGGGAGGCCGCCAGCAGCATCCGTCCGAGCCGCGGATCGACCGGCACGGCGGCGATCTGTCGGCCGAGGCGGGTCACCCGCCGATCGCTCATCGCCTCGAGCTCCTCGAGCAAACGAACCCCGTCATTGATCAACCGGGTATCGGGCGGATCGAGGAACGCAAATCGCTCGGGCTCGCCGAGCTCGAGCGCCGCCATGCGCAGGATCACGCTCGCAAGGGTGGTACGCAGCACTTCCGGCGGCGTGTATGCTTCGCGCGCCTCGAAGTCTTCCTGCGAGTACAGACGGATGCAGATCCCCTCGGCCTCGCGGCCGCAGCGGCCCTTGCGCTGATCGGCGCTCGCCTTGGAAACGGGCTCGATGTGCAGACGCTGCACCTTGGCGCGCGCGCTGTAGCGGCTGATGCGCGCAAGCCCGGAGTCGATGACGTGGCGGATGCCCGGCACGGTGAGGGACGTCTCGGCGACGTTGGTCGAGAGAATCACCCGCCGCTGCGTGTGCTTCTGGAAGATCCGAGCCTGGTCCGAGGCCGAGAGCCGCGCGTAAAGCGGCAGGATCTCGGTGTTCTGCAGGCGGGCCCTGCCCAGGACATCGGCCGCCTCGCGAATATGCTTCTCCCCGGGCAGGAAAACCAGGATGTCCGCGCCGGGAAGGCCGCCGGCATCGAGCACCCGTACCGCCTCGAGGATCCCCTCCGGAAGCGACAGTTCCGCGGCCTCTTCGTCTTCGGCGGTGAGCGGGCGATAGCGCACCTCGACCGGATGGCTGCGGCCCGAGACTTCGATGACCGGCGCGCCGCCGAAGAACTGCGCGAACCTGCCCGGATCGATGGTGGCCGAGGTCACGATGAGTTTCAGCTCAGGCCTGCGGGGAAGCAGGCCCTTCAAAACGCCCAGCAACAGATCGATGTTGAGACTGCGCTCGTGCGCCTCGTCGATGATCAGCGTGTCGTAGCGGCGAAGTTCCCGGTCGCTCTCCAGTTCCTTCAGCAGGATCCCGTCGGTCATCAGCTTCACGCGGCAACCTGGGCCGACGCGGTCCGCGAATCGGACCTGGTAGCCCACGGCGCCGCCCACGGTGGTCGCGAGTTCCTCGGCAAGGCGCATCGCCAGCGCCCGCGCCGCGATGCGCCGCGGCTGGGTGTGGCCGATCAGACCGGCGGCGCCGCGGCCGGCCGAAAGGCACAGCTTTGGCAGCTGGGTGGACTTGCCCGAGCCGGTCGCGCCGCACACGACGATGACCGGATGGCGCGCGAGCGCCTCGATGATCTCCTGGCGATGCGCGCTGATCGGCAGCGCCGGATCATGATCGAGCCGGATCGGCAGGACGGGTGTGGAGGTGCGCGGGGCGCGGCTGCGAGCCTGCATGCAGGGAGCATAAAGCACCGCGCATCGACGGCAAGCGTCCGAGGCCACCCGCCGCGCGGCCGCGCTGCGAGCACTGTCGTGTGCGCAACCATTATGCCTTCGCCGCCGCCGCCGCTGCCGCTGCCGCGCACAACCGCCTCGCGCAGACGTTCCTCGCACAGACAGATATAATCGCGCGCCACCATGCATGACCCATCCTCGTCGGCCGGTGAGAACCGGCTTCTTCGCAGCATCCCTGCCGCGCGGCTCGCGCTCATCGACCGGATCGCGCGCGTGCGCCTGTCCCAAGGCAAGCCCGAGCTGAACCGGCAGTTCCTGCGCAGCTACTTCCGCGGCGTGGGTGAAGAAGACCTCGCCTCGCGCGCCCCGGCGGCGCTCGCCAATGCGGCCCGGTGCCACCTCGCGTTCGGGATTGAGCGCAAGGCCAACCAGTCCCTGGTCCGCGTCTTCAATCCGGACCTGCACCGCGAGGGCTTCGAGTCTGCACACACCCTCGTGCAGATCGTCACGGACGATCGGCCGTTTCTCGTCGACTCCGTCGGGCTCATCTTCGGGCGTGCCGCCATCGCCGTCCATCTCGTCGTGCATCCGGTGCTCGACGTGCGCCGCGACCGCCGTGGACGGATCAGCGGCTTCGGCACCAACGGGACGCAGAGCCACCGGAACGAGTCCTGGGAGATGTACGAGATCGACCGGCAGACCGACCCGCAAGTGCTGCAGCGGCTGCGCCGGGACATCGAGGCTACGCTCGACGATGTGCGGGCCGCGGTGGACGACTGGGACCTGATGCGCGAGCGGGCCCGCTGCATCGTGGCGGACCTGGAGCGCAGCCCCCTGCCGGTGCCGGTCGAGGAAATCAGCGAAGCGCGCCAGCTGCTCGAATGGATGGAGCAGCGTCATTTCGTCTTCCTGGGCTACCGGCAGTATCGCCTCGAGCGCAGCAGCCGTCAGGATGTCCTGAAATCCCAGCCGAGCACCGGGCTCGGGATCCTCAGACCCCGTCAGGGCGAGCGCCCGACCGCGACGGCGCTCAAGGGCGAGATCCGCGATCGAGCGCGCGAGCCGCAGCTGCTGGTGCTCACCAAGGCCAATTCCGTCGCCACGGTCCACCGCGCCGAGTACCTCGACTACGTGGGCGTGAAGACCTTCGATGCAAACGGGCTCGTCGACGGCGAGCATCGCTTCCTCGGCCTGTGGACCTCGGCGGCCTATCACCGCAGTCCGCGCGACATCCCGGTGCTGCGTCACAAGGTCGAGCGCGTCATCCAGTACTTCGGCCTCGACCCCCAGAGCCACGACGGCAAGGCGGTGCTCAACGTGCTGGAGACCTATCCGCGCGATGAGCTGTTCCAGGCCAGTACCGAGGACCTCGTGCGCATCTCCCGCGGGGTCGTCAACCTATACGAGCGGCGCACCGTGAGGCTGCTCGTCCGGCGCGATCCGTATCATCGATACTATTCCTGCCTGGTGTACGTGCCCCGCGACCGCTACAACACCGATGTCAGGCAGCGCATCGAGCAGATCGTACTCCAGGGCTTCGGGGGCAAATCCGTCGAGAGCCAGGTGCAGATCTCCGGCTCAAACCACGCACGCGTGCACGTCGTCGTGCGCACCGACCCGGCGGAGCACCGCAAGGTCGACTTCGCCTCGATCGAGCAGCGGATCGCGCAGGCAACCCTGACTTGGGCCGACCATCTGCAGGAGCTGCTGGTCGCACGAGCGGGCGAGGCGACCGGACTTGCGCTCATGAGCCGATACCGGCACGCGTTCCCGCTGGCCTACCAGGACAACGTCGTGCCTGCGGACACCCCGGCCGATATCGAGGACCTGGAAAGGCTGCGTGCCGAGCCGTACACACGGCGCCTGAACCTGCACCGGGCGGCCGGCCAGAGCTCCGCGGGCATGCACCTGAAGATCGTCAAGCGCGGCGAGCCGGTGCCGATCTCGGACCTGCTGCCCATGCTGGAGAACTTCGGCCTGCGGGTGATCGCCGAACGGCCGTACGAGCTCGCCTGGCCGGAGGGCGGCGCCGCCTGGATCCAGGACTTCGAGCTCGAGCACCGCGAGGGCCGCGCAATCGATATTGCGCGCATCGAGGCGCGATTCAAGGAGGCACTCACCGCCGGCTGGAGCGGCGAGGCCGAGAGCGACGGCTTCAACCGCCTGCTGTTCAGCGCCGATCTCTCGGCACGCCAGATCCTGGTGCTGCGCGCCTACTGCCGCTACCTTCTGCAGACCGGCGTGCCGTTCAGCCAGGCTTACATGGAGCTCACGCTCGGGGCCAACCCGGCGCTCGCCAACGCGCTGGTCCGTCTCTTCGAGGCCCGCTTCGATCCGGCAAAGGCGCATCCGGCTCGCGCGTCCGAGCAGACCGCCAAGCAACTGGTGACGCAGATGCGCACCGGGCTCGACGCAGTGGCGAGCCTCGATGAGGACCGGATCCTGCGCGCCTACCTGGGGCTCGTGCAGGCAACGCTGCGGACCAATTTCTACCGCCGCGGCCCGGACGGCGCCCCGCCGCCGTACCTGTCGTTCAAGCTCGACCCGGCGGCCATTGCCGAGCTGCCGCTGCCGAGACCCAAGTACGAGATCTTCGTCTACAGTCCGCGGGTCGAGGGCGTGCACCTGCGCATGGGGGAGGTGGCGCGGGGCGGCATCCGCTGGTCCGATCGCCGCGAGGATTTCCGCACGGAGATCCTGGGCCTCATGAAGGCCCAGAACGTGAAGAACACCCTGATCGTGCCGGTCGGCGCCAAGGGCGGCTTCGTGCCGAAGCGCCTGCCGCAGGGTCCTCGCGAGGAGGTGCAGGCCGAGGTCGTGGCCTGCTACCAGATCTTCATCCGCGGCTTGTTGGACCTGACGGACAACATCGTTGCCGGACAAATCGTGCCGCCGCCGCAGGTGATGCGCCACGATCGCAATGACCCGTACCTGGTCGTGGCCGCCGACAAGGGCACCGCGACGTTCTCGGACACCGCCAACGCGCTTGCGGCCGAATACGGTTTCTGGCTCGGCGATGCGTTCGCCTCGGGGGGCTCGGCCGGCTACGACCACAAGGGTCTCGCGATCACCGCCCGCGGGGCGTGGGAGTGCGTGAAGCGCCACTTCCGCGAGATCGGCACCGATATCCAGAAAACCGACTTCACCGTCACAGGCATCGGCGACATGTCGGGCGATGTGTTCGGCAACGGTATGCTGCTTTCGCGCCATATCCTGCTGCAGGCCGCATTCGACCACCGGCACATCTTCCTCGACCCGAAACCGGACCGGGAAGCGAGCTTCGCCGAGCGGCAGCGCCTCTTCGCCCTGCCGCGCTCGAGCTGGGATGACTACGACCGCAGGCGTATCTCCAAGGGCGGTGGGGTCTTTCCGCGTACCGCCAAGTCGATCGTCCTGTCCGCCGAGGCCCGCTCGCTGCTGCGGCTCGAGGGTCCCGCGGCCACACCGACGGAAGTCATCCGCGCAATCCTGCGCATGCCGGTGGATCTTCTCTGGAACGGCGGCATCGGCACGTACGTCAAATCCAGCCGCGAATCAAACGCCGAGGTCGGCGACCGCGCGAACGATGCGTTGCGCGTCAACGGCGCCGAGCTGGGAGCCAAAGTGGCCGGCGAGGGCGGCAACCTCGGCTTCACCCAGCGCGGTCGCATCGAGTACGCCCTGGCGGGCGGCCGTCTCAACACGGACTTCATCGACAATTCCGCCGGCGTGAACACCTCGGACGTCGAGGTCAACCTCAAGATCCTGCTGAACCCGCTGGTGCACTCCGGCAAGCTCTCGACGGCCGACCGCAACCGGCTGCTCGCGCGCATGTCCGACGAGGTGTGCGCGCTGGTGCTGCACAACAACTATCTTCAGGGCCAGGCGATCAGCACGCTCGAGCAGCAGTCGCGGACCCGCCTGGCGGAGTTCCAGCACCTGATCCGCCTCCTCGAGCGCTCCGGAGGCCTCAATCGCGCGCTCGAGTTCCTGCCTAGCGACGAGGAGATCGCCGAGCGGCGCAAGAGCGGCGCCGGCCTCACCCGGCCGGAGCTCGCCGTCCTGCTCTCCTACAGCAAGATCTGGCTCAACAACCACCTGCTCGACTCCGATGTGCCCGAGGACCCTTACCTCTCCAACGAGCTGGAGCGCTACTTCCCTCCTCCCGTGCGCACGCGCTTCGCCCGGGCCATCGAGAAGCACCGGCTAAGGCGCCAGATCATCGCCACGGCCACCACCAACAGCCTGATCAACCGCATGGGCCCGACGTTCGTGCTGCGTGCGCAGGAAGATACCGGCGCCGAGCCCGCGCAGATCGCCCGCGCGTACACAGCCGCGCGCGAGATATTCGAGGTGCGCAAGCTCTGGGCCGAGATCGAGGCGCTCGACAACCGCGTGCCGGCCAGGATCCAGTATGCGGCCGATTTCGAGATCAGCCGCCTTCTGCGCCACGCGACCTACTGGCTGCTCGCCCGCCGCCGCAACCTCAAAGTCGACTCCGCGGTGGCGGAGTTCCGTCACGGCGTGCACGAGCTCGGCACGCGGATCGCGCAGATCCTGAGCGGCTCGTGGCAGGCGCACTTCGAGAGCGTGCGCCAGCAGCACGTGGAGGCGGGGCTGCCCGCCGCATTGGCCGCCCGGATCGGCGGCCTGGAGGCGCACAACGCCTCGCTCGACGTCGTCGAGTTTGCCAACGGCCGCCGCATGGCCGTGCCCGCGGCCGCGCGGGTGTACTTCGAGGTCGGCTCACGCACGGGCCTCGACTGGCTGCTCGAGCGCATCGACAAGCTGTCGGTGGACGGCCCCTGGCAGGCAATCGCCCGCACGGGTCTGCGCGATGCGGCGATGCGCATTCACCGCCGGCTCGCCGAGCGCGTCCTCGCGCGCGGCAGCCAGGGCACGGCCGAGGAGCGGATCGGCGCCTGGCAGAAAGCCGCCGGCCGGCGCCTCGTCCACTGGGAGCGGACTCTCATCGAGATGCGCGCGGCCGGCGCGGCCGATTTCGCCACGCTCACGGTCGGTGTCGAGTCGTTGCGCAAGCTGGCCGACTGAATGCAAAATCCAGGCTCCTCCTCCCTCACACGCAGGATTCGACGGGAGTCCTTTGCACAGAACCCCGTCCATGAATCCGAAATCATGCCTCAGGTGCCAGAATGCCCGGAAAGCTGATCCTCGTCCGCCACGGCCAGAGCCTCTGGAACATGGAAAACCTGTTCACCGGCTGGACCGACATCGATCTGGCCCCCGTCGGCCGCGAGGAGGCCGAGCAGGCCGGCCGACAGCTCCTGGAGGAAAAAATCCAGGTCGACATCGCGTTCACCTCGGTGCTGAAGCGGGCGATCCGCACGCTGTGGATCATGCTCGATGTGATGGATCGGATGTGGCTCCCGGTCGAGCGCTCCTGGCGGCTGAATGAGCGGCATTACGGGGCGCTGCAGGGACTCGACAAGGCCCAGACCGTGGAGCGCCACGGCGCGGCACAGGTCAAGATCTGGCGCCGCAGCTACGACACTGCGCCGCCGCCGCTCGCCAGCGACGATCCCCGCCATCCGCGCTTCGATCCCCGCTACGCCGATGTGCCGGCCGACGAGCTGCCGTCGGCGGAGTCGCTGAAAGACACCCTGGCGCGCGTGCTGCCATACTGGCACGCGCGCATCGCACCGGAGGTGCGTGCAGGCCGCAACGTGCTGGTCGCAGCGCACGGTAACAGCCTGCGCGCGATGGTGAAGATGCTCGACGAACTCTCCGAGGGCGACATCGTGGAGCTCAACATCCCGACGGGCATACCGCTGGTCTACGAGCTCGATGCGCAGCTCAAGCCCCTCGGCAGCCGCTACCTGGGCGATCCGCGAGCCGCCGCCGCCGCCGCCGAAGCCGTCCGGCGCCAGACCGAGAAGCGCTGAAGGCAAGCGGCGCCGGATGAGTCCGGGCCCGGGCAGCGCATGCCCGGGGCAGGGCCGGCTCGTGCGGACAAGCGATCGGCTGCGCCGCGCTCCGCGGCGCAATGGGCTCGGGACGCGCCGAGGGCAAGACCGGGGGAGGGGCCCGCGCTCTCGGCGCCAGAATGGGCCCGGATCAGGCCGCCCAGCGGTCGTAGCGCCCCTGGAACTCCTCGGCCAGCGCGCCCATGTGGCGACTGATCGCCTGGATATCCGGCACGATCAAGCGCATGGACTTGGAGGCGTGCAGACTGAACGGCATATCGCTACCGTCCGGGATCGGCTTGACATCCACGGCGAATCCCTCCGGCTCGAGCCGCGTGCGTACCGCCTCGCAGGCGGCCTCGTCCTTCAGCGCGAGGAAAAAGTCCACCTGGTATTCGTTGAACGGGTGGTAGCCCTCGGCGCGCAGCCGCTTGACCATCATCTCGTCCCAGCTTTCATGCTGTTCGAGACTGCGCTGCTGCTGCAGGGTCTTGCGGATCCGGAAATAGCCGACGATCAGGATGATTACCCCGACGACGGCGACCGCAAAAATGGCGTGAACGATGTCCACGGAGACGGCCGCCTCACTCGTCCGGTGCGATGGTGACGCGCAGGCCGTCGAGCTCGGGCGTGAACTCGATCTGGCAGGACAGGCGCGAGGTGTCCTGGTACTGCGACAGCTCACGCAGCAGCTCGCGCTCATCGGACATGGGCGAGGGGAGCCGGTCGTGCCAGTCCGGATCGACGTAAACGTGGCAGGTGGCACAGGAGCACATGCCGCCGCAGATGGCCGCGACTCCGTAGTCGAGATCCCTCAAGGTTTCCATGACCTTGAGGCCGGTTTTCCCCTCGACCCGATACTCCTTGCCATCGCGGTCGATCACACGCAGAAACGCCATTCAGCCACCTTTCGAGACAAGTCAGTCCGGAAGAAGAAATTTGTGAAAATTGAATGCACTAGTGTGCCGGGTCGCGGGGGCGCGCGCCACTGCCGGGGACGCTTCCGCTGCGCTCCCACGCCCCTCAGAAAGGGCCGAGGACTTTGATGATGAATGCCGCCTTGCCGGCATCGAGTGCCCGCGCCTCGAGCGTGGCGCGCAGCTCGCTCCTCAATGCCTCGAAAACCTGCTCGTACTCGCCGAATACCTGCGTGCTCAAGCTCCCGGCCACTACCTTGAGGTCCCGGCGGGCACCCAGCCGGCCGATGAAATCGTGGATCATCGGCGCGAAATCCTCGGCGAGCGGGTACAGGCTGATTTCCACCCCGATGTCCATCAGGCGATCATTCTACCGTTTTTCAGAAGGCCGCCCGATTAAGCATGGCGACAGCACCGTGCCGGCGGCTCTGCCGTGGCACCATCCCGGCTCAGCCAGTCTGCCGGCGATGGGCTAGAATGGCCGCCCCGCGCCCCCTCCCCGCCGTGGTGCGCCGCAGAACAGTATCCAATGACTGGCAAGATTCAAATCCATCAGGTCGACGCCTTCACTCTCGAGCGCTTCACAGGCAATCCCGCCGGGGTCGTGCTGCAAGCGGACGGCCTGACGGACACGCAGATGCTGGCCATCGCCCGGGAGCTGAATAATGCCGATACGGCATTCATTTCCGCCTCCGAGGGCTCCGAGCACGATGTCCGCGCGCGATTCTTCACCCCGCGTACCGAAGCCGGATTCGTCGGCCACGCCACCGTCGCGGCCCATCACGTGCTCTCGGCTTTGCCGAACGCGCCGCGGCGCCTGCGGCAGAAGTCCAGGGCCGGCACCGTCGACATCGAGATCCGCGGCGAAGGCGAGCAGCACAAGATCGCCATCCGCCAGAATCCACCGCCCCTCGGGCGCGAGCTGAACGATCGGGAGCGGCTGGCTGTGCTCGATGCGCTCGCGCTCGCCACGGACGACCTGGACACCCGCTGCCCGCTGCGCATCGCCGGCGCGAGCAGCACGCGGTTGCTGATCGGTGTGCGCAGCGTCGAGGCCCTGAATCACCTCAAGCCCGACATGGTCCGCCTCACGACGCTGTCGGCACAAGTCGGCGCGGCGGGATATTTCGTGTTCGCGCTCGCGCCGGGAAACGAGGATCATCTGACCGAAGCGCGCATGTTCTGCCCGGCGCTCGGCATTGCGGAAGATCCCGTCAGCGGCAATGCCCACGGTCTGCTCGGCGTGTACCTGGTCCAGAACGGCCTGCTCTCCCACGACCGGCACCGCGCCGCGTTCCGGGGCGTTCAGGGCCGGTGGCTGCACCGGCCCGGACGGGTGGAGGTCGAGCTGGAGATGACCGGAGGTGCCGTCTCCGCGGTGTGGATCATCGGCCAGGCCGTGTCGGTCTTTCAGACCGAGATGACGCTCTGAGTGTCTGCGACCGGCCCGCGTGCCGGCCCGGCGTAGCGCACGCGGCCTTGCGCGAGCTCGAGTTCGTGCGTGCACCAGCCCGGCCACTCCGACCGCCGATGCACGCTGATCACCACTGCCGTCCCATCGGCGAGCAGAGGCCCGATCCGCTCGCACAGCTCGCGCCGCGTGGGTCCGTCCAGCCCCGAGAACGGCTCATCGAGCAGCAGCAGGGCCGGACGGCGCACCCAGGCGCGCGCAAACAGCACCTTGCGCAGCTGGCCGTAGGATAGTTCCCGCAGCGTCCGCCTCGCGAGCCCCGTCAGGCCGAACTGCGCGAGTGCGCGCCGTGCGGCGGCGCGATCGGCCGATGTCGGCGGATCGCTCAACCCGATGCTGGCATACCGACCCGACTGCACGACCTCGCCGACCGTCAGGCGCTGCGGGTGATCGGCCTGCAGATGCGGCGCCACCAGCCCGACACGCCGTTTGAACCGCTGCAGCGGCACTCCGGGACGGATACCGGCGCGCTCGATGCGCCCGCAGGCCGCGACACCGTGGTCCCCGTAGAGCGTCCTCAGCAGCGTGGTTTTGCCGGAACCGTTGTGTCCGTGCACCACCCAACACTCCCCTGCCCGGATCGTCAGCGACACCCCGCGCAGGGCCACGTGCTCATCGAGATGAACGCAGGCATCGCTCATGCGGATCAGGAGCCTGCCGGCTGCCGAACCGGTGCGGATCGAAGATGACACACGCGAGCGCGTCGGGCGACCCTCCCCCCCCAACCAACGCGCGAGCAACCCGGCGCGCACGGGGCCGCGATAGGCCACGCGACCGTGTTCCAACACGAGGGCATGCGTGGCGGATGACGGCACGTCCTCGGCTCTGTGGGTGGAAAGCACCCAGGGAAGGCGCGAGCGGGCGGTACTTTGCAGCCATCGCAGCGCGCGCTGCCGATTGGCCTCATCCAGGCCGTTGAGCAGCTCATCGAGCAGCAACAGCTTCGGCCGGCACACCAGAGCCCGCGCCAGCAACGTCATGCGCCGCTCACCGTAGGAGAGCGTGAGAAACCGCCGCCGCGCGAGCGGATCGAGCCGCAGCCGGCGCATCATCGCGGCGACGCGCCTGCGATCGGCTCCGTCCGGCACATCGAGCGGGATATCGGTGCGGTACAGACCGGTGGCGACCACTTCCTCGGCGGTGTGATTCCAGCGGTAACGCTCGTATTTGTCCTGGCGCTCCGGGCCCAGATAGCCGATCTGCCCCTGCACCTCCTGTGCCGTAGGCCATACCTTGCCCTTCCAGAGGTACTGTCGCGTGTCCCGGCCCGAGGTGGGCCAGACGGCCCCCGCGACCAGCTTCAGCAGCTGGGTCTTGCCAGCCCCGTTCGCGCCGGCGAGCACCCAGCGCTCTCCGGGCCGGATCGTCCAGCTCACCCCGTCGAGCACGCGCCGAGCGGCGCGTGTCAGCGACACTTCGCGCAGCCGCGCCTCGATGAATTGTCTGTCCGCGCGGGGTCTGTCCGCCGGGGAGGCATCGGTCGGCTTCGCCATGATTCTCGGTTACGAATGGGGAAAGTGCCATTTTTGCACAGTCCGCGGCGCCGGGTGCGCGGGGCCGCAGCGGCGCAGACCGGGCCCCGGAAGGCGCAGGCCGGTGCACCGCACGGACTTGTACGGATTGCCGCCGGCCGAGCCGACGCGCATGATTCGATGCCGATGCCCATGGAATATCATTGCTGTGAGAGCGGCTCGCGAACCTGGCAATCCTGAAGATCTCGAACGGCGCACGGCCGGTTCGCACGAGGAGCCCCGCCATCTCCAGCAACTGATCGACAGGGCACGGGAGTTCGGAGCGCTGCGCACGGCGGTGGTCCATCCGACGGATGAGGTCTCGCTGCTGGGTGCGATCGAGGCGGCCCGTCAGGGGCTGATCAGTCCGGTCCTGGTCGGTCCGGGACAAGCAATCCGCGAGGTCGCCCGGGCGGCGCAAATCGACCTGTCCCCTTACTCCCTCGTCGCCGCGGAGCACGACTCGCAAAGCGCCACGCGTGCGATCGCGATGGCCCGTGCCGGGGAGGTGCAGGCCTTGATGAAAGGCGCGCTGCATACCGATGAGCTGATGCATGCCGCCGTCGATCCCGAGCACGGGCTGCGCGCCGTCCGCCGCGCCAGCCACGTCTTCGTCATCGAGTCGCCTCAATACCCCCGGCTGTTGTTCATCACCGATGCCGCTATCAACATCTATCCGACGCTCGAAGACAAACGCGACATCGTGCAGAATGCGATCGATCTCGCCCGGACACTAGGGGTGCGCAGCCCGCGCGTGGCAATTCTATCCGCCCTCGAGCTGGTCACATCCAGGATCAAATCGACCATCGAGGCCGCCGCGCTGTGCAAAATGGCCGATCGGGGGCAGATCGAGGGCGGCGTGCTCGACGGGCCGTTTGGCTTCGACAATGCGGTCTCGAGCGAGGCCGCCGCGACCAAGCACATCGTGTCCCCCGTTGCCGGCCGAGCCGACATCTTTGTCGTTCCCGACATCGAAGCGGGCAATATGCTTGCCAAGCAGCTCGAGTACCTTTCCGGCGCACGACTCGCCGGCGTGGTGCTCGGCATGCGCGTGCCGATCGTCCTTACCAGCCGGGCCGATGACACGGCGGCGCGCCTCGCCTCGTGCGCGCTTGCGATTCTCTGGGCACATCGACGGCCGCTCGACGTCGCGTAGCTACAGCCGGCACAGTGGATGCCGGCGACTCGATCCCTCTTTGCCGCCGAAGCGCGCCTCGATCCGAGTCCGCTCGTGGGTCCACCGGGAATCGGCAAGACGATCTTTTCAAGCCGCATCGCCGGGCGGCTCGGCGTGCGCATGTCGGTGGTCTTCGCGGACGGCACGCAGGACGCCATGCGCTTGTGAGGCTCCGACGCGCGGTGGAGCAACGCACGCACCGGCATGGGGTGTTCGCGCGCGCTCGCGGGCGGCGAGTCCGCCGCACCCGTGCACGTCGTCGGCGAACTCGACAAGCTCGCGCCGGCGAGTGGCAGCAATCGCGACACGCCGATCAAACCCTCGTCGGACTTGCTGCCGCCGGACTCCGCGCCGCGCTCCATGGATATGTCGCTGCAGCTCGATATGCCCGACGATGGTCGCGGCTGCGCGCTTCAGGTCCCACAAGACTCTTGCTCTCGGATCACCCAAGGTCGAAACGATCAAGGTTCATCACCTTGTTCCACGCCGTTACAAAGTCCCGCACGAACTTCTCCTGCGCGTCCGCGCTCGCATAGACTTCAGCCAGGGCGCGGAGCTGGGAGTTAGAACCGAACAGCAGATCGACGGTGGTACCGGTCCACTTGGGCTTGCCCGTTCCCCGATCGCTCCCCTCCAGCACGCCTGCGGAGGCGGCAGACTTCTGCCACTTCGTGTTCATGTCGAGGACATTGACGAAGAAATCATTGGTCAACGTTTCCGGCCGCTTGCTGAATACACCGTGCTTGGAATGACCGAAGTTCGCGTTCAGGGCGCGCAGGCCGCCGATCAGCACCGTCATCTCGGGGGCGGTCAGCGTCAGCAACTGCGCCTTGTCCACCAGCAGCTCAGCCGCCGATCCCTCGAGTCCCGTGCGTACGTAGTTGCGAAAGCCGTCCGCGATCGGCTCCAGTACGGCGAACGAGTCCACATCGGTTTGCTCCTGCGACGCATCCATGCGCCCCGGCGAGAACGGAACGTTCACCTCGACGCCAGCTTTGTTGGCAGCCGCCTCGACGGCTGTGCAACCGCCCAGTACGATCAGGTCCGCGAGCGAGACCTTCTTTCCGCCGGAGGCCGAGCTGTTGAACTCGCTCTGGATGCCCACCAGGGTCTTCAGGACTTTCGCCAGTTCTGCCGGCTCGTTCGCCTGCCAATCTTTCTGCGGCGCGAGACGAATGCGTGCGCCGTTCGCACCGCCTCGCTTGTCCGAGCCACGGAATGTCGAGGCAGACCCCCAGGCGGTCGAAACCAGTTGGGAAATGGACAGCCCCGAGGCAAGAATCTTGCCCTTGAACTCGGCAATGTCCTTCCGGTCGATCAATTTATGGTTGACCGCGGGAATCGGGTCCTGCCAGATGAGCTCTTCGGCAGGCACCTCCGGGCCGAGATAGCGCGACCGAGGGCCCATGTCGCGGTGGGTCAGCTTGAACCAAGCGCGCGCGAAGGCATCGGCCAAGGCCTGCGGGTGCTCGAGGAACCTGCGCGAGATCTTGCCGAATTCCGGATCGAAGCGCAGCGTCAGGTCGGTGGTCAGCATGGTCGGCTTGTGTTTCTTCTTCGGATCGTGCGCATCTGCAATGATCTGCGGCGCATTCTTGGCCACCCACTGCTTGGCGCCGGCGGGCGAGTTGGTCAACTCCCATTCGTACTTGAACAGGTTCTCGAGGAAGCTGTTGCTCCACAGCGTCGGGGTCTTGGTCCAGGTCACTTCGAGGCCGCTGGAGATCGTGTCGGCGCCGCGCCCCGTGCCGTAGTCGCTCATCCAGCCGAGCCCCTGCGCTTCAAGCGGCGCGGCTTCCGGCTCGGACCCTTTATGCAATTCCGGGGCGGCGCCATGGCACTTGCCGAAGGTATGGCCGCCGGCGATGAGGGCGACGGTCTCCTCGTCGTTCATCGCCATGCGGCCGAAGGTGGCACGGATGTCCTTGGCGGCGGCGAGGTAATCGCCGCTGGCGTTCGGGCCTTCCGGGTTGACGTAAATAAGGCCCATGTGGGTGGCGCCGAACGGCGGGTGCAGGTCGCGCTCGCCGCTGAAGCGCTTGTCGGCGCCCAGCCAGGCGATCTCGTCACCCCAGTTCACGTCCTCGTCCGGCTCCCAGACGTCCGCACGGCCCCCGCCGAAACCGAACGTCCTGACGCCCATCGACTCCAGCGCGACGTTGCCGGCGAGAATGATGAGGTCGGCCCACGAGATGGCCCGGCCGTACTTCTGCTTGATCGGCCACAGCAGCCTGCGCGCCTTGTCGAGGTTGACGTTGTCGGGCCAGCTGTTAAGCGGGGCGAAGCGCTGCTGGCCGCGGCCACCGCCGCCTCGGCCGTCACCGATGCGGTAGGTTCCGGCGGCGTGCCATGCCATGCGAACGAACAAAGGTCCATAGTGGCCGAAATCCGCCGGCCACCAGTCCTGCGAGTCTGTCATCAGGCCGCTCAGGTCCTTCTTCAGCGCCTTGTAGTCGAGGCTCTTGAATTCCCTCGCGTAGTTGAATTCCTCGCCCATCGGGTCCGACTTGGGGGAATGCTTGTGCAGCAGTTCCAACCGCAGCTGATTCGGCCACCAGTCCCGGTTCGTCCTGCCGAGACCGGCGGTGTGGCTGAAGGGGCATTTCGTTTCGGCTGACATGGCTTTCTCCTGCGCTTGTTTACAAGTCAATATTCGCTGTAATCCAGCGTCCTGACGCGACGAATCTTGCCGATATCCACGCAATCCATCCAATGAATAATATTTGGCGTTATAATCGGCAAAAGCGATGATGAACAGATCGCCAGCCGAAGCAGGCGGTTTCGCCGCCGCGCCTGAAGGGGCGCCGTCGGCCGCAAGGGCCGGCGGGTGCTCGGGCGTGAGGCTGGCGCCACCCGGCGCCCCGATCAGCGGCGGGGCGGCTGCCTGTGCCTGTCAAACGTTCGTGGTGCTTCATGGCTCGGGGTCGACCGTCGGTCGAAGGGAAACTATTGAGGGCCGCGGGGGTCGGACGCGCCTCAGCCCCTACCGATCGACCTTTTTCGCCTGAAGGCGGCGGTTTTGCCGATCAAAAAAGGCGGCTATAGTATCGCGAAATTTTACCGGCTCTTCTGACGCCACGACAGTGCTGACTTCGCTCAAGCAACTGCGCTATCTGGTCGCCCTTTCCGAGCAGCTCAGTTTCACACGGGCGGCGGACTGCTGCTTCGTCACTCAGTCGACGTTGAGCGCCGGGGTGAAGGAGTTGGAGGACTTGCTCGGCGCGCAACTGGTGGAACGGGACAGGCAAACCGTGTTGATGACGCCGATCGGGCTGGAGGTGGTCAAACGGGCGCGGTCCATACTCGCGGCGAGGCAGGATCTGGTGGAAGTGGCCGCCGGGGCCGGGAAGCCGATGACAGGCCTGCTGCGGCTCGGTGTCATCCCGACCATTGCGCCCTTCCTGCTGCCGCATTCCGTGCAGCTGATTCAGCAGCGCTATCCCGCGCTGCGTCTGGCACTGCGCGAGGACCTGACGGCAAGTCTGCTACTGCGGCTCGAAGACGGCCAACTTGATTTTGCCCTGATTGCGCTGCCCTACGACACGGCGAACCTGCTGGTGGCACCGCTCTTTGACGACGACTTGTGGATTGTTGGGCGTAACGATGATGCGGAGGTGAAGGCGAAAACTGTCAAGATCACGAAGTCGATGACAGACCGACTGCTGCTCCTGGAGGAGGGACATTGCCTGCGGGATCATGTGTTGCATGCGTGTGGCGCGTCGATCCGCCGGTCATGGGAAGGCGTGGAGGCCAACAGCCTGCTGACGCTGGTGCAGATGATCGAGTCCGGGCTAGGTATCGGCCTGGTGCCGGAAATGGCGGTGCAAAGCGGCCTGACGAAGAGCCCCAACCTGCTTGCGCGACCGCTCGCCAAGCCCAGCCCCAGGCGCAAGATCGCCCTCGTGGCACGGCGATCGACGACGCGGCTGGCCGATCTGAAGGCGCTGGCCGAAGTCATTCTGATGGATGGCGGTCGCTTTAGGAAAAAGCGCGCCTGTACGTTGACATTTCCGCAGTCATGAGCAATGCAGCTGGTCTTGGCCAAAGTGACCGCTTGGGGGCCGCAACCGGCCGCTCGCTGGTGCGTTTCGAGCGATTCCGCATGTCTCTTTCCGGCCGACTGCCGTCCGTCGGTCTGCATCAGACCGGGTCGGGTCATCCCCCCTATCCGCCCGCCTGCGGGGTGTGGAGACGCAAGGAAGGCAGCAGCCGGCGCCGTGCTCGTCGGCAGGAGCGGGTTCTGCGATAGCCCCTCGAGGCTTACCGGTTCCAGCAGCGCGCCGCGCTCGTCCTCGCAGAGGTGGCGGATGCGGCCCGGTCCTTCAGGGAGCTCGCTCACCCCTGCCATTCTCCGTGGCGGACAACTGCGCCAAGGCTGTGCCACCGGGCACGGGCACATTCGGCGATGCGCTCAGAGAAGTGATTTGTAAAGGTTTATTGGCGCGCCCGGAGGGATTCGAACCCCCGACCACCTGGTTCGAAGCCGAGCCGAACCCCTCATGGACGCCACTAGACTCCAATAAACTCAATCACTTAGTGGTGTGAAGCGGCGGCCACTGGTGCCAATTTGAGGCACCAAGTGTGGCAATAGTGTGGCAGAAATCGGTCCTCGCCGGTGGAACGAACACCGACGGGGGCCGGGCAAGCAACACCGGGAAGGGGTGCCACCATGCCCGTCGCCGATCCTACTCGCCCGCGACCGCCGGCCGCAAAGCCGCACGCCGCACCGCCACCGCGTCCGCCTACGGCGGTACGCGATCGGCTGCTCTGCGCTCGCTACCCGCGGATTTTTGCGGAGCGTCATCGGACACGCGCGGGCCGGCGACACCCGTGAAAATCCGCGTCCTGTCAGACCTGCATCTCGAATTCTCCGGCTGGCGCCCACCGCCGTGCGATGAGGACGTCGTAGTCCTAGCAGGCGACATCGCCGAGGGCCGAGCAGGCATTGCCTGGGCCCGCAAATATTTTCGCGACCGGCCAATCGTTTACGTCCCGGGCAACCACGAGTACTACGGCCGAGATTTCGATGAGCTCCGCGAGGGCCTGCGCGAGAGCGGGCGCACGCATGATGTGCACGTGCTGGATGGCGACGAAGTGATCGTCGACGGCGTCCGCTTTCTCGGCGCGACGCTGTGGACCGACTTCGAAATCTCCGGGAGCGACCTGAAGTCGGTAGAAGCCGCGATGCGCCGCTGCCAGAAAGGCATGACCGACTTTCACGTCATCAGGCGGTGGGGCGGTGCCCTCCGCCCCGAGGACACCCGAGAGATTCACCAGGCGCAGCGGGATTGGCTGCAGCGCGCCCTGGCGGGCTGCACCTCATTCGGCGAAGGGTTTGCCGGTCCCACAGTCGTCGTGACTCACCACGCTCCTTGCGCGCGCAGCATCGCGCCGCGGTTTGCGGGCGACCCGCTAAATCCCGCCTTCGCATGCGACGTCACCGACTTGATGGGACCGGCAGTGCAGCTTTGGATCCACGGCCACACGCACAACTCGTCGGACTACATCGAGCGCGGCACACGCGTGATCTCCAATCCCAGGGGGTATATGCCCTACGGCCCGAATCCGGACTTCGACCAAATGCTGATCGTTGAAGTGCCGACATGAGCGAAGGCAACCGGTCCGGCGAAAGCGCACCGCTGCAGAAACTGGCCGAAGCCTGGTGGGCGGAGATTGACGAAGCCGAGCGAGCGCATTGGATGGAAAGCGCTGAAGCACTATGGGGTAAGGGAGCCACCGTCAAGGACGCTTACTTGCGCGCCGCCGCCGTCGGCGCGATCCGCGAAGTGATCGAGAAGGTCCGGCGGGGTGGGTGATGGCACGCGCCAGGCTCCATCACGTGACGCAGGCACGGCTCACAGACGAGGGCTGGTCATGGGGGGAGTCTCGGGCACTCCGCGCCCTGCGTGCCATCCCGGCACTCGGAGGGCGGGCGTCCGTCCCGCCGCCTACTTTCCGCGGCCCGCGGGGCGGAGAACCTGAGCGTACTTCACGAGCAGATCATCGAGCGCCTCGCGCAGGTAAGCGGATTGGGGCACCCGTGTCAGATCGGAAAGCTTGCGCAATTGGGCGACCGCCTCCGGAGCGTAGTACCCCGCCATCTGCGTCTGATTGCCCTTCGATTTTGCGACCAAGATCACACACTCCTAATTGCAATGACCTACGTGTAGGTTATACTGCTTACACAGTGATGACCATATTAGCACGTAGCCTGAAGGACAGCATCATGAACGCCTGCCGCACCGTAATCCTCTGCCTCGCCGCCCTGGCGGCTGTCTCGCTCGCCGCGTGCTCTCGACCGGGCAGCGCCTACGTCGGTACGTGGGTCGGTGTCGCCCCCCACCACGACGTAGCGGTCATCACCCGCCACGGCGGCGTGTTCGCGATCCAAGAGCAGGGTCGCACCGAGGTCGACTACTACCACCTGGATTCCCAGGGCGATTTGACCGACGGGTTGGCCGTCGTCGCAATCGATCCGAGGAACGGCGACCTGACCGTGCACAGCCCCTTCGGGGACGAGCAGATGCACCGCCTCCGTCGGCTCTCTCCAGCCGCCCTTCGCGCGCTCGAGGCGCAGCGCAAAGCACGGAAAGCGAAATCTGCCCCGATGCCCCCGCTCTGACCTTCTCCCTTTCACCTCTCACCCGGAAATCTACATGCGCACCACGACCAATGTCACCCGTATCCGCACCCGATCCACTTCGACCGCTGCCGCGGCACCGACTCCCGCCGCACTCGTGACCGCGACCGACGCGCTCCAGGACGCCGAGGCGCTCGTCACCACTGCGATGAACTCATTGTGCGCCGAAGGAAGCAG
This sequence comes from Pseudomonadota bacterium, assembly GCA_021792755.1. GTDB lineage: Bacteria > Pseudomonadota > Gammaproteobacteria > Steroidobacterales > Steroidobacteraceae > 13-2-20CM-66-19. The sequence goes on from JAJYUA010000022.1 coordinate 52,215, forward strand.
CCCCGAGGCGGTCACCCTCGGCTTCGCCCTCGAGAGGCTCCGTACCGCCTTGGAGTGCGTCGGCGGGGCGTCGGCAACCGAGGATTAACGACAGGACCACGACTATGCCCACGATCAAATCTCGCATTCTCAGCATCTTCCTCGCCGCCCTCGCGGCCGTCTCCCTCGCCGCGTGCGGCGGCGGGGGAGGCAGTGGCGGGGCTTCCAGCCCCCTGAGTTCGACGGGGGACGCGCCGGCCAGCGCTAATCTCGCGGCTTGCACCGACGGCAACTACGATCCCGCGACCTACCAGGGTATCGCGCCCTGCCTGACCGTGACGGGGCTCGCGAGCGGGCAGTCGGTCTCCGTGTCCGACGGCAGCAATACGCTCACCGAGACGGCCAATGGGACCTACACCTTCCCGGGTCTGGCCAATGCCAGTGAGAACGGTGCGGCGGTGCAACCGACAGTGGCATTCTCCATCACGGCCACCACTGGCGGTGCCACATGCTCGCTGTCGGGCGGCGGGGCCGGGCCGAACAACCCCAGCGCAACCGGGTATGAGACCAGTGCACTGTGCGCGAAGTACCCTGCGGTGAGTCCGGGCATGCCGAAGGTCACGACGATGCCGGGAGTGTCCGGGACAGCGCAGGTGATCGCCTCGCCGACCATCGTGCCGGTCTACATCTCGACGGGATCGCTCGCGACCGGTAATGAGTCGAACGACGCAACGTACCTCAACCAGCTCGTGAACTCCCAGGAGTGGGGACTGCTCTCGCAGTACGGCGTCGGCGCGGCCACGGTCGATGCAGGCGTGACGGTCAATCCTGGTTCCTGGTCGCAGTACCACGACGTCACGCCGTCGGACCTCAGCACCATCGCGCAGGACGTGCAGAGCCAGGGCGTCACCCTGACCCCGAGTACGGTGCTCGTCATCTACCTGCCGGTCGACATCTACGTCGGACCCGCTGCGGATACCTACGGCACCGGCCATACCGGCACCGTCGCGGTGGGGAGCGTCGACGTACCCTATGCGCTTGTCACGGACAACAACACCAGCGGCTCCGCGTACGCCGCGTCCTATAGCGTTTACTGGGAGGCTGAGGCAAACTTGGTTAATGATGTGACCGGTGCCACGGACCAGGGATATGCCTGGATGAGCGCGAACCCGGACCTTTGGCTCGGTGCGGGTGTCTACGGCACGACCGGCACGGAGACGATCGGCATCGGCACGCTGTGCGCGCCGGCCGCGGTCGCCGCCGCGGATATCTCCACTGGCGATATCGTGCCGATCTGGTCGCAGTCGGACGCGGCCGCCGGCCGCGATCCCTGCCAGCCGCAAGACGTGGTGTCCTATAACTCGGACGGCTCGCAGTCCGGCACCCAGGTGGAGCTCTCGAGCTCGACCGCGCCGTTCACCGGCGTGGTCGTGACGCAGGGACTGTCCACGGTCACCAGCACCCTCGGCGGGGTCTCGCGGACCGACCAGGCGATCGTCATCGCGCCCGGCCAGTCGGTCACCGTGCAGGCGCAGGTATTCAGCACCCAGCCGATCCCGGACCAGGGGATAAGCGTCAACGTGGTCTCGTACATCGGACAGTCGGACGGCGGGGCACTCAGCAGCAATTCCCCGACCTTCCCGTCGCCCTTGGTGTCGGTCGGTCCGGTGACGAACGTGACCCGGCCGAGCGCCAAGGACGGAGTGGGCGGCGTGGCCGTGAACAACGGCGACACCATCGAGTTCACGATTACCGCCTCGTCCAGCCCGTTCAAGGGCATGTACGTGCTCGAGGTCAACGACTGGCCGACCCCAATCGGGGTCGTCGAGGGCACCACCTGGCAGTAGCCATCACAGCAGCCGGGGCGATCGCCCGCCACCCCGGTGGTGTATCCCGCCAAGTCGGAATTATGGGCTGATCGTATGTCGCGTATCCGGATACGGAAGTTGCGGAGTCAAGAGACACTGGAACGCCGGGGCGGCATTGCCGCCCCGGCGGGAGACACCCACACCGTGGGTGCGCCTTATCGACAGGAGCGTTAGATGCGACTATTTCCCGATATCGAGTTTTCATCGCACAATCTCTTGCAGGCCGAGCTCATCAGTCTCGGCCTCGTCGCCGAGGACGGCAGGGGGTGCTACCTCGAGCGCGAGGAGTTGCCGCTCGCCTGCTCGCATTGGGTCCATGCGAACGTGTACCCGCTATTGGACCGTGGAGAGGCGGCCGTCTCGGAAGTCGAGTTTACCTGCCGGCTGCGGGCATTCATGCGCTCACCCCCCGAACCGCTCATCGTGGTCAATCATCCCGGCGACAAATTCCTTTTGCAGGTCGCTCTCACAGGCTTTCGACTGCCGCGCTCGGCTCTTGCCGGCTGCGGCCCGATCCCCGCGATGCGCTGGCAGGTCGAGGACAGCGCCGAGCTAGTCGCGCGAATCGAGCGATGGTTTGAGCCGCGGCCGGCGGCCCGCCGGCACCACGCACTCACCGATGCCCGGGCGCTGAGGAACGCCTGGGTGGCGATGTATGAGGACGGCTGACGAAGCCTCCCGATGCCCCAATAGCCTTCCAGCCGGGTTACCGGGTCGCGATTTTGCGAGGCCCGCCTATCTTTTCTTGGGATCAACCTGCCAGGATTGCCGCCGCGCCGGTAACGGCAGCGCCAAGGGCAGGCAAATGGGCGGAAATACTAGGCTCTCGAGCATGGTGCAGTCCCCTGTCGCGAGAGGGGCGTTGGCGCTGGTGTGCCTCACCACGCTCACCGGATTCGCGTCCTGGTTCGGCCGACCGCTCGTGAACGGCTACTACGTCTCGCGCGGCGGTGTCGCCAGCATTATCATGGTTCGGCTTGTCGAGGCTCCCCGCGGACACCTGAGCGGGGCGCTGGTCGTGACCGCCGTTGATCAGAGCAGTTCAGCCCCTGGTGTCACCCGCCGCACACTCCAAGGCAGCATCGCTGGCGGCAATATCACGCTGAGGACACCCGGCCTGTTCGGACTACTCAGCGCCGTGTACGTCGGGACGCTCGACGGCGATCGCCTGACGTTGAGTCTGCAGGGACACTCGCCCTTTACGCTTTACCTCACGTCCGCGACCGGCTATCAGGACCGCCTCGCCGCACTTCAGCGCATTCAATCGAACATCAACGCGACACTTTCGGCGATGCAGAGCGTCAAGAACGCCGCCAAGCTTGCTCTGCGCCTTCACGCAGCACTCGAGCGCTACATCGCATGGGGGCAGGAGAGAATTGCACGCCAAACAGGCGTACGTCTCTGGTGGGCCAAAAAGGCCAAGTACTATGATGCGTGTCTCGCCACGATCCGCAAACTCGATGCTGATGGGGTGTGGACAGCGAATTGGGGACCCTGTCCCGAAACCGTCCTCTACGACTACCATGCCCGAGACCGGGAGGTAGCCGATATTCGTACTCTCCAACAACAGGATGCCGCGCAGGTCTCGGCAATCCAGCAGCTAATTATCGAGGTGCCACTCGACGCGCGCGCTGCACAGCGGCAATTGCAAGCCGTGTGTCCGAGTGCTCCTCATCCAAAGGCGTGCAATCAATACCTATGGCGCTTTGTCGCAGCAGAACCGACGCTGGTACCCGCCTCCGAGGCCGCTACATTCCATGCTCTCGCACCTCGTGTCGCTAATGCCCTGGCCGACGACGCAGAAGTCGGCGATACCACCAACCCTCGGCTCGCGCATATTGCTACCGAGATCAAGACCCTGTACTGGACGCGCTGATCTCTTCAGCGCATCCGTCGTTACAACCGGGATAGAGCCGCCGCGTAAGCCTCATGCGGCGCGCAGGGTTTTGCCAGCGCGCGCAGGGCGGCCCGAGTATCATCCGTCGCATTGGATGGGACCCAGATGTACACGGATGTCGGGCACCGGATGACCCGCCGGCCGGCGGCATCTTCATGCAGTTCCACTTGGATCAGGGCATCGCGCTCGAAATACACGCGCGCAATGACCGGCCGGCGCTCCGGATCTCGAGGCGACCAGCAGTTGCCGCCGAGCGAATCGGCGAGCGCAGCCCAGTCTGACGCCAAGAGTTCTTTCTGCTCGGCGGGCGACGCAAAACCCCGTGCGATGAGATCAAGACCAACGCCCTGGCCGAGAGTCAGTACGACCAAGTCCGGGTCGGCTGACACCTGAAGGTGCTGCTTCAGATCATGAGGCGATCCTGGTCCGGAGTACAGAACACTCCGTACGCGCCCCTCGCTGAGTCTGCACGTGAACGTGCCGAATGTGCCGCTCTTCTCGGTAATGTCTAGGACCCTGGGGCTGAGCCGCGGTATGGCCTGGTCAGTCACTTCGGCCCGAGACCATCCTGAAACGAGATGCTCTTCTCAACCAGTGCGCAGAATCGCGAGGCAGCCGAAACATGCGAGCAAAACCGCTTGGCTTGCGCGCGCCCCTGTAGCATGGCCACGTCGTTCGCTGCATTCAGGACAGCTGCCGCAAAGCGCTTCGAAGTGCTGCTCTCGCCGGACCAAATCGCTTTGCGTGCCTCAACAGCCTCGCGTGTATATGCGATGGCCAGATATGTCTTGTCTCCCTTCCGGCCAAATAGATGCCCTCTGCCGTATCCGATCTCGAAGTCGGTCGCCAGCGGTATGGTCCCCGGATTTCCAATTTCCCACCGAAGCACGCCATGGATATCTCTTGCGGCAGTGCGAACCGGATCGGAGCCGCTCGCCCATACGTATACGCGAAGCGAAGTGTGATTTCCCGGCTGACTGATTTCACTCATCGGAACCTGTGCGCCGCTCGGCATGGCAAATGCGAAAGCCGCAGTGACTCCTGGTGCGCCCTCTCGATCAAGCATGCGTGCAAAGCCGGAGGTAGGAGCCGGCTTGCTGGGTGGACTCGGCAGGAGCAACACGAATGCGATGAGCGCGATGGACCCCAAAATGACCCAGAACGCGAATTTGCGCACGCGACGCGTTCTTCGGGCATTGGTTGTCTTTTGATCGAGACCCACGGTTTTCATTGCATTCCCCTGGCGCTCGAGCGGCTTAGTGTGTGTTCTGTTGCCCGTCGATCCTTCCACTCTGAGTCGGCCGTGTGACGCGTTACGCAGCCTGGCGCGTCACACGGCCTGACGGTCGACGGCCTTACGTCAGCCGCAGATTCTCCAACAGGGCCAGTGTCGCGTCGGCACTGGATACAGCACCCTTCATCCGTCCGAGTCGGTCCTCGCACAGCTTGAGATATTCTCGGATGAAGTCGTCGCTACGAGTCAGAAACCGCTCTCGGACATCCAATGGCGCATCCTTGAGAGGCACCGTCTCTGTTCGACGCTCTTGGCTCAACGCCGCTGGCTCGCGAGTGAAATACAATCCCCATCGCCCCGACCTTCGCTCAAGAGACACGCGTTCAATGCGCTGTGTGAACGCCACAAGCACTGCGGCAACCATTTCCATCCCGGTGTCGCCGAAGTTGCTCGGTGGGGGATTGAGGACGAAAGTCGTGAACGAGATACCAAAGCCTTCGCCGAGGCGCTGCGCCCACGTATCGAGCTGGACAATACGTTGAGCGACGGCATCCTCGTATCGCGTGAGCTGCGACTGTTGCGGGTAGAGGAGATCCGCTTTGAATGTGAGATTCTTGGCGCGATTGGCCGAAGAAGCTGCAGAGTTTGCGCCCGCAAGAGCGCGATCTTGAGTCGACATGTTTAAAGCCTTTCGAAGCGTCAGCCTCGAATTGAACCCGCCGAAATTGGCGAGAACAACCTTCCGGTCGATGTCGATGCTATGTGGAGTACGACTCGCTGTCAAACTGCGGCTTTGCCGTCCCTCGTCGCGCATGGCACCTGCCGACCTCGTCGAAATGCGCTCACCACCCAGGGGATTGCTCACGCGGATCCCGAGCGCCCGGGCCTCACCCTCCGCGCGCTGTCGTGGTCGTCGCTTGCCGCCTACGGCAACTCTTCTGCGTGCGTCACTTTGCCGTATCGCCCGATCAAGCCCTTGTTCCCCAGCATTGAGCGCCGCACCAAGGGGGTGCCGCTAAATCTCTTATCCTTCCTCCGGGCCTTCGCGTAATCTTTTGCCCTCAAGTGCCCGATCCGCGACTGCCTGTAATCCGGTCCTAGCTCGATCAGCAACAGTTCTGACCATCGTCCTTTGAGGCGGGTGCTGCGCCCCCGTTTGTTTTCATGGGAAATCACCTTGACTTGGATGCGCGCGCCGCCTTCCACAAGATCAAATCCTGGATTTGCACTACGCCGGCCACCTCCAATTTTCTTCGGTGCACGGCCGCGCTGCTCGAGGTGCTGCAGTGCCATAAATTCCCCGATGCGGCCTATCAGGTTATCGTTTCCGCCCATGCGCTTCGGATACTTTTCGCCAACTGCGCGAAGCGCTGCACGTGCCTTAAGGTAGACATCGATCGCTTTCTGAATCTCGGCGTCTATCGCTTGCGTCGCAGTCATCTTCGGTCCCCAGTTCGCCCTATCCGCCGTTCCGGTCGTGGTAGCGCCCCCGTTGCGCCAATCTCCTATCCCGGATCCGCACCGCGCAATCCCTCGAGTGTGTCACGCATCTCCATGAAGCGGCCGTATTGCTTTGCAAGCATGTCAGGTGAAATCGTGTGCCCAGACGTCATTTCCGATAGCATGTCGAAATTGCTCAGCAGCGTCAGCACAGGCGCCTGACTCTCGCTCCCCTTTGCCTTATCAACGTCGGCCCAGATTCGATGCTGCTCGATTGTAAGCTGGACGGCGAGGCGAACGCGCTCACGCCGATGTTCGACACGGCTTTGAAAGAGACTCGTGACGATCGAGCCGAGAGAACCGATCAGAGCCCCGAGCAATCCAGTAATCGCAGGAAGAAGTACATTCTCAGACATAGCCTACCCCTTGAGGTACTCGCTACGACATGATCACTGATCTATCGCCCCGCGTCGATCCCGCGGCCTCGGCCACGCTCACCGCCCAGGGGATTGACGACCCGGAACCCGAGCGCGGCCGCCTGACCCTCCGCGCGGCGTCGAAATTCGGTGCAGCGCGGGTAGCCAGGCGGGAATTGGCACCCTTGGGTGGGTCACGTTTGACGAGCGCGGCCCTCGGGGTGCAATCTGCGGCCGGTGTGGCCGGGCCACTTCCGTAGGGTCGGGGGATCGTGCAGAACTTCCGTTCGCGATGGAGACTGCGACGTCAGTTCGGAGCTCGAATTAGTTAGGAGCATGCATGAAAGCGAGCGCAATTCGCCGGAAAAGGACGCCTGGTTTACTCATCGTATCCGCTGTCATGATGGTTGCCGTCACGCGCGCCGTGATGGCGGACGCCTTTGGGCCTGTGCGCTACAACCCGAAGAGGGATCAAATCGTCGTTACCATGATCTACGACGGCACCAATCCCGATCATCACTTCTCCGTTCAGTGGGGCCTCTGCCACAAGCTTCAGGATCAGCTCCAAGGGCCGCCGCGCAAGATCATCAACGTGGGCATTCTCGATGAGCAGGGGAACGATGCGGCGAAGAAACGGTACACGAAGATTGTAAGGGTGCCTCTTGCTGGCTTGTCCTGCAGACCGGCAACAGTGACCCTGTGGACGCCCCCCAATCAATACACCAGAGTCGCCATTCCTTAGCAGATCTCGGTTCTGACCTGCCCAAATACGCTACGCCCCTCCTCAAACTCTCGCGCGAGCAATGTCATCATGCGATATCGAGAAGTATCTGTCCTCGCTGTTCTATGTCTCACTCCTGCCGCACATGCGTGGGCGGACAACATGCGTTGCGGCGACAAGCTCGTCATGGTCGGCGACTCCATGGCAGCCGTGCGGGCGTACTGCGGTCGCCCGGCGGCGATACAGCACAGCGTCAAAGTGAGTGCAACCACCGATCGGGTCGGTGGCCGCCGGGTGAGTCAATCGCGTACGGTCGGCGCTGCGGTGCCCGTGGAGACGTGGACTTATAACCGGGGGCCGAAGAAGCTCCTGGTTACCATCCGTTTTGTCGACGGGAGCGTCGTCGCGATCAAGACACTCTCCGAGTACGGCTACCCGCTCTCGAAATGATTCCGATAGGCGTACACGATTACTTCGCGCACGGCTTCGAAGAGTCCACCGCAGGGCAGCGTGTTGACGGGATCGCCATGAGCAAGACGGTTGCGTATCGTGTCGAGGGCACCTCCCGGTCCGCGCCCCGACCTGCTGTGCAACGTGTCCGGTAGGTCATCGACCTCGCTCATCAATTTGAGGAATCGGCCCAAGCCCGGTTTACGTTTGCGAGATCGTGTCGGTTCCTTCTGATGCAGCCTCTGAAAATACGCACCACACAGTGCCCCTTCGAGGCTTCGCAGTGCCTGCATTTCGGCAGATTGGACGATGCGTGGTCGTGCCCTCAAAGCTGATACACCGCATACTGGATGCTGCCGCAGCCGAGTTCATTTTCCCCGCCCGTGAGAGTGATCTGCCCGCTTTGCCCCGCTGGCAGAGTGAAAGTCAGCGAGAATGGGAAGTACATGGCATATGGATTGTAATTGCTCCCGCCCTTGCCGTACTGGCCCGACTCGGACGCAACCTGCGCGCCGCCCGAGGTCGCTGACAGCGTGATCTGCCCGGTGCCGGCGCTAGAGCCGCACCCGGACTGTCCGATGCCGGCGGACGCATCCGCGAAGACCAACTGCGGATAACTCGCTGCCGGGAGATTGACGGTCGGCGGGCTGGTACCGTACTGGATACAGCGGTACCGGTAGAAGCGACTACCGCACCAGCCCCAGTAGCTGTAGGTCGAGGGACCGACCGGTCCGCACGCGGGGCCGCCCCCACCCGGGCATGCCTCGGGCGTACCCACGTTGCCCAGTCCTGAGTTTTTCACCGCCGTGCACAACGACTGCAGCGAAGCATAGGGCGCGGCGGTGCAGTTCGATGTGCTGATGTTCTGATTCAGGTTGTTGTTGATCGCTCCGATGCTGCTCGTGTTCGAGTTGATCTGCCCCTGCTGGCTCGAATATTCGTTGTTCAGATTGTTGATTTCGCCCTGCTGGTTATTGACCTGATTGGCGACTTGCGAGAACCACTCGCCAGAGGCGCGGTCATAGTAGTCGTTCGCGTGAATGGAACCGAGAGGACTCCCAGGCTGCGCGTTTAGATACCCGTGCAGACTTGTCACCATCGACCATCCGGCGGCCCACCGCGGCTGAATTCCCCAAGTGCTATTCCCTTCATACGAACCATTGCCGTTGCCATTCACAACGAAGTCCGGGTCCCCGGGCCCACCCTCCATGTCCCATTCGCCGTTGGCGTGCACCTTGAAGACGGAATAGTTCTGGTTCTGGTTCCAAACATTCAGCGCGCCGCTTTGGTCATCGACAATGGCGTACCCCTGCCCAGTGACGGGGCTCCCCATCTGGACCGCCGAGCCGCTGACGCCACAGCCATTGTCCGTCGTCATCGTGATGTCGCCTGCGGTCAGCGCGCCTTGGCCCGAGCAGCTCGTCGAAGTGCTCACGCCGCCGTTCTCCGCGCTCAAGTGTCGCGGCACGGTCAGGTCACCGTTCTGATCGACGGCAAGCGCGTTCCAGCTTGAACCGTTCCACGCGAAGGCCCGGTCCGTATCGAGCGTCAGCCGCACATCCCCGTCCTGGTTTCCGGATGCCGGCAGTGCCCCGAACGTCGCGACCGGAGCACGCCAGTGCCCGCCGCCGACCGATTGCCAGGTGCCGCCCTGGCAGCTCACAAGCGCCCCAGTGCCGTCCTGGGCGATGGCGCCGGTATTGCTGCAGGCCGCGCCCGGCGTCTCCACGGCCCCCAGGATCAAGGGCGTGGACATGGTATTGCCCGCCGCAGTGGGCGCTGGCACGCGCCAAAGGAAGCGCGAGTCATCGGCCTGCTGCGCGGCATTGGACTCGACGCGAACATCGATCGAGCCCGGTCCGATGCCGGCCGGCGCCGGGGACTGCCAGGTATTGCCGGTGCCGTAGATCGTACCGGCGACTTGCCCGGAGATCGGCACCTTCGGCACATACCCGCCGCGGTCGCCCAAGTCGAGCAGGATCTCGCCGGCGTCGGGGTCCGGATAGCGATAGTTGCCCTGGGCCACCACATAGCCGGTCACATTGCCGCTCGAGTCCGCCTGGTACTCGACGGAGATCGGGTCGCCCATCGCGTCCACCGCCGAGGTACCGGCCGGCAAATAGCCCTGCTGGATCAGAGTCTGGACGGACACCGTGTGCGTGCTGCCCGGGGCGGACAGACTCGCCATGTAGCCGTACTCGTACTGCAGCGCGGCATCCGTGATGGTCGCGAGCTGCCCCGCCTCGACCTTCGCGACCTGGTCCGTGAATGCTTGGTGCTGCATTCCGACCACGGAGGGCAGCATGATGGCGAGCGCGAGCAGAACGGAGATGTAAAGGATAGCCTCACCGGCACCCATAGATCACTCCTTATGCGCCAGGATCGGGGCGCTGTGAATGTTGGATTTCGTCTTGACGGCCGCCCGTACGCTGGGCGTACGAACGATGACGATCCGCGGCGACAAGAGGTAGTCTCGTGTCGCGGCCGCGAGGGCGGCGGAGTCCCGGCGCTCGCCGGCAATCGCTGAGTGCAGCATGAAGAGGAGAACCGCGCAGAGTGCCAGCGCGGTGAAATAGAGAATCCGCAGCCGCGGGACAGCGCACTCGGGCGAGGCGTAGCGGCGAAGACGAGAAGCGATGTTCATACTGACTCCTCGGGACTCGTGGTCCCGTCAGATTGTGATGATTGCTCATTCCCCACAGGGGACGGCGCTGGCACCTCGCGCCGGATCTCCTGGGCACCGCGCCAAAACACTGCTGCGATCGCAGCGACGAGCACAACCGTCGGCCGCAGGGGGTGGCCGGCCGCGAGATCGAGCGCGAGCGCTAGGCCCATGATGAGCCGCAGAATCGGGTGACCGAGTTCGGCAGTTCGCACCTGCCGCCGTGCGGAGCGCAGAAATGAACGTCTGATAGCGTGCATCGACATCACTCAATCCTCCGAATGACCAAAGCGGATCCCCGGCGCGCTGACCGCACCTTCATGTGGCAGGCCGCGATGCGCCTGCCCCGCATGCTGCTGCGCCTGCTGCCAGAGTTTTCCCGCTGCGGACGGTTCTTTCTTCTCGCCTTCGCCCGCCCCGGCGGTGCCGCCCGCAGGGCCGCCCCCAGTGGAGCGGGGGGCCGAGAGCTGATCCGGCCCGCCGGTGGCCGGGGCACCACGGGTGCCTGTGTCAGCGCCGCTGAAGGGAGCGCCCCCCGCAGGGGCGTCTCCACCCGCGGCCGTGCTTGCTGTGCCGGCCGCCTTTCCAGCCGCGCTCGTCGCCTGCTCGGCGGCCTTGCCCGCGGCCTCGGCCCCCTGGGCCGCCGCTTGCCCCGCGGCGGAGACCGCGGCCCCGACGGGCTGGAGCCCTGGCACCGCCGAGATAGCCGCTCCTGCTGCCTTTCCTGCCGCGCTGACACCCGTCCCCGCGCCTCTCCCGCCCATCCCCATGCCGACCCCCGCCGCACCGCCGCCGGGCGGGGGCGGGGTGGCCGCGATCGCGCCGGCTCCGCCCTTGAACCCACCGATAGACGATCCGGCTCCTCCGACGCCGGACGAGGGCCCGGACGCGGACGTGAGGCCGGCGATGCGCGCCAGCGCGGCCCCTGACGCTTTGACGCCGGCCACCCCCGCCGCGGCCCCGAGACCAGCGGCAGCCCCCGCAGAGGCGATCCCGCCGCCGGCTGAGGTCAGGTGTGAGAGCCCGAGGCTCGCCGCCCCGCCCATGATGCTGCCGGCGACGGAGGGAATCGTGAGCGCCATGATCCCGCCGAGCAGCCCGCTTGTGCCGAGGGCCATCATGGCGGGCATGCTGAGCACCTGGCCGGCGGTCAGCTGCTGAAGCCAGGACGCATCCTGCTGCGCCATATGAACCATGACAGCGCTCACACCATAGCTGGTGAGCAACTTCACGCCGACGCTCGCGGCATAACTCGCATAGCGCTCGCCGAACTGTACCGTCCAACGCGAGCCCAGGAATCCCAACATGACGCTCCCGATCCCGAGCACCATGTACATCTCCATCAGCGTCATCATCAGTTGCAACGCCACGAGGCCGAAGCCCAAATACAGGAGCAGGGAGGTCAGGACCGTCGCCAGGGATGCGACCATCCCCTCCATGGCGTTTTCGGCTGCCTGTCGCAACCGGCACCCGATAGCGACCGCGCCACAGCTCGTGGTCGGGTTGCCGCCGCCCGCGACGCGGGTGGGATTGCCGCCGTGCCACAATGTTTTTTCGACAATCCCCGCTTCGGTCATGATGCCGGACGGCGTGAGCGGTACGGCTGCGGCACCGGCGGGCGTGCCGAACTGCGAAGCCGCGAGGAACTTCTGTCCGATCGCCTCGAACTGCTGCGGGATGTAGGGCATCCAGGTCGGCGCGGTCGCGACGATGAAACCGAAGAACGAGATCTCGAGCATCTTGAGAAAGAGCGATGAGAACCACTCGCCGAGGTCATTCTTCCGCAGCGCATTGGTGATGCCCCACCAGATCAGCTCGAGCGTCGCGAGAAAAGTAAAAATCATCCAGCCGATGCCGGTCTTGCCCGCGCCGACCGACACCCAATTCGCCGTCGCGTTCTGCACCATGCCGAGAATGGTGTCGAAAAAGCCCGTTGGTGAGACAGGTCGAGGGCGCGCCTGCGACGCCGGGCGCGCAGGTGCCGACTGCCGCCTGCGCGAGTGCGGGCAAGAGCACCGCGGTGAGCGCGGCGAGCAGAACGACTCGGTGACGATGACGATATCGCATGCTGATCTCCTACCTTAGTACGGGGGCAACTTGACCGGCGCCGTAAGCCAACTGCCGAGGGTCTTCTGCTTCGCGACCCTGGCGTTCGCGCGATTGCCCATGTCGGTGAGAATCGCGGTATTGGCCGTGCGCGTATCGGTGTCGAGCTGCGCGATTTCCGTCACGAGCACTCCGTTCATCGCATTGCTCGCCTGGAGAATCTGATTGCGGCCCTGCGCACTGCGCGAGGCCGCCTGCAAGGTCTGTTCGGTTGCGGCGGAGGTCGCGAACTGCTGCCGGGACAGACCGTACTCATGCAGCACGCCCGTGATTTGCGAATTGAACCCTTGCGTCCACTGCGCCAACGTGCCGCCGGCATAGCCGACCGAACCGGTCGGATCGCCGTAGTCATAGGCGGTTTGCGCCGCCGTGTCCTGCACGCTCGCGGAGATGCCCTGGGCCTGCCCGATGATTTCCTGCATCTGCATGATGGGGGCAGTCAACTGCCCCCAGAACTGAAGCGGCATCGTGCCGAGGTTCTCGGCCTGATTCGCGAGCATGCCGATCTGCTGCTCGGTCTGCATCA
>JAJYUA010000023.1 GCA_021792755.1 Pseudomonadota bacterium
GCCGAGGCGGGCACAGACCCCATCGGGTCCGGCGAGGCGGAGCAACTTCATGACCGTCATCCCGTATGCCGGCACATGCCGACGATGGGAGAGAGGGTAGGCGCGGTGGCGCGCGTTCAGGCGGGTAGGAGTTGGGGTCGAGTCTTACCCGCTTCGCGGGACAATGGCCGTGCGGCCGACAAGGAACGCTGCGCGCTGCATCCGCGCCGCAGCCGGTCTTACGTATTCCCTCACCTTTTCTGCGGCTGGATCCCCTTTATTCACTGTTGGGCCGCTTTCTGGGAACAGTTTCGCGCCCATCGCCGCGTGAGAGAGGCGAGGGACGCCGACAAACCTCGCCAGGAGATCTATGTCGATGCACGCGAGTGCCCGCAGTTCTTTCCACCTAGTCAGTTCAGTGGCATCAAGGTGCAACTCCCCTGAATCCTTCTCGACCTTCCTCGACCGGGGTGTACGTGGCGGCCTAGTGGCCGCCCGTAGCGCCGCCAGCAGCGCAGCGAAATTTCGCGTCAGTTCATCGTCGGTGCGCTGCAGATCGAGTTTTACTGCGACTTTGCCCGAGGCAAGTTTGCCGAGCGGGCGGCTCAGCAGAGGGTGATCCCATCGCTCACTCGAGGATCGGTGGTCTTGCCCCCACCGCCATGCCGGTCCGCGTCCGCCGGCCGTGAAACACAACGCGCCGTTAGAGCCCGGCGGCGATAACTCGAACTCGGCTAGATGACTAAAAGACTCTACGATCTGCAGTGCGTCCGCCAACGTGATATCGGTCACCCCGGAGTTTTCGAACTCTCGAGTCTGCGACATGGAAGCATTTGGCGGCAGACCGCATAACTCCGCGAAGCACGCTTCGCACGGCTTCTGAAAAATGCGCCGGAACCATTCCGTAACAACTACGTTCGTGTCATCTAACGCCTCACTGTTTTGCCGGAATTCCTCAATCGGGAGCGACTCCGCAGTCAGAGCGGCGTTGGCGATGCCGATTCGCATCTTGACGACGGCGCGCTCGACCAACACCTCGTGCCACTGCGGAGCGGTAAGTTCACGACAGGCGTCGTACCGCCCCACTCCGAAGTCAAGATTTTTCAGCACGCGCGAAAGATAGGCGTCTGTTTCCTGTGTTGCGCGTTTTACGCGGAGCGCGCGGCACGGAAACTTAGGCGTTACGACCTTCGGCTTCACGCTTTCCCCACCTTCAGTCTATCGAGATAGTCCGCCCACGCCTGCATCATTTTGCGGCGTTCCGCGAATCGCTGAGACCTGTTATATGCAGCCCGAACCTTGTTCTTCTCCTGGTGGGCGAGCTGCAATTCGATGATATCGGGCGGAAATCCCTGCTCGTTGAGCAGGGTAGATGCCATCGCCCGGAAGCCGTGCGCCGTCATTTCATCGCTGCCATACCCGAGTCGGCGCAGCGCGGCGTTCAACGTGTTGTCAGAGATTGGCCGATCGCGGCTGCGCAGCCCCGGGAAAAGCAGCTTTCCGTTTCCGGTCAGCGCGTGGAGGTCGCGCAAGATCGCAACGGCTTGACGCGAGAGTGGTACGAGGTGCTCGCGAGACATTTTCATGCGCTCTTTGGGTATGCGCCATAGCGGGCCAAGGTCGTGCCCTTCGTCGAGGTGAAATTCGCTCCACCTAGCGTTCCGGAGTTCGCCCGGCCTCACAAAAACCAGTGGGGCGAGACGTAGGGCAGCGGCGGTCGTGACTTCACCGGCATAATCAGCGAGCGCACGCAGGAGCCCGCCGACTTGCCGCGGGTCTGTGATGGCAGCCCGGTTACTCACCTTGATCGGTGCGAGCGATCGGCCTCGAGGCGTTGGGTCGCTCTTCGCCTTGCCGGTCGCAATGGCGTATTGCATGACCTGCGAGATCCTCTGTCGCGTACGGTGTGCGGTCTCATGTTTGCCGCGGGCCTCAATTTTGCGGAGACAGTCTAGGATCATCGGAGCATCAATTTCAGCGATGGGGCGGTCTCCGAGGTCGGGGTAGATCAAGTCGCGGAATGTCCATTCCGCCTTCTCCCGCGTCTTGGTGGCCCAGGTCTGTTTCCCAATCCATTCTGCGGCCACGGCGCGAAATGTCACCGCCTGGGTAACTCTTTCGGCCGCCTTGATGGCGGCGGGATTGATCCCCTTCGCGACCTGTTCGCGTGCAGCGTCTTTCTTTTCCCTTGCTGCGCTCAGTGATACGGCGGGGTAGGAACCCAATGTTAGTAGGCGCTCCTTGCTGGCGAAGCGGTACTTCAAGCGCCAATGCTTTCCACCGGCAGGACTGACATAGAGATAGAGTCCCCCGGCGTCGGCTGCCTTATATGGCCTTTCCCGCGGTTTTAGCGCACGAACTTGTTTGTCAGTCAGCATTATGGGGGTATGAATGCAAAAATAATGGGGTATGGTTCGATTGCCCTATTGACTACCCCAAAGAATACCCCCATACTAGCCCGGCAGTCAACGAATGCCCGCGAACGTTGGTGGGCATTCGGATGCTGAAAAATCAGTGTGTTATGGAGAGTGGCGAAGGCCGGCGAAAGCCAGCGAAGGGAGTGGTGGTGCCCGAGGTCGGAGTCGAACCGACACGCTTTTAAGGGCGGCGGATTTTGAGTCCGCTGCGTCTACCAATTCCGCCACTCGGGCACGGGGAAGGGCAGTATACGGTCTCTGATCTCGGCTGGATATTGGCCCGCGGCCGCACCGTGGGGCTCAGGCGCCTCTCCAGCGGCGAATCCCAACGGCGTGAACTGGCGCCATGTACCATGGGTGGGTGCGCCGCACGGATTTTGCCTACGATCTACCGCCCGAGCTGATTGCCCAGGCTCCGCTCCCAGAGCGCTCCGCCAGCCGGATGCTCGTGCTCAACCGGGCCACGGGTGCGCCGGCCGACCGTCTGGTGCGGGAGCTGCCTCAGCTACTGGCGCCTGGGGACCTGCTGGTGCTCAATGATACCCGTGTGGTGGCGGCGCGGCTCATCGGCGCGAAGCCCACCGGCGGGCGCGTCGAGATCCTGCTGGAGCGGGCGGTCTGTGAGCGTGAAGCGCTGGCCCAGATCAGTGCCAGCAAGCCGGTCCGCGAAGGGCTCATGATTGTCACCCCGGGCGGGATGGTGCAGGTGCTCGGCCGGGAAGGGGAGCTGTGGCGGATCGGTCTGCCAGCCCCGGCGCTCGATTTCTTCGATCGCTGGGGGCAGGTGCCGCTTCCGCCGTACATTCATCGCGCGGCCGAGGAGTCGGATCGCCGGCGTTACCAGAGCCTGTTTGCGCGGGAACGGGGCGCGGTCGCCGCTCCCACCGCCAGCTTGCATTTCGACGCGTCGCTCCTGCAGCGGATAAGGGCGCAAGGCGTTGACACCGCTTTCGTGACCTTGCACGTGGGGGCGGGCACGTTCCAGCCGGTCAGAGTCGATGATCTGGATGCCCACGTCATGCACGCCGAGCAGGTCACGGTCGGGGCCGTGACCTGTGAAGCCATCGCGAAAGCCAAAGCGGCCGGGCGACGCGTCGTCGCCGTGGGGACCACGGTCGTTCGCGCGCTGGAGTCGGCGGCGCTGAATGCCGAGCCGGCCGCCGGGGTGGGCGACGGCGCACCCCATCCGCTGCGGCTTGCGCCCTGGTCGGGCGAGACGCGGCTCTTCATCCGGCCCGGCTTTCAGTTTCGGGTGGTCGATGCGCTGCTGACGAACTTCCATCTGCCGGAGTCGACGCTGCTCATGCTGGTCTGTGCCTTTGCCGGGCGGGAATCGGTGCTGCGCGCCTACCGGCATGCGGTCGAGGCCGGATACCGCTTTTTCAGCTATGGCGATGCCATGTTTCTCGCCGGCGGGATCGCGCACAATCCCGGCCCCGACAAGGAGGACTGAGCGCCCCTCGCCTTTGCGGGCGGCCCGTCCGTACACCAGGTGAGCTTTGAGACCGACTTTCCAGCTTTTGGCGACCGATGGCAGCGCCCGCAGAGGGCGCTTGAGCATGAGCCACGGCACTATCGAGACCCCGGCCTTCATGCCGGTGGGCACCTACGGCACCGTGAAGGCGATGACCCCCGAGGAGCTCGCCGGCCTTGGCGCGGAGATCGTGCTCGGCAATACCTTCCACCTCATGCTGCGGCCGGGAGTCGAGGTCATCGCAGCCCATGGCGGGCTGCACGGGTTCATGAACTGGCGGCGGCCCATCCTGACCGATTCCGGCGGTTTCCAGGTGTTCAGCCTGAAGAGTCTGCGCAAAATCACCGAGGAAGGGGTTCGATTCCGCTCGCCCGTCGATGGAGCGGAGGTACGGCTCAGTCCCGAGGATTCAATGGAGGTGCAGATCGCGCTCCGCTCGGACATTGCGATGGCGTTCGACGAGTGCACGCCATATCCGGCCACCGAGGCCGAGGCGCGCGCCTCAATGGAGCGGTCCATGCGCTGGGCGGGGCGAGGACACGCGCGCTACTATCGCGACGAGCCCCCGGGGGGGCTGTTCGGGATCGTGCAGGGCGGCATGCATGCGGCCCTGCGCCTCGCTTCACTCGAGGCGCTGGTGCGCCTCGACTGGCCGGGGCTCGCAATCGGCGGGCTCGCGGTCGGCGAGCCGGAGGAGGAGCGACTGCGCATCCTCGAGACCGTGACGCCCCACATGCCCTCGGACCGGCCCCGATATCTGATGGGCGTCGGCCGGCCGGAGGACATCGTGGCGGCGGTCCGCAGGGGAATCGATATGTTCGACTGCGTGATACCGACGCGCCATGCCCGCAACGGCCATCTGTTCACCGCCACCGGCGTCATCAACATCCGCAATGCCGCCCATCAGCGCGATCTCGGGCCGATCGATCCGCAGTGCGACTGCTATACCTGCCGGCACTACTCGCGCGCCTACCTGCGCCACCTCGACCGCTGCAACGAGATTCTGGGCTGCCGGTTGGGCACTTTGCACAACCTGGCCTTCTACCTGCGCCTGATGCACGGACTTCGGCAGGCCATCGGGGAGGGCCGGCTCGGGGTGTTCGCCGCAGATTTCCTGGCGCGGCGGGCCGTCGCGGACGCTGTGGCATAATGCCGCCCCTTCACCCCCATGGGGCCGGTGTGCCGGCCCGGGCCGGGGGTCGACCCGAGGAACAAGTATATGAATTCATTGATACCCGCCGCCTGGGCCGCCGCGGCCGCGCCGGGCTCCTCCGGGAGCCCGTTCACGCTGGTCCTGTTCATGGTCGGCTTTTTCGCGATCCTTTATTTCTTGATGATCCGACCACAGCAGAAAAAGGTTAAGGAGCATCAGACGCTCATCTCGAAGCTGGCATCGGGCGATGAGGTGGTGACCAGCGGGGGACTGCTCGGCCGCATCGCCGAGGTCGGCGAGCAATTCGTCACCCTGGAGGTGGCCGAGGGTGTGCGCGTGAAGGTGCAGAAAGTCCAGGTCAGCGGTCTGATGCCCAAAGGTACCTTAAAGAGCGCCTGAACCCTGACGTTCCGCCGCCGGATGACGATGGTCACCGGGAAACCCCTCTGAGATCCGCTTTCGCGCAACCGCGACGACAGGCACCGGGAAAAACCCTTGTGATCTCCGTCTGCGCGCGGCGCTTGCATCCGAGGAATCCTCCGAGATCCGTTTCGGCGTACCGATAGGCCCTAGGAAACCCATGCTCGAATACGCTCGCTGGAAATACATCCTGATTGCCGTGGTGTTGGCGGTGGCGATACTGTTTGCGCTTCCCAACGTGTTTGGCAACGCCCCGGCGCTGCAGCTGGCGCATGCGGACCACTCGCCGGTCACTGCGGCCCAGGCTGACTCCGTGGTCGCCTACCTCAGATCGCAGAAGATCCCGTATCGGGGCTTTTATGTGCAGAATGGGCGCCTGTTGGTGCGATTCTCCGACGTCAAGGATCAGCTGCGGGCCCACGATGCGATCGACGCGAAGTATCAGGGCGCATACATTTCGGCGCTGGCGCTGATGCCGCTCACCCCGGCGTGGCTGCGCGATCTGGGCTTGAAGCCCATGCCGCTCGGCCTGGATCTTCAGGGGGGGCTCGATCTGCTCTACCAGGTGGATGTCAAGAGTGCCGTTTCGGAGCTGCTGCAGACCTACTCGCAGGATGCAGGCCGTGCACTGGCTGAGGCCGGGATCCCGACCGGCGGCATTTCAGTCGTGACGACCGGGGGCAGCTCGGTGCCCAATACGGTGCGCATCGTGCTCGCGCCCAAGGCCGACGTGACCGTCGCGCAGAAGGCGCTGACCCGGCCTCTGCAGGGTCTGACGATCACGGCCCTTAGCTCGCCCTCAGGCACGGTCCTCGAGGCGGTGATGCCGCAGGCGCAGCTGCGCCTGCGCGAGAACTACGCGATCGAGCAGAGCATCACCACGCTGCGCAACCGCGTGAATCAGCTGGGCGTGTCCGAGCCCATCGTGCAGCGCCAGGGGAACGATCGCATCGACGTGCAGCTGCCCGGCATCCAGAACCCGGCCGAAGCGGCCAACCTGCTCGGCCAGGTGGCGACGCTGCAGTTCCGGCTCAACGATATGGAGAACAATCCGCTCGAAGCCGAGCAGACCGGCAACGTGCCCCTCGGCGACCAGCTGTTCACGGACACCTCGTCCGGCTTTCCGGTGCTGCTGAAGCGGGAGGTGATCGCCACCGGCGATCAGCTTACCGACGCCACGGTCGGTGAGAGCACACAGGGTCCGGCCGTCAACATCACGCTCGACAGCCGCGCCGGCGAGAACATGCTGCGCACCACCAAGGCCAACGTGGGCAAGCAGATGGGCGTGGTGCTGATTACCAAGCACAGCGTCACCTCGGTGGTGAACGGCAAGAAGGTCATCCGCTATGTCACGAAAGAGAAAGTCATCAACGACGCCACCATCCAGGGCGTGTTCTCCGACCGCTTCCAGATCACCGGGTTGACCCTGGGCGAGGCGCAGGATCTGGCCATTCTGCTGCGCTCGGGCTCGCTGCCCGCACCCATCGCGCAGGTGGGCGAGCAGATCATAGGCCCCAGCCTCGGCCGCCAGAATATCAAGTGGGGCATCACGGCGCTCGTCATCGGCATGGTGGGAGTGCTGGCGTTCATGGCGATCTATTACAAGGTATTCGGCCTGGTGGCCGACTTGGTGCTGATCGCCAACGTCGTGCTGCTGGCGGCGCTGCTGTCGATGATGCACGCTTCGCTGTCGCTGCCCGGTATCGCGGGCATCATCCTGACGGTGGGCATCGCAGTCGACGCCAACGTGCTGATATACGAGCGTGTGCGCGAGGAGCTGAGGAAAGGCGTCTCGCCGCAGGCGGCGATCCGCGCAGGCTTCGAGAAGGCTTTTTCCGCCATCCTCGATTCCAATATCACGACCGGAATCGCGGGCCTGGTGCTGTGGATCTTCGGTACCGGGGCGATCCGCGGCTTCGCGGTCGTGCTGGTGCTGGGCATCGCGACCTCCATGTTCACGTCGCTGATGGGAAGCCGCGCTCTCGTCACGCTCATGTACGGCGGGCGCAAGAAGCTTGCCAGGCTGCATATCTAACAGATTACCCGGGGTTCGCACGTGGAATTTTTCAGCCATCAAACAAACTACCCGTTCATGGCCACGCGCAAGCTGTGGTACGGGCTTTCGATCGTGCTCATGATCGCCTCGCTCACGCTGCTTTTCACCCGCGGCTTGAATTTCGCCATCGACTTCACCGGCGGCGTCAGCGCCCAGGCGAGCTTTCCAGTGGCGGCGGATTTGTCCGCCGTGCGTGCGCGGCTGGCGGCCGCGGGGTTTCACGATGCAGTAGTCGAGTACGTCGGCTCCTCGCGGCAGATCGCGGTTCGCCTGCCACCCGAGCCGGGCTTGAAGGTCGATCAGCTCCGCGCGCGGGTGGATGCGGCCCTGAAGGCCGCCAACCCGGGGGTGTCCGGACTGTCGCTGTCCGTGGTAGGGCCGCAGGTCGGTTCGCAGCTGGAGACGAGCGCCATGTGGGCGCTGGCGGGCACGCTGGCGCTGATCTTCATGTACATCGCCTGGCGATTTCATACCTGGCGGCTTTCCCTCGGCGCCATCCTGGCGGTGATGCACGATCCGATCCTGGTGCTCGGGTTTTTCGCGGCCACGCAGATGTCGTTCAATCTGAACGTGGTGGCGGCAGTGCTGGCGGTCATTGGCTACTCTCTCAACGACACGGTGGTGGTATTCGACCGTATTCGCGAGCGCTTCGAGGGCAACCGCAGGCTGGCGCCGGAGGTCGTGCTCGATCAGGCGATCAACCAGACGCTCTCGCGGACCATCATGACCAAGGTGGTGACCTCGATCGTGGTGGTTGCGCTGCTGGTGCTCGGAGGGCCGGTGCTGCGCGGGTTCTCGGCGGCGCTTCTGATCGGCATCCTGGCCGGCACCTACTCCTCGATCTACATCTCGAGCTCGATCGCGCTGCAGTGCGGCCTCACGGCCGAGCACATCTTCCCGACCGTCCGCAAGACCGCTGCGGATCACCTTCCCTGACGGCGCGGTCGGATCGAGGACCGATCAAGGTGCACGCTCTTCTCAATATCGCGGTCCGCGCCGCCCGGCGCGCCGGCGAGGTCATCGTTCGAAGCTTGAACAGCCTCGAGGCGCTCACCATCACCTCCAAGGGACGCAACGACTTCGTGACTGAGGTCGACCGGGCGGCGGAGGCGGAGATCATCGGCATCATCCGCCGCCACTACCCCGATCACGCGGTGCTCGCCGAGGAAAGCGGCGCCAGCGGAGAGCACGACACGCTTTGGATCATCGATCCGCTCGATGGCACGACCAACTTCCTGCATGGCTTTCCGGTGTTCGCCGTGTCCATCGCATGCCAGCAGAAGGGACGGCTCGAGCATGCCGTCGTCTACGATCCGATGCGCCAGGAGTTGTTTACCGCCTCACGCGGCGGCGGCGCGCACCTTGACAACCGCCGCATCCGCGTGAGCAAACAGCGCTCGCTCGAAGGGGCGCTCATCGGCACGGGCTTCCCCTTCCGGGCCACCGATCGCTACCTCGATGCCTATTTCGCCATGCTGAAGGCGGCCACCCAGAGCACCGCAGGGATACGCCGCCCCGGCGCCGCGGCGCTCGATCTGGCCTATGTCGCGGCCGGGCGGACCGACGGGTTCTGGGAGATCGGTCTCTCGCCATGGGACACGGCGGCTGGGACTCTTCTCGTGCAGGAGGCAGGCGGCCATATCGGTACCCTCACGGGCGCGGAGTACACCCAAGGCGGCCACGTCATCGCAGGCACACCCAAGGTCTACGCCGCCCTCGTTGCACTGTTTGCGCCTTTCGTGCCCGAGGGACTGCGCGGGCGCTGAGCCGAGCCGAGCGCCCTGCGCGTCCGGTCAGCTCGATTTCAGGGATCGGCGCGTGTACAGTCCCGGGGATGAAATCCCAACTTTTCGCGACGAAAACGGTTGCCGAAATCGAGGCGGCGGACGCGGCGGATGCCGCCGGTCACAAGCTGAACCGCACGCTCTCGGCCACGGCGCTCACCATGCTCGGTATCGGCGGGATCATCGGCACCGGGATTTTTGTTCTGACGGGGGTGGCGGCGGCGCAGCATGCCGGTCCGGCTTTGGTGCTGTCGTTTCTCGTTGCGGGCGTCGGCTGCGCGTTCGCGGGGCTGTGCTACGCTGAATTCGCGGCCATGGTGCCCGTATCCGGCAGCGCCTACTCGTACACCTACGCCACCCTGGGTGAGGGCATCGCGTGGTTCATCGGCTGGAACCTCATCCTCGAGTACCTGTTCGCGGTGGCGACGGTCTCGGTGGGGTGGTCGGGGTACGTCAACCGGCTCTTGAGCGATTTCGGCGTGCATATCCCATATGCGCTGTCTCACGCACCGTTCATGCAGGCGGCGCCGGACAGTTTCTCCATCGTGCACTCCGGCGCCATCCTCAACGTGCCGGCGGTGCTGATCGTGGCGGTTCTCACCACGGTCTGCTACATCGGCATCAAGCAGTCCTCCGAGTTCAACACCGTCATCGTTAGCCTCAAGGTCGCGGTGGTGGTGCTGTTCATCGTGATGGGCTTGGGCTTCATCCAACATGCCAACTGGCATCCGTTCATTCCGAGAAATGTCAGTCGAGGCGAGTACGGGTGGAGCGGGGTGTTCGCGGCTTCGGGCGTGATCTTCTTCGCCTACATCGGGTTCGATGCGATCTCGACGACCGCTCAGGAGGCGAAAAATCCCCAGCGCGACATGCCGATCGGCATCCTCGCCAGCCTGGTCATCTGCACACTGCTGTACGTGGCGGTCTCGGCGGTGCTTACCGGCATGGTGAGCTACAAGAAGCTCGATGTCGCGGCGCCGATCGCGCTCGCCTTGAATGCGTATCCGCAGCTGCATTGGGTCGTGCTGCCGGTGGACCTCGGCGCGATTCTCGGCATGACCTCGGTGATGCTGGTGATGACCCTCGCCCAGGCTCGCATCTTTTATTCGATGGCGCAGGACGGGCTGTTGCCGCAGACGTTCTCCAAGATCCATCCGAAGTTCCGCACGCCTTCCACGGGCACGATCGTCACGGGCTCATGCGCCGCCGTCATCGGTGGGCTGTTCCCCGTCGGGCTGCTCGGTGAGCTGGTCTCGATCGGCACCTTGATGGCCTTCGTCACGGTGTGCATCGGGGTACTGATTCTGCGTCATACCCGTCCCGATCTCGAGCGTCCGTTCAAGGTGCCGGCGCCGTGGTTCACCTGCATCGGCGGCGCATTGGTGTGCGGTACGATGATCGCCACGTTGCCACCGACCACGTGGGTTCGTCTGGTGGTGTGGACCGTCATCGGCGCGGTGGTTTACGTGTTTTACGGCTATCGCCACAGCAAGCTGCACAAGCCTATCGGACAGGTGCCAGCCGAGCAGCCGGCCGAGGCGGAGTAAGGGCTGGCGCTCCAGGGGCCGGCGCGTGCGCTGGTCGGCGTTCTCGAGGTGTTCCAGAAGACCCGCTGCGGCCGCATTTCCGCGCTGCATTGCCGCCTTGGGCGAACCGGTCCGGGCGGGCCGCGAGCGGAACAGCCCTTTGCAGCCGGCGGCCGGACACGTACCGTATCGGCTATGGATTCCCCCGACATCCGCATCGTCCTCGTCGAGCCCTCCCATCCCGGCAACATCGGTGCCGCCGCCCGCGCGATGAAGAACATGAGGCTCGAGCAGCTCTTTCTGGTCAGCCCGCGCCAGTTTCCCCACAGCGAAGCTATCGCTCGCGCTTCGGGCGCCGATGATCTGCTGGAGCGCGCGCGCGTCGTGGACACCTTGCCCGAGGCGCTGGTCGGCTGCGGTTTCATCGTGGCGACCACCTCCCGCGAGCGGGAGCAGTATTTCCGCGTCGCGGACGTCCGGGATGGCGCGGAGAGGGTCCTGCGCGAGAGCGCACGAGGTCCGACCGCGGTTCTGTTCGGATCGGAGCGGGCGGGCTTGACCAACGAGCAGCTCGAAACGGCGCATCTGTTGATCCGCATTCCGGCGAGCGATGCTTATCCTTCGCTAAACCTCGCCATGGCGGTGCAGATCGTGGCCTATGAGTTGTTCCGCGCCCGGGGTGTCTCGATCGATCCGGCTCCAGGGGCGGGCCCGCTTGCCGACCCGCAGGACATGCAGCGGCTGTATGCGCATCTGGCGCAGGTGCTGGAGGAAATCGATTTTCGCGACCGCACCCAGAGCGGCACGCATCTCATGGCGCGTATCCGACGCTTCCTGCAGCGCGCCGAGCTCGACCGCAACGAGGTCAACATCCTGCGCGGCATCCTGACGGCCGTACAGCGGCGGCGCCGGCACGCCGGGAAGGTCGCGCCATGACGGAATCGCCGCCGCGTCCCGGCGGGGACGCGTTGCAGGAAGGGCCGGGCGGGGAGCCCACTGTCATTTATCTCGACTATGCGGCCACCACCCCCGTGGACCCGGCCGTGGCCGAGGCCATGGACCTGAGCCTCAGGGCGGAAGGCGGGCTGGGCAATCCCTCCTCGATGCATCTGTTCGGGCGGCGAGCGGCCAGGCGGATCGAGGCGGCGCGGGGCGAGGTCGCAGCGCTCATCGGAGCAGCTCCCGGGGAGATCGTGTTCACCTCCGGCGCCACCGAGTCCGACAACTTGGCGCTGCTTGGCGTGCCGCGCGCCAACGCGCATCGCGGCAGGCACGTGGTGAGCTCGCGGATCGAGCACAAGGCCGTGCTCGATCCCTGCAGGCGCCTGGAGAAGGAAGGCTTCAGGGTGACACTGTTGAGTCCCGATGGCACGGGCAGGATCGATCCGCAGGCGGTCGCCGCCGCCCTTTGCTCCGACACGGTGCTGGTGTCGGTCATGCTGGTCAACAACGAGATCGGAGTGATCCAGGATGTCGAGGCCATCGGCGCGCTGTGCCGCGCGCGCGGCATCCTGTTTCATACCGATGCCGCGCAGGCGGCAGGCACGATTCCGATCGATGTGCGGGTGCTACCGGTCGATCTGATGTCCTTCACTGCGCACAAGCTCTATGGGCCAAAGGGAATCGGGGCGTTGTACGTCCGGTCCGGAGCGCGACCGCATCTGCAGCCGATGATGTTCGGCGGCGGGCAGGAAAGGGGCTTCAGACCCGGCACGCTGCCGACGCATCAGATCGTCGGCTTCGGGGTCGCCTGCGCGCTGGCCCGCAAGGCACTGGTGCCGGAAAGCGAGCGGCTCGTCTCGCTGCGCGAGCAGTTATGGAGGGAGCTGGAGGCTCTCGGGGGCGCCCATCTCAACGGAGTGGGCGCGCCGCGCGTGCCCGGGATCCTCAACGTGTCCTTCGAGGGCGTGGAGGGAGAAAGCCTGGTCACCGGACTGAGTGAACTCGCCGTGTCGACCGGCGCGGCCTGTAACTCGGCTTCCGCCGAGCCCTCGTACGTGCTGCGTGCCTTGGGCAGGGATGCCGAGCTCGCCCAGAGCTCGCTGCGCTTCAGTATCGGCCGCTTCACCACATCCGCCGACCTGGCCGCAGCCGCAGCCGCGGTGCGCCGGGAGCTCAAGCGGCTGAGAGCGCTTTCGCCCGCCTCGGAAAGCCCGGACCCGGCCGTGGCGGGCGCGTTGCAGGGGGATCAGAGCCGCGTCATAGGCGAGGCAGGTGGTCCGGGACTGGAGGTCTGGGTACGGTTCACGCTGCAAGTCCGCGGCGGCTTGGTTCAGAAGGCCGCTTTCAAGGCTTACGGCTGCCCGCACACCCTGGCTGTGGCCGGCTGGGTGGCCGAGCGGCTCGTGGGGCGAGGCCGCGATGGGCTGGCGCCAGGCTCGCCGGCGGACTGGGCGCGGCAGCTTGCCGTGCCCGTGGAGAAGCTTGGCCGACTTCTCAAGATCGAAGACGCGCTGCGCGAGTGCTTGCGAAGCTGGCCGGAGGTGTAGAATTGCCCCAGCTCTTGCTTCCTGCATCACCATGGCCATCTCGCTCACCGAATCCGCCGCCGATCGCATCAAGAACTTCCTCTGCGCCCGAGGCCAGGGCATCGGCCTCAGGCTCGGGGTGCGCAAGACGGGCTGCTCCGGCTTCGCCTACGTAATCAATTATGCGGACGAAGTACGGCCGGGCGATGCGGTGTTCGAGGATCGGGGCGTGAAGGTGTATGTCGACCCCGAAAGCCTTCGGCTCATTGACGGGACGACGGTGGATTTTGTCAAACAGGGACTGAACGAAGCTTTCCGGTTCCGCAACCCGAATGTGAAGGGGGAGTGCGGCTGCGGGGAGAGCTTTTCTGTTTAGATTGGCGGGAACCGCTCCCTGCGGTTCCCGCGAGCGCGCCCCTGAGCTGCTGGATGCCCGCGAGCCCCACCGCCGCGGGGGGCCGGAAGTCAATTCGGGCCCCTTACCTGGGCTGCCCTCTCAGGGGTAAGCAGCAAATTGCCCCAGCAGGGGGGCTCCGGGTAAACTGCACGGCTTGGTGTCGGCTGAGACGCACCCCTTCGAAGGGGGCGCCGGCTGATCGTGTCCCATAATGGTAAGTCCCCGAAAGGTCAACCCGAATGGCGCTCGAGCGCACTCTGTCCATCATCAAGCCCGACGGCGTCAGCCGCAATATCATCGGCGAGGTGAACCGCCGCTTCGAGATCGCCGGACTTTCCATCATAGCCGCCCGCATGCTGCGGCTTTCCGAGCGCGAGGCAGAGGGCTTTTACGCAGTGCATCGGCAGCGCCCTTTCTTCAGGGATCTCGTGCGCTACATGACCTCCGGGCCGGTCATGGTGCAGGTGCTGGAGGGCGAAGGCGCGATCGCGCGCAATCGTGAAATCATGGGGGCCACCGATCCGAAAAAGGCCACCCCCGGAACCATTCGCGCCGACCTTGCTCTGAGCATCGAGCAGAACGTGGTGCACGGCTCGGATGCGCCGGAGACCGCCGAGGGCGAGATTGCCTACTTTTTCAGTACCACGGAGCTGCATTCCCGCGGCTGAGGCCGCCCTCGACCCCATGAGCCCCTCCGCCACGACCACGAACCTGCTGGGCCTGCCTCGGCCCACGCTCGAGGCCTTCGTGGCGCAGCTCGGCAGCAAGCCTTTCCGGGCCCGCCAGCTCATGCAGTGGGTCTACAAGCGCGGGGAGCCTTCTTTCGAGCGCATGACGGACCTGGCCAAGGCATTCCGTGCCAGGCTCTCGGAGTGCGCCAGCGTACAACCGCCCGAGATTATTGCCACTCGGCACTCTGCCGACGGCACACGCAAGTGGCTGCTGCGTGCCGATGGGAGTCAGGCATTCGAGACGGTCTACATCCCGGAGCCGGACCGCGCAACGCTCTGCATCTCCTCCCAGGTCGGCTGTGCTCTCGACTGCGCATTCTGCTCGACGGCGCAGCAGGGGTTCAACCGCAACCTCACCACGGCGGAGATCGTCGGCCAGGTATGGCTCGCCAACCGCGAGCTCGCGGGCACGGTGGGCGATCTGGCGCGCGAGCGGGCGGTCACCAACGTCGTGCTCATGGGCATGGGAGAGCCGCTGGCGAATTTCCGCAATGTCGTGCCGGCGCTCGACATTCTCCTCGATGACTTCGGCTTCGATCTCTCGCGCCGGCGCGTGACCCTCTCGACCTCCGGGCTGGTGCCGCAGATCTACAAGCTGGCCGAGCACAGCAACGTGGCGCTGGCTGTCTCGCTGCACGCCCCCGACGACGGGCTGCGCAACGAGCTGGTACCGATCAACCGCCGCCATCCCATCGCCGAGCTCCTCGAGGCCTGCTGGCACTACATTGATGAGCGCAACGGCCGCAGCGTCACCTTCGAGTACGTCCTTCTGGACGGTGTCAACGACTCTCGCGTCCAGGCCCGCGCGCTCGCGAAGCTCCTCGCGGGGAAGCCGGCCAAGGTCAACCTCATTCCCTTCAATCCCTTCCCGGGTACGCGCTTTCGCTGCTCGCCGCCGCCAGCGGTGCAACAGTTCCGCGACGAGCTGATTCGCCGCGGAGTGCTGGCGACGGTGCGCCGCACCCGCGGCGAGGACATCGACGCCGCATGTGGCCAGCTGGCCGGTCGCGTGCTCGATCGCACCACGGTGCGCCTGGGCAGTCGAACTTTCGGCCTGGCGGTGCAGGAGTGACCAAGTCGTCTGGAACGATTTTGGACGGCGGCAGCCTGCACGAGGAGCGAGGTTCGCGACGGAGCCGCGAAGCGGCGAGCGCACGGCCAGGGCAGGACGGGCTGCAAAGCGCGCCCGCGGACGGACACAAGGCGATGAAGCCGCGCAACGCCCGCGCACGGCGGCGGCGGGAAGCATCGCGTGTGCGCCTCGCGCTGCTCGCGGGCGCGGGGACGCTGCTCGCGGCGCTGCTGGCCGGTTGCGCCAACCGCCAGATGATTCGACAGCGGCACCAGGCGGCTGTTTTCAACACGGAGCTCGGCATCGCTTACATGCAGCGCGACGAGCTGGCGGTGGCCAAGAGAAAGCTCGACCTGGCCTTGAAGGAGAATCCCGACAATCCGTCGGTGCACAGTGCGCGCGCGCTGCTGTATGTCCGGCTGGGCGAGCCGCGGCGGGCCGATCGGGAGTTCCGCGAGGCCCTGCGGCTCGCGCCGCACAACCCGAATTTCCAGAACGACTATGCGGTCTATCTGTGCAGCTCCGGCCGCACGAACCAGGGCGTGAAGTACTTCCTCATGGCGGCGCACAACCCGCTCTATCTGACGCCGGCCGCCGCCTACAGCAATGCCGGGGTGTGCCTGAGATCGGCGCGCCGGTACGAGCAGGCCGCACGGATGTTCCGCGCGGCGCTGGCGGTGCGTCCGAACTTCTCCCAGGCCGCCTGGCAGCTCGCGGATCTGGATTTCAAGCGCGGCCGGCTCGCCGAGGCGCGGGCGGTGATCGCCGGCTACCTGTCCTCCTACAACGAGACGCCGGATCTGCTGCTGCTCGCGGTGAAGGTCATGCGCGCCCAGCACGATGAGCTCGACGCCGAGCTCTACGCGCGCAAACTCCAACTCGACTTTCCGGACTCGCCCCAGGCCCGGTCGCTGGCCCGCCTCGGCAACAATCCGGGTTGACGGCGATGACGGGACAAACGGGCGGTGAGACAGGCCGCGAGTCCGGGATCGGCCCTCGGCTGCGCAGCGCCCGTGAGCGCATCGGTTTGACCGTGGAGCAGGCCGCGCTGAGGCTGCATCTCGATCCGGCCGTGTTGCAGGGTCTGGAGGCGGAGGACTTCGGCTCGCTCGGCGCGCCCATCTACGTCAAGGGCTACCTCGGTCGCTATGCCGAGCTGGTGGGCGAGTCCGCCGAATCGCTCCAGCAGCTGCTCGCGGGCGCGGTGATTCCCGTGCCCGATCTGACGCGCATCCCACGCGCCAGAGCGGAGGGCAGCCGATTCATGGGCCCGGCCACGATCGCCCTCGCCGCCGGCCTGGTCTTGGCGACCTCGCTGTGGTGGGGCATCTCGCGCTGGCACGAGCGTCATGCGCCGCCCACGCCGGCGCGGATCGCTCCACGGAAGCTCATTGCGCGACGCATCGCGTCCGGCACGCCGGCCGTCGCCGGGAAAGCGGCCGTTGCGATGGCGGCGCCGGCGCTGCGCGCGGCCGTGGCGAGGCGCGCAGCGAACCGCGCGGGTCAGGCTGCGGCCGGACCGTCCAAGGGCGAGGTGCGGATCACGCTGAAGTTTTCCACGGCGAGCTGGGTGGAGGTAAAGGACGCAGCCGGCAAGCGGCTGTATCGGGCGATGGCGCCGGCGGCCGCGGTGCGCGTCTTCAAGGGGCCGGCGCCGCTGCACGTGGTGTTGGGATATGCGCCGGCGGCGACGCTCGTGGTCGATGGCCGTGCGACGTCGATCGGCGCCCTGGCGCAAGTCGATCACGTCGCCTCGTTCGAGGTCGCAGCCGACGGCCGTGTCCTGTCCGGTGCGCGCCCGGGTGGAGAGTGAGTTGACGCAAGAGATCCAGCCCGTCCGTGGGATGAACGATGTGCTGCCGACCGAGATCGGCGCATGGCAGACCATCGAGGGCGCCGCGCGCGCGCTGCTCGCCGCCTATGGGTACCAGGAGATCCGCATCCCCGTGCTGGAGCGCACGGAACTGTTCAAGCGGGCGATCGGTGAGTACACCGACGTGGTCGAGAAGGAGATGTACACCTTCGTCGACCTGGGCGGGGACAGCCTGACCCTGCGCCCGGAAGCCACCGCCGGCGTGATGCGCGCGCTCATCTCCAACGGCATGCTGCGGGGCCAGCGACACAAGCTCTGGTGCATGGGCCCGATGTTCCGCCACGAGAAGCCGCAGAAGGGCCGTTATCGCCAGTTCCACCAGATCAACGTCGAGGCGGTGGGCATGCCCGGCCCCGATGTGGATGTGGAACTGGTTGCGCTCACGGCGCGCCTATGGCGCCGGCTCGGGATCGAGGGGCTGCGCCTCGAGGTCAACTCCCTCGGCTCGCCCGAGGCGAGGCACGCCTACCGCGAGAAGCTGGTCGAGTACTTCCGCGCCCGCTACGAGCGGCTCGACGCCGACAGCAGGCGGCGGCTCGAGGGCAACCCGCTGCGCATTCTCGACAGCAAGAATCCCGACCTGCGCGAACTGATCGACGGCGCGCCGGTGCTCACCGATCACCTCGACCCGCAGTCCCGCGAGCATTTCCAGGTGCTGTGCGCCTCGCTCGATGGGCTGGGCATCCCGTTTCGCGTCAATCCCCGCCTGGTTCGCGGCCTCGACTACTACAGCCGCACCGTGTTCGAATGGATCACCGATGCGCTTGGCGCTCAGGATGCCGTATGCTCCGGCGGGCGCTACGATGGGCTGATCGCCCAGCTGGGGGGCGAGGCCACCCCGGGGATCGGGTTCGCGATGGGGGTGGAGCGCCTGGTGGCACTGCTCACCCAGGCCGGGCGGGTGCAGCCATCGCCCGCCGCCGATGTCTACATCGTCGTGAGCGGCTCGCGTGCCACGGCGAGCGGCGTCGCGCTCGCGGAGCGGCTGCGCGACGAGCTGCCCAGCAGGCGGTTCGAGCTCAATCTCGGCGGCGGCAACTTCAAGGCGCAGTTCCGCCGCGCCGACCGAAGCGGGGCGGCGATCGCGCTGATTCTGGGCGATGATGAGCTCGAGCGCGGTGTGGCGTCGTTGAAACCTTTGCGCCGGGAGGCCGGTCAGAGCGAGAGTCCGCTGCCCGACCTGGCCGCGGCGATCGAAGCGGCGCTCGCCGGTCCCGCGGGGCAACCCTGAATTAGGAGAGGTCGTGGAAAGTTATCTAGATGAACGCGAACGATGGGAAGCCCTGCTCGGCTGGTTGCGCGAGAACGGGCTGTCCATCCTGGCGGGCGTGGCGCTCGCCGCCGTCGCGTTTGGCGGCTACCGCTGGTGGCAAGGGCACCTCGATCAACGCGACTTTAACGCCTATGGGTTGTATGCGCAGATGGAAAACGCCCTCGGGCGGGGGGACGAAGTGAGCGCGTTCGCCGCGGCCGGAGAGCTCGAGCGCGCCTACGCCTCGACACCGTACGCCGATCAGGCCAGGCTCGCTTCCGCCGGGGTGTTCGTGCGGGACGGGGAGCTCGGGCGGGCGGCCGGGGAGCTGCGTGTCGTCATGCTGCACCCCCACGATCCCATCCTGGGATTGATCGCGCGGCTGCGGCTCGCTCGGGTGCAGATCGCGCAGCACCAGGCCAAGGAGGCGCTCGCGACTCTCGATGCCGTCAATCCGGGGGCATTCGCCGCGCGCTACGATGTGGTTCGCGGAGATGCCTACTACGCGTTGGGCGAGCCGGCGGCCGCCCTGGCGCAGTATCGGCTGGCTCGCGCCACCGATTTGGGCGGCGAGACCGACAAGCAACTGCTGAGCCTGGAAATCTCCGACCTGGCCTCGAGCCTGCCGCAGAATTCTTCGGCCTCGAGCCCGCCGCGGGGAATTTCGGCCGTGCATCCGGCGAAACCGGCTCCGGCCGGCAAGCAGCGCCCTCCTGAACCCAAACGCCGCGGATAGACCCTTGCGCACTCATATCAGTCGATCGATGAGATTTTGGATCGCGGCGGCCGCTGTCGCGCTGCTCGCGGCCTGCTCGCACAAACAGGTCGATCAGCCGGCCAAGCTCACTCCCATCAAGGCGACGCTGCGCGCGCGCAGGATCTGGACGGCCTCGGTCGGCGGTTTCCAATTCCTGGGGTTCGGCGACGGGCAGATGAAGGAGCTTCGGCTCGGCCTCGGTCTGGCCGTGCAGGGAGCGCGGGTGTTCGCCTCCGGCCACAAGGGGCTGGTCGCGGCGTTCAACCTGCGCACCGGGCGGCGGCTGTGGCAGACCGATACGCGGGTGCCGCTCGGCGGGGGGCCGGCCGTGCACGGCGACCTTCTGGTCGTGGGGGCTAGCAACGGCGACGTGATTGCCTTGAATGCCTCGAACGGTAAGCCGCTCTGGAAGGTCGCTCTGCCGGGGGCGATCATCTCATCGCCCGCGGTGTCGAATGCTCTGGTGGCGGTTCGCACCATCGACGGCACGCTGCATGCGCTCTCGCCGCGCAACGGAAAGGAGCTGTGGGAGACCCATCAGGAGATGCCTTCGCTGACACTGCGAGGGGCCGCGATTCCCGTGATCGTGGACAACATGGTGATCAGCGGCTTCGCCAACGGCAAGGTGCTGGCCGTCAACGCCTCGGACGGCACGCAGAGGTGGGTGGCGACGGTTTCCGAGCCTCATGGCCAGACGGCGATCGAGCGACTCTCGGATGTCCAGGGGGCGGCGATCGTGGCCGACCAGGACGTGTACACGGTCGGTTATCACGGCACGGTCGACATGCTGGCGCTCAAGAGCGGCCAGCCGTGGTGGTCGCACAAAGCATCCAGCTTCCGCGGGCTGGCCCTGGGCAAGCGGCGGGTCTACATGACGACCGAGGACGGCGCGGTGGTCGCGCTGAACCGCAAGAACGGCGCGGTCATCTGGACTCAGAAGGCGCTCCGGTATCGCTCGTTGACCACCCCGGCGGTCAGCAAATATGGGGTGGTCGTGGCCGACTACCAAGGCTATGTTCACTGGCTGAACAAGCGCACGGGCGCGTTCGAGGCGCGGGCCGAGAGCGGGGGGGTACGGGTTTCCAATCCTCCCATCGCGATCGGCAACGAGGTGCTGGTCGTCAACGATGTCGGCGAGATCACCGCCTTCCGGGTCTCTCCCCGGCATCGATGAGATAAGGCAGCAGCGCCATGCTGCCCATCGTCGCCCTGGTTGGAAGGCCCAATGTGGGCAAGTCGACCCTGTTCAATGTGCTTACCGGTACGCGCGACGCCATCGTCGCGGACGTTCCCGGTCTGACTCGGGACCGGCAATACGGGTTCGGGCGGCTGGGGCCCGTGCCCTGCGTGCTGATCGACACCGGCGGACTGATCGAGAACCCCAGCGGGATCGAGGCGCAGATGCGCGAGCAGACCGAGCGCGCCGTGCAGGAGGCCGATCGGTTGCTGTTCTTGGTCGATGCCCGCTCGGGGCTGACACCTCAGGACCGCTTCGTGGCACGGGAGCTGCGCAAGTCCGGCAAACCCGTGACGCTGGTGCTCAACAAGGCCGAAGGGCTCGATCCGGAAATCGCCGCCGCGGACTTCCACGCGCTTGGCTTCGGCGAGCCGGTCGGGGTGTCGGCGAGCCACGGACAGGGATGCGAGGATCTCATGGCGCTCGCGCTGCAGGGACTGCAGAGCGCGCCCGCGGAGGAAAACCGACCGGATGAGGTGCGCATCGCCGTCATCGGCCGGCCCAACGTCGGCAAGTCCACACTGGTCAACCGCCTGCTCGGCGATGAGCGGGTCATCGCCAGCGATCAGCCCGGCACCACCCGTGACAGCATCCTGGTGCCCTTCGAGCGCGACGGCCGCCGGTTCGTGCTGATCGATACGGCAGGTATGCGGCGCCGCGCCCGGGTTGCAGATGTCATCGAGCGCGCCAGCGTGGCCAAGACGCTGCAGGCGATCGGGGAGGCGCATGTGGTGGTGCTGCTCCTGGATGCGCACGATACCGTGGCGGAGCAGGACGCGAGCGTGCTCGGCGTCGCGCTCGAGCGTGGACGCGCGCTCATCATCGCGGTCAATAAATGGGATGGCATTCCCATGGACCAGCGCGAGCAGATCCACCGCCAGCTCACCCTCAAACTCGACTTCGTGCCCTTCGCACCGTTGCATTTCATCTCGGCGCGGCACGGCACCGGGGTGGGCGAGCTCATCCACTCGATGGTACGGGCCTACGAGGCCGCCATGCGCGAGATCCCCACCCGGGAGTTGACGCGGGCCCTGGAGTGCGCCACCACGGCGCATCAGCCACCGCTGGTGCGCGGCCGGCGCATCAAACTGCGCTACGCCCATCAGGGCGGGCGCAATCCCCCACGCGTGATCATCCACGGCAACCAGACCTCGTCGGTGCCGGGCGCCTATACGCGATATCTCACCAACGTGTTCCGCAAGACCTTCGACCTGTTCGCGACGCCGGTGGTCATCGAGTACCGAACCGACGAGAATCCCTACGACAGGCCGGGCAAGACGGGCAAGACGGGCAGGGCGGGCGCGGCCGGGCGCCGGGCCCGCAAGACGCGCCGCTGAGCGGCACCCTCGAGCGTGCGCCAGGATCGGATGGACAGCCGCATCGAAAGAGGGCGAGGCGGCGCTCGGCTCAGAACGCGTTGTGTCCCGTCAGCTCTCGTCCCACCGAGAGCTCGTGGATGGTCTCAGTGCCCTCGTAGGTGATGACGCTCTCGAGGTTGAGCATGTGGCGGATGGGCGCATATTCGGCGCTGATGCCCGCTCCGCCCAGCATGTCGCGGCAGTCGCGCGCGACATCGAGCGCCATGCGGCAGTTGTTCCACTTGGCGAGCGACACGTGCACCGGTTGCATGAGGCCCCGCTCCTTCATCCGACCGAGCTCGAGCGCCATGAGCTGTGCGCCGGTGATCCGTCGCGCCATGTCGGCCAGGCGGACCTGGATGGCCTGATTCTGTGAGAGCGGACGGCCGAACAGCTGTCGGGTGCCGGTGTACTCGAGCAGTTGCGCGAGGCAGGCTTGCGCCGCGCCGATGACGCCCCAAGCGATCCCGTAGCGCGCCTGTGTCAGGCACGACAGCGGTCCTTTGAGGCCGACGACGCCGGGCAGGACGCTTTCCTCGGGTACGGCGACGTCGTCGAAGAATAGGGCCGAGGTCACGGAGGCGCGCAGCGAGAACTTGCGCTCGATCAGCTGAGTGGTGAAGCCGCGGCTGTCCTTGTCGATGAGAAATCCCCGGATGCCGTCATCGGTCTGCGCCCACACCACGGCGACGTCCGCGATCGAACCGTTGGTGATCCACATCTTCGAGCCGTTGAGCACCCAATCGCGCCCGCGCTGGCGGGCATGAGTCTTCATATTGGCCGGGTCCGAGCCGCCGTGCGGCTCGGTGAGGCCGAAGCAACCGATGAGCTCGCCGCGGGCCATGCGCGGCAGGTATCGCTGTTTTTGCTCCTCCGACCCGTAAGCGTGAATCGGGTACATGCACAGCGACGACTGCACCGACACGAAGCTGCGGATACCCGAGTCTCCGCGCTCGAGCTCCTGGCAGATCAGCCCGTAGCAGATCGCATCGAGGCCGGCGCAGCCGTAGCCGGTGAGGGACGAGCCGAGCAGTCCGAGCTCAGCGAGCCCGGGGATGAGCTCGCGCGGGAAGCGGTGCTCTTCGAAGCACTCGCGGATGATGGGCAGCACGCGCTCCTCCACGAGCCGGCGGACGGAGTCCTGCACCATGCGCTCCTCCTCCGTGAGCGTGCCGCGAAGTCCGTAAAGATCGAGCGGATCGAGAGTAATGGTCGACAATGACGTCAACTCCTCTGACAGTGGTTCGCGGCGCAGCCCCCCCCTATCGGGGCGGCCCCGGAAAGCCGGCGATGATACCTCAATCGGTGCTCGGCGGCATTGCCTTTATAAATCAATGACGTATGGCATCGCCCTGAGGTGGTGCGGCATCGGGATTCAAACAGGCCTTTCCGCCTTTGGAGCGCGCCCGTTTTGGTGCGCAAAAACGGGTTTATGGGTAAAGTGTGCGAGACGTTCATTCTGGTGGAGTTCTGCGATGTTCTGGCGGAATTGCATCCGCACCCCGGCGTTGACTCTGCGACAGGCAAGCGCGCTGTTGGCGAGCACGGAACAGCTCATGCCGGACACGGGGAATATGCCCAATGAGCGGGCGTCGCAATGCCACCGACTTGCCGCGTGTGCGCATACGGGGGCCGATGCATCGCCGCCGTCCGGGACCTCGGCATGAAAGTGCGCACGGAGGATGGCCACCGAGGGCGGGACAGTTCGGGAACCGGTGTCCGAGTGGAACCCTGTCCATTGTCGAGACATCGAGTTGACGGGTGCCGCGGGCGATTGTGACCGCGTTGGATGGCATGGGATGGCTGGACGCAGAAAGTCCTGCCGCTCGGGATGATTCGGCCGAGACTTTGCGCACTGCCGCCTTCGCTCGCGCCGGTATCGGCTTTGCCGGCCGGCACCATGGCGAGATCCTGCAGGGTGCCTGGCGAGCGCCCAACGGTACCGAGCGCGTGGGTGCCGGGCCGGCCGATCCGATCCGGACCGTGATACGCGCGGGTGCGCCCGCGGGAGGCTCGGCCCGCGCACCCGGCACGATGGGACCGGTGGCGTGCCTGCTGACGATGCCGGTACCGCAGCACGGCAGCAGGGCCTGCTTTGCCCGACTATCCGGTTCCCCGCTTCAGGTGCGGCCCGCGTGGAAGGTGAAGGCCGCGCGAGCGGCACGGCTGGCGCTCGATTTCCTCGGCGAGAACCGGGCCGGCGGCGTATTGACGGTGGAGTGCCCGGTACCGGCCGGCCTGGGTCTTGGGTCCTCGACCAGCGACGTGGTCGCCGCTATCCGCGCCGTGTGCGATGCCCATGGCATGTCCATCGAGTCGGACCGGCTCGCGCGGCTCGCCGTCGAGGCCGAGGGCGCCATCGATCCGATCATGTTCGAGGAGGGGGTGCTGTTTGCGCCGCGACGGGGCCGGGTACTCGAGCGCTGGGCGGGCGGGTTCCCGGAATTCCTCGTGGTCAGCGTCGACACCGACCCTGGGGGCAGCGGTGTCGATACGCTCAGCATGCCGGTTCCCCGGTACAGCGCCGCGGAGCTCGATCAATATGAGGAGCTGATCTGGCGCGCGCGCACGGCGTTCGGCGAGCGTGATGCGGCGGCTCTGGCTGCGGTCGCGACCCGGAGTGCCGAGCTCAATCAGCGCTTTCTGCCGATGCGCGGCTTCGGGGAGCTGCGCGCACTCACACGGCAGCCGCGCTGTCTCGGGCTGCAGATCTCCCACTCGGGCACGGTGGCGGGGTTGCTCTTCGACCCTGAGGCGGGGCACGCGGAGGCGGACGGCGTGCGGCGGGCTGTGCAGACGCTCGGGATGCGCTGCCTCGGGGTCTTCAGGGCCGGGGCAGGGCGCGAGGCGGGGAAGGCCTGACCGGCATCATCGGGGCGCTCCTGTCGCTGGCGCGCAAATAGCCGTCGCCTGAGCATGGGTGATCAATCGATAAGAAGATGGACAGGAGAAGCGGCTGCCTCTAGCATCACCCGATCGGACGGTAATGGGAATTCGGTGCGATCCGCTTTCGGGTCCAAGCCGAAGCTGCCCCCGCAACTGTAGGCGGTGAGCCGGGCGCCATTTATGCCACTGGGAAACCGGGAAGGCGGAGCGCGGCGTCAAACCGCAAGCCAGGAAACCTGCCGTCCACCGACGTCTCGCAGACACACCGGCCGGGGTGAGCAGGTGCAATGAGCGTTTGCGCTGACGACGTTCTTGCCAAGAGGCCCCTTTTGCAGAGCGCAGCGCCAACTTCCGCCACATCTGGCACCGCCGAGCCGTCAACGTCCCCGGTCATCGTACTGCTGACCCACGCGGACAGCGACTTGGCGGCTCTCAGCCGCGCGCTCGCGGCTCTGCCGCAGGATTTCCCGCGTGTGCGCGGACACAGCCTGCAGAGCCTTGACGCCGAAGGGATGGGCGAGCTGCTCGATGGCGAGCTCTCGGCCGCGCGTGTCGTCGTCGTGCGCATTCTCGGCCGCTTGAGCAGCGTGCCCGGGTGGCAGGCGCTGCGCAAGGCGGCGGCGGACCGCGGCCAAGCGCTGCTGGTCGTGAGCGGCACGGGCGAGCCTTCCCCCGAGCTGGAGTGTCTTTCCACCGTCGCCCCTCGCGTGCTGCGCGAGACGCTGGGCTTTCTGCAGGCCGGGGGTCCGGAGAATCTCGCCCAGTGCTTGAGGTTTCTGGCCGATCACCTGCTGCTCACCGGCTATGGCTACGAGCCGCCGGTGCCGCTGCCCGAGCATGGCATCTACTGGCCGCGCTTCAGTGAGGGGGCGGCGCCGACTCTCGAGTCCTGGCTCGCCCGGCGTGCCGGAAGCGGACAACCCGACCGGGGCGCGCACCGTCCCCTGGTCGGTATCACGTTCTACCGTGCGCACCGGCTGAGCGGCAATCTGCGCTTCATCGACGCGCTCATCGAGGCTTTGGAGCGCCGCGGGCTCGATGCACTGCCTGTGTACACCGCGTCGCTGCGTGCGCTCGATGAGGAGGGCCGGCCGGCGGCGCTGTCGTTCTTCTTCCGTGACGGCCGGCCGCTGATCGATGCGCTGATCAACACCACCTCCTTCGCCGCCGGCGAGGTGAGCGCCGAGGCCCCGTGCCTCGAAGGCCGCTCGGCTGCGGGCCTCGCGCAGCTCGATGTGCCGGTCTTTCAGGCCATCGTGAGCGGCATGGAGCGCGCGGCCTGGGAGTCGGCGAGCCGCGGCCTGGGCCCGGTCGATACGGCGATGAACGTGGTGCTGCCCGAATTCGACGGCCGGATCCTGACGGTGCCGCTGTCGTTCAAGGAAAGACGGCGCCAGCATGACATGGAGGTGATCGAGTATGCGCCGCTGCCCGATCGGGTGGAGCGCATCGCCGGCCTCGTGGCCGCGCAGGTGCGGCTGCGGCGCCTGCCTCGCGGGCAGCGGCGCATCGCCTTCGTCCTGACCAACTCCAACGCCAAGGCGGCCCAGATCGGCAATGCCGTGGGGCTCGACGCGCCGGCCTCGCTGCTTGCGCTGCTGCGCGTCATGCGGCAATCCGGATACCGGATCGAGGGCCTGCCGGAGAGCTCCGATGAGCTGATGCACGGACTGATCGACCGCGGCTGTTACGACCTCGAGCAGCTGACGGCCGAGCAGTGCCGGGCGGCCGTGGGCCGCGTCGATGCGCAACGCTATCAGAGCTGGTTCGAGCAGCTGCCGCAGGCGCTGCGCGAGCACATGCGCGCGCAATGGGGCGCGCCGCCCGGGCAAGCCTATGCGGTGGACGGGCATCTCATCCTGACCGGTTTGACGTTGGGAAATGCGCTGGTGGCCATCCAGCCGCCGCGCGGCTACGGGCTCGATCCGGACGCCATCTACCATCAGCCCGACCTGCCGCCGACCCATCACTACTGTGCGTTCTACCGCTGGTTGCGCGATGAGTGGGGCGCGCACGCCATCGTGCACGTTGGCAAGCACGGCACGCTCGAATGGCTGCCCGGCAAGGGGGTGGGCCTGTCGGAGAATTGCTTCCCGGACGCGCTGCTCGGCGAGCTGCCGCTGCTCTATCCCTTCATCATCAACGATCCGGGCGAGGGCGCGCAGGCCAAGCGCCGCGCCCACGCCGTCATCGTCGATCACCTGACGCCGCCCATGACGACGGCGGAGACCTACGGCGCCCTGGCCCAGCTCGCCCAACTCGTCGACGAGTACTACCGGCTCGAGATGCTCGACCCGACGAAGCTACCGTTGCTGCAAAGGCAGATCTGGCAGCTCGTGAAGGAGTCACGTCTCGATCGGGATCTCAACGCCATCCGCGCGGACGACAATGAGGTGTGGGACGAAGGGTTCAACGAGCACGGCGTACCGCTCAGCCTCGCCCGCATGGAGGGCGCGGATTTCGCGCACCTGATCGAGGACATCGACGGCTACCTGTGCGAGATCGGCGCAGCGCAGATCCGCGACGGCCTGCACGTCCTCGGGGCGGCGCCGCAGGGCGCTCAGCTCACCGACATGCTCTGCTCCCTCACCCGGTTACCCAACCTGGGGGTTTCCAGCCTGCCGGGCGAGGTGGCCCGCTGCGTCGGCCTCGAGTGGCAGGATCTCCTCGAGGAGCGCGGCCGGCGCCTGCCCGCCCCGCCGGCGGCGCTGCAGCGGTGCGCGGGCCGGACGCTCACGACGCGGGCGGATGCCATCGAGGCCATCGAGCAGTTGTGCCGCGCGTTGATCGGCGAGCTGCAGGCGGCGGATTTCGCCGTCGGCGCGGTGCCCGAGGCCGTGCGGTCCTGCCTGGGCGAGCTGCGAGAGGATCGTCTGGAGCGATCTCGGCCGACACCGGCTGTCGGCCGCGAAGGGGAAAGTGCCGGCCTGGGGCGGGCAACCGATGAACGGCCCGCCAGCGACGCCGGGGGCGGCAGGCCGTCCGGGGACGGACCCGGCCAGGCTCATGCGAACGCCGATCCGGCGCGAGGCCTCGCCGAGGTGTTGCAGCATGTTTGCCGAGATCTCGTGCCGAGGCTCCGGCGCACCGGGGATGAGATCGGCAATCTCCTGCGCGCGCTCGACGGCCGCCATGTCCCCGCGGGCCCGAGCGGCGCGCCGACCCGCGGCATGGCGCATATCCTGCCGACGGGGCGCAATTTCTACTCCGTTGACCCGCGCAGTCTTCCCTCCCAGGTGGCGTGGCGCGTCGGCGAGCAACTCGCCGCGGAGGTGTTGCGGCGTCACCTCAAGGAGACGGGGCGCTGCCCGGAAAGCGTCAGCATCAGCATCTGGGGCACGAGCGCCATGCGTACGCATGGCGATGACGTGGCGGAGATTCTCGCGCTGCTCGGCGTGCGTCCGGTCTGGCAGGCCGAGAGCCGCCGGCTGACGGGCCTGGAGGTGATCCCGCTGCAGGCCCTCGGCCGGCCGCGCATCGACGTCACCACGCGCATCAGCGGTTTCTTCCGCGACGCCTTCCCGCAGCTCATCGAGCTGATCGACCGGGCCGTCGACACCGTGATCGGCCTCGATGAGCCGCCGGAGGGCAACTTCGTGCGCAAGCACTTCCTCGCGGAATGTGCCGCGAGAGTCGCCGCCGGGCAGACGCGGGCCGAAGCCGAGCGCCGCGCGCGCTACAGGGTCTTCGGCTCCAAGCCCGGCAGCTACGGCGCGGGCATCCTGCCGCTCATCCAGGAGGGCAACTGGCAGGGCCTCGAGGATTTCGCCGAGGCGTACCTCAACTGGGGCGGCTATGCCTACACGGCCGCCGAAGGCGGTGTGGAGGCCCGCGAGCCGCTCGAGGCCCGGTTGGCCGCGGTCGAGGTGGTGCTGCACAACCAGGACAACCGCGAGCACGACATCTTCGACAGCGACGACTACCTGCAATTCCAGGGCGGGCTGATCGCCACCATCCGCCACCTCTGCGGCCGCAAGCCGCGCCACTACTTCGGCGACAGCCACGATCCCGAGCGCGCGGCGGTCCGCGACTTGAAGGAGGAGGCGCTGCGCGTGTTCCGCTCGCGCGTCGTCAACCCCAAGTGGCTCGGGAGCATCCGCCGCCACGGCTACAAGGGCGCGCTCGAGTGCGCCGCCACGGTCGATTATCTCTTCGGCTTCGACGCCACCGCCGAGGTGATGGAGGACTGGATGTACGAGCAGACGGCGCAGAGCTATGCGCTCGATGAGCGGATGCGCGAGTTCCTCGAGGAGAGCAACCCCTGGGCGCTGAGCGCCATCGCGGGGCGGCTGCTCGAAGCGGCGCAGCGCGGGATGTGGGCCTCGCCCGAGCCGC
The DNA here is from genome assembly GCA_021792755.1 of Pseudomonadota bacterium. Lineage (GTDB taxonomy): Bacteria > Pseudomonadota > Gammaproteobacteria > Steroidobacterales > Steroidobacteraceae > 13-2-20CM-66-19. Next base: position 29,176 of record JAJYUA010000023.1, read on the forward strand.
AGACGATCGATGCGCTGCGCGCGGCGTATCTGCGCAGCGAGACGGTGCTGGAGGCGCGCGGCGAGGCCGGCGGCGGCGGAGGCGGCTCGTGAGCGGGCATACTCATCCATTTCCGTTCGCCGCCATCGTCGGACAGGAGGCGCTCACCAGCGCGCTGCTGCTGTGCGCGGTCAACCCCGGCGTCGGCGGTGTTCTGATCCGCGGCGACAAGGGCAGCGCCAAGAGCACCGCGGCGCGCGCGCTCACCGGAGTGCTCTCGCCCATCGAGCGCATCGCCGGCTGCGCCTACAACTGCGAGCCGGGCAAGCCCGCCGAGCCGTGCGAGACGTGCCGGTCGGACGCGCCCACCGTGCAACTCTCGCCCGTGCCGTTCGTGAACCTGCCGCTCGGGGCCACCGAGGACCGTGTGCTCGGGAGCCTCGACTTCGAGCGTGCGCTCAAGGAGGGGCGCAGGAGTTTTCAACCGGGCCTGCTGGCGACAGCCCACCGCGGGCTCCTCTACATCGATGAGGTCAACCTTCTGCCCGATCACCTGGTGGATGTGCTGCTCGATGCGGCCGCCATGGGCGTCAACCGCGTGCAGCGCGAGGGGCTCTCCGTCGAGCATCCGACCCACATCGCGCTCATCGGCACCATGAACCCCGAGGAGGGCGAGATCCGCCCGCAGCTGCTCGACCGGTTCGGGATGATGGTGGAGGTCGCCGCTCCCGAGGACGCGCGCGAGCGGACCGAGATCGTGCGGCGCCGGCTGGCGTGGGAGAGGGAGCCCGAGTCCTTCAACCGGCAATGGGAGCCGCGGCAGCAGGCATTGCGCGCGCGCGTGACGCGCGCACGCGAGCTGTTGCCGCGCGTGCGCATGGCCGAGGGGCTGCAGCTGCTCTCGAGCGAGTTGTGTTGCGCGCAGGGCGTGAGGAGCCTGCGGGCGGACCTCGTCATGGTCAAGGCGGCCTGCGGGCTCGCGGCCCTGGCCGGCCGTACGCAGGTCGAGCCTGAGGATCTCGAGCAGGCGGCCCGCCTGGTGCTGCCCCATCGGCGCCGCCGCAAGCCCTTCGAGGCCCCGGGGCTCGACGAGCAGCGCCTGCAGGATACCCTGCGGCGGGCGCCTGCGCCCCCTGCGGCTCCCGGGAGCGCCGATGCGCCCGAGCAGAGCGAGCCCGGCGGCGGGCAGTCACCCGGGGATGAGCCGCCCCCGCCGCTCAGCGCCGGGGCTGCCGAGCAGGTGTTTGCGCCATCGCGCGTCGCGACGCCGCGCATCGATCTCAAGGACGCTCCGGCCGCAGGCGGCCTTGGCCGCCGAAGCCGGTCGCGCGACTCGCGCCGGGGGCGGGAGGTCAGGGCCGTGCCCGATGAGCGGCCGACCGATCTGGCGCTCACCGCTACGTTGAGTCACGCCGTGGTGCGCGGCGCAGGCCTGGCGCGCGGCGCCGGCCGGCTCGATGTGAGGCGGGAGGATCTGCATCAAAAGGTGAGATCGGGCCGGCAGGGCAGCCTCATTCTCTTCGTCGTCGACGCCTCGGGCTCGATGGCGGGCCTGCGCCGCATGCAGATGGTCAAGGGAACGGTCCTCGCCCTGTTGTCCGACGCGTACCAACAGCGCGACGAGGTGGGGGTCATTGCTTTCAGAGGCGCGGGCGCGGAGGTGCTGCTGGCCCCGACTCGCAGCGTCGAAATCGCGGAGCGCGCGCTTCGCGAGCTGCCGACCGGCGGTCGTACGCCGCTTGCGCATGCGCTCAAGACCGCTTTCGAGGTGCTCGAGCGCGCAGCGTCCTCGGCCCCGCTGCCGCTTTTGATCGTCCTCAGCGACGGCCGGGCCAACGTGCCGCTCGAGCCGGGAGCCGACCCCTGGCAACAGTCGCTCGAGTGGGCCCGGGCGCTCGAGCGCGGCGGCTTCGCGGCGCTGGTGCTGGACACGGAGGCAGGCCCGGTCCGGCTGGGACGAGCGCCGGCGCTCGCGCAGGCGCTCGGGGCGCAGTGCCTGGGCTTGGACGGTTTCGATGCGCAGTCGCTGTCGATCACCCTCCGGGCCCGGACGGTAGGCGGCAAGAGGATACTGTCATGATGGTGTGTGTCGGCGCCGGCCCCGGCGACCTCGGCTTGCTGACGCAGCGCGGGGCCGAGCTGGTGCGCACGGCGGACGTGGTGGCGGGCTTTGATGCGGTGGTCGAGCTGGTGCGGCCTCTGATCCGGCCCGAAGCGCGCGTCGTCACCATGGGCTATCGCGACCAGGTGCAAAAGCTCGACGAGGTGGCCGGCGCCCATCGCGGCGGCGCCCGCTGTGTCGTGGTGTTCATGGGAGATATCCACTTCAGCGGCTTTCAGTTCCTCGAGCGGGTCGAGCGCGCCTGCGGCCGGCCGCTCGAGACCGTACCCGGCATCTCCTCCGCCCAGGTGCTCGCCTCCCGCGGCCGGGTGTGCTTTGACGAGACCACCTTCGTCACCTTCCACCGCCGCGGCGATCTGGAGCCGTTCAAGCGCCACCTGGTGCGCGCGCTGGAGGATGACCGCAATGCCATCGTCATCCCGCGGCCTTGGGATTTCATGCCCAAGGATGTGTGCGCACACCTGCTGATGCACGGCGTGCGCGGCGATCATCCCGTGGAGGTGTGGGAAAATCTCACCAGCCGGGAGGCGCAATGGAGCGGTACGCTGGCCGGCTGCACGCGGGATTTCAGCGACATGAGCATCATGCTCATCCGCACTCTGCGGCCCGTGCCGAGCCAGATCGAGGCGGCGGACTGACTGCGACGGCATGAACAGACAGGACTACAGCATCGTTATCGCCGCCCACGGCAGCCGCGACCCGAGAGCCATCGAGGAGGTGGAGGCCCTCGTCGCCCTGATGAGGGCGCGCTCGCCCGAGCGCACCATCACCCACGGCTACCTGGAGTTCGCCCGTCCGACGCTCGACGAGGGCGTGCGCTCGGCCATCCAGGCGGGGGCGCGCCCGATCGTGATGCTGCCCGCGCTGCTGTTTGCCGCGACGCATGCCAAGAACGACATGCCCGGTGAGCTGGCGGTGCTCAAGAGGGAGTATCCGGCGGTTGAATTCCACTTCGGCGCGCCGGTGGATCTGCATCCGGCATTCCTGCGTCTCGCGCAGCAGCGCATCACCGAGGCCGAGGCGCGCTCCGGCCGGGTGCTCAAGCGTGCCGAGGCGTGTCTCGTGGTGGTCGGCCGCGGCACGTCGGATCCTGACGCCAACTCCGAGGTGTGCAAGCTCGCACGCATGCTGCACGAGGGGCTGGGTTTCGGTCAGTCGTACGTGTGCTACGCGGGCACCGCGGAACCGGGCATCAGAGAAGGCTTGCGCAGCGCCGCCCGCCTCGGCTGCGCGCGCATGGTGGTGTTTCCCTACTTCCTGTTCGACGGCCTGCTCGTGAAGCGCATCTATGCGGCGGCGGACGAGCTCGCCGAGCGCCATCCCGGGATCGAGGTCCTCAAGGCGGGCTATCTCGGACCGCACCAGGATGTGGCGGAGGTCTTTCTCGAGCGTGCGCGGGAAGGCCTGGAGGGCCGCGCGGCGATGAACTGCTCGCTGTGCAAGTATCGGGTGCAGATCGTCGGTTTCGAGCAGCAGGTCGGTCAGGCGCAGCGTCCCCATCACCTGGCTGCGCGCGCCCGGCCGATGGCGCCGGCGGCGCAGCCCGCCGCCGCCGCGCCCGCGCCGTACGAGCCTCACCCCATCGAGGCCGAGAGCTTCAGGATCATCGAGGCGGGCCGCGACTGGTCGGGGTGGGCCGCCGGGGAGCGGCGGGTGGCGCAGCGCCTGGTGCACACCAGCGGCGATCCCGACATCGTCGATGAGCTGTATTTCTCGCCCGGAGCGGTAGAGGCGGGCGTGCGTGCGCTGCTGCGCTGCCGCCGTGTCGTAGCGGACGTGACCATGGTCTCGAGCGGCCTGAAGCGCAGTCTCCTCGATCAGCTGGGGCTCGCGGTCTGGTGCGGCGTTCACGACCGGGAAACGCAGGTGTTGGCTGACAACACCGGCCTCACGCGCTCCGCGGCGGGCATCCGTCGTGCGTGGGAGCGGTGGGGCAACGACATCGTCCTCGCGATAGGCGACGCTCCCACCGCGGTGATGGAGGCGGTGCGCCTGGTGCGCGAGCAGGGCTGGCGGCCGCAGCTGATCGTGGGGCTTCCGGTGGGCTTCGTCGGCACCCGTGAATGCAAGGAGGCGTTGCGCAAGTGCCTGCAGGTGCCCCGGATCACCAATCGCGGGACGCGCGGCGGCTCGCCCTGGGCGGCGAGTGTCGTCAATGCCCTGCTCATCGCGGCCGTCGATCATCTGGCGGGAGCGTGCAGGCCGTGAGCACCGGGGCCGGGCGCATCGCTTTCGACCTCAACGTGCGGGCGCAGAACGGCATGCGCCGCGGACGCACGACGGGGGCCTGCGCGACGGCCGCCGTGAAGGCGGCGCTGTTGTTGCTGGTGCACGGGGAAAGCGTCGGCGAGGTCGAGATCGGCCTGCCGGACCCGCGTTACAGCCTGAAGGTGCCGGTCCGAGCAGTATACAGGCTGGACGGCGGCGCGGTGCGCGCCGAGGTCATCAAGCAGGCCGGCGACGATCCGGACTGTACCGACGGCGCCACGATCTTCGCCTCGGTCCGCCGCAACGGGCTCGGCGAGGTGCGCTTCCTGGCCGGTCCCGGGGTGGGCACCATCACCCAGCCCGGCATCCGCATCCCGGTCGGGGAGCCGGCGATCAACCCGGTGCCGAGACAGATGATGCGCGAGGCCGTGCAGGAGGTGCTGGAAGGCGCAGACGAGGGCTTCGATCTCGCCATCGGCTGCGAGGGCGGCGAGGTCCTCGCTCGCAAGACCTTCAATCCCCGGCTCGGCATCGTCGGCGGCATCTCCATTCTCGGCACCAGCGGCCTGGTCGAGCCCATGTCCCTCTCGGCCTACATGGCTTCCATCGAGGTCTATATCCGCGTCGCGCTCGCCGAGGGAGCGGAGGTGGCCTACGCGCCCGGCAAGATCGGCACCGCGTTCGCGCGCTCGGCGCTGAAGCTGCCGCCGAAGCGTATCGTGGCCGTCTCCAACTTCATCGGTTTTGCGCTCGAGTGCACCGAGCGTGAGCTCGCCGCGCAGAACCGCAGGCTGCCGGCGCTCTGGCTCGTCGGTCATCCCGGCAAGCTCGCCAAGCCGCTCGCGGGCGACTGGGATACTCACTGCGGCAAAAGCGCCATGGCCATGCACGCGGTGGCGCGGGTCGCCGCCGAGTGCGGATTCACCCCGCGGCAGATCGCGGCCATCGAGCGCTCAAACACCGTGGAGGCGGTGCTCGAATCGCTGCGGGATCACCCGCGTGCGCGGCAAGTGTGGCGCGAAGTGGAGGAGCGCGTTGCCGCGCTGATGCGCTCGCGGCTCACGCGGGTGGACCGGGTCGAAGTGCGTCTTTTCGGTTTGGGCGGCATGGCATTGGGACAGGCGTGATGAAAGTGGGAGCGTTTTTTGGTGTGGGGGCCGGTCCGGGGCCGGCGGGGCTCGTGCCCGTGGCGGCGCTCGAGGCGCTGCGCCGGGCCGAGGTGATCTACCTGCCGCGCGCGCGTTCCTCGGAGTGCTCTGTGGCGAGGCAGTGTCTCGGCGGCCTCGACATTCCGGTATCGAAGCTGCGCGAGATCGAGTTCGAGATGGATCCGGACCGCGCGGTGTTGCGGGCGCATTACGGCGCGTTGGCGCGCGACATCGCCGCCGAGCTGCTCGCCGGATGCGATGTGGCGTATCTTACCATCGGCGATCCGATGACTTTTTCCACGTATGGCTACACTCTTGCGGCGCTGCGCGAGTGTCTGCCTGCGGCCGAGATCCGCACCTTTCCCGGGGTCACGAGCTTCGCCGCCGCCGCCGCGGCCCTCGGCTGGCCGCTCGGGGAAGGCAAGGAGCGCATGCTGGTGCTGCCCTGTCCCGACGATGCGGACTCGCTCCGTCGGGACATCGAGAGCCACGACGTGGTGGTGTTGATGAAGATCGGCGCCCGTCTGCCCTGGGTGATCGCGCTGCTCAACGAGTTGGGAATAGCCGCACACTGCGCGCTCGCGGCCCGGATCGGTCTGCCCGGGGAGGTGCTGTGCGCGGACTTGAGCGAGCTCGACGGCCGGCCGCAGACCGGGTATCTGTCCACGATGTTGATCCGCCGGCAGGAGCGGGAGCGACGGCACACGTGAAGGTGTTCTTCATCGGCGCCGGTCCCGGCGCCCCGGACCTCATCACCGTGCGCGGCGCGAAGATCCTCGAGCGGGTACCCGTGGTGATGTACGCCGGCTCGCTGGTCCCGCGGCAGATCCTGTGTCACTGCCGCGCCGATGCCGAGATCATCGACACGGCCTCGCTCGACCTCGATCAGCAGGAGGCCTGCTACCGGCGGGCCCAGACCGCCGGCCTGGATGTGGCGCGGCTGCACTCGGGAGATCCCGCCATCTATGGCGCCACCGCCGAGCAGATGCGTCGTCTGGAGACGCTGCGCATCGATTACGAGGTGGTGCCCGGGGTGTCCTCGTTCACCGCGGCGGCCGCCTCGCTTGCCAGCGAGCTCACCAAGCCGGCGGTGTCACAGACGGTGATTCTGACACGCGTGTCGGGGCGTGCCTCGGCCGTGCCCGAGCGCGAGCGGCTGGCCGAGCTCGCCCGGTCGGGCGCGACGCTGTGCGTTTTTCTCTCCGGCCCGCACCTGAAGCGCATCGTGGGCGAGCTCAGCCCGCACTATCCGCCCGACACCCCGGTTGCCCTGGTGTACCGGGCGAGCTGGCCGGATGAGCGCTCCCATCGCAGCACGCTCGGGCGTCTGCTGCGGGAAATCAGGCTGCGGGACTGGCGGCTCACCACGCTGCTGCTGGTCGGCGGGGCGTTGAGCGGCGGGCCGGCGCTCGAATCGCGCCTGTATGCGCCCGACTACCCGCACATCTTTCGCCCGGCCCGGCGAAAAGGCAAACGCGCCGGACGGCGGACGGCTGGCGCGCGCAAGCCGGCCGGAGCCGACTCATGACAAAGCCGTCTGAGCCGATCTTGAACGGCCGCGGACCGGCCCGGCAGGAGCGAGGCGCGGGGACGAGGCCGCGCAGCGAGCGGTTGGGCGTGTGGCCCGTGCGCGCCCAGGGCGAGCCGCTGGCGAGCCTGCTGGCGCAGCGGCTCGACGGCGAGGCGCATCGGCCCTGGCAGCGCCCCGAACCGCAACGCGAGCAGTTCCGCGAGCGCTTCGCGCACTGCTCGCACTGGGTGTTGGTGATGGCCGCCGGGATCGCGGTCCGCTTCCTCGACGGATTCATCGAGGACAAGCATCGAGACCCGGCCGTGGTGGTGATCGACGAGGCGGGGCGTCACGCCATCGCGCTTCTCGGCGGTCACGAGGCCGGCGCCAATGCGCTCGCCTACCGGGTCGCCAACGCAGTGGGCGCAGTTCCGGTGGTGACCACGGCGACGGAGGCGGGCAAGCCTCTGGTGGCGGGAATCGGCTGCCGCAAGGGCGTCGGCGCGGATCGGATCGAGGATTGTTTGTTGCATGCGCTGCAAGGACGCTCATTGGAGGAGGTTCGTGAGCTCGTCACCGTCGACCTGAAGGCCCGCGAGCCGGGGCTGCTCGAGTTCTCCGGCGCGCACGACATCCCGCTGCGCGTCATTGCGCGCGAGCAGATCTCGGCCCGCGCCTGGGTCACCGAGCCCTCCGACTGGGTCCGGCGGACCCTCGGAGTGCAGGGGGTGTGTGAGCCGTGCGCGCTCATTGCCTCGCCGCGCGGCAAGCTTATCGTGCCCAAGACCTGCCGCGGCGGCGTGGCGGTCGCGTTGGCAGCCGATGCGCCATGGGGGGTGTCATGAGTCAGGGCAGCGGTCGCGGCGTCCTCAACCTCGTGTCCGTCGGACCGGGTCTTGCGGAGTTCATCCTGCCGCAGGCGGTGCAGGCGCTGCGCGCGAGCGAGGTGATCGTCGGCTACGAGCTGTATCTGAAATGGATCCAACCCTGGATCTGCGGCAAGGAGATCCATTCCCCGCCGCTCACCCGGGAGCGCGAGCGTGCCCGGCTCGCCATCGAGGCGGCGCGCCTGGGCAGGCGTGTGGCGCTCGTTTCAAGCGGCGACATCGGCATTTATGCCATGGCATCGCTCGCCTTCGAGGAGATGCGCGAGGATGATACGTTCGAGGTCGCCGTCATCCCGGGCGTAACGGCGGCCAATGCCTGCGCATCGCTCCTCGGCGCGCCGCTGTCGCACGATTTCGCCACCTTGAGCCTCTCGGACCTCATGTGCCCGTGGGAGTGGATCGAGCAGCGCGCCCGCCACATCGGCGCCGCCGATCTGGCGTGCGTGCTGTACAACGTGCAGAGCCAGGCCCGATCGGACGGGGTTTACCGCGTGCTCGCGATTTTGCAGGAGCATAAATCTCCCGACACCCTGTGCGGCGTGGTGCGCAATGCCTACCGTCCCGGGGGGATCGCGAGCGTGCACCGGTTGGCGGAGCTGCCGGCGCAGACGTTCGACATGCTGACCACGATCGTGATCGGCAACCGGTTCACCCGCCGCAGGCGTGAGTGGATCTACACGCCGCGGGGCTACCACGCTTGGTCCGAGGGGGCGGCGCCCGCCTCACCGCAACTGCCGTCGCGGGCCATCTGGGTATTCTCCGGAACCCGGGACGGCAACGAGGTGGCGCGGCGGCTTGCAGCCGAGGGCCACCCGGTGGTCGTCTCGACCGCGACCGACTACGGTGGCGAGGTTGCGCGCCTGAGCTGTCAGGGTGTGGCCGTGTGGTCGGGCCGGCAGGGCACGGAGCCGCGGCGGCAGGCGCTCGAGCGCGGCGCCGCCCGCCTGATCCTCGATGCCACGCACCCGCACGCGGCGCAGATCTCCGCACAGCTGATGGAGCTCTCCCGGCGGCTCGGCATCCCTTACCTGCGCTTCGAGCGCCCGAGCCTGCTTGATCCGCGCAAGGCGATCGTCTGCGACGATGCGGCCGATGCGGCCCGGCGCGCGATCGGACTCGGCCGGCGGATTTTCCTCGCGACGGGCTCGAAGGACCTGGAGACCTTCGTGCGCGCCCCGGGCGCGCAGCGGTGCGAGTGGTTCGTGCGTCTGACGCCCGATCCGCAGCGGCTCTCGAGGGCCATCGCGCTCGGCATCGCGCGCGAGCGCATCCTGGCCATGCAGGGACCGTTCCCCGCCGAGCTCAACCGGGTGCTGTGGCGCTCGCAGCGCATCGAGTGCGTCGTCACCAAGGATTCGGGCGGCACCGGCGGGTATGCCGAGAAGCAAAGCGCCGCGGACGAGCTCGGCATTCCGCTGCTGGTGATCCGCCGGCCGCATGTCGCCTATCCTCGTCAGGTCGCCGATGTGGAGGAGGCCGTGCGGGAGGCGGCGCAGCTGTTGAGCGCCCGCACGGCGCCCGGCGCCGGGAGCATGTCATGATCGGGCGTATTCCGGTCACGGTGGTGAGCGGCTTTCTGGGCTCCGGCAAGACGACGTTGCTGTGCGACCTGCTCGGCCAGCGGCGGGATCTGCGTCTCGCGGTGCTGATCAACGAGCTCGGCGAAGTGTCGATCGACGGCGCGCTGGCTCGTGGCAGCGCGCTGCGCTCGCAAGGCTCGCCGGGCGGCGGGGGCGATTCGGGGCCGGTCGAGGTCGTCGACTTTGCGCAAGGACTCATCGCCTACGCGGAAGATGCGAAGTTCGCGCCGACCCTGTCGGAGCTGGCCCGCCGGCGGGACCGTATCGATCATGTGCTCATCGAGACATCGGGGGTGGCGTTGCCCACGGCGGTCATGGCGCGCCTGCAGGAGCCGCAGCTGTCCGCCGACTTCGTGCTGGATGCCGCCCTGACGGTGGTGGATGTTCCGCTGCTGCTGTCCGGGGAGCTCGAACCGGCCGATCGAGCCGGCGCGGTGGCGAAAGCCGTGGGGACGCTGTTCGAGCGGCAGCTGGAGCAGGCCGACGTGGTGGTGCTGAACAAGATCGACGGCCTCGGGGAGCGGCAGTTGCTCGAGGCCGAGGAACGGGTCCGCAAGAGGGCGCCGGGCGTGCGGTTCATCGAGCTGGCGCACGATGCCCGGCTCGATGCGCGCGTGGCGCTCGGCCTCAAGCTGCATCAGCCCGGCAAGACGGCCCTCGAGCGGGCAGCCGCGGGCCCTGCGGTGCCTCTTCCCGGCACCGAGTGGCAGCCGCTCGCCGATCACGGCCGGGTGGACGGTCACAGCCACTCGGGCCTGAGCGCCCACGCGCACGGTCTGAGCACCCACACGCACTTCCACCAGCAGGACCCGGGTTGGCTCTCCTTCGTGCTGCGCAGCGGCGAGGCGCAAGACGTGGCCCGGCTCCGGCAGGCCATCGCGCACGCGGCCTCGAGCGAGCCGCTGCTGCGCTGCAAGGGCTTTGTCACGGATGAGGCGGGCGCATCGGTGCTGGTGCAAGCTGTGCGGACTCGCGTCGTTTCCGGCAGGGTCCCCGGTGCGCAGGCGTTGCCGGGACCGGCCCGCGCCGGCGAGCTCGTGTTCATCGGCTATCACTTGAACCGTGCGCGGGTGGCGTCCATCCTCACCGGCGCGACGGGCGCGATCTGGCGTTGACCATCGGAGGCTTGCGACGGTGAAGACCGACCCCGACTCCCACAAGCGCATGACCCAGCGGCACAAGGAGGGTTTCGAGCGCAAGAAGGCGGCGGCCACCAAGGAAAAGGGCCTGCTGATCGTCAACACCGGTACGGGCAAGGGCAAGTCGACCGCGGCGTTCGGCATGGGGCTGCGCGTGCTTGGCCACGGCATGAAGCTCGGCGTGGTGCAATTCATCAAGGGTGCTTTGCCGAGCGCCGAGCGGCGCTTGCTCTCGGCGCAGCCCAACTGCGAGTTCCATGTCGTCGGCGAAGGCTACACCTGGAATACCCAGGACCGCGCAGCCGACATCCGCACCGCGCGCAAGGGCTGGGCGGAGGCGGTGCGCATGATCGGCGATCCGTCCTTCGGGATGGTGATTCTCGATGAGCTCAACATCGTGCTGAAGTACCAGTATCTCGATCTCGAGGAGGTGCTTGAAGTGTTGCGCCGCCGCCGCGAGATGCTGCACGTGGTCGTCACGGGACGCCATGCGCCCCAGCCGCTCATCGACCTGGCGGATCTGGTGAGCGAGGTCCGGCCGGTGAAGCATCCCTACCGCGAGCAGGGCATCAAGGCGCAGGCGGGCGTGGAGTTCTAGCGTGAAGCCCCGGATCGGACATCCCGTGCCCCCCGCGTCCCGCGACCCTTGCGCCTGTGGCGCTTCGCGCTTGCGGGTCGGCCCGCGGCCGATGGGCAGCTGACATGCAAAGCAGGCGCTGCCCGGCATTGTTCTTGAGCGCGCCGGCCTCGGGTCAGGGCAAGACCACGGTGACTGCCGCGCTCGCCCGCCATCATGCCTCTCAGGGACGCCGGGTGCGCGTCTTCAAGAGCGGCCCCGATTTTCTCGATCCCATGATCCTCGAGCGCGCGAGCGGCCGGCCCGTCTACCAGCTCGATCTGTGGATGGGCGGGCAGGCGCATTGCCGGCAGCTGCTGTACGATGCCGCCGGCGAGGCCGACCTCATCCTGGTCGAGGGGGTGATGGGACTGCATGACGGGAAGCCGAGCAGCGCCGAGGTGGCGCGACTGTTCGCGATCCCGGTGGCCGCGATCATCGACGCGCAGGCCATGGCCCAGACCTTCGGCGCGGTCGCGTATGGTCTCAAGCATTACGCCGGCGACCTCCCCTTCCACGGGGTCCTGGCCAATCGCGTGGCGAGCGGCCGCCACGAGCAACTGCTGCGCGAGGGTATGCCGGACGGCCTGCCGTTCCTTGGCAGCCTGCCGCAGGATGAGCATTGCGAGCTGCCGGACCGCCACCTCGGGCTGGTGCAGGCGCAGGAGGTCGAGGATCTCGATCAGCGGTTGCAGCGCGCCGGCGCGCTGATCGCCGACACAGGCCTTGCGACGGTGCCGGAAGGGGTGCGGTTTTTTCCATCGCCGGCGCCGCCCCTGCCGCGGCCGCTCGAGGGATTGCGCATCGGCGTCGCCCGCGACCTGGCGTTTTCTTTTCTTTATCGGGCCAATCTTGAGCTGTTGCGCTCGATGGGCGCGGAGCTCGTCTTTTTCTCGCCCCTCGCCGATGCCGCGCTGCCCGCCGTGGACAGCGTGTACCTGCCCGGCGGCTATCCGGAGCTGCACCTCGAGGCCCTGAGCGCCAATCGCGCCTTGGCCGGCGCGCTGCTGCGCCATGCGCAGGCGGGCAAGCCTCTGTATGCGGAGTGCGGCGGCATGCTGTACCTGTTGGAGTCGGTGACCGACCTGCAGGGCCGGCGCGCGGTCCTGACCGGCATTCTGCCGGGCGATGCGCTCCTGCACACCCGCCGCAAAGGACTCGGCTACCAGTCCGCACCGATCGCCGGCGGGCTGCTGCGCGGGCACACCTTTCACCATTCGAGCATCGCGACCACGCTGAAGCCCGCGGCGCTGGCCGCGCGCCGCGAGGATGGCTCGGCCGGCGAGGCGATCTATACTCGGGGAAGAGTGCTCGCCAGCTACTTCCATGCCTATTTTCCCTCCGACCCGCATGCCGCGGCGGGGCTGTTCGTCCCATGACAGAATCCAAGCACCACTACGATGAGCGCTCCATCGAGGCCGTGTACCGAGTCATCCATGAGCGGCGGGACATGCGCCATTTCCTGCCGCTGCCGGTGCAGCCGGCGGTTCTGCAGCGCCTGCTCGATGCCGCGCACGCCGCCCCGAGCGTCGGCCTGAGCCAGCCCTGGCGCATCGTGCGCATCACGAGCGCCGAGCTGCGCGAGCGTATCTACGATCTGGTGCAGCAGGAGCGTCAGCGCACCGCCGAGGCGCTCGATGAGCGGGGGGCGGAGTTTCTGCGGCTGAAGGTGGAGGGAGTCAAGGAGTGCGGCGAGTTGCTCGTGGTAGGCGTGCGCGACGGCGGCACGAGGGAGATCTTCGGCCGGCGCACGCTCCCTGAGACGGATGTGGCCTCGACCGCCTGCGCGATCCAGAACCTCTGGCTCGCGGCGCGTGCCGAGGGGCTGGGTCTGGGGTGGGTGTCATTGTTCGATCCGCAAGCGCTCGCCGACCTGTTGGGGTTCCCACGGGACGTGCGGCCCATCGCGGTCCTTTGCCTCGGGCATGTCGAGCAGTTCTACGCCGCGCCCATGCTGGCGCTGGAGCGCTGGCGCGAGCCCAGACCCTTGTCGGAATTGATGTGCGAGAACCATTGGCCGGCAGAGCTGCCGGGTGCCGCGGAGTGAGCCGATGACGCTGACCTTGACCGACACCGTGGGATGGGCGGCTACCGTAGTCTTCGTGGTGTCGTATTTCTTCCGACAGCCCGCGGCGCTGCGTGCCGCTCAGCTGCTCGGAGCGGCGTTATGGCTGCTGTTCGGCCTCATGATCGCCTCCGTGCCGGTCATCGTCTGTAACGCGTTGATCGTTGCGGCGGCGGCCTGGACTCTGGTGCGCGGATGGCGGGACGTCCCCAAAGACGCACGGCCCGTGACGCCTCGCGAGCCCGGCTGAGGAGGGTGTCGACTCTCGCGCGTGACAGGGCGCGCCCGGGATGTGGATAATCAATGGATGAGCGCGACGATGCTCGGGCCGGATGGCAGGGCGCGGTGCCGCTGGTGTGGAACCGCGCCCGAGTTTCTGCCGTACCACGACCAGGAGTGGGGCTTCCCCGTCGCCGACGACCGGCGCCTGTTCGAGAAGCTGAGTCTCGAGGGATTCCAGTCCGGACTCAGCTGGCGCACCATCCTCGCCAAGCGCGAGAATTTCCGTGCCGCTTTCCATCATTTCGATTTCGAGCGCGTCGCACGCTTCACGAGTCGCGACGTCGAGAGGCTGCTCAAGGACGCGGGAATCGTCAGACACCGCGGCAAGATCGAGGCGGTGGTCAACAACGCCCGCCGGGCCGGGGAGTTGATCAAGCGGAATGGGTCGCTCGCGGCCTTCATCTGGCGATATGAGCCGGACCCGAGGGGCCACGTCAAGCGGCAGGCCGCCGCCACTTCAGCCGAGTCGATTGCGCTCTCCAAGGACCTGAAGAAGCTCGGCTGGCGGTTCGTGGGCCCGACCACGGTGTATGCCTTCATGCAGGCCATGGGGCTGATCAACGATCACGCCGAGGACTGCGTGATCCGGACCAAGGTCGAGCGCGCCCGGATGCGGTTCAAAAGACCCGCTCGCTGAGTCGATTCGGCGGGTGCCCCTCTGCGCCAGGCGCCGCCCGGTCCATGCAGGCACGCGCGGCCAAGATGAGCGCTCCGCTCGGTCTCGGCAGCAATCTCCTCGGGCACGGTTCTTTGTCATCGAGCGCCTGCGCGCAAGCGCTGCCGGCGCCGGCGCATGCCGCCTGGGCAGCGGCATTGGAAAATAGACTTTACCTGTTCGGCCAGTATGGAAAAATCTATGTGTGCCGATGACGCCATTGGTACAGCCGGCGGCGCCGATGCTTGCGCGGCTAATGCAAATAGAGTTGATCAAACATCGAATTTTGATAAACTCTTTATGTGCCAAAGAGCCCGCCAGCCCTCGCGGCCCTCCCGCCCGCCGCCACCCAGGCACTGCGGGCCTTGGGTGAGAACCTCGCCATCGCACGGGTCAGGCGGCGGGAGTCCCAGCGCACGTGGGCGAGACGCCTGGGCTGCTCGGCGCCGACCCTCATCCGGCTCGAGCGCGGCGACCCTGGCGTCGGAATGGGGCTGTACGCCACCGCGTTGTGGCTGATAGGCAGGGTGAGCGCGCTGCCCGAGGTGGCCGCTCCGAAAGAGGACGGGGGAGCGCTCGAGGGCGAGGTTCGTGAAGCGTTGCGGCGGCGGGCCGCCCGGGCTGCCGCTTCGGCGGCGGCGCGCCTCGGGCCGAAGCGCGGATGAGATACCTCCCGGCGGAGCGGCTCTATCTTTGGCTGCTGACTGACCCGGCTCGGCCGCGAGCGGTCGGGGAGCTGAGACTCATCCGTTCCAATCGAGGCGTCTCGCTGCGCTACCTGCCGCAGTGGCTGCAGCACGGATTTTCGCTCAGCGAAGACCTGCCGCTGATCGAGCAAGAATTCCTGCCGACGCAGAAGAGTACGGCCGCTGGAGCGGTGGACGATGCCCGGCCGGATCGCTGGGGCGAGCGCGTCGTCGGTTTCATCGACAAGCCATCGCGTCTTTCGCTGCTCGAGTACCTTTACTTCGCAGGAGACGATCGCTTTGGAGCGCTCGGCGTCTCGACCTCGGCCGAGCAATACCTGCCGCGGCGTTTCGGTCCGTTGCCGTCGCTCGAGGAATCCGACCGGATTGACGAGCTCGTCCGCAAGGTGCGGGAGAATGAGCCGGTACCGCCGGAGCTGAGGCGGCTCATATCTGCCGGCGCGGCCATGGGCGGCGCGCGCCCGAAGGCGTTGCTCGACATCAACGGCGAGCAATGGATGATCAAGTTCCGCGACGGCGAACCGGCGGATACCCCGCTGATCGAGCATGCGACGATGACCCTCGCTCGCAAGGCAGAGATACGGACCGCCTCGACGACAGCCATACGCCTGACCCAGGGACACGCCGTGGCGATCAAGCGCTTCGATCGCGACGCCACAGCGAGGCGGCACTGTCTGTCGGCCGCAGTCGCATTGCGCGCAGCCGGGGAGCCGTTCGGCTATCCGGAGCTGGCGCAATTGCTGCGGCGCAACGGCGTCGCGCAAGGGGACAGATACGTGGCGGATATGCGCGAGCTGTTTCGCCGCATGGTCTTCAACATCCTGATGGATAACACGGACGATCACGAGAAGAATCATGCTCTCATCGTTACCGGCGAGCAGCGCTACCAGCTGTCTCCCGCGTACGACGTGCTGCCCTCGGGGCGGGCGCTGGGATTTCAACAGATGCGCGTGGGCGAGCAGGAGGCGGATTCAACGCTGGATAATGCGCTGTCGATGTCCGCGCTGTTCTGCCTGAAGAAAGACGACGCAGCGAGAGAGGTGCGCATGATCGCCCGGGTCGTGAGCGGCTGGCGGGAGCATTTCCATAAGTGCGGCGTCACGGCCGGCGACATCGAGCGATATGCCCAACAGATCGACCGGCCGTTCCTCAAGGATCAGCGGCAATCGACGCGGGCAAAGTCGCAACACCAGTAAGGCGTCGCTGCGGCATTGCGCTGCTTCAGCTGAACCGGCGCTGAATGCCGCCATCCCATAAGGGCCGGAAGCATCGCACGCCCAGGTTGCAGTCCGATGACGTTCGGATGAAAAGAACTCACTGCCTCTTATGAGGGAGTTCGCTTGATTGCGCCGCCGGTTTTGCTAACGTCTGCGGCGTGCCGCCAGCGGAGGCGGACAGTACCGATGCCGCGGGCGGCGTGCGAGGGAGCAATCAAGCCATGATGACAAAGCACTACTTGTTGGCATCTGATTTCGATCAGACGCTGAGTTTCAACGATTCCGGCCACGTGCTGGCGGAGCTGCTGGGCGTGAGCGATTTCGAGCGCAAGGTGGCCGGGCTCGCGCGCAGCAATCTCGTGCAGCAGGGCGGCGAGCTCGCCTACCTCATCCGCCACGATCCGGACTTCCGCGGCGTGCGCCATGAGCACCTGGTGGAGGCCGGCCGCCGTGTGCGCCTGAAGGGCGCCTTGCCGGCGCTCGTAAAGAGCCTTCACGACGGTATCGGAGGGTGCCGGTTCTCGCTCTACGTCGTGTCGGCAGCGCCCCGGGAAGTGGTGGTTTCGGCGCTTTCCGGGGTCGTGCCGCCGGAGCACATCCACGGAACGGAGTTCGAATACGACCCCGTCTCCGGCGAGGTGAGCAACATCAATCGCGTGGTGGCCGGTTATGGCAAGGTTGCGGTGATCGATGAGCTCGGGCGGCTGCACGGCATCCCCTCCGACCGGATCATTTACGTTGGGGACGGCAGCTCGGACGTTCACGTGATGCTGCACGTGAACAACGGGGACGGCTTCACGATCGCAGTATCGAAGAATCGGCAGCTGGCGCGCATCGCCAGGTGCACCGTTCTCAGCGACAACGTCTGCAGCGTGCTCGTGCCCGTTCTCGACCAGGTGCTCGGCATGCGCACGCCGCAGATCCGCGCCGTTCTGGAGTCCAACGGCCTCACGCTCGATGACTGGGAGCGGGCCCGGACCGATCGGGTACAGATCCGCGAGACGCCGCGCGCGCCGGCGGCGGCATGAGTGTCATGCACCTGTCCGTCACCGACTGGCTCGGCTGGACCGCGACCGCGGTGTTCGTGGGGTCGTATTTCTTCCGGCGGCCGGCGGTTTTGCGGGGCTTTCAGATGCTCGGCTCGGCGCTGTGGATCCTCTACGGCGTGCTGATCGGCGCCAAGCCGGTCATTGCAGCGAATATCCTGGTGTTCGCAGCGGCTGCCTGGACCCTCGCCCGGGGCGGCGCGGCGCGCGCGCCGGCCGCCGATGCGGCGGGCCGTGGGGCGTAACCGGGGCGGCGAGCCGAGTCTGAGCCGCCCCGAGGTCAAGGGCGCGGCGAGTCTGCCGCCGTGCGAATCGGGCGTTTCGGCGGAAAACCCCGCCCACAGCGGGTGCGCGGGGGCGGGTCTTGCCCTTCAATGCCGCACGGGCGGCTGACTCATCAGACAACGAGCCCCGGATGTCACCGTCGAATTCCGCGACAGATCACACGCCGCTCACCAGCGCACGAAACACATACAGCGCGAGTGCGATCCCGAGAACCACCATGAGGCCGGCCAGGGCGAGGTCCACGCGCGCGCCGTCATCATCCCGCTGCTGCGGGCTCTTGATCGCCCGACCGGTGCGAATGAATCGCAGCGCCGCCATCGCGACCATGGCCGTGCCGAAAACGATCAGCGCCAGTCCGGCCACATCGCCGAATCCGCCGCCCCGCAGGGCGATGACTCGCCCGCGCCCGCCCGCGAGGGATTGGGCGGCGATCTTCAGGAACAGGTTGAACTTTGCCACCAGGAAGCCGAACGCCATCACGGCGATTGCGGTGCGCACCCAGGCGAGAAACGTGCGCTCGTTCGCTGCGTGATCGGAAAAATTTCGGATCATCGGCCTGAACTCCCCGGGCGGCGGTACGCGCAGGATTATAGTCCCGCCGCGCGATGCAGCGCCGCCACGAGTGGCAGGGTCCGGGATTGGCCGCGGAACGTGCGTTTGCGCCTCGCGCTGACAGCTGACAGCCGTTGCCAGTGGACTCACAAGATTTCCCTGGTGCGCGCCGGGCGGTGAGGCGGCCGCGGCCGATGATGTCGTATTCACCCGCCCGGCTCGACTGCGCCGCCGCTCCGGCATGGGATTGCCGGCAATGATCGGGCTCACGACCTCGGATCCGCGGCGCCGGGGCGGTGCGACGGGTGAGGTGCGCGAGGACTCAGCGCAGCTTGGGCTGGCTCGGTTCCCGGGCTGTGGCCGCCGGCTGCCTGCTGCGGCGCAGGATCCCGATGTAATAGGTGAGATAGTAAGCGATGAATGCTGCGGATATCGCGAGCGTCAGCGGGCTCTCGGGAGGCAGCGCAAGGGGCCCCTGTCCCGCCGGAGCGGACAGTGCGCCGTGGTAAAGGGTCAGATAGTCGGAGACGATCCGGGCGAGAAACAAGACCGTGACCGTCAGGCCGATGTATGAGTGCGGGGTATAAAAGCGGCCCTCGGGGGTGGACTCGAAGCGGGTATGCCGCAGGCCGAGATAGCCGAGCGCCGCTCCGCAGCCGCCTCCGGCGAGCAATGCGGCCAACGTCCGCACGCTGCCGCGTGTGAGCAGGACGAGCAGGACGCCAAAGAGCGCAAGAGTCGCGATGCGCACCGTCGTGCGCCGCGGCTGCACGCGCTGGCAACCAAACGAGCGGCGCACGCGTACGAAGATCATCCAGGCGATGAGCGCCGCAATCAGGATCGGTGCGATGAGTTTCGAGCTCACGGTTGACTCTCTTGGCGCGCCCGCCGGGATCTCATTCCCACTCTATGGTTGCCGGCGGCTTGCCGCTGATGTCATAGACGACACGGGAGATGCCGGAGACCTCGTTGACGATCCGGCGGGAAACGAGGTCGAGGAACTCGTAGGGCAGCCGGGCCCAGTGCGCGGTCATGAAGTCGACGGTTTCCACCGCGCGCAACGCCACCACGTGGTCGTAGCGGCGGCCGTCACCCATCACACCGACGGAGCGCACCGGCAGGAAGACCGCGAACGCCTGGCTGGTGCGGTCGTAGAGCCCGTGCCGGCGCAGCTCGTCGATGAAGATGGCGTCGGCGCGGCGCAGCAGGTCCGCATACTCCTTGCGGACCGTGCCGAGGATGCGAACGCCGAGTCCCGGTCCGGGGAAGGGGTGGCGGTAGACCATCTCGCGCGGCAGGCCGAGCTCGGTGCCGAGGCGGCGCACCTCGTCCTTGAACAGCTCGCGCAGCGGCTCGATGAGCGTCAGGCGCATCTTCTCCGGCAGGCCGCCGACGTTGTGGTGCGACTTGATGACGTGCGCTTTGCCGGTGCGCGCGCCGGCGGATTCGATGACGTCGGGGTAGATCGTGCCCTGGGCAAGGAATTGCACGCCCGCGAGCTTGTGAGCTTGCTCGTCGAACACCTCCACGAAGGTGCGCCCGATGATCTTGCGTTTGGCCTCCGGGTCCTCGACCCCGGCAAGCGCGCCGAGGAAGCGCTGCTCGGCGTCCACGCGGATGACACGCACGCCGAGATGCTCGGCGAAGGTGCTCATGACCTGGTCGCCTTCGCCCAGGCGAAGCAGGCCGTGGTCGACGAACACGCACACCAGCTGATCGCCCACGGCCCGGTGCAGCAGCGCCGCGACCACCGAGGAGTCCACTCCTCCGGACAGTCCCAGAAGAACTTTGCCGCTGCCAACTTGCGCGCGCACCCGAGCGATCGCATCCTCGACGATGTTGCCGGTGCTCCACAGCGCATCGCAGCGGCAGATCTCGCGGACGAAGCGCTCGAGCAGCCGCACGCCCTGGGGCGTATGCGTGACCTCCGGGTGAAATTGCACGCCGTAGAAGCGCCGTTGCTCGTCGCACATGGCGGCAAAGGGGATCGATCCCGTCGAGGCGACGCCGGTGAAGCCTTCGGGCAGGGCTTCGACCCGGTCGCCGTGGCTCATCCACACATCGAGTACCGGGCGGTCCTCGCCGTCGCGCCGATCGTGGATCCCGTCGAACAGTCGGCACCCGCCCCCGACAGTCACTTCGGCATAGCCGAACTCGCGCTCGGTGCAGCCGAGCACGTGCCCGCCGAGCTGCTGCGCCATGGTCTGCATTCCGTAGCAGATGCCGAGAACGGGAACACCGAGGGAGAACACCGTCGCCGGCGCCTTCGGCGGGTGGGCATCCGTGACCGACGCCGGTCCGCCGGAGAGGATTACGCCGCGCGGCGCGAAGGCGCGCACCTCCTCGTCCGTGATGTCCCAGGGATGGATCTCGCAGTACACGCCGAGCCCGCGGACCCGGCGCGCGATGAGCTGGGTGTACTGCGCCCCGAAGTCGAGGATCAGGATGCGGTGGGCGTGGATGTCGGCGTGAGTGCTGGGGGCGGCGGGGGCGCTACTCATGAATGTTGCAGTTCCCTCGACTGGGCGGGGCTGTGAGGGTCGCGCACGTCGCGTACGCTAGGACGCCCGGTAGTTGGGCGCTTCCTTGGTGATGGTGACATCATGCACGTGGCTCTCGCGGATGCCGGCGCTGGTGACCCGTACGAACACCGGACGCGTGCGCATCTCGGTGATGTTGCCGCTGCCCGTGTAGCCCATCGCCGCGCGCAGTCCGCCGGCGAGCTGCTGCAGGATGGCGACCACGCTACCCTTGTAGGGCACGCGCCCCTCCACGCCCTCGGGCACGAGCTTCTCGAGCTCGGTGGCGGCGTCCTGGAAGTATCGGTCGGCCGAGCCGTGGCGCTCCGCCATCGCCCCGAGCGAGCCCATGCCGCGGTAGGACTTGTACGAGGCGCCCTGGTAAAGCTCGACCTCGCCCGGGGACTCCTCGGTGCCCGCAAAGAGGCTGCCGATCATGACGGCGTGGGCGCCGGCGACGATCGCCTTGGCGATGTCGCCGGAGAAGCGGACGCCGCCGTCGGAGATGACGGGCACGTCGCTGTCGCGAAGGGCATCCGCCACGTTGGCGACCGCGGATACCTGAGGCACGCCGACACCTGCGACGATGCGCGTGGTGCAGATGGAGCCCGGCCCTATGCCGACCTTGACCGCGTCGGCTCCGGCGGCCACCAGGACGCGGGCACCCTCGGCCGTCGCAATGTTGCCGGCAATCACCTGCTGGTCGGCCCACCGGGCCTTGATGCGCTCGACGGTCGCGATCACGCCGCGCGAGTGGCCGTGCGCCGTATCGACGACGACCACATCGACCCCTGCCTCGCGCAATGCGGCAACGCGTTCCAGGGTGTCGGCAGTGGTGCCGACGGCCGCGCCGACGCGCAGCCGTCCGCCCTCGTCCTTGCATGCCCGCGGGAATTCCTTGGCCTTCTGGATGTCCTTCACGGTGATCATGCCGGCGAGCTCCTGCTCGTCATTGACGACCAACACCTTCTCGATGCGGTGCTTGTGCAGCAGCGCCAGCACTTCTTCCTTCGGCGTGGTCTCGCGCACCGTGATCAGCCGCTCCTTCGGGGTCATGACAGAGGAGACCGGCGCATCGAGCTTTTGCTCGAAGCGCAGATCGCGGTGGGTGACGATGCCGACCACCTTCCTGCCGGTCACCACCGGCACGCCGGAGATGCCCCGGGAGCGGGTGAGGTCGAGCACCTCGCGGATGGTCATGTTGGGCGGGACGGTGATCGGGTCGGTGATCAGGCCGCTCTCGAACTTCTTGACCCGGCCGACTTCGCGCGCCTGAGCTTCGATGCTCATGCTTTTGTGGATGATGCCGAGGCCGCCTTCCTGGGCGATGGTGATGGCGAGGCGCGCCTCGGTGACCGTATCCATGGCGGCCGAGAGCAGCGGAAGATTGAGCCGGATCCGGCGGGTCAGGCGGGTGGAGAGGTCGGCCTCGCGGGGCAGGACCTCGGAGTAGGCCGGGACGAGCAGGACGTCGTCGAACGTCAGAGCTTCTTCGAGAATTCGCATAGCTAATTCTACGCACGGAGCGGGCGGCCGTAAACCGCCGGTGGTATGGTGGCCCCTATGTCATCCGCCTTCCCTCCGGGTTTCGAGGTCGACCCCGGCCGGACCGTTTTCACCGTCTCGCGGCTCAATCACGAGGTGCGCACGCTCCTCGAGCGGGGGCTGGGGGTGGTGTGGGTGGAGGGGGAGCTGTCGAACCTCTCCCAGCCCGCCTCCGGCCACTGGTATTTCTCGCTCAAGGACCGCGAAGCGCAGGTGCGCTGCGCGATGTTCCGCGTGCAGAACTCGGCCGTGGGATTCGCGCCGAAGGCCGGGCAGCAGGTGCTCGCGCGCGGACGTGTCAGCCTGTACGAGCCGCGCGGCGATTATCAGCTCATCGTCGAGCACCTGGAGGAGGCCGGCGTCGGCGCGCTGCAGCGGGAGTTCGAGCGGCTGAAGGCCAAGCTTGCCGCCGAAGGCCTGTTTGCCCGCGAGCGCAAGCGAGCCCTGCCGCGCTTCCCGCGCCGCATCGGGGTCATCACCTCGCCCACGGGCGCGGCAATCCGGGACGTGCTTCATATCCTGGCGCGCCGCTTTCCGCCCGCCTCCGTGCTGCTGTATCCGACGCCGGTCCAGGGCGCGGCGGCCGTACCTTCGATCGTCGAGGCGCTGGAGTTGGCTTCGCAGCGCGCCGAGTGCGACGTGCTGATCCTGACACGGGGCGGAGGCTCGATCGAGGATCTGTGGGCGTTCAACGAGGAGCGCGTGGCGCGCGCCATTCGCGCCTGCGCGATCCCCGTGGTCAGTGGAATCGGCCACGAGATCGATTTCACGATCGCGGACTTCGCCGCCGATGCGCGGGCTCCGACTCCCTCGGGCGCCGCGGAGCTGGTCGTGCCCGATCGCCGAGCCTGCCTCGATGCGCTCTCGCGCACGGCCGAGCGCCTGAGCGCCTGCATGCGGCGGGAGCTGCGCGCCGTCACGAGCCGCTTCGAGGCGGTCGGCAGCCGCCTGAGAGCGGCGCATCCGGGGATGCGGCTGGCGCATCAGGCACAGCGGCTCGATGATCTGGAGCAGAGGCTCGCGGGGGCCGTCGGCACCGTGCTGCACCTCAGGCGTAACAGGCTAAGCGAAGCCTTCGCGACACTGGTGCAGCAGTCCCCCGAGCGCCTGGTGCGCGAGCACCGTCTCCGATGCGAATCGCTCGCGGCGCGGCTCGATCATGCGCTTGAGGGGCGGCTCTCGCGCCTGGCGCATCGGCTCGACCTGGCGCAGAGAACCTTGAGGACCGCGAGTCCCCTGGCGACGCTGGCGCGCGGCTTCGCGATCGTGACCCGGGCGGACGGCTCGGTGATCACCGATGCCGCAACGGTTGCCGCCGATGAGCAGATCGAGGCGCGGCTTGCGCTCGGGAGGGTGCGTGCCCGCGTGACGGGGACGCAGCGTGGTTAGTCGGGGCGGCGGCACGGATGTCGGCTGAGGAGCCCAGCGACGTAAGGTTCATGCGTCTTGCGCTCCAGCAGGCGGAGCAAGCGCGCCGCAGCGGGGAGGTGCCCGTGGGAGCGGTGTTGGTGCACGAGGGAAGGGTGGTGGCCGCGGGGGCCAACCGCCCGATAGGGGCCAACGATCCTACTGCCCATGCCGAGATCGAGGCCATACGCTCGGGCGGACGTTCGCTCAGCAGCTACCGGCTGACCGACACCACGCTGTATGTGACGCTCGAACCTTGCCCGATGTGCGCCGCGGCGATCGTGCATGCGCGCGTGCGGCGGTTGGTATTCGGCGCCTGGGACCCGCGTGCCGGCGCCGCGGGCAGCGTGATCGACCTCTTTGCCCTGCCCGGACTCAATCACCGGGTGGACGTGTTCGGCGGCGTGCTGATGGAGGAATGCGGCGGCGTGCTCAAGGCATTCTTCGCAGGACGGCGCGCTTAGAGCGCCGCGGGGCACGATCAGCTGCCGGTGGTGCCGGTCATCCGTGCGGCTTGCTTCAAGGATGTCTGCACGAGGACGCCGTCGCCGGGGTGCCACTCGAGCAGTTGCATGAATTCCTGCACGCGCTTGACATAGTCCACGGCCTGCCACCCCTGGGCATAGCCGTATTGGGTCTGCGTGTACCAGCGGCGTTGGGCGAGCAGCGGCAGCACCCGGCTCACCTGCGCCCAGGAGTCGGGGTTCAGGCCCATCCTCTGAGCCAGAACGCGCGCGTCCTCCACGTGACCGAAACCTATGTTGTACGAGGCAACGAGGAACCAGGTTCGGTCCGGCTGAGGGATGTGCGTGGGTATCATTTTGCGCACCTCAGCCAGATAGTGCGCGCCCGCGAAGATGCTCTCCCTGGCGTTGGCTCGATCGGTGATGCCCATCTCCTGCGCCGTGTCGGAGGTGAGCATCATGACACCCTTGGCACCGGCCGTGGAGATGGCGGCGGGGTTCCAGCGGGACTCCTGGAAGCCCATTGCCGCAAGCAGGCACCAATCGAAACCGTAGCGCGCCGCCGCCTTCTGGAACCAGGCTCGATAGCGCGGCAGGCGACGCGCGAAGTACAGCTCGAAGAGGCGGGATTCCGCATAGTGCAGAGAATCCGCATTGGCCGAATCGTGCTGCATGAGCTGCGTCAGCTCGCCGGACGCCCGGATCGAGTGGAAGAAGTGGTCGACTGCCCGCATCAGCTCCGGTGCCCCCTGGCGCACCATCCACTGGACCGGACGGGCCTGCGGCAGGGCAAAGGCCACCCGAGTACCGGGGTAGAGGTGGCGAGCGTAAGCGTATGCCCTGGCATCCACGATGGCGTAGCCGGCCACCCCGTCCTCCAGCGCCTGCAGGGGAGAAGTGCCCGGGGGCACCACGGACCACTTGAGGAAGGGCGCGACCAGCCTCAGTCTTTGAAGGATGCCTTCCTGGGGGCTGTGCTCCTGCACGATGAGTGTCGCATTCTGCAGGTGCGGCAAGTCATCCGGCGCGGGCTGCCCGCTGCGATAGACCACCAGCTGCGGTATCTGCGCATAGGGCACCGCGGGGGCACCTGCCTCGTCCCAGGCCGAATCGGCGGTGATCTGGGCGGCGGCGATGTCGGCCTTGCCCGAGGCGAGGTCGGCCCGCATGTCCGCCTCATTGGGGACGGCATAGATCTTCAGCCGCAGGCCGAGCGAGCTGGCAAAGCGGCGGGCGAGGTCGTATTCCAATCCCTTGGGCCCTCGCGCCCCGATGTAATAGCAGGTCGGAAGGTTGAGCGTCACCACACGCAGCTCCCCGCGTGCCCGGATCTGCCCGAGCAGGCTGGGCGCGCGGCACCCCTGTGCCAGCAGCGCAAAGGCGGTGAGCGTGGTCAGCGTGGCGACCCTTGGGCCAACCTTCCTCAGCCGTCTGCGAATGCGTCTTCGCACTAAGGTGGACTCCACAGACACAAAAACGTCCAGCTATAATACCAGCTCTCCCCGGAGAGGTACCGAAGCGGTCATAACGGCGCCGACTCGAAATCGGATGGTCGGGTAAAACCGGCACGTGGGTTCGAATCCCACCCTCTCCGCCAGAATCGAAGATCCCTTGTGAATCAATAGGGTGGGTTCGAACCCACGAACATGGAAAAGCGGGTTCGACAAACGCGCAGGAGCGCGTTTGGACGGCGTCAGCCGGCCCGAAGGGCGCCGGCCAGGGAGGGCGCAGGCGCAATCCCACCCTCTCCGCCAGCTCTTTCCGGTCCTGTCACACGCGGCTGACAGACCCCGACAAATCAAAGGCTTGAGCGGTTTCCGGTCCCGCGCTGTCCGTGCAAAATGCCACTCCGGGCCAAAAGGTACGCACGGAGTCCGCACGGCAATGGCATCGATTACGCACTACGGCGAGGGCTGGCGGGCTCACCTGTTCGTCGGCGGCCGACGCGAGTCCCGGCTCTTCAAGCTGCGACGGGAGGCGGAGCGGTGGGCGGCGAAGCGCGAGGCCGAGCTGCGCGGCGGGGGCACCGCCATGACCTTCGGTGAGGCCGCCGAGCGGTGGCTGGCGCAGCATTTGCCGGCGCTCAGTCACGCGAACAGCCAGCGCACGGCGGAGCAGTCCATCCGGGATTACGTGCGGCCGGTGATCGGCCGGCAGCGGCTCAACGAGCTTCGCCGGGCGGATCTGGTCGATGTGGTGCGCCGAGTGGCGGCGGCCGGGAAGGGGGAGACCGCACACCGTCTCGGGCAGCGTATCCGCGCGATTCTCGATCACGCTGTCGATCACGGCGATATCGAGTCGCATCCCGGCGCGGGACTCTCCCGGGTCCTGCCGGGGGTGGAGAAGACGCCGATGGCGGCGGTGACGCCGGCGGAATTACCGGCGCTGATGCAGTCGATCGACCGCTACCCGGAACCGGTGACCCGGTTGGGCCTGCTGCTCTTGGCGCATACGTTCCTGCGCACGTCAGAGCTGATCGGCGCGCAGTGGTCGGAAATCCGCGACCCCGAGACCTGGGTGATCCCCGAGGAGCGCATGAAGCGGGGTCTGCCGCACGTGGTGCCGCTCTCCGGGCGGGTTCAGGCGATTCTCGAGGAGCTGCGCGAGATGACCGAGGAAGAGTCTCCCTTCATCCTTGCGTCGCGCCAGAATCCGCGCTGCTCGATCTCGAACAACACGCTGCTGTTTGCGCTGTACCGGCTCGGGTACAAAGGCAGGATGACCGGTCACCGATTCCGTGCCATCGCGAGCACCGTGCTCAATGAGAGCAAGCTGTGGGGGCGCGATGCCATCGAGCGGCAACTCGCGCATCGCGAGGCGGATCAGGTCCGCAAGGCATACCATCGGGCCGAGTACCTCGAGGAGCGGCGCAAGATGATGGCGTGGTGGAGCGATTATCTCGACGATAGCCGCTCCAAGACCCAGGAGTAGGGGATGAGGCCCGCCGCGACGAATGGCGGCTGCATCCGGCGCACCGTGCGCGAGGAGACGCCGAGGATCTCGCCGGCCTGCTCGAGCGTCAGCGTGCTCGCCACGGGTCGCTGGGCCAATGCATGCGCCACAGCATGCTCGATGAGCGCGGCGAGATCGGACTCTTTGAGTGTCACGGAGCGGTCCATATCAGCGGCTTTTGTCGAAGTCGATCTCGTCCCGCACGCCGACGAGGTCCTCTCGGTCACCCATGAGGGTATAGGCTGCGAGCATGGATCGGTCGTGACCGTCGGCCTCCGCCGAGTCCAGCCAGCACTCCCTCTCCGCCGTATTCAGCGAGTCCCACCAGGCGCTCGCCATCGCTTCGTATAAGCCACTCGTGCCGCGTCCTCCACGCTGCCTCCGAGAGCGGCAATAGCGGCGCGGGCCGCCTCCGTGTCCGGGCCGGCCCACACCTTGCGATCGCGATCCCATCTGAGCCCGGCTGCCTTCAGCGGCTCGGTGTCCGCGGGTCTGCCGGGGAATCGTGCGAGGAGGCTGCCCGGAGCCGGCGGGACCGATGGCTTCGGCGCCGTCGCCTCGATGACCGCTCTCACATCCGGCTCCTGATACTTGGCCGAGGTGAATACCGTGGACAACGACTTCCTGAGGCCCGGTGATGCGTCGTCCTGCAGCGTGACTGAGCGATATCGCACCGGATGTCATGATCCGGGAGTGACGCATCAGGGCCGCTACTTGCCGGCGAGCAGCTATGGGAATCGCCGGAAAGAGCATCACCACCGCCCCCAAGCCCTGCGTAATCCCGCACGGTCGTTCGGGTTGGGCCGCAGAGTGCCCATAGACCTCGTCAGAGGGCTCTTGTGTGGGGAAGCGAAGAGCTGCGCCGCAGCGCTGCCCCTGCTACACGCGCCGCTTTCCGGCGATCTCCCCGAGAGCGGCCGAGGCGGTGCGGATCGGGATGCTCTGAGAGACCTTCAGCTCGAGTAGGCGGGAGTCGCCGGAGAAGATGAGCTGGGCGTTTGCAGCGAGGGCGATCGGTTTATCCGAAAAGCGATGCGATGCTCTCGCGCAGCCGCCGTTTATCCCCGGTGAAGAGCCGGTCGAGGGTTTTGCGCGGCAGGGGCCGCCGCTCCAAGGCCGCTTGGCGACGATGGCTTTTCGACACCCCGGCGACAATCAAAATCTCGCTTTTTTGGGGCCGCTATGCGGACGACCGTGAAAGTGCCGATCGAGCCGCTCTACCTGTCAGTGTGAAGCACGCAGACGCATCGCTGGCGGATCGAGCCGGGTCGGTACACCGTGCTCGCCGGCTCCTCCGCACGACTTGTCCTTGTCGGTCCACGTACGATTGCCCTGAGCAGCGACGCGTTTCTTGAGGCCAGATGCTCTTTGTATCCGTGATTGGGCGGTCGAGCACGAGATGGGCTGAGTGCGTTATCGAACGTCTATGTCAGATCTTTCGGCCGTTTGGCGATATCGGGATATGTGTTGAGGACCTTGTTGTCGAACGTTGCGAGCGAGAGCCGCTCTCGATGGGCCAATTCTACGAAAAGGCTGTCGTATACGGCACCTCCGGACCCCAGGGCGCGTTGCAGGGCACCCTGCCACAGCTTGCGAACAGAGACGGCATGAACTCCGAGTTGCCCAGCCAAACGCAATTTCGACGGCGCATCCTCCTTGCTCAGCACATCCCCGCGTACCGACATCCAAATGACGTTGGCAAGTTCCGCCTCCCACAGGGCGGGAGCCAGGGGGTCTTCGATTCTGTGCCAGAACGTCCGGACCTCTTCGGCAAACTCCGGGGTGCCGAGGACGTAGTAGGCGATAACGTTGGTATCTACGACGGCTCTCACGTTCGGCCGGTCGTAATCCACTCATCGATTTCCTCGGCGCTCGGTCGGCGAGCCTGTTTAGCCCAGGAGGCTTCGATCTGCTCGAGCACCGAGGATCGGTCGCCGGCATGCTCCTCGAGGAGATCGCGAACTTCCTGTTCCATCGACTTGCCTTGCCGCTTCGCCAGGGCCTTAAGGTTGCGAACGACGTGCGAGGGCACGTTGCGAATGGTCAGTGTGGCGCCGCCTTCCATGCTGGCATTATGCTAGCAAATTGGGTTCTGCGCAATGGCGGCGCGGTATTGCGAACGGCTCCGAATGGTTGATCGCGTCGATGTCCTCGGGCTGCCGGACAGAGCTGCCCCTTGTCCATGATGGGCAAGGAGCAATGATCTTGATCAAACTGAAGCGCGCACGAATTACGCACGGGCTACGCAAACGGTAGAGGCAGCTCCCATAAGTACTGACATGTGTGGCGGGCACCCTTTTAGCGGCGAAATGCCATCAAAATCCTTGATCTTCTGCTATCTTGCGGGTCTTTTATTGAACGGTCCGATGGATTCGAGCCTACGCGCAGGGACAAGCGGGTTCGACAACCGCGCAGGAGCGAGGTTGAACGGCCTGAAGCGCCGGCCCCGGAGGCGCGAGGTGCGTTTTCCGGACCCTCGTGACCGCTGATTTCGCACAAACGTGACCGGTCGTTCGGGCCGAACGTAACCGCTCAATCCGCTGGAAGGTGACCGCTTTTGGGCTTGCGCCCGAAATCTGCGGTCACGATCCCGGAATTCTCGGTCAGGTTCCCCCGGAATGATCCGGCCGGGTCTGCGCTGGAGCCCTCAGCGCTGGCTAAGCTGCCCGATTTTTACCTCGGGGCAGCCGATGCTCCGGTAAATCTTGTCATCGGCGATCTGATCTGCGTGTAGATCGGGCGGTGTGAAGGTCGAGGTCCTGTTGGTCCGTCTTCATCGACTACGAGACCTCCTGCAAGATCCAGGATCAGCGCACCCGGCAGCGGCTGACGATTGCCCAGACCGCCAAGGCGCTGGGTCTGCATCCGCAGGCCGTCTCCAGATGGTCGCGCATGGAGCAATACCGCGCGCGGCCCCAGCCCAAGCGCGGTAGCCGCCAGGATCCGTGAATTTCGGAGTTCAGGACATCGCCGGCGCTCCTGTACCCCACCTCCAGCGCTGAGCCGATACGCCATCCCAACTTCAGCTGTATCCGCTAGACTAAGGCGAACGAACTAAGTCCGGACTATCCATGCAGACCGTCAACATTCACGAGGCCAAGACGCACTTGTCTCGCCTGATCGACCAAGCGGCGAAGGGAGAGCCGTTCGTCATCGCCAAGGCCGGAAAACCCTTGGTCAAGGTCGTGGCGCTGGGTGCGCCGGAGCCCGGTCAGATGAAACGCCTCGGATTCATGGCCGGGCAGATTGTCGTGCCCGATGATTTCGACCAGATGGGCAGCGCCGAGATCGAGCAGCTCTTTGGCGAGGATGCGTGAAACTGCTTCTCGATACGCACTTGCTCCTCTGGGCGGCGGGTCAGCCGGATCGTCTGTCCAAGACGGCCCGGGAGTTGATCGAAGCCGCCGATAACGAACTCATTTTCAGCACGGCGAGCCTGTGGGAGATCGTGATCAAGCGGGGATTGGGCCGAGAGGATTTCCAGGTCGATGCGCGGCTGCTACGCCGGGGGCTGCTCGACAACGGCTACCGCGAGTTGCCGATCGGCAGTGAGCACGTGGTCGCGATCGATACCCTGCCGCCTTTGCACAAGGATCCCTTCGATCGAATCCTCATTGCGCAAGCTCTCGTCGAGGGGATCACGCTGCTTACGACGGCCGAGACGGTCGCACGCTATCCTGCGCCGCTGCGAGCCGTCTGAAGGGTTGACCCGCGACAGCCGTGCCCTGCGCGCACTTCAGCGAGATTTCCCGCCTCCATTCGGCTGAGGGTGAGTCATGCACGTAAGAGCATATCGCCATATTTACGCGAACCACCTTCGATCTTCCGGATGAGCTCATGAAGCGCGCCGGGATCGCGGCGGCAAGGCGCGGATCGACGCTCCGCGATCCCGTTGCCGAGGCTGCCGGCGGACCAGGGTCGCCGCAGCGCAGGCGAATGAACGACGCTCCCATCAAGCTGCCGCGCGGGCACACGATCTCGGGCCGCTCCAATGCCGACATCGCGCAGCTGTTTGAGCAGGAAGACGTGGCGCCTCTGAATGACGTGTATCGCGGCCGCTAACGTCAGGAGCGAGACCGCGGGCGCCTGACGTTGCACGTGCCGCAGTTTCGCTACGGCGGTCGCGAAGGGCGAGGAATTTCCGTCTCCCTATGGGCGCAGTGCCCAGACCAGGAACGCAGCTGCGATCAGCAGAAATCCGTGCACCCGACGAGGATAAATCGATCTTTGCACTCGAATCGAGTCGTGCGGAAAGCGCAGTCTCCAGGTGCCGGACACCGCCAATGCCGAAAACAGCGTCCAGAAATACCAGCCGCGCCAGAGGACGCATGGAATAGCCAACACCAGCAGCAGGGCTCCAACCGATCGAACTGTGCCGGTCTGTGTCATCCAATGGTCCGTCGAGCTCGGCGCGGTAACGTGGCAAAGCCCGGATGCGAGCAGAAAGCTCGCAAGTACGGCAATGTAGATCGTTTTCGACACGCAGTTGCCGAGGGCTCGGCGTAAGAGCAAGGCGGTTCGTCAGCCGGTTACACGCAGGCGCATCCCGTTCCACCAGAGTACCTCGACGGGGGTATCGAGGTCCGCTGAGGCTAGCACGATCGGCAGATGCGCGCGACGATCGAAACGCACTTGGAGCTCCTTTTCGGTGACATCCGCGGTGGCGGCCATGTCGATGAGGTCGCGGAAGATGACCGGGGCCTGTGCATAGGGGTGGCCGCGCATCTTGCCGGCGAGCAGTCGGTACAGGCCAGCGGCGATGACCGGCAGGGCCATGTCGAAGTCGACCTTCAGGGGGACGGCGCATCGACGTGGAAGAAGCGCGCTGCATCGGAAGGCGCGTTCTCGATCAGCATGCGCCCGGCGCAGCGGATGATGAGCTTCGGGGCGAAGCCAACGATCTTTTGGGGTGGATTTTGGGGTAGGCGGTTTCCAGGGATGCGATAACGTCTACTGCGCTCCGGCTGATCCGAGCTTCGCCAACAGTCCGGACGGTGGCTTGACGGCCAGATACACCGTGCTCCACAGCTGCGCGGCATCCGCTTCCGAGGCGTCCGAACTGTCCGAGCCAAACGGACGGATGTGGTAGTGGCCGCGCCGATAGGTCCACGACCAGAGCTCTGTATTGGCCATCGAGCGGGTCGCCTCGATCACGCGCCACAGCGTGCGCTGTGCGTCCCGCAGTCGGGCGCGCACCGCGGGCGGCAGGTCGGCTCGGCGCAGCTGGCGCGCCAGCCCCGCGGCGAGCAGTGCCTGCTGCCAGGACCACACGACCGAGCCCTGGTAGTCGTGACGGGTGAATTCACCCTGCAGCGCCCGGGGCGCGAAGGCCGGATTGGCGACCACCAGGCCGGCACCCGTGATCAATCCGGCCGGAAACGGCCGCAGCACCGTCGTGACCAGCCGGGCCAGTTCCTGTGGAGCCGGTGTGCCGAACAGCAGCAGGTAGCCGACATCCGATTGCATCACCGGTATCGGCCGTCCGGAGCGACTCAGCGCCAGCGCCGGGAAACTCAGCGGCCCGCGGCCGAGCGCGCGCAGCGCCGGCAGCGCGGGGATGCGATCGAGCTCGGCATAGCGGCGCACGTCTCGCACCGCCGTCGCGTGCGGCACGGTCACGCCGAACATCCGCGGCGCGCGGCGGCTCCACACCCGCGCCATCTCGGCGGCCCGCGCAAACAGCGGGCGCGCGCCGGCCGGCAGATACGGATCGAGCAGCCCGCTCGCGTAGAGCCGCGCGGTGGCATCGAGCGCCGCCGGCACGAGCGCGGCGTTGACATCGTATGGATAGTGCCCGCCGCCGAGACCGGTGTTGCTGTCGCGCCAGTCGCCGACCGCAATGCCGGGCTTCAAGCCGATCAGATGCGCCCGCCGCGGGTCGCGCGCGAACGGCGCGGCGCTCTGGAGCACGAAGCTCAGGTTCCTCACCAGCGCAGCGCCGCGGCTGCCGTGGCGCGCCTGCGGGCCGCCGGCGGCGGCGGCGAGGAACGCCGCCGCATGTGCGCGCTCGCGTGGACTCAACAGCCACGCGGCCGCATCCGGCGCCAACATGTAATTCTCGTCGATCATGAGGTAGGTGTAGCTCGGTGCGGCCGAGCGCACGCCGCGCTTGAGATTCATCAGTACGGCCTCCTCGCCGATGTCCTCCTCGTGCGCCACCTGGCCGCGGGGAGAGAGCCGGGCGAGGACCGAATCAAGCGCGTCATCGATCGCCGCGCAGGTGAGCGCAGGCATCAGCAGGCGCACGCTCATCAGTGTATCGCGGCCGAAATAGGTGTCGAAGCGCCATGAGCCGGCGAGAAACTTCTGCCGGTAGGCGAGGAAGGTCAGGGTGTCGCGCGCCGCCCGGCTGCCCTGGTGCGGGTGGCGCAGCAGTTGCCGCCCCGAGAGCGGCGTCAGCGGCGGCTCGCCGGTCAAACCGGTCACGCGCAGTCGGATCACTCCGGCGGAGTCGGCGAGAATGTGCGTGCCCTGCACGCGCCCACGCAGCACGGTGAGCCTCAGCCGGTAGGCGGCCCCGCCATCCAGACGCTCACGCGACCAGGCGATGTGCGGGGCGTGGATGAGCGGAGGCGTCGCGATTCCCGGCGGCAGCCGGTGATGCGCCCGGTAGTCGCGCAGCACCCGGATGCTCGAGAGCACCGCCTGGCGCAGCCGCAGCGAGGAATCACCGGTCAGCTCGACGACCGCGGACATGCCGAAGAGCGCGCGACCGCGCCGGTCCCGCCCCCGTACCGGATGCAGCCGGCCGAGCAGTCGCCAGCGAGCCGAACGCGGCTCGCGCTTGAACCAGAGCCCGACCCCGCTGTCGCCGGCCGGAAACGCCATGAGGATGCGCGGATGGGGGCCAGAGCGCAGCACCAGGTCGCCCGCCACCGGGCCTTGGCGCAGGAACGCATTGAAGAAGCGGCCCTGCCGGACACTGAAGCGCAACGGACGGTGCGCCGCGCCACCGGCCGTGGCGAGCGGGCAACACGCAGCGGCGCACAGCAGCACGGCCAGCGGCCGTGCCCGGAACGAGAGACGAGCTCGCATAAAGACAGTCCTCTGGCAGTCTGTCGGCCCGATGGTTCGGGGTGAGGGGCAATTGCGGCCCTGAGCATAGGGCGTCATGCTGGCCTGCCAAGTGCCGCAGCGGCAAGCATTCCTGCACAGACGGCCGCGGGTGGGAATCCGCGCGGTTGATCGGGCGGAAATTGCTCATGCTCACCCTGCTCTGCCGCCCGGGAGAGACCTGCGGTGATTATCGCCGATCCGGCATCGTCAAGGCCGAGAGGCCGGCGGTGTAGTGCATCATTGCGTTTGGAACTGAGGCGGCTATTGGCACGATTGACCTTTTGCGGGATGTCACGAGCGCCCTTGGTCCACATGAGCGGCTTTGAGATGCTGTCGTGATGGGCGATGTACTCGCCGATGGCGGTGACGGGCTCGGACACGCTCGTAAAGACGCCGCGACGCAAGCGCTCGGTGCCGATCTCGCCGGAGAAGCGCTCGAGCACGCTCAGCCGGGAGGCCGGGGCCGGGGTGACCTGCCTCTGAACGCGCGGCTGCCGGCGGCCCGGCGCCTGCCGGGCCGCTCGGGTCATCCTCCGCGCGCCGGGGCACGCCGCACCATCGCCGCCATGCGCCGCATCGGCTGCTCGATGTGGGTGAAGAAGGCCCGGTATCCGGCACAGAGGTAATTGAGGCCGGGCTCGCCGTCCGGAGTGTCGATGAAGCGGTTGCGCGGACATTCGCCGTGGCAGGCGAACAGGACGGGGCATTGCCTGCAGTATCGGGGAAGGCTGTCGGATTTATCGCGGCCGAAGCGAAGCTGCTTCTCGGAGGCGAGGAGAGCCCCGAGGGTCGTCTCGCGGATGTTGCCGAGCCGGTGGGCCGGCTCGACGAAATGATCGCAGCAGTATACGTCCCCGTTTTGCATCAACACGGGGCTGCCTCCACAGATCGGCGCCACCACGCAGCAGTGGTGCGCGCCGAGCCAGCTGCCGAGGGCGGCCTCGAAGGAAATGACGAACACGCGGCCGATGTCCCGCTCGAGCCACTCGTCGAAGATGGCGATGAGAAAGGCGCCGAACTTCCCGGCAGGCACGGTTCGGTCGCTCACCGCAGAGCCTGCACCGGCGGCGCCCGGACTCTCTGCGGCCGACCGCTCGACAATGGGAATGAACTGCAGATACTCCGCGCCGAGCGTGTCGCGAAAGAACCGGTAGACCTCGAGGGGATGGTCGACGTTGCGGGCATGCACAGAGCACAGGATGTTGACGTCGACCCCGTGCCGGCGCAGCGTGTTCCAGGCGCCTGTCACGGCATCGAAGCTGCCCCGGCCCCGTTTGTCGATGCGATACGCGTCGTGCAGCGTCCGTGGGCCGTCCATGCTGAGCCCGACGAGGTAGTGGTTTTCCCTGAAGAAGGCCGCCCACTCGTCATCGACCAGTGTGCCGTTGGTCTGGATCGAGTGCACGACGCGTTGCCCGGGCTTGGCATGTCTGCGTGCGAGCTGCACGGAGCGATGGAAGAACTCGATGCCCCGCAGCAGCGGCTCTCCTCCCTGCCACGTCAGGTGTACTTCGGGGCCGGTCGAGGAGCTCATCAGCTGCCGGATGTAGGTCTCGAGGGTGCGCTCGTCCATGAGGAACGTCTCGCCGGGGTAGAGCTCGTCCTTCGAGAGGAAAAAACAATACCCGCAGCTCAGGTTGCAGGCCGCGCCCGCCGGCTTGGCGAGCAGATGGTAAGGGAGCGCCGGTGAGGAAGGATCAGGCGGCACGCAGGTCTCCTGGGGCTGTGCCGTGCTGCGGGGCCCGCAGCCTCGAGCGCCCACTCGTGGTCCGAGAGCGGGTCGGGCAAATACGGCTCGATGAGCGGCCGGGCGTGTGTCGCGGCGCGCAGCGCGACAGCGCCGATCGTTGCTCGCTCGGGGCGCGGTGTGAACAGACGATTTCCCCATGATGGCATGAGGCGCGGTAATGGCGGGGCGGGGTGCGCGCCCTGGGCGGGCGCGGGGTGCGCAGCATGTGAGGCAAACGCGCTTACCGCTTGGGCTGCCTGGCGGCGGGGCGGGTGCTGATGCGGTCGAGGATGATGGCGAGCAGCACGATCACCAGGCCCGCCTCGAAGCCCATGCCGACCTGCACGGTGTTCAGCGCCTGCACCACCGGCACGCCGAGTCCGCC
>JAJYUA010000046.1 GCA_021792755.1 Pseudomonadota bacterium
TGGCCGAAGCCGGAGCAGATCGTGCCGGCACTCGCTGCGGCGCCGTATCCCATCGAGGCGCTGCCCGATGTCGTGCGCGAGGCGGTGCAGGAAGTGCAAGGCTTCTTGAAGGCACCACTTTCGATGGTGGCGATGAGCGCGGTGACCGCGATGAGTCTCGCCGCGCAAGGCATTGCGGATGTGGAGCGTGCGGAGGGATTGCGCGGTCCGAGCAGCCTGTTCGCGATCACCGTGGCGGAATCCGGTGAGCGTAAGAGCGCGTGCGACAATTTTTTTGCCAAGCCCCTGCGCGAGTATGAGCAGGCGCGGCTCGACGAGAATCTCGAGCAAGTGAAGGACTACGAGGCGGAGCTCGCCGCATGGACGGCTCGGATGGAGGCGCTCACGGCGGGGCTGCGCAAGGAGAAAGGGAAATCCGCCTCGAGCGCTGACAGTGTGGCGGAGCTCGCAGAGGCTCAGCGGGCGAAGCCCGAGGCGCCGCGAATGCCGCAGATGTTCTATGAGGACACGACGCCGGAGGCGATTGCGTGGGGGCTGGCGAAGAAGTGGCCCTCGGCGGCGATCATGGCCGCTGAGGGCGGGATGATCCTGGGTGGGCATGGCATGAGCAAGGAGACGCTCGTCCGGAACCTCGCGCTGATCAACGTCCTATGGGATGGGGCGAGTGTGACGATCGATCGGCGCACCAAGGAGAGTTTTCGGGTCGCCGGTGCGCGCCTCACAGTCGGTATTCAGGTGCAATCCGGTCTGCTGCTGGACTTCGTGCAGAGCACCCGTGGCCTCGCACGCTCATCGGGTTTTCTCGCGCGATTTCTCATCGCCTGGCCCGAAAGCACGCAAGGATTCCGCGACTTCTGCGAACCCCCGCCGGGATACCCGGCGCTCTCGGCCTACCACGCGCAATTGAGGACCCTGCTCGAGCGGCAGGGGACACTGGATGAGCATGGGCGTCTGGTGCCGCGCGTGCTGCCGCTCGAGTCGGCTGCGAAACGATCATGGGTGGCCTGGCACGACAACGTCGAACATTCGATGCGGCCGACGCGGGAGATGGTGGACCTCAAGGACGTGGCCGCCAAAGCGGCCGACAATCTCGCGCGGGTTGCCGCCGTCCTCGCGGTCTTCGAGGACCCTGCCACTGCGGTCGTGGCCGAGCGGCACATCTGCGCCGGCGCCGCGCTCATGAACTGGCACCTTCAGGAGGCGCGGCGGTTTTTCGGCGCCCACTCGCCGCCGCAAGACCTCGCCGACGCAATAGCCCTGGATACATGGCTCATCGAGACCGCCCGCCGCTCGGGTGGGCGTGTGCGGAAACTCGACGCCCGGCAGCGCGGCCCACATGCCGTGCGCGAGCGCGAGCGTTTCCTCGCTGCCCTCACAATCCTCGAGGGCGAGGCAGCCCACGTGCGCCTCGAACGCAGCGGGCGCAGCGGGCGCACCGAATGGATCGCAGTAAATCCAGCGCTCCTCAAGGCCGGGGAGCACTGACGATGTCCCACCAGACCCGGGAACCTAGCCAGCCTAGCCAACACCTAGCCAGCCATTGGCTATGCGCAACACGTTGTTTTGAGTGGGAAAATAGAGAGACTAGCCAACATAGCCATGACCTTAGAGAGAGTTTTTTCTTTTCTCTCTCCAGGACCCAATCCGAGAGGCGTTTTTTGGGACTTTCCCCGACCCCTGGCTATGTCGGCTATTTTTGCCGGATTCCCATGCGCAGACAGAGACTTATGTGTAGCCGGCTGCCGGCTACACGGCGGCTAGGCTGGCTACGTCTCCCGCGCCGCCGCCCACAGCGGGGAATGGACTGAGGCGCCGTCAGCCCATTCGGCGCCTCTTCGGCGCGGGGCAGGCGCCCGTCTCACACGTCTCCTGCCCCGCGCCCTTCTTCCAGCACATGGGCAATGAGGTGGGCATATGGGCATTTCTTCTGGTCTCTCTCGATTCTTCGGCGCAGCGGCCCGCGCTGCCGCGCGCCCCACGCCGCCGCGTCGGCTGCGGATCCTCTACTGGTGCGCTCTCGCGCTGATCGCGTGTCTGCTGGTGCTGTTGCACATCAGCATCGCGGGCGAGCAGCGCCTCGCACACGCGCTAACTGTCGAGACGCGCGCTGCCGCCGCAGCCCCCCGCGTCATCGTTCTTCGCGTGCCGCCCACGCCGCGGGCGGCCATAGACGCGAAAACTAACATCCGCCGCGCCGACGCGCCGACGAAGGAGAAATAACATGGCCGCGGGCGATCTCATTATCTGGATCTCCGTCATGGTCGGGATCGCGATCATGTTGCCCTCCATGGTGGGCGCTCAGCACACCGCGTTCAGTGACCAGGTCGCACAGGTCGAGGCGGGGCAGCTCGCGACGATCACGGACGCGGCGCTGCAGTATGAGTACGGCCACATGGTGTCGCTCTCAACACCTGGGTCCACCCACACCGTCAGTGTCGCGACCCTGATTTCCCAGGGTTTTCTCACGCCCGGCACCTCGGCGGTGGACGCCATGGGCGACCCCATCTCGGTGGAGTATCAGGCCGACTCGAGCGGTAATGTCACGGGCTACGTGGTAGCGCAGGGCAATTACCGCTATCCGGATCCCGATGCCGGCGAGATCCTGCTCGACCTCGGCGACCGGGGCGGGTATGTGCCGGAGGTACCGGTCGCTGGACAGACGACCGGTGTCATTTACGGCACGGGCCGCACCTGGCAGTCCCCCGCGCCCGCCGGGATCAATCCGGGAAGCATCGACGTGAAGGTCGAGAGCAATGCCGCGCAGCAGGCGGACGATTCGCGGTTCTTGTGGCGCGTGCCGGCTCCGACTGCGGCCGGCAACACGATGAGCACGCCCCTGATCCTGGGGGCCGTAGAAGCTCCAGGGAGCGCGTGCGCCAATACCGGGGCGATCGCCCAGGACGGGACGGGGGCGCTCGTGAGCTGCCAGAGCGGCACGTGGACCGCCGTCGGCGGCGGTCACTGGCGCGCGCCGGTGTCGACGTTCGCGGCGCTGCCGGCGAGCGGAAATCAGAACGGCGACGTGCGCCTCACCTTGGACACGGATCGGGCCTTCGCGTGGAATGGTTCCAGTTGGACCGCCTTGGCGGTGAACCAAAATGGGAATCTGCATGTGCCGGGGATAGGGTACTTCGGCGGCGACGTCGTCGTCTCCGGCGAGCTCGGCACCAATGGCTACTCCCCTCATGCCGGGCTTCCTCCGGGTTGGGGCGGCGGCATTCAGACGTGGGACATCGACGCCCACGGGACGATCGGGGCGGGGCCGAACAATTCGAGCCCGAACGCTGCGATGAACAACGCCGGGGATATCTGGAATCAAGGTGTCTGCATCGACAACAACGCTGGTTCCTGCAATGGATGGGGACTCTCTACGCACTACACCGATGGTTGGGGCATGGTCGCCCAGGATGGTGCTGGAAACCTGAATGTCGCTCCTGGGTCAGCCCTCGGCTCCGCCAACGTGAACGACATCGACGTGCGCTCTGGCGGCGCATACCCGTGGTATTCGCAGCTTTCTTCGCAAGTGTCCTCGAACACGCAGCAGATTGACAACCTGAACAACGAGTACAGCAGCCAGCAGGGAGAAATCAACGGGAACACGAGCGCGATCAGCAATATCAACAACAACCTGAATCAGGGGCCGTGCTCGACGGGATATAACGCGCTCTCTCAGTTGTGCGCCGAGATCCAGAATTTCGGCGGCTCGCAGGGCAAGTTGATTGCCACGGGCACCCAGGGGCCGACGACCTACACGTACTGGACCTACTGCGGCAATCGCTTCTATCGGTACCGCTGTCAGCAGACGGGAGAGGGCCCGCCGACCGTCAATCTCGCGGCCTCCTCCGCTCCAGAGCTCGTGTTTACCGATGCCTCGGCCGGCATCGGGCAAGGCGGATGCGGACCGTCTGCGGGTACCGGAGTCATCACGCTCTCTGCTACTTCCGGAGGTGCTCCGGTGGCCGCGCAAAGCGGGCGATATGGAAAAGGCGGAAGCAATTACAACCCGTATGCCATGTACTTCCCCTTCTCATTGACATTCACGCTGCCCGCCGGGCAGAGCGGGCAGGTTCAGCTCACGGGCGGAGAAGACGGGCTCGGCTGCGGTTCGATTCAGTACGCGGTTTACCAACTTTGAGGGCGGGGCGGGCCATGAAAATCGACATGCACAAGCCGATTCCACTCATCATCCCCATCGCGATGATCACATTCTCACTCTGTGGGATGGTTTACCTCGCGTGGAGCATGTGCCATGCGCTCTGATACTCGCCGCCGTGTAGTCACCGTCCTCACCCTCGCGGCGCTGCTGGTTCCGGTGGCGGCGCTCGCCCAGTCGGCCAGCCCGTTGCCGGCCACGAGCACATCGGGGCAGAGCACTGCGATCCTGACCACCATCCAAAATCTCTTCCTCGGTTCGATGGGTGGATGGCTCACGCATGCGACGGCGGCCGCGCAAAATCTGTTCACCTACCTTGCGGTGTTCGAGTTCATGTGGGTCGGCATCCAGTGGGCACTGAAGCGGCCCGAGCCGCATGAGCTGATTGGGTCGCTCACCGTCAAGATCGCGTTCTTCGCACTGTTCTATTTTGGCGTGATCGGGATGGCGCCGCACTGGATCCCGCTGGTGTTGCATATCTTCCAACGAGCGGGACTGGTCGTGACGGGGATGTCGGGTCAGCAGGCGCAGGCGCTCACGCCCGCGAACCCGTCGGCGATCTTCGGGCAGAGTTGGGATGCCATCAAGGCGCTGACCACCGCCGTGACGAGCCAAGTGACTCTCATGCATCCGCTCGACGATACGCTCATGGGACTCTCGGCAGTCGCGTCGGCGATCATCTTTATCCTGGCCTACGCGCTCCTGGCGTTCGAAGCGCTCATCATCAACATCGAAGCCTCGGTCATCCTGGGTGCCGGGGTGTTCATGCTGGCCTTCGCCGGGAGCAACTGGACCACGACGTTCAGCGAAAAGTATCTGTCCTACGTGTTCTCGATCGGGGTCAAGTATTTCGTGCTGACCGTCATCCTGGCGCTCGGCGCTCAGTTGCCGATCGACATTCAGCATGTGTTTCATGTTATGAGCAGCCAGGGCGGCTACAGTTGGTCCGCACCGATCGAGATGTCGTTCGTGACGCTGGTCTACGGCGTGGTGGGACTCAGCGCGCCGGGGATCGCCGGCAGCATGCTTTCCGGCAGCCCCTCGCTCTCCACCGGCAGCTTCATGGGTGCCGCGGCGGGTGGGGCGGGCGCGGTGATGGGCGCGGCCGGAGCCGCCGCAGGTGTCGCGGGCCTCGCGGGCTCTGGTGGCATGGCGCTCGCCGCCATGGCGAAACGGCTCGGTGGCGGGTCCGCGGTGGCGGGCGGTATCGCCGGGGACATGGGCGCTACCAGCATGCTCGGGGCCATGGCCGGCACGAACCGTGGCGCCAGTGGCGGGGGTGGCGGCGTCGGGGGCCTTGCCCGCGCGACGGGATCGAGTTCGCGCGGACCGGTCGGCAGCCTCGGTGGAGGTTCGGGAGCCTCTGCGACCGGCACCGCCCGTGCCGGCGGCGTCGGCAGCGGTGCGCGATCTGGCGGCCCGACCGGCACGGCCGGCCGTGCCGGTGCGTGGTCGGTGGATTCGGCCGGCACCGCCCGGCCCGCGCAGCCCGGAGGGCCGGGCCCTGCGGGCGGTGGGCCAGCGCCGAATATTCGCTTCGGGGACCGCGGCGGCCCTGGCGGGCAGCACGGCCCTGCGGGCGGCACTCGCCCTGGGAGCAGCAGCACGACTCAGGGCGGCGCCAGCGCAGGCTCAGGCGCCGCAGGTCCGACGGGCGGTAGTTCGACGGGCCAAGCTCACCCCGGCCAGGATCGCGGCGCAGACTCGAATACAGGCGGCCCTGCGGGCAGCACTGGCCCTGCGGCCGGCAGTGTGCCTCCGGGGGCGCCCGCTGGATCGGGCGGCGGGCAGGACGGCATCGCGGACCCGAAGGGGGCGGCGCCAGGCGCGGCCGCAGAGGGTGCCGGGGCAGCAGAGAAGGCCGGCAAAGGCTTCTTCAACCGCACCGCCGCTCAGCATGCGATGAACGTCGCCAAGCACGCCTCGCGCGGCCTCGGCCACGCGCAGGACGCCCTGCGCCACCAGGGGCTCTCGGGCGGGATCAATATCCGGCTGAATCATCCGGAGTAGAGCAACCGGCTACGTTCCAGCGTCGCATGAATGGGCGGGCCCTGGCCACGGAGGGGACGGGGCACTACTTTCGCTGTGAGAGCGGGGACGGCGCAGGCTCAGGCGCCACAGGGCCGGCCGGTGGTCTCAGGCTCGACCCGGAGCGGATCCCGGCGCTGCGGGCACTACAGGTGGTCCTGTGGGGTGGTGCCGCCACGCCCATTAGGTAAAAGCCGAGCTTGAGCGGTGCCGGTCTTGGGCTACCATTTCAGTGTGATGGATTTGGCACTTTTCGTGCTAAAGTGCGTCCCCATATACGGGGAAAGCACTCATGCAGTGACGAGCTTCGCATCGAACGAGCCCACCCCACGCGATCATGCAAGTGCCATTATGGATACGCCCGCGAAAGTGAAATCTCCTGTCTGCTTTTTAGTGCGCTGCGTCGCGAACAAGTCCGCCGACCAGTGGCAGGTATTCAGCCTTGAATTTGGGCTTGCAGCCCAAGCGGATACGTTTGGCACCGCTCGCCGCAAAATGGAGTCCATGATCCAGTCGTATCTGCATGACGTGCTCGTCGGCGAGGATCGGGAGCATGCTCGAGAGTTGCTGGCGCGGCGGGCGCCATGGTGGGTGTTCGCTCGGTATTACCAGGCCCGCGTTCGTGAGACGTTGAGGCACCGTTCTCGCAACGTCAAATCCTTCCTCGAGCCGTGGGGCTACGCCCCGCAGCTATTGCGCCACCAACACTAAGCTGCGATGAGCGGCCAGCATCCGCCTATTTCATGCGCGGATTTCAAGGCCATTCTGAAGCAACTTGGCTTCTCCCCACGTCCCAAGAAGAGCGGTACCTCCCATGAGGACTGGGTTGGAAATGTGGGGGGCAGATTCCGCAAAGTCACTGTGGACTGTCCAAAGGCCCC
Organism: Pseudomonadota bacterium; assembly: GCA_021792755.1. Taxonomy (GTDB): domain Bacteria; phylum Pseudomonadota; class Gammaproteobacteria; order Steroidobacterales; family Steroidobacteraceae; genus 13-2-20CM-66-19. The sequence goes on from JAJYUA010000046.1 coordinate 7,063, forward strand.
TTTTTCCCAGGACCTGATCTCTTCGATGGCTCACCAGGCGGGCGTCACGAAGAAGCGCATCTACGAACTCTATTTCGGCCGCGAGCCAGAGCCGAGTCCGAGCAGAGAAGGCGGGTCGTGAGCGGCTCGCTCTGCGAGTCGGACGCTGAGCGCGCTCGCCTGATCGCGCTGCCGCCCGGTCAGGCGACCGGAGGACGCCAGGAGCTTCGTTGCCGCCTGAAGGTCGGCGGGGTCCATGCCGGGGATGCCCACCTCGAGGATGGCGAGGCACGCGGCCCGCTCGCGCGGGTCGAGCCCGTACCCGCACGCGAGGAATCGCAGGCACTCCGCGAGCGCCTCGAGCGCGGCGGTGCCGTCCACTGGCACCGCCTCACCCCGTCCCTGTCCCTGGTCGTCGTCGTCAGCCATTGAGCGCTACGAAGACCTCGCTGGCGTTCGCTTGTGCCGCCTGAGCGGCATCGCGCGCGGCGAGGAGCGTCGACATCTCGCTGAGCGTCGCCTCACGGATTTTTGAATCGGCTAGGCTGGCCAGCGCCGCGATACTGCCGTACCGCCGCACCAGTGGGTGCGCGGGGTCGTATAGAGCCGATTCGTAGAGCGGCACCGAGCAGAACTGAGCGCCGCCTTGGCGAGCGACGGATCGCGCCGCGCGCACGATCTCGCTGTCCTTCAGCGTCGATTCGTCTTCCCGTTCCCGCCGCACCCGATTCCAAATCGCGCGGACGGTGGGTCGCAGCACCTCCGGAAGCTGGCCGAGTAGCCACCGCAGGCCGGCCACCGACTTACTGTCGCAGAGCAGAGGCGTGACGATGCGCAGTCTCCCCGGCAGTCTCACGTCCTGCCGTGCGACGAGCGCGAGTGCTTCGAGCGCCGCGCCGCAATCGCCGACGCCGACATCGAGGATGAGGCCGACGGGTGGCGATGCGAACAGATGTGCGGCCAGTACACCGCTGTCGATGGGGGCCGCCTCATCGCCGGACGGAGAGTGCGTCTCGAGAGTGACGATGCTCGCGCGGCTGCCCGGGGCCAAGACGTGCCGCGCCAAGGTTGTCTTCCCGACATTGCCGACGCCCGACAAGGCGAGATAATTCATGGGGGATGCTTGTGTATTCATCGTATTCATCGTGGTGGAACCTTTCGAGTAGGTGGAAAGAACTGAATAGTGGCGAGCAGCGCCTCGGCTGCCGCGTCATCGGCGGCGACTTCCGAGGCCCAGGCCGCGCTCGGCGCGGCTGCGGCGGGCGCAGGCTCGCCCGCGAGGCGGGCGGCCGGGTCGGCCGTGCGGCGCAGGAAGCGCCACAGCGCTGATCGACTGACCCGGAGGTCGAGGCGCTGGATGACCTGCCGCAGCGAGTAGCCCTCAGCGATCAGTGCTCGGATGCCCGCCTCGCGGTCGTACAGGCGCGACCGGCGATGCCATGGACGCTCGCCTGTCACCTCGGCGTCACCCGAGGTGTTCGGGTCATTACCGTGCTTGCTCATGTCTCATTCCGCCCTGCGGGTGGCATGCCGCGCTCGCGCGCATCGGCTTCTGTCGCAGCCGCAGACTCATCGCTGGACTCGCCGTTGGTGTCCTCTCGGACGGGCAGTGGGGATTCTGTTGGCGCATCGCCGGACTGCGGCTGGCCCGGCTTTGCTGTGCGCAGCTTGAGCCGCTTGGCAAGCGTGCCGGGGTCGATGAGGTATCCGTGCCGGGACAGGAATACGGAAATCTGCTGGACCGAATAGCCCCGGTTCCGCAGACCCCGTAGGACTGACCACACCGGCGCGGGGATGGGTTGGCTCTGGGGTTCGGCAGGCGCTTCTTTCGTCGCCTCCTCTCTGATGGCCTGGGCCAGCGGGTGTGGCATCGCTGTGGACTGGCTTTGGGTTTTTCGCTTCGACATCGCACGGACTCCTGATGGACCATGCGCGGCACCACGCCGCGCCTCGCTCCATTCCGCCTTGCGGGCTGCACGCCCTGCGGGCAGCGCTCTCCTGCGCAGGGCACTTACTGTGTAGGGGCATGACCGGGGGCGGCTGCATGACGGTCCATGTGTCGCGGAGTCCGCACGGAATCAGTTCGGGAGTCAGGTGGAGCGCGATGGGAGCTTCGGACCGGACGTCTTCCGGGCTACGTGACTTGTCACGGATCAGCGCGTTCGAAGGTCGGACTTGTCCGGCCTGAGTCCCGCAGGGCTTGCGGTCCGCAGGACCGGTGCAGCCCGCGGGGCGGAATGGTCTGAGCACTACATCCGAGAGGATGTGAGTGCGCACTCACATCCTCTCGGATGTGCGGACCGGCAAGCCGGTCAAGTGCGGCAGGGGCAAGCCCCTGCACCCGGAGAAAGTAGACAGGACAAGTCCTATGGCACGCGGTTCATCAATCCACTTCAAGCCCGTCCCGGCCGGCGGCATCTTGGCGGTCGCCCACAACACCCGAGAAGTGCCGCCCAGGGATATGCTCCCTCCGGAGCATCGTCTCGGGAACATCAGCGTCGTGTTCGGCGATGTGGAAGCCACATACCGCGAGAAGATGGCGCTCGCCTCAAAGAAGGCGTTGGCAACCCCGGGATACAGTCCGCTGGAAGAAGGCGTGATGAACCTTGCGGACCCGCCCGAAGATCATCCTTGCGAGGGAGTGGATGCATGGAAAGTGGAGCTCGAGCGTCAAGTGCGCGAGGCATGCGCCGCGATCGAGGAAGTCACCGGACAGCGTGTGCTCCGGGCGGATATCCACCTGGATGAAGGACACATCAGAGAGGACGGCAGCATCGCGTACAACGCCCACTGTCACATCGTCAAGGACAAGACAGATGGGAGGGGTCGAGTCGTGCGTATGGAGCGCCGGGAGCGTGGTCCGGACGGAAAAGAGCACGTAGTCGGTGACCGGCGCGCTCGCGGGCAGCGTCTGCAGGATCGCATCGCTGAGATCACCGGGCTCGAGCGCGGAGAGAAGGACAGTCGCAGGAAGCATATCTCCGCCGCGGCGTACCGCGCGCTGGCGCGCCAGGGACGGATCCTGAACTCCGCCGAGCGCGAGCAAGCGGCTCAACAAGGCGAGAAGCTACGGCAACAGAGCGCGCGAGCGGATGCAGCCGAGAAGGCGGCAGGCGAGTCCAAACGTGACGCCGATAATGCGCGGTGGGACGCCGGACTGAACCGCCGCGCAGCCGAGCGGCTGGATGGCGAGAAGGAAGAAGCCGAAGCCGCACGCGCCGACAAGATCGATCCCGAGGACATTGCCAAGGCGCGCACCGCGCTCGAGATGCACACGCGCGAGAAGGGACTCGCTTACGATGAGGGATACCGATCGCTCCGGGATCAGTGGAAACGGGAGAATGACCGGGAGCTGCGTATCGGCCGCGCCCGACCGCACTCGCAGCGCGACTATAGTGCCCTACGCATGGCGCACCTCGAGATCGAGGCCGAGCGCCGGGGCGCGCAGCGGGAGCGGCAGAAGCGACAGCGCAGTACCCGCCGGGGTCGGCGGCAGACGAATCGAGCTCGCCAGGAGCGCGATCAGGCACGGCGACAGCAGGGCGGCGGGCGTGCGCACTCGGGAGGCGGAGGATCGGACCGGACCGAGTACCAGCGACTCCGGGAGGTCATGGGGCTGTTCACCGGCACCCGCGCCGCAGCCGGTCAATCGGATTACATGGAGGCCAAGCGCCACGCCGGGGACGCAGCGTGGTGCGCCGCTCAGCGGGTACTATGGGAGCGCAAGGCGCGGCAGATCGGGACGACGATCGAGGCACTGCGCCAGCAGGCCGCGGCGCGAGAGAAGGAGCGCCAGCGCCGCAAGCGCGAGCGGGAGATTCGCGACCTACTGGATCAGGTAGTGCGCCAGGGTGCGACCAACAGCATCGCCGGTGTACCGCTGTCGCAGCGTCCGCCGTGGAAAATAGGGGGCTTCAGACGGGAGTGGGATCAGGCGCGCCGGCGGGTTATCTATCGAGATGCTGCCGGCATCGAAGCATTCGCAGTGACCAGGCATCTCATCAGCGGGCCGGGCCTCGCACGAGACGACGCCCTCCGGGCGGCGCTGGTGGTCGCCACCGCGAAGTTCGGCGGACAGGTACAGCTTACAGGCAGCGCTGAATTTCGCCGTCGAGCCGAGCAGCAGGCCCGGGCACTCGGCATCCGCGTGACCAATCCCCTCGGCAGCGAGAGGGCTGTTCCGGCAGTGCTGATACCTCGGTCCGCTTCGCCTACTGTGCGCGACGAGGGACGCTGAACCACTTCCGTCTGGTGACGCCCGAGGGGTAAGCTCGCGACGGCCGGCGTACTGCACCGACACCAACCGGACTCCTGGCGCCTGGAGGTCTCGTGGAAAAGAACAAGTTCTCCTTCTGGGTCTGGCTGTTCGTGGAATGGCTTGTGGCAGTCGGACTTGTTCGCTGGCTGGCAGGTGGATCGTGGTGGCTGGCCTTGTTCTTGGGGTCCGCCATGGCCAACGTCGCCGAGCTCTACCGGCGTATTCGCTGGAATCGCCACTTATTCGACATCGCCGACGCGGAACTTGTTCGTGTGTCCGCCCTCGCAAGCTCTTTGGAAGAGGACGTTGCGGACCTGCGGTCGCAGCTCGCGGCGGCCAAAGACAGGGTCGACGAATTGCAATCCACTGCGACGCGGCAAGAATGATGAAACGTCCTTCCGTCCGGGGGCGCAGAAGACGTAAATTCACGGCGAGAGTGGAGGCATCCGATGCTGTTACCGAATCTGAAGGTGACGTTCAATTACGTCCTGATCATCGAATGGCTGAATGAGAAGGAGCGCCGCACTGGCGAGGAATTACATCGTTTTCTCCAACAGCTGTCTGTGTCCAGCTGTCTTGTTAGATGCGAGAAGGTGGACGATGTGCGTGTTGCACTTCGGCGAGCAGTGGACAATGTCGGCGCACGCGGAATCCCAGTGGTGCACATTGAATCGCATGGGTCAAATCCGTTTCAAGGATGCGACGTTCGAGATGCGGAATTCGGGCTGGACGCCGCTCCCGGATTGCCCTGGACTGATCTCGGCGACTGGCTAGCGCCGCTCAATGAGGCAAGTGGATTCCGGCTACTGGTCATAGGTGCGACTTGCTGGGGATTCGCGGCAATCGCAGCGATGAAAGTCTATGAGCACGTGGCGCCTTTCGCGGCCGCGGTAGGTTTCTCGACTGGCGTTGATGGAGGGTCACTTCACGACGCGATGAAAGAGTTCTACCGCGCGATGACGCGCGGGGAGGGATTGAAGGATGCTATGGATGCAGCTCAGCGGGAACTGCGCAGTCCGACAGAGAAGCTTAGGGGCACGAGTGCCCCTATCCTGGCGCTGAGGATCCTCCGTGGCGTCTACGACGGAGTACGAACGCCGGAGCAGAGAACGGAGCGCGCCAATGAAATTCTGCGGAATGTCCAAAACGCCGGATTCCCGGTCCGCGAGGGTATCGAACACGATCTGCGAGACTATTTGCACGATCTAGGAGAAACCCGTATCGTAACTACTCACGCCCGAACGCTCCCGCTCCATTGAACGGATGCTTGACAACGTAGCGATTTAATCCTACGCTGCGGCCCCATCTTCGGCAGGGTACGGGTTCGGCGGCGGTGGGCGCATATTT
>JAJYUA010000047.1 GCA_021792755.1 Pseudomonadota bacterium
TCAGAAGCTTCGGCGAGGACTATCCTCAAAGCCAGCGCTACCTGCTCTATCGAGGCAAGGACCGAATCAAACGCGACGATGTGTTGTGTATTCCGTGCGAGGAATTTCTTCTCGCATTGACGCCGAATCACATTCCTCACTGAAACCTCTCGGCGCGCACTCGAGAGGATACGATCCTGGATGACATGGCCTGAGATCGCATGACAGGCACCGCGCCATCGGCACGGCGCAAATTGCCGCAGAAAACTCTGCAATATATTAATTTACAACAGAAATTTTGGCGGAGAGAGAGGGATTCGAACCCTCGAAGGGCTTTTGACCCTTACACCCTTAGCAGGGGTGCGCCTTCGACCACTCGGCCATCTCTCCGCGTCCGATTCAAGCGTTCCCGATACCATTCGCGACCCGGTGAGGGTCGTGCCACATTCGTCCCTCGGATTGGCCCCGTCCGTACCTCCCCGTGCGGCCGTTCGCGCGGACCGAGCACACCTCAAGCGTGCTCGATCAACGCTCCGCCCTCATCCCGCCAGCGCTCCGTCCGGGAGCGGGAACCCGGAAGCAGGGCACGCAAAGCGCCCCACGCTCGCAAGGGGCGGCATCATACTGCAAGCTCCACGGAATTGGGACGCTCGATGCGATTTAGAGAACGGCGTCCGGCGGCGGCGGTGATGCTTCGTCCTCGGAGTGCTCCGGCGGCGAGTCCTGCTTCGGGTCCGGTGGCGGCCGCTCCAATTGCCCCTCGCGCTCCCGCTGGATCCGCTTGTAAATCTCTTCCCGGTGGACGGCGACGCTCTTCGGCGCCTGAATACCGATACGTACCTGGTTCCCTTTAACGCCGAGGATCGTGATGGAGACCTCGTCACCGATCATCAGCGTCTCTCCTACCCGTCTGGTCAATATCAGCATGGCTTGACCTCCTTGCCCGTCACTGTACACCCTTTGGGAAAAGCCAATACTCTCGGTTTCCCGGTATTTTCCACGGGAGGTATTGCAGGGAAATCAGCCACCCAGCCGGGCCCGGACCCATTCCGGCACGGATGCCAACGCCGTCTCCAACTTGGCCGGATCGCTGCCGCCGGCCTGGGCGAAATCCGGCCGTCCGCCGCCGCGGCCGCCAACCTGCGCCGCGATGACCCCGGCCAACTCTCCCGCCTGCACGCGTGCGGACTGATCGGCGGTCACGCCGACCACCAGGACGACCTTTTCGGGGCTCTCGACAGAAGCCAGGACCACCACGGCCGATTTCAGTTTGTCCTTGAGCCGGTCCACCGCACTGCGCAGGGTCGCCGTGTCCGCCCCTGCCACCTGCGTCGCCACCACCTTGACGCCCTGCACGTCCACCGCGCCCTCTGCCAAGTCCGTGCCCTGGCCCGAGGCCAGCCGGTCCTTGAGCGTGCGGATCTCCCGCTCCATCTGCCGGATCCGCTCAAGCGCCTCTCGCACCTTGTCCTTCAGATCGTCCCGTGAGCCACGCACGAGGTGAGCCACGTTCTTCAGCAGTGCGTCGTTCTGCTCGACGTAATCGATGGCGCCCTCTCCCGTGACCGCCTCGATGCGCCGTACACCCGATGCGACACCGCTTTCGCCGACGATCTTGAACAGGCCGATATCTCCGGAGCGCTGCACATGGGTGCCTCCGCACAGCTCCATGGAGAAATCGCCCACCCGCAGCACCCGGACGTCCTTTTCGTACTTCTCGCCGAAGAGCGCCATCGCGCCCGCCGCCACCGCGTCCTCGTAGCTCATGAGCCGCGTCTCGGCGGGAGTATTGAGCCGGATTTGGGCATTCACCAGCCGCTCGATCGCCTCGAGCTGCTCCGGCGTCACCGGCTGCCCATGCGAGAAGTCGAAGCGCAGCCGGTCGGGGGCGACCCGCGAGCCCTTCTGCTGCACATGGCTGCCCAAGGTCTTGCGCAACGCCGCGTGCAGCAGGTGTGTCGCGGTGTGGTTGAGCATGGTGGCGCGGCGGCGCTCACCATCCACCTGCGCCCGCAACCTGTCCCCGACTCGAATCCTTCCCTCCGCCACACGGCCGATGTGCGCGTACGCCGCGCCCCGCTTCTGCGTGTCCTGCACCTGAAAAGACACCCCTGCCGCGCTCAGCGTACCGGCGTCACCCACCTGGCCGCCGGATTCGGCGTAAAAAGGGGTGTGATCGAGCACCACCTCGCCCTGCTCACCGGCGCCGAGCGCCTCCACCTCCGCCTCCCCCTTGAGCAGCGCCACCACGCGCCCCTCGCCGGCGAGTCCCTCGTAGCCCTCGAAGACGGTGCGGCTCTGGATCCGCGGCACGTAGCGCAGATCGACGCCGAACTTGCTGGCCTCCTGGGAGCGGCGGCGCTGCGCCTCCATCGCCGCCTCGAAACCCGCCTGATCGATGCCGAGGTCGCGCTCTCGCGCGATGTCCGCCGTCAAGTCGGCGGGAAAGCCGTAGGTATCGTAGAGCTTGAATACGATGTCACCGGGAATCACCGCGGGGGCGACGGCAGGCACCGCCCTCGGCTCCGCCTCGGCGGCGGTCACCTTCGCAATCACCCCCTCGAGCAGTTCCATGCCATTGGCGAGCGTCTCGGCGAATCGCTCCTCTTCCTGCTCGAGGACGCGCTCGGCGAGCGGGCGGCCGCGGGTGAGCTCCGGATACGCGTCGCCCATTTCCCGCTCCAGCACTTCGACCAGCTTGTAAAAGAACGGCTCCTCGATCCCGAGCTTGTACCCATGGCGGATCGCGCGGCGGATGATGCGACGCAGCACGTAGCCGCGTCCCTCGTTCGAGGGCAGCACCCCGTCCACGATCAGGAAAGTGCAGGCGCGAATGTGATCGGCGATCACGCGCAGGGAGCTCGACTCCAGGTTGCCGGTGCCGGCGAGCCGGGCCGCCGCCCGGATGAGGTTGCGGAACAGATCGATGTCGTAGTTCGAGTGCACCTCCTGCATCACCGCCGAGATGCGCTCGAGACCCATGCCCGTGTCCACCGAGGGCTTCGGCAGCGGTGTCAGCGTGCCGTCGGCGGCCCGATCGAACTGCATGAACACCAGGTTCCAGATCTCCACGAACCGGTCGCCGTCCTCCTCCGGCGAGCCCGGCGGGCCGCCTCGCACGCCCGGTCCATGGTCGTAGAAAACCTCGCTGCACGGGCCGCAGGGCCCTGAATCCCCCATGGCCCAGAAGTTCGACTTCTCGCCCATGCGCGTGAAGCGCTGCGGGGACACTCCGACCTCCTTCAGCCAGACGTCCGCCGCCTCCTCGTCGTCGCGGAAGACGGTGACCCAGAGCCGCTCGGGGTCGAGCTTCAGGGTGCCGGTGAGGAACTCCCAGGCGAAGCGGATGGCATCGCGCTTGAAGTAGTCGCCGAAGGAAAAATTGCCCAGCATCTCGAAGAAGGTGTGGTGCCGGGCGGTGTAGCCCACGTTCTCCAGATCGTTGTGCTTGCCGCCGGCGCGCACGCAGCGCTGACTGGTGGTGGCTCGCACGTACTCGCGCTTGTCCTTGCCGAGGAACACGTCCTTGAACTGCACCATGCCGGCATTGGTAAAGAGCAGCGTCGGATCGTTTGCGGGCACGAGCGGACTCGAGGGCACGACGGTGTGGCCGCGCTCGCGGAAAAACTGCAGGAAGGCGCGGCGCACGTCGGCCGCGCCAAGGTGGGGAGGTCGGGTCAAGTTCGTGAGTCCTCGAAGTCGGCGCCGGTGGCCGCCCGGATATGATCCGATGAAAAGCCCCGATACTGCAAAAATCGCCCTTGGCGGGCCTTCTCGGGCCAGGACCCCGGGGGCTCGGGGCCGAACTTGCGGCGCCGGACCTCGCGCGCCACGGCGTCCCAGTCGGGGCCGGCCTGGATCGCCGCCTGGATCAGCGCCTCGGACGCACCCCGGGACCTGAGGTCCATCGCGATGCGCCGCGGGCCCTGTCCGCGCCCGGCCCGAGAGGCCACGAAGCGCTCGACGAAGCGCGCATCCTCGAGGAGCCGACCGGCGGTGAGCTCGGCGATCACAGCCGCCGTGGCGGTGGGGTCGAAGCCCTGCGAGTGCAGTCTTTGCTGCAGCTCGACGGTGAGGTAATCGCGCCGCGCGAGCAACGCGACCGCGGCGGCACGGATTGCCCCCGAGTCGTGCGATGAGGTTCTTCCCCCCACAGGCTTTCCGCAGGGCGCCGCTGACCCGGGGCGCTTCGCGCCCCTACACGAACGGGGCTCGCCCCCCGGCGAACCCCGTCGAGCCCGGCGCGCGGCGCATGCAGATCATCCTCAGGCGCTGGCCGCTTCGCCACTCTGGCGCGACGGTCGGGCCGGCAGGAGCCGGGTGCGCAATTCCGCCTCGATCTCCTGGGCCACCTCGCGGTTGCCCTGCAGGTACGCTCGCACGTTCTCCTTGCCCTGGCCGATGCGGTTGCCCTTGTAGGAGTACCAGGCGCCGGACTTCTCGACGATCCCCAGGTTGCTCGCGAGCTCGATGATCTCGCCTTCGCGGGAGATCCCCTGGCCGTACATGATCTCGAACTCCGCCTCGCGGAACGGCGGGGCCACCTTGTTCTTCACGACCTTGACCCGGGTCATGTTGCCGACCACTTCCTCGCCGTTCTTGATCGCGCCAATGCGGCGGATGTCCAGGCGCACGGAGGAGTAGAACTTCAGCGCATTGCCGCCGGTGGTGGTCTCGGGGTTACCGAACATCACCCCGATCTTCATGCGGATCTGGTTGATGAAGATGACGATGGTGTTGGAGCGCTTGATGTTGCCGGTGAGCTTGCGCAGCGCCTGCGACATCAGGCGCGCCTGCAATCCGACCTGCATCTCGCCCATCTCGCCCTCGATTTCCGCTTTCGGGGTGAGCGCGGCCACCGAGTCGACCACCACGATGTCGACGGCGTTGGAGCGCACCAGCATGTCGGTGATCTCGAGCGCCTGCTCGCCGGTGTCGGGCTGGGAAACCAGCAGGTCGGCGATGTTGACCCCGAGCTTCTCGGCGTAGGAGGAATCGAGCGCGTGCTCGGCATCGACGAAGGCCGCCGTGCCGCCGACCCGCTGCACCTCGGCGATGACCTGCAGGGTGAGCGTGGTCTTGCCGGAGGATTCCGGCCCGAAGATCTCCACCACCCGGCCGCGCGGCAGGCCGCCGACGCCCAAGGCGATATCGAGACCCAGCGAGCCGGTCGATACGGTCTCGACGTCGAAGGCGGCCACGGCATCGCCGAGGCGCATCACCGAGCCCTTGCCGAACTGTTTCTCGATCTGACTCAATGCGGCGGCGAGCGCCTTCTTGCGATTCTCTTCCATCTGGTTGTCCCGGGAAGGTGGTGGGGAGAGGACGTGCGTGCGATTATCCCACAAAGCCGCCCGCGGCAGCAGCCTGCAAATCCATCCTCAGACTGTTATTTCGCCGCATTTGCCGCTCCGAGGAGCCATTATGGCGGCTCCCTACAGTGCATAGACCTCGACAACACTGTATACCGGCCCCGACTCGAGCGTGCGGCTCTCGATGAGTGCGAAGGAGTCGAACCGCCAGGACACCGGCTGCATCTGCAGCGAGCGACTTGGATGCGTCACTTTGCGAGCTACCGTGACATGCGGCCGGAAGGGCTTGATGTCCGGAGAAAAACCGCCGGCGCAAAGCCGCTCCTGCAGCGCCCGCGCCAGCTCTGCCGCCGCCGCCGGCAGCTCGCTCGGCACCGCACAGAGCACCCGCGGACCCGCCCAGTGCTCCAGACGGTCGAGCCTCACCTCGATCGCCCCCGGCCCCTGCAGCCCCGCGGCGCGTGCCGCATCCTCCAGCCCCGCCACCTGCCCTTGCGGCACCGAGCCGAGGAAGGCCAGGGTGAGATGCAGGTTGGAAGGCGCTACGGGCCGGCCGCCGCTGCCGCGGACGGCCTTGCGGACCGCGCAGGCCAGGGCCTCGCGCAGGGGCTCATCCGGCCAGAGGGCGAAGAACAGCCGGCGGCTCACACCGGCGGATGCAAGCGCCCGTCGCACCAATCCCAGGGCGTGCGCCACGGCCTGGCGGCGCACCTGATCGCGGTCGCCCTCGAAGCGGCACGACTCGCAGATCACATCCTGCCCCGGCGCCGTCAGGGCAAACCACACCGTGCCAACGGGCTTCTCGGCCGTTCCGCCATCGGGGCCGGCGATTCCGCTCACCGCCACCGCCACCTGCGCGCCGGAGACCCGGCGCGCGCCTTCGGCCATCTGCCTCACCGTGGCCTCGCTCACCGCCCCGTGCGCTTGCAGGGTCTGGGCGCACACGCCGAGATCGCGCACCTTGGCTGCGTTGGAATAGGTCACGTAGCCGCACTCGAGCCACCGGGAGCTGCCGGCAACATCGGTCAGCGCCTTGGCGATCCAGCCGGCGGTGCAGGACTCGGCGGTCGCGATGCGCCATCCGGCCGCGCGCAGGCCTTCCCCGACCCGCTCCGCGAGCTGACAGAGAGAGCGGTCGCTCACGCGCAGCATGGCCGGCAGTCTAGCAAGCCCCCGGTCCCGGGGGTCTCGAGCCGGCCGCTTTGCGGGCGGCGGCCTTTTTCGGCGGCAATCCGCCGCCCATCGCCAGCAGCGGATACGGCGTGCGGGGCGGCAATGTGCAGCTCGCCCGTCTCATTCGCGCCGGCGACGGCTCGAGAGAGCCTCGGGCGCGATGACCCTCAGGTGGCGCGAATCACCAGCGCGGTCGGCAGCATCTCCGAGTGCACGGTCTCCCCGCGCAGCAGGCCGAGCACCTTGCGTGCCAGCAGCACCCCGCCCTCCTGCCAGTTCTGCCGCACCGTCGAGAGCGGCGGCAGGAACGTCGCCGCCTGCGGGGTGTCGTCGTAGCCGATCACGGACACGTCCCGCGGCACGGATTGTCCGAGCTCGGTGAGCGCCCGGATCACCCCCATCGCCACCAGATCGCTGCACGCGAAAATCGCGTTGAACTGCACCTTGCGGTTGTGGAGCGAGCGCACGGCCTGGACGCCGGCCTCGAGCGTGAAATCCGCGCGCCGCATCAGCAGCGGCTTGATGTTGTGACGCGCCAGCTCGTCGACGAATCCGTACTGGCGCTGGGCCATCTCCGGATGATCGGGATTGCCGATGAACACCGGGTGGCGCCGGCCGATCGAGACGAATCGCTCGGCGACGCTCGTGCCGCCGTAGCGGTTGTCGCTGCCGACCACGATGTGCTCGTCGCCGCTGACGCCCGCGGCGCCCCAGACCACCATGGGCAGACCCACTTTTTCGTAGAGGCGCACCGCGTCCTGATGCGCTCCCTGGCCGAGCAGGATCAGCCCGTCGGCCGCCTGCACCGCCGTGTCCACCCCGCCGCGGCGGGTGGTGAGCAACACGTTGTAGCCGGCCGAGGTGAGCTCCTGCGAAATCCCGCCGAGCAGCGCCAGCGGATACGGATCGGCCATGGTGCGCTCCGGCGACGGGGTCATCTCCACGATCACGGCCACGGCATGACTGCGGCGCAAGCGCAGGTTGCGGGCGCTGACGTTGAGCTTGTACCCGTGCTTGCGGGCAAGCGCCTGGACCTTCTCCCGGGTGCTCGAATTGACGAGCGGACTGTCGGCGAGCGCCCTCGACACGGTGATGGTGGAGACCCCGGCGAGCTCGGCCAAGTCCGCCATGGTGAGGTGGGTCCGGGCGGCGGACGGCTTCTTTTTCTTATCCGACACGGTGGTTCGACGCAAGCATTCGTGCAGGTGAAGATATCGATATCATCTCCCGGCGTACCGCATCCGTAAAGCCGTCCCGCAGCCGAGGTTGCCTTGAGCCGCCACCGCATGATCGCCGCCCTGGCGCTGAGCTTCATGATCTTCGCCATTCTGCTGAACAGCGTCGGCACCGTGATCCTGCAGTCCATTCACACCTTCGGGGTCGGCAAGCCGCAGGCGAGCCTGCTCGAGCTCTTCAAGGACCTGCCGATCGTCATCACCTCCTTCGCGGTGGCCTCGTTCCTGCCTGCGCTCGGCTACCGGCGCGCGATGCTGATCGCCCTCGGCATCGTGGCGGTGGCTTGCGCCCTGATGCCGCTGTTCCCGAGCTTTCGCACCACCGAGCTGCTGTTCGTCTGCCTCGGCATCTCCTTCGCGCTCACCAAGATGTCGGTGTACGCCTCGATCGGGCTGCTCACCTCGACCAAGGCCGAGCACGGGCGTCTCACCAATACCCTCGAAGGGCTGTTCATGGTCGGGGTGGTGATCTCGGGGTGGCTGTTCAGCGCCTTCATCCGCTCCGGGGAAGCGGGCGACACCCGCTGGCTCAGGGTGTACTGGGTGCTGGTGGCGGCCTGCGGGCTCGCGATGGGGCTGCTCGCGAGCTCGCGGCTGGATGAGTCGGCGGTCCGCGGCTCGCCGACCCGGCGCCGGCGCGGCTCGCTGCAGCAGACGATACGCCTGATCGGCCGTCCGATGGTCTATGTGTTCCTGGCGTCGACCTTCCTCTACGTGCTCATCGAGCAGAGCTTCGGCACGTGGCTGCCGACTTTCAACAACGAGGTACTGAAGCTCCCCGATGCGCTCAGCGTGCAGATGGCCAGCATCCTGGCGGCGTCCATCGCCCTGGGCCGCGTCATCGCAGGACAGCTGTTGCGGCGGGTGGCGTGGTATTCGCTGCTCAACGTGTGCGTGGTCGGGATGGGGCTGCTGATGGTGCTGGTGCTGCCGCATGCCCGGGGCGTCACCGCGGCGCATTTCGGCTGGTTCCATGCCCCGATCGCCGCCTACCTGATCCCGTTGATCGGGCTGCTGATGGCACCGATCTATCCGGTCATCAACTCCGTCGTGCTCACCGCGCTGCCGAAGTCGGCCCACGCCACCATGATGGGGCTGATCCTGGTGTTCTCGGCGCTCGGCGGGACCCTCGGCTCGCGCATCACCGCCATCGTGTTCGCACGGTTCGGTGGGATCCACGCGTTTTATTTCTCGCTGCTTCCGATGACGCTGCTGCTGATCACGCTGCACCTGTTCAAGCGCCAGACCGGCGGCCCGGGGGGCGATGAGCCCGCCGCGGGCCTCGTGATCGATCAATGAAATCCGCCGCCCCTGCCGCAAGCGCAGACCAATCGGCCATTTGCCCGGACCTGCCTTCTCGGCAATACTGCGGCCCCAACCTCCCTCCAGGCTGCTCAAAAGCTCTTGGAAAACAAAAGCATGGACCATACCCCGGTGATGCAGCAGTACCTGCGCATCAAGAGCCGCCACCCCGAGGTGCTGCTCTTTTACCGGATGGGCGATTTCTACGAGCTGTTCTTCGAGGACGCGCGCCGCGCCGCGGCACTGCTCGACATCACGCTCACCTCGCGCGGCCAGTCCGCCGGGCAGCCCATCCCCATGGCGGGCGTGCCGGTGCACAGCGTCGAGAGCTACCTGGCGCGCCTGGTGCGCAAGGGCGAGAGCGTCGCCATCTGCGAGCAGCTCGGCGACCCGGCGAAATCCAAGGGGCCCGTGGAGCGCGAGGTCGTGCGCATCGTCACGCCGGGAACCGTGACCGATGCGGCGCTGCTCGATGAGCGTCAGGACACGCTGGTCGCCGCGGTGGCGAGCGATGGCGAGCGCTTCGGGCTCGCCTGGCTCGACCTTGCGGCAGGCCGATTCACCGTGCTCGAGGAGCGTGGCCGGGTCACGCTCGCCGCCGAGCTCGAGCGGCTGAAGCCGGCAGAGCTGCTGATTGCCGAAGGCAGCGCCCTGGACGATCCGCGAGGCGGCACGGCGCTGCGAGCGCGCCCGCCCTGGCATTTCGAGCTGGCGAGCGCCTCGCGCCTGCTCACCGATCAGCTCGGCACACTCGACCTCAAGGGGTTCGGCGCCGACGAGCTGCCGCTGGCGATCAGCGCGGCCGGCGCGCTGCTGCAGTACGTGCGCGACACCCAGAAAACCGCGCTGCCGCACATCCGGGGGCTCACCGTCGAGGAGCGCTGCGATGCGCTGGTCATCGACGCCGCCACCCGGCGCAATCTCGAGCTCGATCAGAGCCTCGGCGGCCGAGAGGATGCGACGCTGTTCGCCCTCCTCGATCAGTGCGTCACCGCCATGGGCTCGCGGGCGCTGCGCCGCTGGCTCAATCGCCCGCTGACCGACCAGGAGGCGCTGCGCCGGCGCTACCAGGCGCTCGCGGCCCTGATCGAAGCGCGCCGCTTCGAGGCGCTGCGCGAGGGCCTGCGCGGCGTCGGCGACATCGAGCGCATCCTCTCGCGCGTGGCACTGCGGTCGGCGCGACCGCGCGACCTGACCCAACTGCGCGCGTCCCTGTCGGGGGTACCCGCCTTGAAAGTGCCGCTCGGGCAGCTCGACTCCCCGTTGATCGCCACCCTCGGTGAGCGTATCGGTGAGCACGCCGATGTCGTGGAGCTGCTGCAGCGCGCCATCGCCGAAGAGCCCGCCACCTTCCTGCGCGACGGCAACGTGATCGCACCGGGGTATGACCCGGACCTCGATGAGCTGCGCCAGATCGCAACCCACACCGACGAGTTCCTGCTCGACCTGGAGCGGCGCGAGCGCGAGCGCACCGGCATCGCGGGCCTGAAGCTCGGCTACAACCGCGTCCAGGGCTTCTTCATCGAGATCTCGCGCAAGGATGCCGAGCGGGTGCCGAAGGATTACGTGCGGCGCCAGACGGTCAAATCCGCCGAGCGCTTCATCACGACGGAGCTCAAGAGCTTCGAGGACCGGGTGCTCGGGGCGAGGGAGCGCTCGCTCGCGCGGGAAAGGGAGCTCTACGAGCAGGTGCTGACGCAGCTGATCGACCGCCTCGGCCCCTTGCAGGCGACCGCCGCCGCGTTGTCGGAGCTCGATGCGCTCGGTGCCCTGGCCGAGCGCGCCTGCACGCTGCAGTGGACGGAGCCGCAGCTGCGGACCGATGCGGTGCTCGACATCACGGCCGGCAGGCACCCGGTGGTCGAGCGCTTCGCCGCCGAAGCCTTCGTCCCCAACGATCTGAAGCTCGAGGGCGGGCGGCGCATGCTCGTCATCACCGGCCCCAACATGGGCGGCAAGTCGACCTACATGCGCCAGACCGCCATCATCGTCATCCTGGCGCACATGGGCAGCTTCGTCCCCGCCGAGCGGACACTCATCGGCCCCATCGACCGCATTTTCACCCGCATCGGCGCCGCCGACGACCTGGCGGGCGGTCGCTCCACCTTCATGGTCGAAATGACCGAGGCGGCCAACATCCTCAACAACGCCACGGCCCGCAGCCTGATCCTGATGGACGAGATCGGCCGGGGCACCAGCACCTTCGACGGGCTGTCGCTCGCCTGGGCCATGGCGCAGCACATCGCGACGCAGCTGAAGTCCTTCACCCTTTTCGCCACACACTACTTCGAGCTGACCGGCCTGGCCGCGGAGGTGGAAGGGTGTGTCAATGTGCATCTGGACGCCACCGAGCACGGCGACGGCATCGTGTTCCTGCATGCGGTGAAAGAGGGCCCCGCGAGCCGCAGCTACGGCCTGCAGGTCGCGCAGCTCGCGGGCGTGCCGCGCGAGGTCATCGGCCAGGCGCGGCGATATCTCGAAGCGCTGGAGTCGCAGCGCGATAGGCTCGAGGGAGCCGGCGGCAACGGCCAAGACGGCAAGAGAGCGCAACGGGAGCTGCCGCTGTTCGCCGCGCCGCCGCAACCGAGATCGGATCCGCTGCGCGAGGCGCTGACCGCGCTCGATCCCGACGAGATGACCCCCAAGGCTGCCCTCGAGGCGGTTTACCGGCTGAAGCGGCTGCTCGATCGAGGCTCGTGACATGCGTGACCTTTCCGACCTGACGTTCCGGTCCGCAACCGCTGCGGATGCGCAGAGCATTCGTGACCTGCTACAGGGGAGCGACCTGCCCACGAGCGATCTGAGCGCCGTGCGCCCGGATTTCGTGATTGCCGAGCACGCCGGACAGTTGATCGGCATCGGAGCGCTGGAGCGCTTCGGCACCGCGGCGCTGCTTCGCTCCGTCGCGGTCGAGCTGCAGTGGCGCGGCTGCGGTATCGGACGATTGATCATCGCGGAGCTCGAGCAGCGCGCGCGTGCAGCGGGTATCGCTGAGCTGATTCTCCTCACGTTGGCCGCCCGTGATTTCTTCGCGCACCTGGGTTATGGCTCGAAGCCGCGCGAGGAGGTCCCTGCAGCCGTGCTCGGCAGCGCCGAATTTCGCTCGCTATGCCCCGCGTCCGCCCACTGCATGGCCAAGGCGCTGGCGCCGGCGTGAGCGCTCATGGAAGCGGCCGCGACAGCGGCACTCCAGACGCAAGAAGCGATGGTTCCTCGGTGTCCCCGGCCATCAGCAGGGATTTCTCCCAACCACGGGTTCGCTGCATGCTCGGCTGGACCGGCGATCGCGGCGGTTTGGCCTGGCAGGTGCCGAAATTTTCACCACGTCTGGACATCCTGCCTGAGGCGCAGCGCGGGCTTTGGGGTGAGCTAGGAGCGGCAGCCGCCGTGGAGAAGGTCGATCTCGATCATCTGCCGAAACTGAGCGATCCTGATTCAGACGCGGCGCGCAACCGAGGTCTGGAGCCGTGAGATCCATTCCCGTCACGCCGGAGGCTCTGGAGATATCACGGCGAGTCATATGGTTCGAGGAGCCGCAAAGGGCACTCGCGGACCCGATCCGATTCATGGCCTATGCGATGACCTACGCTCGGCACGAGGATATGCGGGTGTTGCGGCGGTA
>JAJYUA010000048.1 GCA_021792755.1 Pseudomonadota bacterium
A
Organism: Pseudomonadota bacterium; assembly: GCA_021792755.1. GTDB lineage: Bacteria > Pseudomonadota > Gammaproteobacteria > Steroidobacterales > Steroidobacteraceae > 13-2-20CM-66-19. The sequence goes on from JAJYUA010000048.1 coordinate 2, forward strand.
AGCGTGTTCCGTATCTTCTGGTAGCGGGCGACAAGGAAGTAGCCGCGAATCTGTTGTCTGTGCGCACCCGAAACGGCAGGGATCTCGGCACGATGACCCCGGAGACGTTCGCCGAACGCCTCCGCATCGAGCTCGACAGCCGTGGGCGCCGTACTGTGGAGGATTGACGCATAGCCAGTGTAACCAAGCGGGTCCGGCGCAACGAGGAAATCCTCGCGCCGCAACTGCGCGTGATCGCGGCCGATGGGTCGCAGGCCGGGGTGATGTCCCGCGCCGAGGCGTTGCAGATGGCAACGTCCTCGGAACTCGATCTGGTGGAAGTCTCGCCGACGGCGGAGCCGCCGGTCGTGCGCATCATGGACTACGGCAAGTTCCTGTTCGAGCAGAACAAGAAGGCCCACTCGGCGAAGCGCAAGCAGAAGCAGATCCAGGTCAAGGAAGTGAAGTTTCGTCCCGGTACCGGGGAGGCCGATTACCAGATCAAGCTGCGTAATCTCATCCGCTTCCTCACCGAGGGCGACAAGGCCAAGGTGACCTTGCGGTTCCGCGGCCGGGAGATGGTGCACCAGGACATCGGGCGCAAGCTCCTCGATCGGGTTGCCGGCGACCTCGCTGCCCACAGCGTGGTCGAGCAAAACCCGCTCATGGAGGGTCGTCAGATGGTCATGGTGTTCGCTCCGAAGAAGAAGTGACGATCCGGCCGCCTATGGAAGGCGGCCGGATCGTTCGCCCGTAGCACCGGCTCCGAGGGCCGGTTGCGACCGGGCTATCAGTAACAGTAGAGGAGTTTTGTCATGCCTAAGTTGAAAACCAACCGGGCCGCGGCCAAGCGCTTTCGCAAGACGGCGAAGGGCTTCAAGCGGTACGCATCCAAACGCCGCCACAACCTCGGTCACAAGGACCGCAAGGTCAAGCGCCATGCCCGCTCCGGCGGAACGAGCCTCGTGCACGAGACGGACGTCGGTCGTCTCGTGCAGCTCCTTCCCCACCACAAGTAACTTCGGGCGAGATAACACATGGCAAGAGTCAAGCGTGGCGTGACGGCCGGGCGCCGTCACAAGAAGGTTCTGGGCAAGGCGAAGGGCTACTACAACGCCCGGCGCAAGGTCTACCGGACGGCCAAGCAGGCCGTGATCAAGGCCGGACAGTACGCGTACCGCGACCGGCGGCAGAAGAAGCGCCAGTTCCGCGCGTTGTGGATCGCGCGCATCAACGCCGCGGCGCGCGTCTACGGGCTTTCCTACAGCCGCATGATCAACGGCCTCACCAAGGCCGGTGTCGAGGTCGACCGCAAGGTGCTGGCCGACCTCGCCGTGCACGACATCAGCGCGTTCGGCGTGATCGCCGAGCAGGCCAAAGCCGCACTCGGCGCCGCCTGATCCGAAGGCGGACCTTGCGGCGTGCAGGACCTCGAGTCACTCGTGACCCACGCGCTCGGCGAGGTGGCCGCCTGCGCCACCCTCGCGCAACTCGATGAGGCGCGCGTCCGCTGGCTCGGCAAGAAGGGTGCGCTCACCGAGCAGCTGAAGTCCCTCGGCGCCCTGCCGGCCGCGGAGCGGCCGGCAGCCGGCCAGAGGATCAACGAGGTCAAGGAGCGTCTGCAGGCGGCCATCGAGGCCCGCCGTGCTGGACTCACCCGTGCCGAGATCGAGCGCGAGCTTGCCGGCCGGATCGATGTGACGCTGCCCGGGCGGGGCGAGCGCAGAGGAGGCTTGCACCCGGTGACCCAGGCGCGGCTGCGGATCGAAACGCTGTTCCGCCGCGCCGGCTTCGATGTGGCGACCGGCCCTGAGATCGAAGACGATTTCCACAACTTCGAAGCGCTCAATTTCCCGCCCAACCATCCGGCGCGGGCAATGCACGACACGTTCTATTTCCCGGACGGGAGGTTGCTTCGCACTCACACCTCCCCGGTGCAGATCCGCGCCATGCTGAGCCAGGGTGCGCCGATCGCCGTCGTGGCCCCGGGGCGTGTGTACCGGTGCGACTCGGACATGACGCACTCGCCGATGTTTCATCAGCTCGAGGGACTGAAGGTCGGTGAGAGCGTGAGCTTCGCGAACATGAAGGCGGTGCTGCACGGGTTCCTGCAGGCGTTCTTCGAGAGGGACCTCGCCATGCGCCTGCGGCCCTCGTACTTCCCCTTCACCGAGCCTTCGGCCGAAGTGGACATGTCGTGCGTCTTTTGTGAAGGCAAGGGCTGCCGCACCTGCAAGCACACCGGGTGGCTGGAGATCGCCGGCTGCGGCATGGTGCATCCGAATGTGCTCATGGCGAGCGGCGTCGATGCCGAGCGCTACACCGGCTACGCCTTCGGCATGGGGATCGATCGGCTGGCGATGCTGCGCTACGGCGTGAATGACCTGCGGCTGTTCTTCGAGAGCGACCTGCGCTTCCTCGAGCAGTTTCGGACGCTCTGACCGTGAAGCTGCCTTATTCCTGGCTGACAGACTGGGTCGCCGTGCCCTGGGCGGCTGCTGAGCTCGGCGAGCGCCTCACGATGGCCGGGCTCGAGCTCGAGTCGCTCGAGCCGGCCACGCCGGCCTTCTCGGGCGTGGTGGTGGCTGAGATCCTCTCGGCCGAAAAGCATCCCCAGGCCGACAAGCTCAAGGTCTGCCGGGTCTCGGCGGGGCAGGGCGAGCCGCTGCAGATCGTGTGCGGGGCGCCCAATGCGCGCGCGGGCCTGAAGAGCGCCCTCGCCACGGTGGGTGCCAGGCTCCCCGGCGATCTCGACATCAAGGCGGCGAGGCTGCGGGGCGTGGAGTCCTTCGGCATGCTGTGCTCGGAGAAGGAGATCGGACTCAGTGACGGCGCGAGTGGCATCGTCGAGCTGCCGGCGGATGCGCCCGTGGGTCGTCCGGCTCGCGAGTACTTGCAGCTCGATGACATGGTTCTCGATCTGAACATCACGCCCAACCGGGGCGATGCGATGTCCGTGATCGGTATTGCGCGCGAGGTGGCCGCGCTCTCCGGCGGCACACTGACAGGGCCCGAGCGATGGCCCGTGGCAGCGACACTCGCCGACACGTTCCCGGTGTCCCTCGATGCGCCGGCCGGCTGTCCGAAGTTTGCAGGCTGCGTGGTTCGCGGAGTCGGCAACAAGGGGGTAGTTCCGCTTTGGATGCGCGAGCGGCTGCGGCGCGCCGGTCTGCGCTCCATCAGTCCGGTGGTCGATGTCACCAACTACGTGATGCTGGAGCTCGGCCAGCCCATGCATGCCTACGATCTGGCGAGGCTGGATGGGGAGATCCGCGTCCGCGCGGCCCGGGCCGGCGAGACGATCACGCTGCTCGACGGAAAGACCGTTGACCTGCAGCCGGACGTGCTGTTGATTGCGGATCGCTCGGGGCCCGTGGGTGTCGCCGGCGTCATGGGCGGTCAACGCACCGCGGTCGGTGCGGACACGACGGACCTGTTCCTGGAAGTGGCGTACTTCTCCCCCGATGCGGTCATGGGACGGGCATTGCGCTGGGGCCTGACGACGGAAGCCAGCCAGCGCTTCGAGCGGGGCGTGGACCCCTCGCAGCAGGAGCGCGCAATGGCGCGCGCGCTTGCGCTGATGCTGTCGATTGCCGGCGGCCGAGCCGGCCCCGTCACCGTCAGCTGCTCCGAGCAGCACATGCCGGTGAGGCCCGCGATGTTGCTGCGGCGCAGGCAACTGACCCGGCTGCTGGGAACCGGTTTCGAGGATGCGCGGGTGCGGGCCGTCCTCGAAGGGCTTCAGATGCGGGTCGAGCAGCTCGGCGAGGGCTGGCGTGTGGGCCCGCCGCCGCACCGGTTCGATATCGCCATCGAGGCCGATCTGATCGAGGAGGTGGCCCGCATCATCGGGTACGAGGCGATCGGGGAAGGCGACGCCACGGCAGTCGAGCATTTTCGCAGCCTCCCCGAATCGCTCGCCTCCGAGCAGGGCCTGCTCGAGGCGCTTGCCATGCGCGGCTATCAGGAGGCGGTGACCTACGCCTTCGTCGATCCGCAGCTGCAGTCGCGGCTGTTTCCCGACAGCCACGCTCTCTCGCTCGCCAACCCCATCGCGAGCGACCTGTCGGTCATGAGGGTCTCGCTGTGGCCGGGTCTCCTCAAGGCGACACTCGACAATCAGCGCCGCCAGCAGGAGCGGATCCGGCTGATCGAGCACGGCATCCGATTCGAGCACATCGGGGAAGGGACCCGAGAGCTTGACACGCTCTCGGGCGTGGCCTGCGGCCCGCGTGTGCCGGAGCAGTGGGGTCTGCCGCGCGAGATGCGTGTGCCAGCCGACTTCTTCGACGTGAAAGGCGATCTCGAGGCGCTTTTTGCCTCCCTCGGCGCGAGCAATTGTTTCAGCTTCGAGCCGGCCGCGCTCTCGTGCCTGCATCCGGGCAGGACGGCACGGATACTGCGCGAAGGCCGCCCCGTTGGCTGGCTGGGCGAGCTGCACCCCTCGCTGGTGAAAGAATTGGATTCAGTCCACACGCCTGTGCTGTTCGAGCTCGATGTGGCGGCCTTGACTGTGGTGCGGCCTGCGTATCGGGAGATCTCCCGCCTGCCGCAGGTGCGCCGGGACCTCGCCGTGGTGGTGGATGAGTCGGTGTCTTTAAGTCGCCTCGCCGAACGAGTAACCTTGGCGGCATCGAGCCTTCTGCGCGACCTTCGCGTTTTCGACGTGTATCGAGGTCCCGGCATCGAAGCAGGTCGAAAAAGCATTGCCTTGGGCTTGATTTTTCAAGACATTTCTCGCACCCTTACAGATGACGACGTGGCTAGCCTCGTCGCTGCGGTGGTGGCCGATTTGCGTGCCAGCTTGAACGCAAGCATTCGAGAATAAGCAAATGGCTTTGACGAAAGCGGAGATGGCCGAGGCGCTGTTCAACCAGCTGGGGCTGAACAAGCGGGAGGCGAGGGAGCTGGTGGATCTGTTCTTCGAGGAGGTGCGCACGGCGCTCTCAAATGGTGAGCAAGTCAAGCTTTCCGGATTCGGCAATTTTGACCTGAGGGACAAGAGTCCGCGCCCCGGCCGAAACCCCAAGACTGGAGAGCAGATTCCCATCACCGCCCGCCGAGTGGTGACGTTCCGCCCGGGGCAGAAACTGAAGGCGCGGGTCGAAGCGTATGTTGGAGCCCAAGAATAACGCCGAGCTGCCGGTCATCCCCGGCAAGCGCTATTTCACCATCGGTGAGGTGAGCGAACTGTGCGGCGTCAAACCGCACGTGCTGCGCTACTGGGAGCAGGAATTCCCGCAGCTGAAGCCGGTGAAGCGCCGAGGCAACCGCCGCTACTACCAGCGCCAGGACGTGATCGTCATACGCCAGATCCGGAGCCTTCTGTACGATCAGGGCTTCACCATTGGCGGTGCGCGCAATCACTTGACGGGCGAGGAGGCGCGCACGGACGTGTTCCAGAGTCACCAGATCGCCAAGCAGGTCCGCGTGGAGCTCGAGGAGCTGCTGAAGATTCTCAAACGCTGAAGGAGAGTGCTCCCGGGGCTGCGTGGCGCATCGCCCGCACCGCTCCCGCAGGAGAGTCGAATGAGGGTAGAATGAGTGTTCGCGCGAGAAATCCCCGCTCGCGCTCAAGCGGCCGAAAGAGCCTAACGTCGGAGCGTGGCGCAGTCTGGTAGCGCACTTGCATGGGGTGCAAGGGGTCCCGAGTTCAAATCTCGGCGCTCCGACCAATAAAAACATGGACTTGCGTTCAGAGCTTCCCGGTCAGATTCTTGGCGGGGTACCAGCAGGGGTACCAGCAGCACCTTTCTGAGCGTCTGTGCGCGCCCTTCAGCCCTCGAACCTCTGCGTTGAGGCGTCGCCCGCCGTGGTGTGTATCCACAGCGAGCGGCTCACCACGCAACACGCATGAGGTGTCACATGGCTACTCGCAAGAATACCGCGCCCGCCGTGGCGCAGTCCGTCAACGCACCCCTGGATGTTCAGCGCACGATCGCCGAGGCAATAGAGCTCGTTGAGACGACTCAGCGGGCCCTCGAGCCGAACGAGCAGCGCGCTTCGGAGTACGGAACCCTCGCCCAAGCCATCGCGAAGCTATGGGCAGCGCACAACCAGGTTGAGCGGCTGCCGTCGGGGGCGCACGCTCCGGCCGACCTTCCCCGCCCGCTCGCCGATGCCATCCAGGCCCAGCAAGACCGCGCGTGGCAAGTTGCCAAGACTCTTCGAGCCCTTGGCGAGAACCGCGACGATGAGGGAGTGAGCCCGCACGCGGTCCTGCTCGTCGCGGATGCTGCCGACCAGCTTGCCGACGCCCTCGACTCCGTAAACCTGCCGCAGCTCGACGCCCCGTCCGCGCCGGACTTCGGCTCCGTCGCTGCCGCGGTGACGGAGCAGTATGGCGCCCTCCGCCTCGCGTACTTGGCGCTCAGTGAGTTCCACGACGCGCCCGCCGGCTACGTCGTCACGAAGGATGACACCGAGACCCTCGGCGCCGTGCACTCCCAGATCGCGCACGTCGTGGCCGAACTCGATGACCTGGCCGCTGAGCTTATGGGCCGCGGGGCGCAGTCGTGAGCGCCCCTGCAAAGGCTGGCGCCAAAGCGCCGAAGGCGGACCAGCGGGTCGTGCGGGCGGCAATGGCTGCGCTGCGCGAGACTGTAACGCTCACCAGGGCCGAGCAGGCCAAGTTCCGCCGAGAGCTGACGCGTCGGCTCAGGGGTGCCCCGTGAGCGCCCCGGCCGCTCAGATCCGGGTGCAGGAGGCCCTCGAGCTGCTCGGGCGGGCGAGCCAGGACTGGCGCAACGGGACAGCGGAGGACCTGTGCCCGCGCCTCGGTGCCCGGCTGTTCCCGGGGTCCGCGGCAGTCCAGCGCAGGGCCAGGAGGTTGCCGTGATCGCTCGTCTGCTGATGCGTCTCGCCGCCGTGTGGTTCGTCGGCTGGTGCTGCCTGATCGTGCTCGGGCTGGCGATCGGCGGCACGTTCGAGAAAGGCGCGGGCGTGGCGCTGCCCGCCGTGCTGCTCGGCCCTCCGGCCATCATGCTCGCGCTGGCGTGGCTGTTCGCGCCGAGGAGGTAGTCGCCACAACGATCGCTGACGCCAGGGGCCGCATCGTCGCGGCCCTTGTCGTTTGTACGATCTACGGCGTAAAGTGAAAGAAAAATAGACCCGCTGAAGGCGCTTACATGAGCGATGACGCATCGGGATGTCTGGGGGTGGTTGCCGTCGGCGCTGCCGTCGCTATATTTCTTGTGTGGAACCACTTCCGGCAACTGCATCAGAAAACTTCAGCAGAAGTTGTGACTCTCCGCGCGCAGATCACGAGTCTTAGATCCCAGGTAGCGCAACTTAAGAAGAATGCGTCCTCCGGCAGGTGGGTGCTCTGGTATTCAGAGACTGGCTTGAACTCTCTGTACCGAAGCGGCATCACGCCGACAAGTGCTTACCCGACGAAGAAAGTATGTCTTGGGGCTGCAAAAGGCTGGTCGCTCCCGGGCGCGAAAATCATGGGCCTCGATCCGTACATAATCGAGAACAAGACGTACCGGGTGACTTACCGCTGCCTCCCGCGAGGGGTCACGCCCTACGCAGGCCGATAGGGATGGCGTGTACTCATGGCGAATCGCACCTCATCACCCTCGCGAATGCCGCCGCGATGACGCGGGGGCAGGATGTGGTGGCTGAGGGCGAGTTATGCCACATGGTCTGACGCGCGCGGTGCTCTCGTCTCACCGCACTCCCGACAGCGCCGGCCCGAGCGCCCGCGGCACCGCGAACATGGCCGGCCGGGTCGCGGCGATCTGCGCCGGGACGGCATAGGTCGCCAGCAGCTTCGCGATCGGCCCGCGCAGGTCCGCAGGCGCGGCACCCGCCACCCGGTTGTAGACAGCCGGGTCAATTAGCGCCGCCCGCAGGGTGTTCTCGAGCGCGGCGTTGTTCGCCGAGTTGTCGACGAGCCCCGGCAGCACGTGCAGCAGCGCGCCGATCGCCGGATGCACGACGGACGCGACGTGCTTAACGGCCTCCTCGCCGAGGGAGGCTTTCTTGCTCTGCTGGTAACTCCGCAGCGCCGCAGTCTCGCTCGAGCCGGTGTGCACGCGCTGCAGGAGCTTCGCGTTATCGCCAGCGGCCTGCACGTAGCTGTCGAGCAGGTCCCGCTCGGCAGGATTCAGCAGCACGCGCTCGAGCGCCACACTGTTCGCCCGCGCGCGCGTCAGAGCGGCGGCGTTGAGAGTCTGTGCCCCGGGTACGCCTTCCCGCGTGGCGGCCAGTAGCTTGTTGACGTACTGATTTCTCATCAGCCCGCGCATCTGTTCGCGCTCGGCCGGATCATCCCGCAGCGCATCGAGCACGGCCTGCGCGCGATCGGGGCTCGTGAGGGCTTCGCTCAGGAACTTGGTGGGTGCTTTCAGTCCGAGCAGGCGCCGGGAGAGCCACTGCCGGGCCTCGGAGTCGCGCGCGCCGCCTTGCGGGAAACGCTCCCGGAAGGCTGCGTTGGCAGCCTTGGCCTCTTTCCACGCCCGCTCGGCCTCGTCCGCTGCGGCCTGCCGCGGGGAGTCAATCGCCGCCTGTAGCTGCCGCTGCACCCGAGCGATTGTGGCGGGCTCGTCATCGGTCCATGAGTCGAGCGCAGCCTGCGCCCGCTCCGGCGATGCCTGCATGGCGCGCTCGGCCAGGTCCGTGAGATCCGGGGGCGCCGCACCCCTCGAGGGCGCACTCGCCGCGTCCTGCGCGAACTCAGCGACCCGCCGGGTGTTCGCCATGCTGTAGACCGGATGGCCGCGCAGCTCTCCGTCGATCGCGTTGAGCAGCGCGTTCGGGTCATAGTTCCCGCGCTCATCCGCCACGGGATACCCGGCTTGGTGCAAGGCTTCTGCGGCCTGATCGAAACTCATGCCCCCTTGGCGAAACGCCCGCTTGATACCGACTCGCGCGGCACTCCCCCGCATATCGGCCGGATCGAGCCCCTGCGCGGCGCCTTCGACGGAACTGATGCCCTTGGGGTGCTTTGCGAGGTACTGCAGGATCGAGTCCTGCGTCGGATCGCTCTCGACCATGTTGCGCTTGGGGAGCGGTGCGCGCGCCGGGTCATAGATCAACCCCGGCCGCTCGGCATCGGTTGCGACCGAGGATGCGTCGAGGCCTTTGTTGAGCGCATCGCGCATGATCGCTGCCGCGCGGCTGGCGGTCGTTCCAGGCTTCGCGTTCCGGTAGGCGTCGTTCAGTCGCGCAGTCAGGTCCTCAATGTCACTCGTGAGGTGCAGCGGATGATCCGCCTCCATGACCTCGCGCAACTTCTCCGGCAGTCCCTCCTGATGCGCCGGCAGTAACCTGTCGTAGGCGTCCCGGAGCGCGTTCTGGACCGGCGCACGCTCGAGGTAGACGCCTCCCTTGGCTGCATCGAAAGGCTGGTAGGCGGCGCGCACCGCGGCCTTGGCGCGCTGCTGGGCGCCGAGGAGCAGATCGTGCGCGCTGCTCGAGACGGTGCTGCTGTCGGCGTTCGGGGCGAGACTCTGGCGCAGCCCGTTGACGATGGCGCCGTTATTGGCCGCGTGCAGTTCGTTGAAGTCCTGCCGGACGTCCCCGATGCGCTCGGCGCTCTGGATGCCCAACAGGGCCGGGTCCCCGCTATGCACCGCTGGCGTGAGGTGAACGTCCGGCACCGTGTCGCGCAGCGCTACGGACCTCGGTAAGCCCTGATCCGCGAAGCGCCGCGCGAGAATGCTGTCAATGTCGGGCTGCTCCAGCGCTTTCGGCCACAGCTTGGTACGCAGCGCGTCGATTCCCTCGCCAGCGAGACCGAGCCCCTTGCCGGCAAGATTCGCGCCCCCCTCGAACAGAGGGCCGGTGACCCCGCCGATAAGCGCATCGATCGCAGGATTGCCCTGCCGCTGCTGGATGCCATACGCAGCGCCCATGCCGGCCGCCCGAGCGACGGCTGGCAGCGCGCGGCTCAGCATGCCAGAGGCAGGCGAGATCGCCTCGCCGATTGCGCCACCGAGCTCGCCTCCCCCCTCGCCGAGGGGCAGGGAGGCTGCAAGCTCGGTCGGCCACTTCACGAGGTAGTTGTAGAAGGGATGCTGCCGCTCAGTCGCGGCCATGATCTTGTCGGCGTTGGTCTGCGCTGGGGCGGCGTACGGTTGCCCGGTGAGCTTATCGCCCACCCAGCGCGCGGCGTTCCCGAGCCCTTGCCCGACATCGGAGAGGGCACGGCCCTGGAAGATCAGGCGATGCTCGAGCCACTGCGGCAGGGGGATGTGCGTATTGAGCGGGCCGACCTGCAGAGTCTGTCCGCCCTGGTTCCATGCGGCGCGGGCGAGTTGACCCGTCGTGGGCGCCGGGAACGCGCTGCCTGCCCCCGAGAGTTCCATGCCGAGGGGTGATGCGAGGGGAGCAGCAGCAGCCGCGGCGGCAGCCGGCGCACCCTTCAGCGCAGCGCCTGTCAGTTCAAGATCGAGCGGCGACGGCATGGCGCCTCCTACTGCTGTTGCCAGAAGGGGACGAGCTGCGGATGCTGGCGTAGGAACGCCTGCGCCTTCTGATACTGCTTGATGTACGCCTTGCCCGTTTGGTTGCGTTGAAAGTTGCGCAGGTACTCGGCCCGCTGAGCCGGCGGGAGCGCCCAGGCCGTCGACATGAACATGAACGAGCCAGGCGTCACGCCTGACTTTTGCCACCACGTTTCGAACCCGCGCGCGGTGCCTTGGTACGCCTTCCCGTAGAGGTTGGGCACGTGGTTGGCGTAGTAGGTCATGGCCTGATTGCGCGCAATGTCGTACTGCGCGGCGCCGGAGAGCTGCGCGAGCAGCGCCCGTGGAGCGTTCCCGGCGAGCGTGAAGTCCGGCACGCCCTTGGCGATGTAGCCGACCTCCTGATAGGAGACCTTCGCGCCCATCTTGCGGGCAGCGTCGGCTACGAAATTGGTCCGGTACTTGGAGTATTCCTGAATGGCCGCGAGACCCGGCACTTTGATGCCGGCATAGTTGAGCGCGTTGCCGATTCCCTCGTACACCTTCGAGAAGTTCCCGCCCACCGGGATCCTGTCGAGCGCCTGCTGCATCTCCGTGAGCCGAGCGAGCTGCGCCTGCGCGGCCTCGGTTTCCTTCGCGGCTTCACCTTCCTGCGCGAGTGTCTGCTGCGCGGCGGCCTTCTGCAGCTCATAACCGGCGACCGTCGAGCCCGGCGAGAATATCCCACCGGCCTGCGCCTGGGGCTGTGCACCTCGAGCAGCCGGCAGCGCCAGCACCGGACGCGCGGTGCCGGGCACTGGCACGCCAGCTCCCTGCGCGGCTTTCAACTGCGCCACCACGGCAGGCAGTTGACGCTGCCCAGCCGAGCGCTCCGCAGCAACCGTGCCGGGCGCCGCCATGCCCCCGGGCGTTGGCTGCGGCAATCCACCAGAAGGCAGCGCCTGCGGCGGCGGCGCGAAGGGCATGGGACGGCCCGCGGCGCCGGCCGTGTTGTTCATGGCGGTCATGAGTCCGACCTGCTCACGGATTGCCGCCTCGCGCGCAGCACTCGAGGCGCCCGGGGCAGCCTGCGCAGGCGCGAAGGGTCCGGGGGGAGGACCGAGCGTCCCGCCTGCGTGCCCGGGGGTCTTTGTGTGGTACGACAGTGCCGCGCTGTAGGGATAGGCCGCGCTGGCAGCCCCTCCGGCTTTGTTGGCAGCATTCGCCGCAATCGCCAGAGGCGCTCCCTGCATCTGGGCAATACCGCCCCCAGGTGTCTGCTGCGTGGCCTCGGGAAGCGTACCCTGCGCCGGAAGGTTGAAGGCCTTGGCGAGCAGCACGGCGCGCTCGTTGGCGGGGATCTTCTGCAGTTGGTTCAGCGTCTCGGCCAGCGTCTTTTGGGCGACGACGGCAGGGTTGTTGGCGTAGAGGGTCGAACCCATGCCAGGGCTGATTATGTTTGCGGCGAGCGCCTGATCGCCGGCACGCGCCAGGGGCGAGAGGCCCGGATTGTTCTGGCCGCTGACGGCCTGTTGCGCTTCGTGGGTCCGCGCCACTTGGTAGGGCAGCATGGCCTGCTGTTGGATCGCGTTGGCGAGCGAGGCTTGCCGGTACTGCTGGGCGCCCTGAAGCCCCATGCTCATCGCTTGCCCCATAGAGACGGGTGTCAGCATGTGGGGCGCCGAGGCCGCCCCGAGCCCTTCAGCGAGGCCGAGAATGCCCGCGCCTTGGGGAGCGCTCAACGCACTGCCGATGCCGTTGAGCAGCTTTAGGATGGCGCTCTGGTGCGCGGCGGGTACGCGGGGGGCGGTGGGTGCAGCGGCGGCCATCAGTTCCACTCCTCAAGTGACTCGGTGCAGGTGTCATCCGGCGCCGGATCGCCCTGGCGGTGGATTTCAACGGTCAGCTCATCG